>NZ_JACHNB010000001.1:7765585-8393670 GCF_014205225.1 Actinoplanes octamycinicus
CGGCCTGGGTGTCGGCGTCCGGGATCTGGAAGACGCCGTAGCCGAGCTGCGGGATCTCGACGCCGTTGTTGAGCTTGACGGTGGGGATGGTGGTCATGGTCTTCCTTCGTTGCTGGTTCAGTGGGTTACCGGAACGAGTTCCCCGGCGGCGCGGTTGAATTCACCGTTGCGGAGACGAGTCGCCAGGGCGTAGACGAGCAGGGCGGCCAGAGTCACCGCGGCGCCGGCCCAGAGCGGCGCGCGGTAGCCGAGCCCGGCCGTGATGGTGAGGCCGCCGAGCCAGGCGCCGAAGGCGTTGCCGATGTTGAAGGCGGCGATGTTCGCGCCGGAGGCCAGGGTCGGCGCCTGGGTGGCCTGGCCGAGGATGCGCATCTGCAGACCGGGCACGGTGGCGAAGCCGAACCCGCCCATCAGCAGCAGCCCGGCCACCGCGGCGGCCTGGTGGCCGGCGGTCAGCGCGAACAGGGCCAGCACCACGGCCAGGCCGGCGAGCAGACTCAGCAGGGTGACCGGCAGGTTCCGGTCGGCGGCCCGGCCACCGAGGATGTTGCCGGCGAAGAGGCCCACACCAAAGACGATCAACAGCCACGGTACGGCGCCGGCACCGAACCCGCTGACGCCGGTGAGCGTGTAGGCCAGGTAGCTGAAGGCGCCGAACATGCCGCCGAACCCGAGCACGGTGACCAGGATGGACAGCCAGACCTGGACGCTGGCGAAGGCTCGGAACTCGCCGAGCAGGCCGCCGCCGCGCGGGGCCGGGGTGGCCGGGGTGAGGACGGCGATGCCGATCAGCGCGAGCACCCCGATCGCGGCGATCGCCCAGAAGGTGGCCCGCCAGCCGGCGGCCTGGCCGAGAAAGGTGCCGAGCGGCACGCCGAGCACGTTGGCGACGGTCAGGCCGGTGAACATGGTCGAGATGGCGGCGGCCTTGCGCTCGGCCGGGACCAGGTCGGCGGCGACCACCGCGCCGATGCCGAAGAACGCGCCGTGGCAGAGCGCGGCGAGGATCCGGCCGAGCAGCATCAGGCCGTAGGTCGGGGCGATCGCGGAGAGCAGGTTCCCGGCGATGAAGAGCACCATCAGCGCGAGCAGGGCCCGGCGGCGGTCGACCCGGCCGAGGGCGGCGGTGAGCAGGATCGCGCCGACCGCGACCGCGAGGGCGTACCCGGAGATGAGGCCGCCGGCGGCCGCCTCGGTCACCTGGAACTCGGCGGCCACCTCGGGGAGCAGGCCGGCGATGACGAACTCGGTCAGGCCGATGCCGAACCCGCCGATGGCGAGGGCATACAGGGCGATGGGCACGAGGAACTCCTCCATGCAACAACCGGCGCGTGCATTAGTTGCACGCGCAACGGCTAAATAGTTGCAGGCGCGGTATATCCGCGCAAGGCGGTGTAGGGTGAGGAGCGTCTCGGCGGCACAGCGGAGGGAACGGCGGCGATGGGAATCAGCAACGACGCGGTGGAGATCCGCGCGCAGGGCTGGCGCCGGCTCGCCGCCCTGCACGGCCTGATCGAGACCGCGCTGGAGCGGGAGCTGCAGGCCGGCCACCGGCTGTCGGTGGTGGAGTTCACCGTGCTCGACGCGCTCAGCCGGCAGGACGGCTGGCACATGCGGATGCAGCAGCTGGCCCGGGCCGCCGCGCTGTCCAGCAGCGCGACCACCCGGCTGGTCACCCGGCTGGAGGACCGCGGGCTGCTCACCCGGATCCTGTGCGCCGACGACCGGCGCGGCATCTACACCGAGCTGACCGCGGCCGGCCGGGAGCTGCTGGAGCAGGCACGGCCCACCCACGACCGGGCGCTCGAGGAGTCACTCGCCCAGGCGGAGCAGCTCCCCGAGCTGGAAACCCTGGTCACCGCCCTGCATCAGGCGTGACCGGCGGGGTCGCGGTGCTGGGCTGTTCCTCGTCCGGCCGGTGTCCCGGGGCCGGGACGGTGGCCGGCTTGGCATGGTCGGGCAGATCTTGCAGGTCGATCGGGCGTTCGATGTCCGGCCCACTCGCCGGCTCCGGAGCAGTGATCATGACGGCCTCCTGATCGTTACCGGCCGCATACCCCCTCCCCCGCTGCGCATGCCGGCTTCGGCGCCGGACTTCCTACCAGGTGGCGAGCACGCGGGCCTGACCGCCGGAGCCACCCTCGTAGGGGATCAGGCCGACGAAGATGGTCGCCCCGTGCCGCGGGATCTGCTGCAGGTTGGCCAGGTTCTCCAGGCCGTAACGGTCGGCGCCGGTCAGCGCCAGGTGGGCGTCGAAGGTGGTGGAGACGCCCGGGTCGATGCTCAGCGTGTCGACGCCGAGCGAGCGGATCCGGCGGTGCCGCAGCAGCCACTCGCAGGCGTCCACCCCGAACCCCGGGAAGTGCAGGGTGCCGGCCGCGTCGGTGCCGCGGTAGGCGTCCGGGTCACCGACCTTGGCGCCCCAGCCCGAGTACATCAGCACGGCGGCGCCGTCCGGGATGCGGCCGTGCCGGCGCTCGAAGGCGCGCAGGTCGTCGATGGTGATCGCGGTGTCCGGATCACGCTGGGCGCGGGCCGCGATGTCGATCACCACGGCCGGCAGGAGCAGCTCGGCCGGCCGCAGCTCGGTCGAGGTGCGCCCGCCGGCGGTGAAGTGCGCGGGCGCGTCGACGTGGGTGCCGATGTGCTCGATGATCCGCCACTCCTGCATGTATTGACATCCTCGCCGTACTAAAGGACGGCGATTCCAGCCACGCTGCGCGTGGCACGCGCGGCGTTCTGGCGGGTTACCGCTTCACTGCGCGGTGCCGGGACGAGTCCTGGTCTTACCTGCGCTCGACGGTCGTTGAAGTCCGCCTGCCCGGCGGCCTTGATGTTGATGGCGGCGTTGACGTCCCGGTCGTGGTGACTGCCGCAGGGGCAGTCCCACGCCCGGACATTCAGCGCCAACTTCTCGGTGATCCGTCCGCAGTCCGAGCACATCCGGGTGGACGGGAAGAACCGGTCCACCCGGGCGAACGTGCGCCCGTACCGGGCCGCCTTGTACTCCAGCATGGTGGTGAAGCTGGCCCAGCCCGCGTCGTGCACGCTCTTGGCGAGCCGGGTCCGGCCGAGACCGGTCACGCACAGGTCCTCGACGTACACCGCTTGGTTGTCGCGGATGATCGCCGTGGACAGTTTGTGCTGCCAGTCGCGCCGGGTGTCAGCCACCCGGGCGTGCGCCCTGGCGACCTTGATGACAGCCTTCTTGCGGCGGTTGCTGCCCTTGGTCTTGCGGGACAGAGCTTGCTGCAACCGTTTGAGTTTGCGGGCCGCACGCCGCAGGAACTTCGGCGCGGTCACCTTCGTGCCGTCGGACATGACCGCGAAGTGGGTCAGACCGAGGTCGATGCCGATCTCCGGCTCGACCGGCGGCAGCATCTCATCCTCGCCGACGGTCACGACGAAGGAGGCGAAGTACCGGTTTGCCGCGTCTTTGATGATCGTGACGCTGGACGCGTCCGACGGCAGGGTCCGCGACCAGCGGACCGGTAGGTCGCCGATCTTCGGCAGCCGCAGGCGGCCGTTGTCCAGGACCTTGAACCTGCTGTTCTTGGTGAACCGGATCGCCTGCCGGCTGTCCTTGCGCGACCGGAACCGGGGCGGGGCGACCTTGCGGCCCTTGCGCTTTCCGGTGACCGAGGCGAAGAAGTTGCGGTACGCGATGTTCAGGTCCGCGAGGGCTTGCTGCAACACCACGGCCGACACCTCGCCCAGCCACGCCCGGTCCTCGGTGGCCTTGGCCTGGGTGATGACCAGCTTCGACAGGTCTCCATCGGAGAGGTACTTCTCGCCTGCCTCGCGGGCCTGTTGACGCAGCCTGAGTCCGTCGTTGAAAACCACGCGGGCACACCCGAACGCCTGCGCCAGCGCGGTGCGCTGGGCGGCGTCCGGGGTGACCCGGAAGTTGTAACGGAGCTGCACGACCATCACTGTCCCATGCTGGCTTATGGCCGAGCCTCAAGGTATCCGCACTGGCAGGCACTGTGTCTTTGCGATGCACGTTCACTTGGTTTTCGTGACGAAGTTCCGGCACAAGGTGTTCACCGACCAGCACCTGGTCCGGAGGCAGGCGATCATGCGCGACATCTGCGCCGACTTCGAGGCAGAGCTGGTCGAGTTCAACGGCGAGAACAATCACGTGCACCTGCTGGTCAACTTCCCACCCAAGGTCGCTGTCGCTCGGCTGGTCAACTCGCTCAAGGGCGTCTCCTCCCGCCGCCTGCGCCAAGAGTTCCCCGACCTGGTACCCCACTACTACCAGGCCAACAAACTCTGCTCCGGCTCGTACTTCGCAGGCTCCGCCGGCGGCGCACCGCTGAACCTCGTCAAGCAGTACATCGAGCAGC
Organism: Actinoplanes octamycinicus; assembly: GCF_014205225.1. Taxonomy (NCBI): domain Bacteria; kingdom Bacillati; phylum Actinomycetota; class Actinomycetes; order Micromonosporales; family Micromonosporaceae; genus Actinoplanes; species Actinoplanes octamycinicus. The sequence continues at coordinate 7,769,935 of NZ_JACHNB010000001.1, forward strand.
AGAACCGGCCCGGTTAAGGCACTGCTCCGGCCTAGCGGCCCTCCCAGCGCGGGCCTTCACCCCGGCCTGAAGCCCGGAGCACTGGCCCGCATTCCGGTAGCCGTCGGCCGGGATCGTGGTGACGGTCCGCCGGACCGCCTCCTCCCCCGGGCTGAACGCCGGCGTGTCCGGCCCGAGCGGATAGGTCAGGTCGCGCAGGCCGCGGCCACCCGCGGCGGCCTGGGCGGGCGCGCCGACGGCGACCGCCGCCGCGACCCCCGCGCCGCCGAACAGCGCCGCGCGGCGGGTCAGTCCATGGGTGCCCGGCTCAGTGCACATGTGGTCAGCTCCTCGGTTCGGTGTCGGGTCCGCCACTCATCGTGCACATCGGACGGCCGCGGCGGCAGTCCGGCGCCGAAAGAGGTCACCAGAGAGCGATCGCGGTGACCGTGTGGATGACGGTGAGCGACGAGGCGCCGATGGTCATCCCGGCCTCTCGCCGCCAGACACCGATCGCCACATCGAACGCCTGGATCACGGCGGCGACCGCGAGCAGCCAGCCCACCCCGGTGCCCGGACCGGCCCCCGGCAGCACCGCCGCGACCAGGCCGACCGGGACGGCCCGAGCCGCGTACGCATAGGCGCCGAGCCGGACGTTGTTCCGGGCGCGCTGAGGTCGTACCGGAAAAGGGTCTTCGGTCAGCCGCCCGGGCAGGAGTGGCCGCCGCTGAACTGGACACATCGGGAGACCCTGGGGGACGGCTCCGGGTCCGGTTCGGGCTCGGCGCCGGTGCCGGCGATCACCGCCAAGACCATGAGGAACGCCACCACGCCGACCAGCGCGCCCTTGAACTGCCCCGACCAGAAGCGGTCATTCAGCAGGCGGGCCACGAGCAGACCGGTGATCGGTACGACCAGGTTCAGCAGCAGCGCAGCCGTCAGATATCCGCCCGCCGGAACGTCCGCGTCGCGCCGGATCAGCCCGACGATCAGCAGGAACGGCACGCCCCACAGCCACCCGCAGAACAGCGCGCCGAGCCCGAGCCGCTTCACCGGAGCACCAGCCAGGCGCCGCCCAGACAGGCCACCACCGCACCGGAGGCGGCCGCGGCGAGGGTGCCGGCCAGCGGCGGCGCGGGGACGTTCCGGCTGATCGGCCGCGCGATCAGCAGCATCACCACGACCATGACCAGCAGCACCGGGCTGGCCACCGAGAGCCAGAAGATCCCGGCGTGCGCGCTGGTCATGCACCAGGTCCCGAACTGCCCGTCGCAGGCGTGCGGATCGTCCACCTGGAACCGCCCGACGAGCCAGGCGCTGATCACCGTGGCATACCAGCCGAGGCCGACCGCGACGGTCCACCCGTACGAGGTCCCGATCCGCTCGTCGTCCGCCATCCGCTCCCCCGTGATCACCAGGCAGTGATCGTAATCAACCTCACGGGACCGCGTCGCTGATGGATTTGACGCCGCCGTGGGCGGTCATCCCGCCGTCGACCGGGATCTCCGCGCCGGTGATGAACGACGCCTCGTCGCTGAGCAGGAAGAGCACCAGCGGGGCCACCTCGTCGACGGTGCCGGTGCGGCCGAGCGGGGTCTCCGCGACGTTGGCGGCGCGGAACGCCGGCGCGGCCGAGGCGGTCATCGGGGTCTCGATGTAGCCGGGATGAATCGTGTTCACCCGGATGCCGCGCGGGCCCAGCTCCAGGCAGGCGGCCTTGGCCAGTCCGCGCAGCGCCCACTTCGAGGCGGTGTAGGCCACCGGGTAGTGGCCGGTCAGCGCGGCCACCGAGCCGACCAGCACGATCGAGGCGCCGGCCGGCATCAGCGGCAGTACCGCCTGGACGCCGAGCAGCGCCCCGGTCACGTTGACCTCGGACACCCGCCGCAGGTCGGCCGGGTCCAGCTCGGCGAGCCGGGCCCGCCAGGTCACTCCGGCGTTCGCCACCAGGCCGTCGACCCGCCCGTACCGGTCGCGCACTTCGGCGGTCAGCGTCGCCCACCCGGCCGGGTCGCTGACGTCCAGCTGCCGGTACTCGGCGCCGCCCAGGTCCTCGACCGGCGTCGCCCGCACGTCGCAGCCGAGCACGGTCGCGCCCTCCGCGGCGAGCAGCCGCGCCTCGGCCGCGCCCTGGCCCTGCCCGGCGCCGGTGACCACGACGACCCTTTCCGGCGGCCCGGCCGGATCGCTTTTCCCGCATCCGACCACGATCGGGCAGCCCGGCCCGGCTCGGGAAGACGAATCTCGCGATACCCGTCATCAGCGCCACTGATGACGGGACGGACATCGACGATCCCCTCCCCTAGGGTCGGGCGGGTGCAGGTGCTCTTGTTCATCCCGTTCCTGATCCTGACCGTCCTGCTGTTCGCCGCCGTGATCCGGCGCCTGCTCGGCGTGCCGGTCGGGCCGGGCCGGACCCTGCTGGCCGCGATCCTGGCCACGGTGGTGATCTCGCCGATCCTGGCGGCGCTGGCCCCGCCGGATCCCACCGACGTGTCCACCGGCCAGGCGATCCTGCTGATGCTGGCGGCCGTCTGTGTGTCCGCGCTGCTCGCGATGGCCGCGCTGGTGGTGCTCGAGGTGCTGCTGCCGACCGGCACGCTGCCCGGGCCGGCCGAGGCGTGGCGCGGCACCCGGCGGCGGATCGCGCGGACCCGGCGGTATTCGACGATCGTCCGGATCGCGCTGCGGCACGGGCTGGGCAGGTTTTTGCGCGGGCGGCCGCCGGCCGGGCCGGACTCGGCGGCGGCCCGGCGGCGGCTGGCCCGGTCGCTGCGCGCCGCGCTGGACGAGGGCGGGGTCACCTTCGTCAAGGTCGGGCAGCTGCTCTCCACCCGGCGGGACCTGCTGCCGGCCGAGTTCATCGAGGAGCTGACCGCGCTGCAGGACCGGGCCGCGCCGGTGCCCTGGCCGCAGATCGCCGCGGTGCTCGACGCCGAGCTCGGCGACCGGGTGTTCGCCGAGATCGACCCGGAGCCGCTGGCCGCGGCGTCGGTGGCGCAGGTGCACGCGGCCCGGCTGCCGGACGGCACCCCGGTGGTGGTGAAGGTGCGACGGCCGGGCATCGCCACCGTCGTCGAGCGGGACCTGGACATCCTGCTGCGGCTGGCCACGACGCTGGAGGCCCGCACGGCGTGGGGCCGGTCGTTCGGCGCGCGGCGGCTGGCGCTCGGCTTCGCCGAGGCGCTGCGCGAGGAGCTCGACTTCACCGTCGAGCGGGACAACCTGCAGACCATGGCCGCGGCGCTGGCCACCTCCCCGGAGCGCGGGGTCCGGGTCCCTTTCGCGTACGGCGAGTTGAGCTCGGAACGTGTCCTGGTGATGGGCCGGCTCCCCGGCACGCCGCTGGGCGCTGCCGAGCCGGTCCTGGCCGGGCTGGCCGACGACCGGCGGCACGCGGTCGCCGCGGCGCTGCTGGACAGCCTGCTCGACCAGGTGCTGGTGCACGGGGTCTTCCACGCCGACCTGCACCCCGGCAACCTGCTGGTCGACACGGACGGCTCGCTCGGCATGCTCGACCTCGGCTCGGTCGGCCGGCTCGACGGGGTCACCCGGGCCGCGGTCGGCCGGCTGCTGGCCGCCGTCGGCCGCGGCGACGCGGTCGGCGCCAGCGACGCGCTGCTCGACCTGGCCGACCACGGCGGCGACGTGGACGAGCGGGACCTGCAGCGGGAGCTCGGCGTGCTGCTGGTCCGCTACGCCGCGCCGGGCAGCTCGGCCGGGGTCGCGGCGGTGACCGCGCTGCTGCGTACGGTCGCCGCCTATGGTCTGGGCGTGCCCGCCGCGGTCGCCGCGGTGTTCCGGGCGTTCGCCACCCTGGAGGGGACGCTTGGGCTGCTCCGGCCGGGGTTCGACCTGCTCGGCGCGGCCCGGGAGGCCGGCGGCCGGCGGCTGGCCGAGACCTTCGGCCCCCGGCAGCTGCCCCGCACGCTGGAGCAGGAACTGGTCACGCTGCTGCCGATGCTGCGCAACCTGCCCCGGCGGATCGACCGGATCGGCGACGCGGTGGAGAATGGCCGGCTGCGGCTGAACATCCGGTTGTTCTCCGACGAGCAGGACCGGCGGGTGGTGACCGGGCTGGTCCACCAGGTGCTGCTCACCGTGATCGGCGCGACCGCCGGTGTGATGGGCATCCTGCTGCTCGGCACCGCCGACGGGCCGCGGGTCAGCGCCGGCGTCGGCCTGTTCCCGCTGCTCGGCTACGGCCTGCTGATCGTGTCGGTGGTGCTGGTCCTCCGGGTCCTGGTAGTGATCTTGAAAAGGGACTGAGGCGGACCTACCGTGTCCGCATGCCACAAGGAGTTGTGCTGATCACCGGTGCCAGCGCCGGCCTCGGCGAAGAGATGGCCCGGCAGTTCGCCGCGCTCGGCTACGACCTCGCGCTCTGCGCCCGCCGCACCGACCGCCTCGACCAGCTCCGCGACGAGATCACCGCGGCGCACCCCGATCGGCGGGTCAGCGTCCGGGCCCTGGACGTCACCGACGACGACGCGGTGTTCACCGTGTTCCAGCAGTTCGCCGACGAGTTCGGGGCGATCGACCGGGTGATCGTCAACGCCGGGCTGGGCAAGGGCGCGCCGCTGGGCACCGGCCGGTTCGACGCGAACCGGGCGACCGCGATGGTCAACTTCGTGGGGGCGCTCGCCCAGACCGAGGCGGCGCTGCAGATCTTCCGTACCCAGAAACGGGGTCATCTGGTGTTGATCTCGTCGATGTCGGCGCTGCGCGGCATGCGGAAGTCGATGACCACCTATGCCGCGACCAAGGCCGGGGTGGCCGCGATCGCCGAGGGTGTCCGGTCCGAGCGGGTGCCCGGGGTGGATGTGTCGGTGATCTACCCGGGCTACATCCGCTCGGAGATGAACGAGCACGTCACGCAGCGGGCCAGGTTCATGGTGGACACCGTCACGGGCGTCCGGGCGATGGTCGCGGCGATCGAGAAACGCAAAGTCAAGGCGTATGTGCCGGCCTGGCCCTGGGTGCCGATCGGGGTGGCGCTGCGGGTGCTGCCGCTGTCCGTCGTCCGGAAGCTGGTCTGAGATGGCCCGTCTGCTGCTGGTCCGGCACGGTCAGGCGTCGTTCGGCGCGGACGACTACGACGCGCTCTCCGAGCTCGGGCACGAGCAGGCGCGGACGCTGGGGCGGGCGCTCGCGGCCCGGGGCGCCAAGCCCGGCCTGGTGCTGCACGGCACGATGCGGCGGCACGCGGAGACCGCCGCCGGGCTGCTCGACGGGCTCGGCACGGCGGTGCCGATAAGCACCGACCCGGGGTGGAACGAGTTCGACTTCCAGCACGTCGTGGAGATCCACCGGCCGCTCTACCGGGACCGGGCCGCGATGATGGCCGAGCTGAACCTCGCCGACCGGCCGGACCGGGCGTTCCAGGAGGTGTTCGACGCGGCCACGGCCCGCTGGTCGTCGGGCCAGTTCGACATCGAGTACGCGGAGTCGTTCGCCGGCTTCCGGCGGCGGGTCGCGGCGGCGCTCACCTCGGCCGCCGAGCTGCTGCGGCAGCACCGGGAGATCGTGGTGGTCAGCTCGGGCGGGCCGATCGCGATGGTGTCGGCGCTGCTGACGGCGGGCGCGGAGGCGCCGGCCGGGACGCTGGCGACGGTGTGGGCGGCGCTCAACCGGGTGTCGGTGAACACCGGGCTGACCAAGGTGATCTCGGGGCGGAGCGGGTTGTCGCTGTCCACCTTCAACGAGCACACCCATGTGGAGAGCGAGCGGCGCCTGCTCACCTACCGCTGACGGTCGCTCTGCCAGCCGGATCGACGCCTGGTCCTGGCCACCGACGGGCTCGGCGTGCCGATGCGGGCTCGGGGATGGCCACGCACCCAGTCGGCCGCTGGGAGGTCTCGCTCAACTAGCAGTGACTCGGGTCACATCATCACCGATGAATTCCGGGTCTGCTCGATCGACGGGTTCGCGTCTACAGTGGGCGTACTCGCGGGCAGGGGGCCGGGGCCATGAAATTCGGGGCGTTGCTTTTTCCATTCCACCACCCGATGGAGGACCCCACCCTGCAGCTGGAGGGCGACCTGGAGCTCGCCGAGCACTGCGACCGGCTGGGGTTCGACGAGTTCTGGTTCGGTGAGCACCACTCCGGCGGCTGGCAGATCATCGCCTCGCCGGAGCTGATGGTGGCCGCGGCGGCGCAGCGGACCCGGCGGATCCGGCTCGGGACCGGCGTCGCGACGCTCTCCTACCATCAGCCGTTCCTGCTGCTCGACCGAATCGTGCAGCTGGATCACCTGACCCGGGGACGGCTGATCTTCGGGGTCGGCTCGGGCGCGCTGCCGCTGGACGCCAAGATGATCGGGCACGATCCGATGCAGGCGCGGCGGATGATGGCCGAGTCGCTCGAGGCGATCACCGCGCTGCTGCGCTACGACGGGCCGGTCACCCGCAAGACCGACTGGTTCGAGCTGGACCAGGCCACCCTGCACCTACGCCCCTATCAGTGGCCGCTGGACATCCGGGTCGCCGCGTTCAAGTCGCCGTCCGGTCCCCAGCTGGCCGGCCGGTTCGGCGCCGGCCTGGTGTCGTTCGGCGCGTCCGCCGCGATCGGCACCGGCTCGGAGAACCCGCTGCGCACCGCCGCCGAGATCGCCGACACCGAGGCGCAGCAGGCCGGGCTGCGGTTCGACCGGAGCCGCTGGTCGGTGATGAGCCTGCTGCACGTCGCCGAGACCGAGGCGCAGGCCCGCGCCGAGGTGCGCTACGGCCTGACCGAGTACATCAAGTACATCCGGCAGATCCTCCCGGTGAACGTGCCGGTCGACCTGGACGACCCGGACGCGGTCGCCGACGTGCTGATGACCACCGGCACCGCGGTGATCGGCACGCCGGAGCAGGCGATCCGGCACATCGAGAAGATGTGGGAGCTCAGCGGCGGCTTCGGCACCTTCCTGATCGAGCAGTCGGACATCGCCGACCCGCACGCCACCCGCCGCTCCTACGAGCTGTTCGCCCGCCGGGTGATCCCCTACTTCACCGCCTCGACCTGGCCGCGCCTGCAGGCGTACCAGTCCGAGCTGCAGTCCGGCGGGCTGACCCGGCGGACCATGGCCGCCGCCCAGGCCAAGGCCGGTGTGGAGTATTACCACGAGGTCGCCGACCGGCGGGAGAGCCCGGCATGACGAGCCAGGTCCTCTGCCAGGTGCTGCTCAGCCTGGCCTTCATCGTGGTGCTGGCCCGGCTCGGCGGGTTCCTCTTCGAGCGGGCCGGGCAGCCGCCGGTGGTCGGCGAGATCGTGGCCGGGATCCTGGCCGGGCCGTCGCTGCTCGGCACGGTCGCCCCGCGGGTCAGCGAGGTGCTGCTGCCGGCGCAGGCGACCCCGTACCTCACCATGATCGCCCAGCTGGGCCTGGTCATCTTCATGCTGGTGGTCGGCCTGGAGGTGGAGACGGTCACGCTGGGGCGGCGGGCCCGCACGATCGGGGCGGTGGCGGCCGGCTCCACGGTGCTGCCGCTGCTGCTCGGCGTCGGCTTCGCGCTGCTCATCTGGCCGTGGTACCAAGCCTCCGGCGGCCGGTTGCCGTTCCTGCTGCTGATCGGCGTGGCGATGGCGGTGACCGCCTTCCCGGTGCTGGCCCGGATCCTGCGCGACCGTGGCCTGGCCGGCACCCGGGTCGGCGGGATCGCGCTCGCCTGCGCCGCGGTCACCGACGTGGTGGCCTGGCTCCTGCTGGCCACCGTGGTGGCGCTGACCGGGCACGGCAAGCACCCGACGTGGGTGCTGCTGGCCGCGATCGCCGGCTTCCTGCTGCTGATGGTCCTGGTGGTCCGGCCGGCGCTGGCCGCCCTGGCCCGGCGCGGCGTGCTGGACCGGCTCGCACCCCGGACCCTGCTCGTCGGGGTGCTGGTCGCCGCGGTGCTGGCCGCCTGGTTCACCGAGACCATCGGCCTGCACACCATCTTCGGTCCGTTCCTCGTCGGCCTGAGCCTGCCGCGCGGGCACGGCGTCGCCGAGCTGGTGGCCACCCGGACCGCCGACCTGAGCAGCGGGCTGCTGCTGCCGGCGTTCTTCGTGATCGCCGGCATGCAGGTCGACGTGACCGCACTGACCGGCCGGGACGCCGGCGTCCTAATCGCGGCGGTGGCGCTGGCGATGCTCGGCAAGATCGTCGGCGGCGCCGGGGCGGCCCGGGTCGCCGGCCTGGAGCGCCGCGACGCGCTGACCCTCGGCGTGCTACTCAGCACCCGGGGGCTGAGCGAGCTGGTGGTGCTCGCCGTGGGCGCGGCCGCCGGCCTGCTCACCACCCCGCTCTTCACGATTCTGGTGATCATGGCGGTGATCACCACCCTGGCGACCGGCCCGCTGCTCTCGCTGATCGAGCGACGGGACCCCTCAGCAGTCAACCGGAAGGTGGATCAGGCATGGACAGGCGCGTCGACGTAACGGTCCTCGGCAGCGGCATCGGCGGCAGCACGGTGGCCGCCATCCTGGCCCGGCTCGGCGTCTCGGTGGCGATCGTGGACGCGGCCCGGCACCCGCGGTTCGCGCTCGGCGAGTCGACCATCGGCGAGACCTCCTTCCTGCTGCGGCTGCTCGCCGCCCGCTACGACGTGCCCGAGCTGGCGCACGTGTCGACCAGCGGCGGGATCGCCGACCACGCGAGCCGGCGCTGCGGGATCAAGACCAACTTCGGCTTCGTCTACCACCGTGAGGGGCGCCTGCAGGAGCCGTTCGAGGTGACCCAGTGCAGCGTGTCCGAGGGCCCGTTCGGGCCGGAGTCGCACCTGATGCGCGCGGACATCGACCAATACCTGTTCGAGGCGTCGAAGAAGTACGGCGCGCTGGCCTGGGAGGGTGTCCGGGTGCAGTCCGTCGACATCCGGCCGGACGAGGCCGTGGTGGCGCTGGACAACGGCGAGACGCTGCACAGCGACTACGTGATCGACGCGACCGGGCGGACGTCGGTGCTGGCCGACGCGTTCGGGCTGCGTGAGGAGCCGTGCCGGTTCCGGACCAACTCGCGGACCATCTTCACCCACCTGCGCGGCGTGCGGCCCTACGACGCGGTCACCGAGTCCAGCGGCCAGCCGAACCGGTGGCACGAGGGCACCCTGCACCACCTGTTCGACGGCGGCTGGATGTGGGTGATCCCCTTCGACAACCGCGAGGGCAGCGAGTCCGACCTGGTCAGCGTCGGGCTCAACCTGGACGTCGAGCGCTGGCCGCAGCGCGAGGGGGTGACCGCCGAGCAGGAGTGGGCAGAGTTCCTGGAGCGGTTCCCGTCGATCGGCCGCCAGTTCGCCGGCGCCACGTCGGCGTTCCGCTGGATCTCCACCGGGCGCACTCAGTTCTCCTCGTCCCGGACGGTCGGCGACCGCTGGGTGCTGATGAGCCACGCGGCCGGGGCGATCGACGCGCTGTTCAGCCGGGGCATGGGCAACACGATGGCGGTGATCGAGGCGTTCGTGCCGCGCTTCCTGGAAGCGCGCGCGGCCGGGGACTACTCGGCGACCCGGTTCGCCTATCTGGAGACGCTCAACCAGAGCATCCTGGACAACAACGACAAACTGATCGCCGGGTCGTACATCGCCTTCCGCGACTTCGACCTGTGGCGGGCCTGGTCCAAGATGTGGTACCTCGCGTGGAACCTCGGGGTGCTGCGGGTCGCCGGCACCTACTACCAGTTCCTGGAGACCGCCGACCCGGCCCTGCTGGAGCGGCTGCACCAGGGCCCGGTGCCCGGCTCGTTCTGCCCGGACCTGCCCAGCGCGCAGGAGCAGTTCGACGCCTGCTTCGACGTGATGCGCCGCGTCCAGGAGGGCACGCTCACCCCGGTCGACGCGGTCCCGGAGCTGGCCTTCATCCTCGGCGACGGCGAGGCGTCCCCGTCCCCGCTCAACCTGCACGACGTCCTGCGCCGCTGGCACGACGGCTCGATGGAGACCCAGCGCCTGATCTACCAGTGGGGCCGGACGGCGGCGCCGCTGGCCCTGCGCCCCTATTTCGACTATGACCGAGCCACCATCGCCAAGGCCGCCGACCTGGTTCGCACCATCTGACGCCAGGGTCCGCCGACCGGCTGCTGCCCCCAGCCCGCGACTTGCTTCCGGTCCGCGGCCTCTCGCTGTCAACAGCGGGACGCAGCCTCCAGTTCGCGGCCTCACGCGGTCCACAGCGGGACGCCGCCTCCGGTCGCGGGCCTGTTGCGGTCCGCACCGGGGGCACCGCCTCGGGTTTCCCGCCTCGCGCCCAGCGATGTGAGCCAGGCTCACCGCGAAACACCACCGCCGGCGGGGCCCCACACGGCCCAGTGCCTGCTCCACCGGTAAGGCTGTGGCTCAAAGCCAGCTGGATTGCGCAAGCAGCAGCGGCGGCCGGTAGCCCGCGCAGAGTTCACGCTGCCGCGGGCGGCTTCCCCGCTGGCCCCCTAGCCAGCTCGGCGCATCGCCGACCCGATCAGCCGAGTGCTCACCACCTCACGACGCAACCGCGGCCGACGCCGAAACCACTGCCGGGTCCCGGCGACGACGCGGCCCGACAACTCCGCTCCGCGGCAACCGCCACCCACCTCACCCTGCGCCGCGGACGGCAAACCGCCCCGCGCGAACATCGCTCACCGATGGCCCGCGATGTGATTTGAAGCGCCGAGTCTTCAACGACAGTGTCACCCCAGCCGCACATCTGCGAACGACTAACAGCAGGCAAAACTCGCTTGAATCAGAATGCGACATCGGAATCATCGTCAATGAAGCTCACAGCGCCAGTGCCTGCCTCCTCCCAAAGTTCTTCAAACCACTCCCCACTAATCTCCTCCAGGAAAACCTTCCCCGTCGAAAGCTCCCCGACGAACTCGATCACAGGCTCAGAGCTGAGCGAAAATTCGGCGTTTGGATGACCAACGCCGACTCTCTCACTGCGACCCCCGGCAAACAGTCCAACTTTTCTTATCTCGCGACGCCGCGAGTCGATCTCAGTGTACAACTGGTACGGCTCGCCATCCTCCCGAACGTGTCTGTATGTCGAAATAAATCGCCCACTCAAAGCCAACCACCCCTATTCAGAGCCATCTTCATTCAGAACCGTCCCAGTAATCTTTATTGATCATCGTCCGCCATGGTGAATGCGTTTCTTCCCTCCCAGGCAGAACCGCCTTGCCAACTCTCGTAGGACTCAAACCTCCCCTCGTCTTCAAAGGCCCGTAGCAGCTGTGACAAATCCGAGTGCTGGATGCTATACCGAGAAGAATATCCCCATCTCCCATGTTATCGAGTACAGCCTTCTCGCCATGCCGGAATCGACCCTTGCCAGGCTTCCAAATACCACTACCGAGCCGCCCGGCCAAGCTCGCCGGCACAGATCCACTCATTGAAGACGCTGACCCAGGTCTCATATCCCCGGTCCTTGTTCCATACGAGCGCCACAGCAACCGTTGATTGCTTATCGGGATATGCGTCGAAACTGGACGTCCTCGCCCTGGTCCGCGTCGACTGGAAGACCAAGGGCTACACGATCACCGACGACCGCACCCTCGACACCGACCGCGGTGTCTTGGCCGGCGAGACAACCGACGGCTACAAGCTAGACATCGAAACGGGAACCCCCGACGGATTCGCCGTAATCATCAACTCGCCCTGCTTCGAGCGCCCCTGACCGGAACGCTCGAGCGAGCTACAAGCGCATCAATGCAAAGCCCCGGAGCGAGCCCGGCTTCGCACCCATCCCGCCGGTCTGAGGCGGCAACACCGATCGCGACTCCCCACTCCTGCGGGCGGCGGCGAAGGATAATGGGCGACCAGGCCGCCCGGGCAGGCCACCCAACTCACCACTGCACTGCTGCGGGCGCCGCGCGGCACCGGTGCACGGCGGGACATCGCTGGCCACGATCACTGGGAGGGCCTTACTTCCGCTGGCGGTCCCGACCACAGCCAGGCAGGTGATCATCCCTGTAACGCGGCGCCCCCGCTCGGACGCTGGGCAGTATGGTGCACAGCGGGTCCGGGGCTTCCTAACACCACGCAATGGCGCCCCTGACCCTTTAGAGCTGTCCCACAATCGGGCAGGCCGAGTCGGCAGCGCCGGGTCGGGGGGCACCACCAAGTGTCGTTGCGCAAATTCGGCCGCCATGGAGCCGCGCATCCTGGTCCGCCTTTGCCTGTTGCCACCTGGAGGCGTCCTGCGTGGGGTAGTGCCCGCTTTCGCTCGATGGCACGGAAGGTAGGCAGGTAGTAAGCGCAGGTGTCGTTGCGGTACGCGTCGTGTGACGCGCAGTTCCCGGCTTGCCCGCGTGTGCCTCGGTACCTGAGCTGACTCGATAACTCACCTGTAGCCGAGTTGAGTGCGTTCGAGATGGCAGGCTCTGGCGCGAGTAAACGCTATTGCATCGCGGTGGCCGGGGGATGATCGAAAGATTCGGGGCAGCGGAAGGTATACAGTGAGTAGCCGCGCCCGATTTGCACGCCGACGGTGTCCGGAGACGAGTCTGAGTCGTCTTCCAGCGGGCGCCAGCTGCAATGCATACCGTTCCAATCGGCCGAGGCCGCTGTGAAGGTCAAAATCATCCCGGTGCCGCAAACGGCACAATCCATGGGGTGCGGGTCGGTCAGTGACCAGTTCGCGTACCCGCCGACCTTCCAGCCTGGTGCAAGCGACAGGTCGCTCTGATAGTCGGGACGGTCGTCCTGATCCTCGTCCTCGTCGTTCGGGTCCCACGCATCAAGCCGCTCACGGAGGTCGTCTGGGAGCAGATCGGCGTACTGGTACTCGCGTACCTGTTCGGGCTGCACCGTGCACGGAACTGGCAGGTACATGTCGCTGATCACCGGCGGCTCGGGCGGCATTGCGAGCATCGGGCCGATGGCGGAGCTGTCGCGCCAGTAGAGGAAGACGCGAGGGCTGTAGTGGCGGTCCGAGTGGTCCACCGGGCACCACAGCACCTGGAGCAGGTCGGTGCCGTCCGGGCCGGCGTAGTCCGGGATGTCGTGGCGGTACAGCTGCGCGATCGGGACCAGCGGGATCGGATCTTCGATCAGTTCGTCGAGATCCATGGCGTCGGCCGCGTCGAGTTCGGCCCGTTCCTCGGCGGTCAGGAATTCGCCGTCCGGCAGCGGCGCCCTGGCGTTCGCGGTCGCGAGGATCTCGCGTCGGCGGCGCTCGGCGGCCGGGGTGGTCAAGTTGTACGGCTCGTGTGCCCCGGCGTCGTCGCAGACCGGCCACACCTCGTCTGCCGGCCACAGCAGTGGGCCGCCGACCGAGCTGTCCGTGACGGTCGGCTTGCCGGGCCGCGGGTGCAGGCGGGTGGCAGTGGTCGAGTGTTCCCGCAGCTCAGGGAAGAGCTCGGCGATGTCGAGGGGACGCGGGGGTGTGGTGCTAGCCATAGCCGTGGATCTTAGAGTCCCAGGTTCAGAGGAAAGTTGTGCCGCAGCAGAGGCAGCGGAACGCGCGGCACGGCGTGACGACAGCGGGTGTGCGCACGAGTTGGCCGACCGTGTCGCAGCGGTTGCAGCCGCTGCCCGACGCGACCCAGCTCAGGTCGTCGCAGTGCTGAGTAAGCAAGCTGCCTGGCGTCGCACCAAACTTCAGCTGCCGGCTGGCGGATGACCGAAGAGAGCGTCCGACGTACTGATCCGCGATCCGGCGCTCGGCAGGCTGCTGCCGTCGCGGGCGGTGCGCCGGTCTGTCCGGCTACCTGGCCGGGCCTTCGGGGCTATCGGGTGAGTAGCGGTGTGATGAGGGCGGCGAGGCGGGTGCGGGGTGCGGTCGGGGGCAGGCGCACCATCGTGCCGGTGGTGGTGTGGATTCGGATGCCGGAGGATGGTTCGTTCGGCTGGTGTCCCCGGCCGTGACCGATCAGGACGTTGTCCGCGTCCTCCCAGATCGGGTCGAGCCAGTGCGGTGAGCCGGAGGCGTACTGTGCTGCCGGGAGTTTCCAGACCCGGGCCGGCCCATCTATCGGGAGCAGGCGGAACTCTGGTGGGCCGGGGTCGGGGCGCTGACACAGCCGTTCGCCGCCGGGCGCGAGCCAGACCCGCGACCACGGGTCGAGCAGGACAGGCACGGTGGTGCCGTCCGGGTAGTCGATGCGGGTGCCATCGGCGGTGGGTGCGCAGGTAGCGCCGGAGACCGGGTCTACATGCATAACCGGGCAGCCGTGGGGCTGCGGGTCGCTGCCGGGTGTCCAGCGCATGGCCATGCCGGGATCACCGGGGCGCGGGTGGTACTTGAAGTAGATGGTGTCGCGGTGCACGCCGAGCAGGTTGATCTCCTGGTCCTCCGGCCAGGGCATGGATTCGAGGGAGCCGTCGGCCAAGTCGAGGATCCTCAGTAGGTAGCGCGATTTACGGCGATGGTGGTGCGAGTCGAGCAGCGCCACCCGGCGACCATCCCCGAGAACCCTCAACCGGGTCACGGGCTCGTCGAACTCGGTCACGGCACCGTCGGGGGCGACCAGCCGGGCGGGTTGTCCCCAGCGCGCGACGAGCACACCGAGGGCGGTCTCCCAGCCTTGGACCTGCTCGACGCGCCCGATGTTCGCGAGTTCGGCGCGGGTGCCGTCGCGCCAGACGACGACGGTACCGTCGGTCTCGATGATGCCGGCCCGCGGCGGTGACCCGAACGGTGGTTCCGGCGGCGGCTCGGGAGGTTGGGGCCGGCTGCTGGTGAACAGGACGCCGAACTCGGCGCCGGTTGCGAGGTCGGCATCCGTTGGGTGTTCGTGGCCCACTGCGTCCTCGGCGGCTTTCAAAGCTGCCAGCATCTGCTCCGCCGTCGGTGGCGAGCCTTGGGCGAGGCCGGACGCCATTGCAGGGTGGCCCTCCGCGGCCAGCACCGCTTGCAGCGCGGCCATCAGCTCCGCCGGGGTCGGCCGGCGGCCCACCGCGGGACCGGCCGTCGCCGGCACGGCATCGGGTGTCCGTTTCTCGTTCGGTGACGAGCTCGACGATGGCGTAGAGGCCGGCGGCGATGACCGTGCGGACTGGTCGGAGCCGGGCCGGCGGCCTGGCGTCAGCCGCAGCGTTTCCCCGTTCTCATCGGCGTGGAACAACTCCGCCTTCTCGGCGGCGACGAGCACGTCCGACAGCGTCGCCTCGTCGATCAGCAGCCGCCCGGCCAGCTCCTTAGCAGTGATCTCCAACGGCGGGCCCGGCCTCCATCGCAGCACCGCCTCCACATCCTGGGCAAGGTCGTGGGTGCTGGGGCGGCTGTGGCGTGCCAGCCAGATCGGTGGTTCGAGCCCCGGCTCAGGCCAGAAGCGCAGCAGCCACCGGTCCAGCGGGAACTCCTCGGTGTCGTCGCGACGGCGAGCGATCCGCACCCGGAACCACTCCGGCTCGCCGAGATGGAAGACGGGCGCGCCGGCACCTCCGGTCAACGTGGTCAAGGTCAAACCACCAGAGCTGCTCCGGTACGGCGTCTCCAGCACGTCATCGAACAGCGCGCGATCGTCCGGCGGGCGAGCGTCGTGCAGCTCGAGCCGGACTTCGTGGTCAGCTTCTCCGCTGGCCTGACAGGTGATCCATCCGGCGCCCGACGCGGCGAACGAGCCGGCCGGCATGTCGCCGCGATCGCGGTAGCGCGGAACCACCGGATCCTCCTCCGGCCATCCGCCGTTCGGGTCGACGATCACCAGCAGGCTGTAGTCCGGCCGGTAATCATCGTCCTCGTAGACGCGCACCACTGCCACGAAGCTCAAAACTAGCGAAGCCACGCGCCGCCGGAACACTTCTCCATGATTTCGCTGCCCGGGAACACCTTGGTGTCCCTGACGCGCCCTGATCCTGGCGGCGGGCGCTGACCCGCTGCGTAAGGTCGGCGTGAAGGGGCAAAGCGCCTTGGAGATGGCCGAACAGGATAGGCATTGGCTCGCCGTCGATCGGTTGTGCGCGTGGCAACGCTGGACGTCATGAGTTCTCGGCGGGTCGTGTAGCGGCCACCCCGCTCAGCGGGATGCCGGCGCGCCGCCCGGTGTGGTCGCCGAGAACGGGGCATCGCGCCAGACCGGCGGCCCTGCGGTCGTGCCGGCCCTTGCATCGCCGGGCGGGACCAAGTCTCCGGGGCCGGCACCCATGTGCCAGTGCGTTCGTCGCCAACGGCTAGACCAGGCGTGCCGGGTCTCGGGTCTTACTACGGTCCAGCGCCGCAGTGGGACGCGCCATCGTCATGCCACCAGGGATTCGAACCCCTAGCCTAAGGATTAAAAGTCCCTAGATCGGCGCACTCTTGAGCCAATTCCGAAAATCGGACTAATTACTCGCAAAATCCGGCCCCGTCCGGCAGCCCTTTAAGGCCGTCCGGGTGACTGAAGATGAGCCCACAGCCATCGCCCAGGACAAAATCCAGTCCCGTCCGGGTACGTCCAGCTAGGTATAGGCCATCCGAGCAACCGCGGAGCGACCGCAACCCGACCCGGCAGCGCGGCCGCGAAGGAGCACCCCACGTACGTTGAGAGCACCCGGCCAAGGTGATTCAGGACACGAACTGGCCGAAGTACTCACTCCGCCGCTGCCGTGGGGCGCTGCCATCCCCACCTGGTTCTCCCTACGCACGTGGAGGGCTCTCCGGCCCGCTACTGCATGACCATCCCCGGGTGACGGACCTGCAGAATAGGCGCTTCGTCGCCAAGACATAGAGGGAATTAAGGCCACCGAGATCGCCGCGAATCTCGTGAAGTGCTAAATCACCGATAGGATCAGACCGATAATCAGAGGCATGCACATACTCCTCGACGACAATGTTCCTGTCTCGTTCCATATCTTCCGGATCCGAAGCTATTTCACTGACATCGACACCAGCCTTGAGGACACCTTGTCGAGCACGTGGGACGACTTCGGCCACGATGGCCAGTCAAATGGTCTCTGCGGTGCAGCGGTCGCCGGCATGCTCTCCTTCACCACCGCCAAACACACCGGCAGCGTTCCTGTTCGAGTGGAACTGCACGATGCTGAGCCAACGGTTGACTCTGCCTGGGACGAGGTGGTCGAAGTTTCATTCATCCCACGTGGCGCTGATGTACAAGTGCAGTGGGACGACAGCGACGGCATGCCACTCGCGGTTGAGTCTCGCCCGTACCGAGTTCGCTACTGCGCTTTAAATTTCGTTCACGACGATGAGGTCGAGGATGCGGGAGACCGCTACCTCATCCAGTTCTGGCCGGCCAGTCCTAAACCTGACCACATAGTGCGCCAAACTAGCGACGCCGCCGCCTACTGGCATCAAGTTGCCCGACGCCGCCCCTCCGAGTGACTCACCCCTGGAGTCTCATACTCGATGGGAGTGTCAAGAAAACGGCTCTGGCGCAGAAACGGTGGTCGAGGTGATCGGCCTATGCGAGCAGGATCTGTTGGCGTAGGAGGGCGGAGCCGGCGCGGCCGTACATCTGCCGTTTCAGGTACTTGACCTTGGTGTTGGCACCCTCGATCGGTCCGTTGCTGTAGGGCAGGGTCAGTCCGGCGACGACCGCGGGCAGGTCTCGGCGCAGGCCATGGACGAATCCGTGCAGGGCAGGCAGATCGTCGGCGTCGACGCAGGTCATCCAAGTATCGAGGTCCTCGCCGCGGCGGCCGGTGAGCAGGTCGGCGAACTGCTGCACGCGCTCGGCGAGGACGCTCAGATGCGCGCAAGACGCGAGGAGATCGGCCAGTTGATGCTGGTAGTGGGCAGGTAGGTCGGCGGGTTTGGTCATCAGCCACGAGACCAGCCGGCGTGGCGGGGGCGGTTTGCGCAGCGCGTCCGCGCGGCCCTGGTTGAGGTAGCGGACCAGCAGGTTCGCGCTGCCGGTGCAGCCGAGCTCGCGGATCTCGGCCAGCAGCCTGGTCACCGCCACGCCGGGTTCCTCAGCACGGCGGCGGCGCAGGTGGTCCCGGAACGGATCGACCAGCGTCTCGCGGTAGCGCGGCGGGCGTTTCAACTCCTCAGCTGATGCCGCGCGGGCATAACGCTTCACGGTATTCAGCGCCCAGCCCAACCGACGGGCGCATTCCAGCAAACCATGGCCTTGATCGAGGAGCGCGTGCACGGCTCGATGGCGGTCGCGGATGCGCTCGTCCAGGGGCTGGTCCGGCCCGACCGGGCCGTCACGCTAGCAGCCGGAATGGGCGATCGCGGTCTTCTCGACGGCCTTGGCCAGGTTCGCCCAAAGGTGCCAGCGGTCGGTGACCTGCACTGCCTGGGGTGCCCCTGTGCGGATCGCCTCGGCATAGGCTGCCGACCCGTCGCGGCATACGGCCTGCGCGCCAGGATGGTCGCCCAGCCACGCGGCCAGGGTGTCCGCTTTGCGGTCGGGCAGCACATCGACGCGGCGATGGGTGACCGCGTCGATCAGCAACGTCGCGTAGCGGCGGCCCCGGCGCTCGAAATGAGCCACTGACCGCCGGCGGCGTTGGCGCGACACCATAAGTGCCATTCCGGGCGCAGACGATCAGGCCCTGGGGATCCGGCCGAGGCGTCGATCTCCCGTGCGGGCGCCGCGGTCCGGCCGCCGGTACCGGCTCGGTCCGCGGGTGCCGTCGCGGCCGGCCAGCGATCCGGTCGACCGTGCCCACCGCGGCCCGCAGTGCCCTGACCGCAGGCCGGACAGGGAGCGGCTCGGACAGAAAGAGGCCTGAGCGCGCTTCCGCAGCTCAGGCCCCTCCTAGACGTCCGTACCCGGCACGGCCCCGGCACTCAGCCGGCGAGCCGGCGGTCATCCCGTCGGTGTCCGCCAGCCGGTGAACGTGTACGCCGGCACCCAGTTGACCGACCGGGGACGGTCCCCGGTGCCGGTCCGGCAGAACTCCTCGAGGGCCGCGCGCACCTGATCCAGCGGCAGCGTGCTGCGGGGGTCGTGCCACCGGCCCTCGGCGACGTCCGGGTCGGCCAGCACGCGGGTGTCGAACGCCGGCGGCTCCGGGTTGTCGCTGACCCAGATGTCGTCGTAGATGCCGCCCCTGCCGGGGAACAGGTCTGCGTCCACCGACCAGATGAGGGCGCCGTAACCGGTGGCCCGGTTCACGGCGACGCTCAGTTGGTTGCTTGCGAACTCGGTGCCGCCGCCTGCGTGACACCGGTCCGCCCAGGAGAGGTGGGCGACGGCGAAGGCCGGCCGTACGCTCTGCGCGCCGAGGACCATCGGACGGCCTGTCTCTTCCGACGTCAGACCCTCCAGCAGGTCGGACACCAGCGACAACACCGCTGACGGTGTTTCCCCACACCAGTGCTCATGGCCGATCACCACCTCGAGGACCATCGCCTAGTCTCCCCCTCCTGCAGGCCGGGATGCCCACCAGCGGACGGCACGTACCCGCCCGGAGCGGCGCCGACCGTCCGGTTCTGTGTCACCTGTCTCTCCAGGTGCTGCGCCTCGGCCGGCCTCGTTCCTCGACAGGCGCCTCTCCGCGCGTACGCCCGGGCCGAAACCGTCATCTCGACAGCTGCTCGATCGATCCGGCCGCCGCTCGTGCCGGTACGGAGGTCTGGCAACGCCGGCGCCCTTCCTTACCTTGGCTGCTTGGTTCGAAGGCTGCCTCAGCGTCTGGCTCCGGATGCCGACGACATCTACTTGGCGCTGCCCAGAACGGTTGATATGTCGACGACGTCCGTGGGTGCGGGCTCTTCGATCGTGTCGGCGGGTGCGCCGAAGTCGGTGAAGGTCGCAACGGCGCCCAGGCCGAAGTCCCACCGGACCGGATAGGGCTCGCCGGTCGTCGCCACCGAGATCTGGGTCCGGTCGTTGCGGCTGTCGAGGACCGTGATGGTGGGGACGCCGCCGACGTCCTTGCGCTCGCCGAGGGATGCCTGCTGCGGAACCGCGCTGTCCAGGGCGTTGCGTGCGGCGAAGGTGAAGGCGCCTTCGAGCCCACCTGTTTCCAGCAGGTCATCGTCGGCGCGGACTTTGATCCAGCGGCCGTGGGCGGCCACCGTGTACGCGTGCGCTTGCTTTGGCTTGTCGAGCATGGTGGACCAGAACGCCTCGTCGGGGCGGATATAGCGATTCGTTCCGACTTTGAGGACCTCGGAGGTCGCTCCGGCGCGGGTGACGCTGCCGCGCAGGTCGGTGCCGACGACGGCAAGCGTGGTCGAGGCCTGCCCGCTCGTGCTGTTGGTGTGGATCTCGACTTTGTAGGACGGCACGGCCTTCAACGCGGCCAGTGACTTCTCCAGCACCGTCGCGGCAGGCAGGCTCGCGATGTCGCCGTCGGTGTGCGCGCTGTCGTCGCTGGCGCATCCGACCAGCAGGAGTATCGAGGTCGTGATGGCGACCGCTGGCATCGGGGTCTTCATTCCATGTCCTGCCTGTGTCGTTCTGGCGGCTCTTATATGGGCCGCCGTCACTGTAGATGGCGCCCTAAGGGGATCGGCTCGTGGCTGCCCGATCCCCGCGGGGTCTCGGTCGAGGGCCCCGGCCGAGCACTGGGATACCGATGGTCGCCAGGTAGACCGGTGCCGCCCGGTTTCTGGGGCGGCACCGGTCTACCTCCCTACAGGCCCTTGAGTTCGACGACCTGGTCGGCCGTCAAGACTCCCTGGTAGGCGCGGATGGCGTCGATGTCCCCGGTGAGGTGACCCGTCTTCTGACCGTTCCAGAAGCCGCGGCCCACGGCGAACTGCCCGGTGGCGTTCCAGGAGTGTCGTGCCGGCTGGGTGTCGGCCGGTTCACCGTTGACGTACAGCGACAAGGTTCCCGCCGTGGCGTCATAGACGCCGACCAGATGAGTCCACTGGTGCGGGTCGCTTGCCCCTGCCTGCGCGTTGACCTCTGCCGTGGCGGGGTTGTCGGTGTCGGCGCCGGCGGTGAGGAATCGCCAGCTGTTGTTGTGGCTGTTCCACTGCAGCAGGAATCCTGCGACGTGGTTGCCGTCCTGGCTGACGACCGTGTAGTCCTCGTCCGTGTTCTCCAGCCGCGCCCATGCCGAGATGGAGAACGACTGGTCGGTGTTGAGGACTGCGTTCCGGGTGATCGCGCCGTCAACGCCGCCGAAATGCGTGGCACATTCGTCTTCCTCGGTGTGGCCGTTGCAGGAGTAGCTGGCGTCGCCGGTCAGCGTTCCTGGGTGGTCGTACGGCGAGTTGTCTTCTGCCTGGGCGGGGGGACCGGTCCAGTTCAGTTCCCAGTCGAGGACGTTGATCGGTGCGGCCCATAGCTCCATCTCGGCTTCGCCGAGTTTCCGAGCCCAGACCCGGACTGCGGCGATGTCGCCGGCGAAGTAGCTGTCCTTGGTGCGTCCGATCCAGGTGGCTCCGTTCGGGTCGTTGAACGGCCGGACCGAGGGCGGGTTCGTGTCCTGGTGGCCGTTGACGAACAGGCTCAGCTCCTGGTCTTCAGCGTCGTAGCTGACCGCCAGGTGGGTCCAGACACCGATCTGCGCCTCGTTGTCGGACAGCGCGGTGGTCGACCCGATCCCCTCCCCGGTCGCGGCCGTCTGTACCTGCGCCGCCCAGTGCTTGTCGCTGGCCTGGTAGGTCAGGGTGAGCGAGGGGGCACCGGCGACCGAGCCGCGGGCGAAGACCGGCCGATCGGTGGAGCCGTCGGTCAGTTTGACCCAGGCCGAGACGGTCAGGCTCGCGGTGGTGTTCGGCTTCAGGTCGGTCGTGCCATAGCTGCTGGTGCCGTTGAAGGTGCCGGCGCTGGCGCCGACTCGACGGCTCTTGCCCCACGCGACGTTGGTGAGGGTCGTGGGGTGTTTGGTCTTGGTGCTGCCGGTACCGTCGCCGGTGTCGCGTGCGGTGCTGCCGGTGTTGTCGTCGAAGTCCCAGACGGCGATGCTTCGTGAGCCGTCTTCGGTGCCGCCGCTCTGATCGTCGAGCTTCCAGTCTGTGTCCTCGGCATCGGTGACGTACTGCCAGGCGAGTGCCTCGTAGTAGGCCTCGTTGGGGCTCAGGGCGGTCCCGTCGGAGGTGAGGTAGTCGCTCATCACCGTGTCGTAGGCGGCACTCGAACCGTCTTCGATACCGGCCCCGACCGCGTCGGAGAAGTTGATGACGCCGTCGGCCTGACCGTCCATACGGCCCAGGATGAACTTGTTGACCAGTGTCCTGGCGTTCTCCTGCAGGGCTGTCGGAGCGACGGTGAACGGCGGGATGGTCGCGGCGTAGACCTTCATCCTCCCGCTCGGGTTCGGCATGGCCACCGAGCCGTTGGCGTTTGGCCTGCGTGCAGGAAAGCAAAAATTTCCGCTTACGCTCTCGTTCGACGTTCTATCAACTCAATCTCGATAGGTTCACCACTATTCAGATTTATGCCGAATCCAGCTTCTACGTCGCCCCAAAATTCTACTGGGCGAACAGCCAGAACCAGTTCAGGCCTCGGCAAGAACCCGAAGTCAGCCGGCGGGTCATACTCGATTATCTCTACGATTCGCACATCCGTCGGCGGAATTCCCACGAAACACGAATCGCCTTTCTCGAGCTCTTCTGGGTCCGGCTCGAGACGCCAGGGCGTGTTGCACCAATCATAGGATTGGGACTTCCTCGAGAACCCCATGGTGCCATCCCAGCTATTATTAGAGGCGCTGTCGACCTCCAACCAGGGCCATTCAACGGAAACCCGGCTCACACCCACGTGGACTAGCTGCACCTCGAACGTCTCCGAGGTGAGTCTGAGCAGATCTCCCACGAAGTAGCCACCCGCCTCCTGAAGCCTCACTTCGTTCATGGCTTATCGGCCTTCCTGCCAAAAGTAGGAGAAGGGGGTCTTGTCAGGGCACCGTCCGAAATACCCAGCACCACCAAATCTCATCCCGTCGCTATCAAAGGGCGGGTAACACCACGTCTTGCATATATTTCGGGAGGTTCCACCGTAGCCGACCACTTCGTCGCGGCCAACGCTCTGAAGAATCGTATGCTCGGCATGACCCCCTCCTCGGACGCACTCCCCCGATCATGTGCCTGGTCCAGGATCAAGCACATTTCCGGCGAGGATCAACGTCAACGGCTCAGCGCGCCATTCCCACCGCGGCCGCCAGCGCCTCGAACCCCGCGCGATCCATACGCGCGGATTCTACGCATCGTGTTGCCCACCACCGGCTTACTCAACCGCTCAGCGCTCGGTCCCTAGCCGGCCGTGGTTGCCGCCTTCGGCTGACCTTCCATCGCACCGATACGATCATGGTCGACTGGGGAGCGATGGAAGACGTTGGCACGTACGCTGCAATGCCGCCGGATGGCGAGACTTCCGGCGCTGAACGACTCGGAAGACCTCGTTGCACTGAATGCCACCGTCGACGGCCGACTGGTCGCTGTCTCGGCGTCAGGTAGCCGCCGGACCCCGCTATCCAGCCTACGGGTCCGGGCTCACCTGCACGACGGCGACGACTGGCGTCCCGTGGAACTCGACGGTCCGACGGTAGTGCCGAACAAGGTGGACCTGCTGCCTGACGGGAGTCTCCTGCTGGTCCAGTCCCGATGCGTCCGTCGGCCATTCGAGCCGGTGCCGGACAACGCACAGATTTTCAGCGCGTCCGGGAAGGCGTTGCGGTCATTTCGGATCGGTGATGGCGTCGAACACCTCGCCGTCGACGAGCCGGGCACCATCTGGGTCGGTTACTTTGACGAGGGCATCTACAGCGGGGATCCGCTCAGCGCAGGCGGTCTCACACGGTTTGACGAGTACGGTCGGCAGCTGTGGACCTACTGGCCTCAATCTGGATTCGACCACATCGCTACCTGCTACGCATTGAACGTGAGCGCTCGTACGACCTGGGCCTACTACTACACCGGCTTCCCACTAGTCCGGATCACTGATACGAAGGTCAGTCCCTTCTCGTCGAGCCCGGTCCGCGGGGCGCGGGGGGTATTGATCCACGACGACGTGGTGGTCTTCATCGGTAGGTACGGCGAGCCGCACCAGCTGACCGAGTGTCGGCTGCGTGACGGAAGCATTGTTGAACACGGACCGGTCGCCCTTGCCCCGTTGATGGAGTTTGGCCTTGTGAGCACCCGAGGAGGCCGTCTCTACGTGCAAACCGCCGATTCGGTCTTCGAAGCCGACCTAGCCCAGTTCTAATCGCTAAGCGTGCAACTTGGCAGCGGCGGACGCCCTCTCTTGCCTCCGAGCGTCCGTTGAACGCTCTTGGTGGCCAGCCGGCCGACCGGCGTGGTGCTCCAGTCAAGCGGCTCTGGCCCGCAACAGTAGGCGGAGCGCCCGAGCCTCAGCAAGGGGAATTCGCCGTAGCCTATTAGTATCTTACCGGGGCTTCGTTGAGTTGTTCCGCAATCGGAGTTGGGGAGCCACCAAAATACGGCGGCTCCCCCGACTTCGGCACGACCACCGGGCCGTTACCGACAAGCGATGCCATGAAATCGCCCTGAAGGAAACGGCGTGTCTGGTAGCCAAAAACCCACGAGCTCGGGAATTCTTGACATGAACATATCACCACATCACTAGTAAACTTCCTTATAGCCCCGTCCAACATTTTCTGAGCTTGCACATAAGCGTCTTCAAGAACGAGTATCTTGTCAGTTGGTTTCAACGTATGTCAGCTCCTCAGGCGCCGGCTGGCGTCGGCGTCGGTTTCCATGCGTCGCCAGACGATAGTCGAGCCGCTCCGTCGAACCTCATCCCGAGGAGGGTTCGACTCACTGATCTGCCGCCGTCCGCACGGTTACCGCCGTCAGCTCGCCACTCTTCGTGCTGACTGCTGGCTGCTGACTGTGAGGGGCAGCGTCCGAAGTACCCGATTGAGGGCGTCGGCCGATAGATTTGCTGTGAACCTTTTCTCACCTTTCGATTAGATTTCATATATGCCGGGCGGCAACGTAACAGGCCCGGCGCCTGGCACGGCAGCCAGCACAGGGCTGCCATGGATGAGCGAGTCATGAGGATGCTTCCACCCGACGTCGACGCTGACCGCAGCGGCGACATCATTGGCCTCGTAGAAATCCACATCGTGTCCGAGAATTCGTCGTCGTACACGAGGACCCCGTGCTCGTTGTATCTGCAATGGTCCTCCGGGCGGCCTGGAACACCATGTGCAGCCATCCAGTCCTGTTCGATCGGCAGCGGGTCACCGGTCGTATCCTGGAGGTCGAAAGTACTGTAGCGACGTACCGTGACGCCGTTCCTTGCGACCAGCCACGCGGTTCCGTTGTTGTGCGCACTGAACGAGAACGCGTGCACCTCGCCGCAATCCGCGCTCAACCGCTCGATGGTCGTTCGGACTTCATCAGCACGATCGCCGAACGCGTCGCACCACGGACCGACGACGGGCGTCCATCCGTTGATCTTCGGACCGACATAGACAAGGCCAGACTCGTCGTCCGAGTCGATTATCTCCATGGCGCTGTTGGCCAGCTTGTACGTCACCGGCCTGGGTGAGGTCAGTCCGAGCGAAGCCATAACCCTCGTCTGGTCGAAATCGCGAACACACCACCAAGTCGTCTCGATCGACATGACAGGCGTGAGGAGATCGGTGCGCTGGCGAATCCGGATGAGACGCTCGACAGCAGCCACGTCCGTCGAATCCAGGCCCGATTCCCCTTCGAGGTGCATGAGAGCATCGAGGGCGGCGGCGCGCAACCGGCCCGGGCCGTGTCGACGTATGTCCCGCAACAGCGTCGCAGCATTCGGTGCCTTCTCGATTTTGCAGCGGATCTCCCAACGCCGGTGGAAATCATGTTCCACCGACAAAAGCGCTAGCAGCCCGTGCACTTCCCATGCCATCCGCGCACCTTACGGCACGAGGGACCGCGCACCGTTCGAACGTCTCCTTCCGCCGCGATCAGGGCGCGCCGTCGCGCAGGCGCTCGGGGTCGCCGGCGACCGGTTAGCTCACTCGCCGAACGCGTCGATCCGAGTGGCCCCGGCCGCCGTGGTTGCTGGTGGACACTCAGGTCATGATGACTAGTGCTGACGAGGTTGGTGACCTGCTGACCGGGACGATGCTGGCGGACCGGCCGCTGGGGTACGGGCCTCGCGGCACGATCATGGTGCAGGAGATACCGCCGGAGCGGGTGCTGGAGGGTTGGCAGGCGGCGTAGGAGCTCGTTGCGGAAACTGGTCGATGGCCCGTCATGGTCACCGTCGCCGCCTCGCCGAAGCCCCGAACGGATACGAGCACAACTCCTTGGACGACGCGGTATACGCCTGCAACTCGTCGCCTGGAACGCCAGCCAAGGGGACCCCGAACTACAAGCCGAAATCGAACACCGACGCCGCTACGACATCGGAAATCCCAGCCATAACGACCGGGGGCACGGCAGTCCAGAACGGCTACTCCTCGGTCGATATGCCGAGGGCGTCGTTCAACTGGGCTCGCCAGTCGTCATCGGCAAGTTGTGCCGCAACCAGGACGTCACGCCAGTCCGCCACAGCCAGAGCCGCTGCCTGGAGAAATCGCTGACTGTTCCCGCCGGAGAGCAGGACCACCGCAGCTTGGACGCGCTCGATGCCGTCGGGCGTATCGCCCTCTTCTCCGGGCACTGCGTGAGTCAGCAGAGCCAGGACCGACTCTACTTCCGCAGGCCCGAAATGTTGACGGATCCAAGCCTGGAGGCGGTTGCTAACCATAGGCGTCAGTGTGTCGTCGCTACGCCAACGCGAGCTGTCGCTCCATCGACCCGTCAGCGGTATCAGCAGTACTCTGCTGCCGCGATCCGGGTCGCGGGCTTCACGGTGGGTAACGATAGCCAGCCGCACCGAACAGCTTAAGAGTCACGAGATCCGACCACCTCAGCAGTCGGTACCTTCTAGCTTGACAGGCATGGACGCCGCCGCGCTCTCGTTTCTCATGCTCGTCGCCGGTCTGGTCATCAGCTATTGGGTGATCCGCCTCGCGGTACGACACGCCATCCAGGATGCCGATCGCCGCAGATTTCGTAACCGTTCGTAAGTGCCTTCCGGCTGGGCGCAGGGAACAGATCACGCCGGTGCACCTTCGTGCGGTTCTCTCCCCGCGATGACCGCTGTACGGCACCTGAACTTCTCTTGAGGCGTCACGCTCGTGGCGGCAGTTGTGTGCGGCTGAGTCATGGCACTGGCAGGACGGGGCGCACCGGCGTTTCACCGACAAGATAGGGATAGATCGCTTCAACCAGGACCGGGTCGCGGTAGGCGGTGGCCAGGGTGATCCAGGACAGGAAGCCGCCATAGCCGCCGCACAGTGCGCCGCCGCCGTCACCGCCGCACAGCACTGCCGGGTCGGTGGTGAATTCCGCCCGGTACGGGTCGTCGCCGATGACGAGGCCGAAGAAGTTGGGATTCTGGATCAGCGGGACATCGCCGTAGGGCTCACCCTCAGGGTATTCGTCGCCCCAGCGGAACAACGTGGTCGCTCCGGCACCGCAGTCGTATTCCCACTCGTCCGGCGTGGGCGGCCGCAGACCTCGCCACTCCAGCCGGGCCATGACAGATTCGTGGTCGTCGGTGCCGTCATGCTCGGCTGTCAGCAGCGAGTCGGCGTCAACCGAACGCACAGCGACCAGCCGAGCCGGCAGGGCCACCCGGCGCGCGGGAGACAGTTGCCCGGCCAGGAAGTGGTGGATCGGCTCGGGCACCGAATACTCGGCTACCGCCTCGGCGAAGTCTTGCCGTTGGCGAGAGGTGGGGACGAACCGTGCAGGATCGAAACCGAGCTCTACCGTGCCGCCGGGCACCAGCGCGTACCGAATACCGTCACGCTCGAACAGCGCCACCCGTCCGCTACGGCCGGCGTAGGCGTGGGTGTTGACCGACAGCAGCGCAGCCCCTACGTCGTGAGCGATCGCGGCAGCGACGCCGAGGGCACCAGCATCAGAGAGGGTCAGCCACTCATCCACAGTAAGATCGGCATGCGACATGCAGGCATTATGCAGATGCAGTCCTCGCTGATCTCGCGCGGTTGATAGCAGCGCGGCAATTTTTCAGTGCTGCGGCCGAACGCAGGCCGGATAGGTTTCGGGTATGTCGACAGCGTCGGGCGGCACGCCTGGTCCGCGTCTGGATGACCAGCTTGTCGCGGTGGACAACAACGTGTACGGCTTCATGCACAACGTCTCGGACTTGGAGTCGCTTGCTCGTGCGTTCGCACGGTCGAGATGGAGGGTCCGCAGATCGGCGCTGGACGAGTACGAGGTTGAGTGTTCGTGGTGTCAGGTGAACCTCTTCGATTCTGGCGGGATGCCGAAGTTCGCCGGCGTGGTGGAGCCGGCCAGCGCCGACAAGCTGGCGGACACCTTCCGCTCACTCGACGTCGACTATGAAATTGAGCTGTATGACGTCGACGGGGAGCTGGTCCGAACAATTCTGCCTTGAGCCCGGCGAACCCCATCACCGAAGAAGTGGCACGCACTCTCAACGGCATGACAGCGCACCAGCCGCTACAGCCGGCCTTGGGGCGTAACAGCGGCGGCTGGGCCGAGCTGAGACCAGCTCGGCAGCCAGCCTTCGGCGTTACCTGCCAGGAGGCGCAAGGGGGGTGAAAGCGAGAAAGGGGTGGGTCACTGGCGATGAGTCGCGAGGGGTGGCCGCGGCGAGGAAGTGGCCACCGGGGGTGATTGGTCAGGGAGGGGTGGTCACTGGGGCTGGGTGGCGAGGGTGGTGGCGGCGTCCAGGTGGGTCAGGAAGTTGGTTACGGCGGGCAGGCGGGTTCGGCCGGCGAGGGTGGCGGCGTAGATGCGGCGAGCGGACGCGTCCTGGGGATGCAGGCGGAGCAGGACCAGGTCGGCGGGGGCCATCCGGGCGGCCAGGGCGGGCACCAGGGTGACGCCGAGGCCGGCCGCCACGCAGCCGAACTTGCCGGTCCACTCGCCCACCACGATGTCGATGCGGGGCTGGAAGCCGGCCGCGGCGCTGCCGCCGAGCAGCGTCTCGGCGGCCCGGGGCGAGCTGGCCACGAAGGACTCGTCGGCCAGCTCGGCGAGCCGGACCGTGCGGCGGCCGGCCAGCCGGTGCTCCCGGGAGACGGCGACCAGCATCGGCTCGTCGAGCAGGTGGTGCAGGTCGAAACGGCCCGGGTCGGGGAGCCCGGCCGGGGCGGTGCTGACGACCGCCACGTCCGCGTCGCCGGCGGCGAGCCGCTCCAGCAGGGCCGGCGAGAAGCCTTCCACCAGGGACACCTCGACCGCCGGGAAGGCGGCCCGGAACGACGTGACGGCTCGCGGCACCAGCGCGGCGACCGCGGTGGCGAACGCGCCGACCCGCACCCGCCCGGCGGCCAGGCGGTCCAGGTCACCGACGGCCTGGCGGGCGGCGGCGAGCCGGTCGAGGACCGCCTCGGCGTGCGGCAGCAGCGCCCGGCCCGGCTCGGTGAGCGCGATGCCGCGCGGTAAACGGTCCAGCAGCCGGGCGCCGACCTCGGCCTCCAGCGCCGCGATCTGCCGGGACACCGCCGACTGGGTGAATCGCAGCCGCCGGGCGGCCGCGGTGATCGAGCCGAGGTGGGCGACGGTCCGGAACACCTCGAGCAACTGCGTCTCCACCGATCCATGCTAGCCGGGCATGGCAGCCATGCGAGACAGTCGTTTGTCGCATGGCTTGGCTGCTTCTAGCGTCGTGGTCATGACGAACATCGCGGTGCTGGGCACCGGGAGGATGGGCAGTGCGGTCGTGCGCCGGCTCAGCGCGGCGGGTTATCCGGTGACCGCGTGGAACCGGGATCCGGCGCGCGCCGCCGCGACCGGGGCGAAGGTGGCCGACACGGTGGCCGACGCAGTTGCCGGGGCCGATCTGGTGATCACCATGCTGACCGACGGGGCGGCGGTCGAGGCGGTGCTGTTCGGCTCCGGGGTGGCCTGGCGGCCCGGGACCGTGCTGGTGCAGATGTCCACGATCGGGCGGGACGCCACGGGGACGATCGTGGATCGGCTGCCGGCGGGCGTGTCGTTCGTGGACGCGCCGGTGATGGGCAGCGTCGACGCGGTGGCGGCCGGGACGCTGACCATCCTGGCCGGCGGCGCGGTCGAGGCGGCCGAGCCGGTGCTGCGGCACCTCGGCACGGTTCAGCGGTGCGGCGCGGCGGGTGCGGCCAGCGCCGTCAAGGTGCTGCAGATGACCGCGGCGCTGACCGCGATCGGCGCGCTGCGCGACACCCTCGCGGTGGGCGGCGCGCTCGGGTTCGACCGGGCGGCGGCGGTCGAGCTGCTGG
Source organism: Actinoplanes octamycinicus (assembly GCF_014205225.1). NCBI lineage: Bacteria > Bacillati > Actinomycetota > Actinomycetes > Micromonosporales > Micromonosporaceae > Actinoplanes > Actinoplanes octamycinicus. The sequence continues at coordinate 7,799,905 of NZ_JACHNB010000001.1, forward strand.
CCGCCGGGCCGCTGGGAGCCGCGTTGCGCCGGGCGACCAGCACCACCGCCGACTTCCCGGTCGCGCTGGCCGCCAAAGATCTTCGTTTTGGGTACGCGGAGGTGCGGGGCGACGCAAACGCGTACCGGAAAGCGTCCTTGCCTGTCGTGGAAGCCACGCTCGGCCTGCTCGCGGCGGTGCCGGAACAGCAGGCCGACATCTCCGCACTGATCACCCCGGAGGCCTGATGAAGCTCACTCTGGACAACCCGGCGAGCGTCGCCGCGCCGTACGCGAACAGGTTCTCCCATGTCGCCCGCCTGGACCTGCCCGGCGGCGCCCTGCTGACGCTCTCCGGGCAGGTGGCGGTCGACGACGCCGGCGCGGTCCTCGCGCCGGGCGAGGCCGGGCCGCAAGCCGAGCGCGTCTTCGAGATCATCGGCGGTCTGCTGGCCGCGCACGGCGCCGGCTTCGGCGACGTGCTGCACATCCGGACCTACCTGCTGGATCTGGCCGACCTGCCGGCCTACGCGGCGGTCCGCCGGGAGGTGTTCCCCGGCCCCCCGCCGGCCAGCACGACGGTGCAGGTCAGCGGGCTGTTCCTGCCCGGCCTGGTGCTGGAGGTCGAGGTGACCGCGGCGGTCCACTGAGACGCGAGCCGTGGGCCGGGGCTGCTGACGCGGCCCCGGCCCGTGGTGGGTCAGTTGCAGGTGGCGCCGTTGAGCCGGAACCCGGTCGGGGCGGCCGCGTTGCCGGTGTGGGTGGCCTGGTAGCCGATGGTGGTCGAGGCGCCGGCCGCGAGGGTGCCGTTGTAGCCGGCGTTGGTCGCGGTGACGGTGCCGGTGGACGGGCTGTAGGTGGCGCTCCAGCCCGCGGTGATGGTCTGCCCGCCGGCCAGGGTGAAGGCGAGCTTCCAGCCGTTGACCGCGGTGGTGCCGGTGTTGGTGATGGTGATGCTGTTGGTCAGGCCGTTGTTCCAGGCGTTGACCGCGCTGGTGACCCGGCACGCGCCGGCCGGGCTGCTCGACGGCGGGGTCGAGGGCGGCGTCGCCGACGGGCTGCTGGGCTGCGGGCTGGTGGTGCCGCCGCCGGCGGCGCCGATGATGGCGTCGATGATGCCCTGCTGGGTGACCGTGGCCGAGCTGCGGTTGAACAGCCCGAACCCGTACGCCCCGTTGTAGCCGTTGTCCCAGTACGCGGTGGCCGCGCCGTACTTCTTGGCGGCGGCGACCAGGGTGCGCGCGTAGTCGGCGCGGTACCGGTTGTTCGCCGGGTCGGCGGCGGTCTTGTCGATCGAGCCGTATTCGCCGACGAGGACCGGGTAGCCGCGCGCGACGAACGTGTCGTGCACCTTCTTCAGCTGCCCGTCCAGGTAGTCGGCCTGGCCCCAGGTCGAGGTCTTCGCCGGGTTGGTGGCGTTCGGACCCCACTGGGTGACGTTGCCGTCCTCCTGGCCGGTGAAGTCCCAGGGGTCGTAGTAGTGCACGGAGATCATCAGTCGCTGTTCGGCGCTGGGGACGGACGCCGACCGGTACTGGTCGGTGGGCAGGGTGAACCCGTAGTTGCCGACGGTGTAGTCGATGTTGGTGTTCCAGCCGGGGACGAGCAGCCAGCGGGAGGCGTTGGTGCCGCCGGTTTTGCGCACGGTGTCGACGAAGATCTGGTTGTAGGCGTTGATGTTCGAGTAGCACGGCTGGGTGGGATTGCCGTACTGGCCGTCGAACTCCTCGTTCATCGACTCCAGGATCAGGTGGTCGTTGTAGTTCGCGAACTTCGTCGCGACCTGCTGCCACACCTTCTGGTACTTGGCCTTGACCGTTGTCTGGTCGGCCGCGTCGCAGATCAGCCAGGAGCCGGCGACCGACTTGTAGCCGTCGCCGTGCATGTTGACGACCACGTACAGGCCCTGGTTGTAGGCGTAGTTGACCACCTCCTGGATCCGGGTCAGCCAGGCGGCGTCGACCGTGTAGTCCGGGCCGGCCCCGATTTTGCCCAGATAGGAGACCGGGATGCGGATCGTCTTGAAGCCCGCCGCCTTCACCCGGTTGATCAGGGTCTGGGTGATGACCGGGTTGCCCCACGCCGTCTCGCTGGGGATGCCGTTGTTGCTCGCCTCCAACTGGTTGCCGAGGTTCCATCCGGCGCCCATGTCGGCGACCAGCTGAGGAGCGGTCAGCTGTGCGGTGACGTCGGCCGATGCCGAGGTCACGCCGTACACGGCGCCAGCCAGGGCCAGACCGGCGGCGGCGCACGCCAGCCCGGCCCTCCTTGCCATCGAACTCATAACGGGGTTCCTCTCGTGCGGTCCGCGGCGCGGGACCGGCGGTGAACTCCGGTTCGCGCCCGCCGAGAAGTGTCGGATGGGAACGCTCCCACGTCAATCGAATCGCTTCGATAATTCTGGGGCCGCGCATTGGGGAGCGGTCGGCGCCTCGCGGAGGCGGGCTGGTGCTTCGCGCAGGCGGGCCGGTGCTTTGAGGGCGGCCGGCGCGGTTGGTCAGAGGCCGGCGGCGAACCGGGACACCAGCCGGTCGCGGATCTCCCGCTCGGCCCTGTCACCGGTCGGCAGCCACGGGCAGGCCACGTGGATCGCCACGACCCGCCCGGTCGCCACCAGCCGGGCGCACGCGTCCAGGACGGCCTCCGTGGACGGCCCGCCCGGGACCGGGTAGCGCAGGCCGGGCAGCTCCCCCGCGTCGATCACGTCGGCGTCGACATGGATGACCAGGTCACCCGCCGGGACCGTGTCCGTGTCCACTTCGGCCACCGGGATCCGGCGGGTGGCGCTGCCGGCCAGATACTCCGCCTCGGCCGGGTCCAGGTCGCGGGCGTCGGCCAGGACGGCCCGCTCCGGAGCGACCGGCCGCAGCCCGAACGCGTCGGCGTAGCGCTCCGGGTGGGCGCCGGTCAGCACCCGCAGCGACATCCCGCCCAGGTAGCCGGAGGTGCTGGTCTCCAGGGTGTGGACGTCGCCGTGCGCGTCGAACCAGACGACGCCCGGGTCCCGGCCGGCCCGCTGCGCGCCGGCGACGGTTCCGCCCGCGAGCAGGCAGTCCCCGGAGAACACCACCGGAACCCGGCCGCCGCGGACCGCCGCCGCCACCGGCTCGGCGATCGCGGCGCAGGTGACGGCAGCCTGCTGCCAGAGGTCCGCGCCGGCGGGGAACTCCGCGGTGACGGTGACGTCGGCGTGCACCGGGATCTCGGCGTCGGCCAGCCGCTCGCCTTGGTGGTAGGGCGCGAGGATCGTCGTCATGCGACCCAGCTAAGCAGAGGACGCCACGGCCGGCTGCCCCGTCGGCGCCGGCAACCGGCCTTTGTGTACGACGGCCTCGCGGCCGCGGCCGCGGTCCCGGATTCCCCGGCTGGGCGTCAGGGGTGTCTCGACGTCGTCGAGACACCCCTGACGCCCAGCCGATCACCGTGGGTCGCGGCTGGACCTCGGCCCCAGCGGCGCTCGCGCCGGCGCCGCTGGGGGCTTCGGCGATCCGGTCAGCCTCGGGCGGGGGCGACGGACGTGTCGGCCGGGGGCGGGGTGGCCGGGTCCCGGCTGCGGTCGAGGGCCTCGGCGGCGTCCTCGGCCTCGGCCGCGTCGTCGTCGGTGGGTTCGGTGCCGGGCGGCTCGCGGTCCGGGGTGGGTTCGCCGGAGGGGTGGCTGACCAGGTAGCGGATCGCCGTGTTCAGGACCGCGAGCAGCGGCACCGCGATCAGGCCGCCGACGATGCCGGCCACCACCACGCCGGCCGCGATCGCCAGGATCACCGCGAGCGGGTGCAGGGCCACCGCCCGGCCCATGATCAGCGGCTGCAGCACGTGGCCCTCCAGCTGCTGCACCGCGATCACCACGGCGAGGATGCTGATCGCGGTGACCGGGCCGTTCGCGACCAGCGCGACCAGCACGGCGATCGCGCCGGTGACGGTCGCGCCGACCACCGGGATGAACGCGCCCAGGAAGATCAGCGCGGCCAGCGGCAGGGCCAGCGGCACCCGGAAGACGAGCAGGCCGATGCCGATCCCGACGGCGTCGATGAAGGCGACCAGCACGGTGCCGCGGGCGTACGAGATCAGGGTGTGCCAGGCGTAGTGCCCGGCCCGGGCGGTCGGGACCCGGGCGTCGCGGGGCAGCAGCCGGCACAGGAACGACCAGATCTGGCCGCCGTCGCGCAGGAAGAAGAAGAGCGTGAACAGCACCAGGAAGAACCCGGTGAGCACCTCCCCGACGGTGGTCGCGGTGCTCAGCGCCCCGGTGGTGAAGGAGCCCTGGTTCGCGCTGATCTGATCGCGCGCCTTGTCCAGGTATTGGTCCAGCTGGGCGTCGGTGAGGTGCAGCGGGCCGCGCTGCAGCCAGCTCTGCACCTCGGCGAGGCCGGCCTCGACCCGGGTGGTGAGGTCGTCGAGCTGGGTGATGAAGGTCCGCACGATCAGGCCCAGACCGCCGAAGACCAGGACCAGCGCGGCGACCAGCACCAGCCCGGCGGCCAGGGACTTCTTCATGCCGTTGCGGACCAGGGTGGCGCTCAGCGGCTGGAACAGCGCGGCCAGCAGCACGGCGACGACGACCGGGATGAGCATCACGTGCAGCAGCGCGATGACGCGCAGGAACAGGTAGGCGGCGACCACGAAGAGGATGAATCGCCAGGACCAGGCGCCGGCCGTACGCACCCCGCGGGGCAGGACGTCGGCGCTGCTCGACTGTTGGTTGACCACCACCACGGGCGGGGTGGTGTCCTGCAGGTCGGGGCCGACCGTGAACGGTGGTGGAACGTTGCGGTTGGCCGCCGCGGCCAGCGTCGCCCGGGCGCGTTCCCGGACTGTGTGTGTCCAACTCATCGACTTTCCCCCTCGGTTGCAGCTCGGATGCCCGGGGAAGCCTCGTTTCATGCTTGATCAACCGGTTTAGGGTTCAGCTCATGTGGCGTTTCGGACGGATGGTGCTGGTGGCGTTGTGGCTGTTCGCGGCGGTCACCGCGTGGTGGAGCGCGCCCCGGCACGCGGACAGCGAGCACGCCCGCGTCGATCTCACCAGCGGCTATGTCACCGCCTACGAGTGGGGCCAGCGGTGGACCGACGTGGCGCCGGACCGCTGGTTCGCGTCACCGGACGTGGCCCCGCCGACCACCGAGCCGGCCCCGATCTTCGCCTGGCGCACCCCGGACGGCCGGGTGCACTGGACCGAGAACGACGGCACGTTCGGCGTCGGCGGTCTGGAGTACAAGCAGGCCGACGTGATGGTGCTGAGCACCCTGATCAACGGCATCGGCCTGCTCTTCACCGTGGTCTTCCTGGTCGTGCTGCTGACCGCCCGGCCACCGCTGACCGGCACCCGGTGGTACTGGTTCTGGCTGTTCGCCCTGGTCCCCTTCGGACTCGGGGTTCTCTACTGGACGTTCCGCGAGGTCCCGTGGACCCAGCCGCGCACCCTGCCCGAGCCGCACCCGGAGGGTGCTGAGCACCGGCGCCGCGGCCTGCGCGGCCTGATCACCGGCATCGTCGTCTCGGTCGTCGCGTCCGCGCTCCTGCTCGCCCTCACCCACCTGCTCGGCGAGCGCTGGGTCCCGGACCTGCTGAACCCCTGACCGTCAGAGCGTGGCGAGCAGGGTGGCCAGCTCGGCGGGGCGGGTGAGCATGGGCCAGTGGCCGGAGTCCAGGTCGAGCATGTCGAGGTGCTTGACCTTCGGCAGCTCCGGCAAGTCGCCGGCGTCGAGCCACTCGCGGGCCTGGGCCGGGGTGTACTCCGGGCAGATCAGGGTGACCGGGACGTCGAAGCGGCGGTCGCTGGTGTAGCGGACCGCGCCGCGGGCGACCGCCTCCGGGACCGGGACGGAGGCGGCGACGAACGCCTGGCGCCGGGGTTCGTCCAGGTCGGCGGCGTCGGCACCCTCGAACGGGGTCCAGCCGGGGAACGGCATGACGCCGTCGGCGATCGGGAACCAGTCGGCGTAGCCGGCGCCGTCCGGGCGGGGCCAGCCGCCGATCAGGGCGACCCGGGCGACGCGGTCGGGGCGGGCGTCGGCGGCCAGCCAGGCCAGGGCGCAGGCGGCGGAATGGCCGGCCACCACCACCCGGCCCGGGGCGTCGTCGATCGCGGCCAGGACCGCGGCCAGCTGGTCGGCCAGGGTGGTGTCGCGGTCGGCGGGCAGGTGCACCGGCACCGCGTCGCGGCCGCGCTCGGCCAGCTGGACGACCACCTCGGTCCAGACCGAGGAGTCCAGCCACAGGCCACCGACGAGAACGATTCGTTCAGCACTCATGGGAAGCAACCTAGAGCGTATTCCGGACGATCGGCTTCCGGTATCTTGGGCGGGTGCCGACCGGTTCCAGTCCCACCGCGCGGGCGCTGCGCACCCTGGAGATCCTGCAGGCGCGGCCCGGGACGACGGCCGAGCAGCTGGCCGCCGCCCTCGACGTGACCGAGCGGGCCGCCCGGCGCTATGTGGAGATCCTGCGCGAGGCCGGGATCCCGGTCGAGTCGGTGCGCGGGCCGTACGGCGGGTATCGGCTGGGCCGCGGCACCCGGCTGCCGCCGGTCGTGTTCACCGAGGAGCAGGCGCTCGGCCTGGTGATGGCGGTGCTCGACGCCAGCACCGCCGACGAGCTGGTCGGCGAGGCGCTCGGGAAGGTGATCCGGGCGCTGCCGGAGGGGGTGGGACGGCAGGCGGCGGCACTTCGGGCGTACGCCGCCATCGCTCCGGACCCCCGGGCGGCCCGGACCGATCCGGCGACCGCGAGTGCTCTGGTCGCGGCCGTCGCCGAACGGCGGCGGGTGATCGTCGCCTATCGCCGGGCGAGCGGCGAGGAACTCGACGCCGAGGTCGACCCGTGGGCGGTCGTGGTCCGCTACGGCCGGTGGTACCTGCTGTGTCACTCGCACCGGGCGGACGCGATCCGCACCTACCGCATCGACCGGATCCGCGCGGTCCACCGGACGCCGCACCGGTTCGTCCCGCCGGACGGCCTGGACCCGGTCGCCGCCCTGGAGCAGAACCTGGGGAAGGGCTGGCGGTTCACCACCCGGGTCCGGTTCCACGCGCCGATCGAGCAGGTGGCGCCGTGGATCCGGCCGCCGATGGGCACGCTGGCCGCGGACCGGGACCGGTGTGTGCTGACCGGCAGCACCCGCAACCCGGCGATGTACGCCCAGGAGTGGCTGGCCGCCGTCCCGATCGACTTCACCGTCGAGGAGGGCCCGGAGCTGCGCGCCGCCGTCGCCGTCGTGGCCGAGCGGTTCCGCCGCGCGATCGGCGAGGTTGCCGGGCCCGCGGGTGGGTAAAGGCGGGTGCCATGGGGCAGTTCGCGTGGCTGGGCATCGTGCGGCATGGGCAGAGCATCGGCAACATCGCGGCGGCGAAGGCGGAACGCGCCGCCGCCGAGGTGATCGATCTGGCCGAGCGGGACGCGGACGTGCCGCTCTCGCCGACCGGGCGGCACCAGGCGCAGGCGGTCGCCGCGTTCCTGGCCAAGCAGGACGCGCCACCGGACCTGGCGCTGGTGTCGCCCTATCTGCGCGCCCGGCAGACCGCCGAGCTGGCGCTGGCCGGCACCCGGATCCCGATGCTCGTCGACGAACGGCTGCGGGACCGTGAGCTGGGTATCCTCGACCTGCTGACCAACGCCGGCGTGCAGGCCCGGTTCCCGGACGAGGCGGTGCGCCGGGCGCACCTGGGCAAGTACTACTACCGGCCGCCCGGCGGGGAGAACTGGGCCGACGTGCAGCTGCGCCTGCGGTCCCTGCTGCGGGAGCTGCGCGAGGACCACCCGGGCGAGCGCATCCTGCTCTTCGCGCACGAGGCCACCGTCTGGCTGATCCGGGCGCTCGCCGAGGACCTGGCCGAGCCGGAGCTGATGGCGCTGACCCGCAGCGAGGCGATCGCCAACTGCTCGGTCAGCTCCTGGTGCGGCGACGGGGTCGCGCTGGCGCCGGAACGCTTCAACGACGTCGCGCACCTGGAGGAGCACGGCGCGCCGCCGACCGAACAGGAGGAAGTCCGTGCCGAACCGGCCTGAGATCATCACCCCACGGTTGCTGCGCGAGTGGCCGCTGCCCGATCCGCAGGGCGGCAAGGAGGCCCGCGGCACGGTGCTGGTGGTCGGCGGGTCCCGGTTCAACCCGGGCGCGGTGCTGCTGGCCGGTGAGGCGGCGCTGCGGGCCGGGGCCGGGCGGCTGCAGCTCGCGGTCGCCGACGAGACCGCGATCCCGCTGAGCATCGCGGTCCCGGAGGCCAAGGTGGTCGGTTTCCCGTCCGGTGGCGAGCCGCTGCCGGAGCAGGTGACCGAGCTGGCCGCGAAGGCCGACGTGATCCTGATCGGGCCCGGCCTGGACGACATCGAGCAGACCGACGCGCTGCTGCGGCAGGTGCTCGGCGCGGCCGGCCCGGAGACCGGGGTGGCCCTGGACGCCTACGCGCTGGGCGCGCTGAGCAAGGATCCGTCGCTGCTGCGTCAGCAGCGTGCGGTGCTCACCCCGAACCTGACCGAGGCCGAGCACCTGCTGGGCCGGGCGCCGGGCGACGACCTGGGCGCGGCCAGCCTGGCGCTGGCCGAGAAGTATCGGGCGGTGGTCTCGCTCTTCGGCCACATCGCCGACCCGGCCGGCGGCCTGTGGCGGGAGGAGAGCGCCGACGTCGGGCTGGGCACCTCGGGCAGCGGCGACGTCCGCGCCGGGATCGTCGCCGGGCTGCTGGGCCGCGGCGCCGAGCCGGCCCAGGCGGCATGCTGGGCGGCCTTCGCCCACGCGGTCAGCGGGCAGCGCCTCGCGCCGCGCCACGGCCGCACCGGCTTCCTGGCCCGGGAGCTGGTCGGCGAGGTCGCTTTCACCCTTGCCACCGTCTGAGAAAAACAAACACCCGCATTTTTTCGTACGTTTTCCGCGTCGCGATTATCCGCGGTGTTCTACTCGACCCCATGCGACGACGATGGAAGGCTTGTGGCGGCGGAGCGTTGTCCGCCGTTTTCCTGTTGATGACCGCGAGTCCGGCGGTGGCCGATGTCGAATACCCGGACTTCGGCGCCGCCGGGACGCTGAGCCTGAACGGTTCGGCGGCGGTGGTCCGCACCGGTCCCGGCCGGGTGCCGGTGCTGCGCCTGACCGGTGGCGGCTACCAGCAGATGGGCTCGGCCTGGGCGGCCGAGCGGGTGGACCTCACCAAGTCCTTCGACACGACGTTCGAGGTGTTGCTGGACGGCCGGGCGCGGGGTGCCGACGGCATCGCGTTCGTGCTGCAGGCGTCCGGGCCGCGGGCGCTCGGCGGCTGGGGCGGCGGGCTCGGATATCGCGGCCTGAAACGGAGTGTCGCGGTCGAATTCGACGATTACCGGAATGCGCCGGATCCGAATGACAATCACATCGGGCTGGTGGTGAACAACAATCCTGATCATCACCTGGTCACCGCCGAGTCGCCGGTTCCGCTGTTCGGCGCGCCGTTCCGGGCCCGGGTCGTCTACGACGGGGTGAGCCACCGTCTGCGGGCCTATCTGGGCGGGCCCGGCGGCGAGGCGGAACCGCACCTGGTCCTGGACCGGACCGTCGACCTGAGCCGCCAGATCGGCGCGGCGGCGGCCTGGGCCGGCTTCACCGGCTCGACCGGGTACGTCCGCTCGACCCAGGACATCCTGTCGTGGTCACTGACCACGTCCGGGAACGGCCGATAGGCCGGCCGCACGTGCCCCGGCCGCTGGTCACGGCCGGGGCGACGTGCGGGTCCAGGAGCGTTCCCCGCGCCGGCTGGTCGCCGCCACGCAGCGCGGGCAGACGTAGCCGACCTGGTCCTCCGCGGTGATCACGTCGGTGGCCCGGAAGTCGAACTTGACGTGCGGGAACCGCCGCAGGTGCGTCCGGCTCAGCGCCAGCCCGCACAGCGTCTGGTTCATCCCCGGCGTCCAGGCGTGCACCTCGCCGCCGGGCTGCCGGATGCCGTCCTCGCCGACCCATTCACTGGAGGCCGCCACCGAGGCGGCGCGTGCTCTGGCCATGGTCGCCGATTTCCCGGTCCGGCCCCGGCTACACGCCGCTACGGCAGGAAGACGGCGCGGACGCAGTCGTCCTCCTTCTCCTTGAACAGGCGGTAGCCCTCCGGCGCCCGGTCCAGCGGCAGCACGTGCGTGGCCAGGTGCTCGGTCACCAGCTCGCCCTTGGCCATCCGGTCCAGCAGCATCGGGATGTAGCGCTGCCCGTGCATCTGCGCGCCGCGTACCGTCAAGCCCTTGTTCATCAGGGCGCCGAGCGGGAACTTGTCGACGAAGCCGGCGTAGACGCCGAGGACGAACACCGAGCCGCCCTTGCGGCAGGCGTGGATCGCCTCGCGGACCGCGATCGGCCGGTCGGTCTGCAGCCGCAGCTGCATCTTGATCTGGTCGTAGGCGAACTGTGGGCCGGGCGCGTGCGCCTCCATGCCGACCGCCTCGATGCAGACGTCCGGTCCCCGCCCGCCGCTGCGTTCCCGCAGCTCGCCGGCCACGTCGGTCTTCTCGTAGTTCAGTGTCTCCGCGCCGACGTGCTGCTCCACCTGCCGCAGCCGGTTGTCCAGCCGGTCGATGACGATCACCCGCTCGGCGCCGAGCAGCACCGCGGCCCGGGCGGCCATCTGCCCGACCGCGCCGGCGCCCCAGACCGCGACCACGTCACCGGGCTTGACCCCGGACAGGTCGGCGCCCATCCAGCCGGTCGACGCCGAGTCGGAGGCGAACAGCGCCCGCTCGTCGCTGACCCCGTCCGGCACGGTGAACGCGCCGACGTCGGCGAACGGCACCCGGATGTACTCGGCGTGGCTGCCGGCGTTGCCGCCCATCGCGTGCGAGTATCCGAAGCAGCCGCTGGGCGCGTGCCCCCACAGCGTCTCGGTGATCGCCGGGTTGGTGTTGCCGTTGTCGCACAGCGAGTAGAGCTTCTGGTCGCAGTACCAGCAGTTGCCGCAGGAGATGAACGAGGAGACCACCACCCGGTCGCCGACCCGGTGGTTGCGCACGTCCGGCCCGACCTCGATCACCTCGCCGAGGAACTCGTGCCCGATCACGTCGCCCTTCTCCATGAACGGGATGTAGCCGCCGAGCAGGTGCAGGTCGGAACCGCAGGTCACGGTCCGGGCCACCTTGACGATGATGTCGCCCGGGTTGCGCAGCTGCGGGTCCGGGACCGTGCCGACGGCGAGCTTGTTGACGCCCTGCCACTGCAACGCCTTCACAGCAGTCCCCCCTCACGGCCGTGCTGGGTGGCCGCCTGCAGCGGCCGGTTCAGCAGCGTCGGCTCGGTGGTGGCCGGTCCGGACAGCAGCAGCACGTCGCCGGCCTCGATCAGCGAGCGGGTCTCGCGCAGCGCGCGGCGCACCTCGCCGTCGCTGACCGGCGAGCCGTCCGGCACCCGCACCGAGATCTCGGTGCCCCGGCCCCCGGGCGCGGCGGCCAGGCCGATCTCCACCCGGTCCGCGATCTCCCGCAGCGAGCCGGGCAGCTGCGTCGCCTCCAACTCGGCCAGTGGCTTGTAGACGGTCACCACGTGCCGGCGGCGCGGCACGGGCGTGGACGCGCCTCGCCGGCGGGCCACGGCCACCGCCGCGGCGCCGGCCGCGAGCGGCCCAACGATCAAAAGAGTTTTCTGTGTACGACCCATGGGTCCCCGCATACCTCAGGAGGCCCGGGCTAAACGGAGGAGCGGTTTGCGCTTGCCGAGGCGTGGTAAACGGGAAGAACCATGCCGAACTCGTCATACGTCGCCACCGCGGCCCGCGCCGGATGGGGCTGCGTCCTGCTGCTCGCCCCGGAGTTCGTGCTGCGGATCGGTGGGCGGCCGGCGCCCGGTCCGCTGCTGACCGGGCTCGCGCGGGCGCTCGGCGCCCGGCACCTCGTCCAGGCGGCCGTCCTCACCGCCTGGCCGAGCCGGGCCGTCGCCGGGGGCGGCGCGGCCGTGGACGTCCTGCACGCGACGACCGACCTCTGGTACGCCGCGACGTCCCCGCGCCATCGGCCCGCCGCCCTGCTCGACGCGGCGATCGGCGCCGCTCTGGCCACCGCCGGTGCGGCCGAGGCCCGGCGGCGGCTCCCGGACCGCGTCGCTCCCCGTCCGCCGCACGTCGGCGCGCGAACCGCGCCCGGTAGGTGACGGCATGCGGATCGTGGTGACCGGGGCGAGCGGCAACATCGGCACCGCCCTGCTGGACCGGCTCGCCGCCCACGACGAGGTCAGCGAGATCGCCGGGATCGCCCGCCGGGTGCCGCCGGTCGACGCCGGGCCGCCCTACGACCGGGTCGCCTGGCACCGGCTGGACGTGGCCGGTTCGGGCGCCGCCGCTCAGCTGGCCGCGATCTTCCGGGGCGCCGCCGCCGTGGTGCACCTGGCCTGGCACATCGTCGGCGGCCACGACCGGCGGGCGCAGGCGCGCACCAACCGGGTGGGCTCCACGGCCGTGCTGGCCGCCGCGATCCAGGCCGGGGTGCCGCAACTGGTCCACCTCTCCTCGGCGGCGGTCTACTCGCCGCGGACCGGGGACGTCGTGGTCCCGGAGAGCTGGCCGCGGCGGGGCTGCGAACGGTCCGCCTACAGCCGGGACAAGGTGGCCGTGGAGGACCTGCTGGACCGGGTCGAGGCGGAGCGGCCGGGCCTGCGGATCGCCCGGATCCGGCCGCCCGCGGTGCTGCAGCCGGCGGCCGCCGGTGACCTGGCCCGGCTGGCGCTGGGCCGGGTGGCGCCGCTGGCCCGGCCGGTCGGCGCGCGGGCGCTGGTGCTGCCGCTGCCGGCCGGGGCGACCATGCAGGTCGCGGCGGCCCCGGACGTCGCCGACCTGGTGACGCGGGCGGTGCTGGCCCGGGCGGCGGGTCCGTTCAACGTGGCGGACCCGCCGGTGCTGACCGCCCGGGTGCTGGCCCGGCTGCTCGGTGGGCGGCACCTGCCGGCGCCGCGCCCGGTGGTGCGTGGGCTGCTCGGCGCCGCGTGGGCGCTGGGGCTGCAACCGCTCGACGCGTCCTGGGCCGACCTGCTGCTGGACACTCCCCTGCTGGACTGTTCCCGGGCCGAGGCCGTGCTGGGCTGGCGGCCACGGCACGACGCGCGGCTCACGGTGCTGGCGACCCGGCGGGCGATCGCCGGGGGCGTGGGCACGGCGAGCCCGCGGCTGCGCCCGGCCGGCCGCTGAGCCGGGGTACCGGAGCGGCACACCCGTGACCGGGCCAACGGCGGTGTCGCGAAGCGGCCAGGCGAGGACGGCGTCGCACAGCACGTGTCAGAAGCGGCACGCCCCGACCGCGCGAGAAGCCTGCGCACCGACGCCGGCGTGTACCACCGGGTTGAACAGCCCGCTTCCGGCGTACCGAAATCGGATCTTGATCGTGGTGGTCGCAGAATGAGGCATGGACAGCGCCGAGTGGGACGACTTCGGGCCGTGGATCCGGGAGGTGCGCGGGCCGGATGAGGTGCCGCGGCTGTTCCGCGGCGCGGGGATCGAGCCGGCGGGCTGCCGGCTGGTGCTGAAGGTGCCGCGGAGCATCGACCGGCGCAACGCCCGGCCGGAGATGGATCTCTACGACCATCTGATCGCGGTCGAGGAGGAGACCCTCGCGGTGCTCGGCCGGCGGGACGGCGGTTACGACGCGGTGCGGCTGCCGTTCGATCACATCGTGGCGATCGAGGACAGCGTCTGCCTGCTCGACGGCCGGCTCGGCCTGCACACCGCGGACGGCGCCGCGGTCGTCATCCCGTACAACGGAGCGTCACGGGCGCCGATCCAGCGGCTGGCCGGTCTGCTGCGCGGCAGCTATCTGCCGTTCGCCCCGGAGCCGCTGCCACCGGCCGGCCAGCCGGTGCCCTACCTGGGCGGGGTGGAGACCGGGCTGGTCACCGCCTACCACCGGGTGCTGGCCCGGGAGCCGGAGATGCGGCTGGTCAGCGCGACCGCGCGGCGTCCCGGGCTCCGATCGTCGATCACGCTGAGCGACGGCCGGGAGATCCTGATCCTGCATCGGCGGGACTGGTTCGGGCGGGGCGGCGACGACTACTCGGTGGTGGTGACGGTGCTGCCCCGGCCGCGGATCAGCGGGGCCGAGGTGCGCCCGTTCCCGCGCCGCCGGGGCATCTGCCTGGTGACCGTGCAGGTGGCGGCGGCGCGGCTGCGGTTCCCGGTGCCGGACGGGCCGGAGCTGGACGCGTTCCTGGCCGCCCTCAGTCACCTGGGACGGCCACCCCTTCCTTGAGCAGGCGGCGGGCCAGCACCAGGCGGTCCGCGTCGTCCGGCAGCGGCAGCTCGCCGACCCGGTGCACCCGCCCGTCGAGGGCCAGGCGCAGCGCCGCCTCGCAGGAGTCCGGAAGCCGCAGACTCCGCCCGTTGAGCCGCAGGACCACCTGGTCGCCGGAGCGTTCCAGGGTCCAGCGCAGCCCGGGCCGCAGCCTGATCTCGTGGTGCGGGGTGAGGGCCGCGGCGAAGTCGAGCTGGGCGAGCGGGCTGAGCGGCGCCGGGCGCGCCTGTGGCCAGGTCCGTTCGCGGAGACGTCCGGCGATCGCCGCCGGGTCCGCGGTGGTCAGCCAGGAGCGGAGCGCGTCGATGGTCGCGGTGAGCTCGGCGGCGACGGTCTCCGGGTCGGTGAGATCTTTTCCGTACGGCAGGCTCGCCCGCAGCCGGGCGTCGCCGGCCGCCGCCGTGAGCAGCTCCTCGACCAGGGCGTACCGGGTCAGCCCGCGGATCCCGACGGTCAGGTGCAGCGAGCGGGAGCCCTGCGCGCGGGCCGAGTGCAGCCACCCGCGTGGCAGGTAGAGCGCGTCGCCGGGGCGCAGCACCACGTCCAGGGCCGGTTCGCCCTCGGCGGTGGCGGCCACCTCGTCGGCGCGCCCGCCCCACGGCTGCTCCTCCAGCGGATCGGGGAGCACCGGCGGGTGCACGCACCAGCGCTTCTCCCCCTCGGCCTGCAGCACGAAGACGTCGTGGGTGTCGTAGTGGGTGGCGAAGCCCTGGCTGTCCGGGGGTGTCAGATACGCGTTGACCTGCAGCGGGCGGCACAGTTCGGCGCCCAGCCGGTCGGCCAGGCCGACGATCGGCGGCCAGAGCCGGTGCAACCCTTGCAGGACCAGGGTGGCGCCGTCCGCGAAGAGGCGCATCACCTGCTCGTCGTGGACCTGGTCGGCGATCTCGGCGCCGGCCCCGCCACCTCCGGTGTAGCGCTGGTGGGGCAGCACCTTGCCCTGCTTGGCGACCCGCAGGAACGGGGTGCGCAGCCCGCGCCGGCTCAGCAGCTCGTCGACCGCGGCCGAGGAGAGCAGACCGGTGAAGCCGGCCGGGCCGCCGAGGTCGGCGGCCCGGGACAGCAGGGGCGCCCGCCCCCAGTAGGTGGCCGCGAACTCATCCCGGCCGACCGCGACCACCTGGGCGAGCGCGGTCATCAGGCCGCCGGGCCGTCGGCGCCGCCGTCGTGGCCGCCCGGGTTCGCCCCGCCGTCGGCCGGTCCCTCACCGGAGGCGCCACCGTCGGCGCCGCCGTCCACCGCGTTCGGGTTCGCGCCGCCGTCGGCCGGACCCTCGTTACCCGCGCCGCCGTCCGCGCCGCCGTCGTGGCCGGTCGGGTTGGCGCCGCCGTCAGCCGGACCTTCGCCGTTCAGGCCGTCCGGGTCGGAGCTGATGATTTCCTGATCACTGAGTCCCATGCCCGGAGGAATTACCCAAGAAGATCATCACTAATCCGCGGATCGCCGAAGGTCTCCAGCAGCCGGGTGATCCATAGCAGATCGTGCACGATCCGGCTGGCGTGGCTGATCGTCAGCGGGCAGCCGGCCCGGGCGGCCCGCTCGTGACAGGTGAGCAGCGTCCGGATCCCGGCCGCGTCGAGGAACCGCAGGCCGCGCGCGTCGATCGCGATCGGCCGGCCCGGGTGCTCGGCCAGGATGGTGGCGATCGCGTCGTGGAACCGGCCGGTCTCCTCCCGGTCGAGCTCGCCGGTCACGGCCAGCCGCACCGGCCCGGCCGTCTCGGCGGCCACCCGCCAGGCCAGGTCGTGCGCCGGCGCGGTGGCATCGGATCGGTTCACCGTCGCTCCTGATCTTCCGTGTCGTGTGCCCGAATTATTCACCTCGCCAGGCATTTCGGCAGGTCACCCGCCGGATCGGCGTCCGGATCACTCGTGGTGTGCGGCAGACCCACCAGGCCGAGCACGTGCTGGGCGACGCTGCCGGGTGGCGCGTCGAGCCGCAGCGGGTGGCGCCGGCCGCCGCGCGGCTCGTCGCTGGGGTTGGCCTCCAGCGGGCCGTGCACCGCGATCCGGCGCGGCCGGCCGCGCCGGGCTGGCCCAGGAACCATGGTCAGCCCGAGCCGGTGACCCCGCTGGACCGTCAGGTGGAGTCGCGGACGATCAGCTGCATCCGGACGGTGTCCACCACGCCGGCCTCGGCCGGCTCCTCGATCAGCCGGTGCACCAGCGCGGCCAGCTCGCCGGCGCCGCTCAGATCGATCCGCACCGAGGTGAGGGCGGGCCGCGCGATCCGGCCCGGCAGCAGGTCGTCGGCGCCGGCCACGGCCACCGCGCCGGGCACCTCGAGGCCGACCTCCTGCAGGGCCCGGACCAGCAGCAGCGCGTAGTCGTCGTTGTAGCCGAAGACGCCGTCGAAGCCGGGCCAGGAGCGGGCCAGGGCGAGCGCGTCGTCCCAGTCGTAGCGCAGCGGCACCGGGGTGACCTCGACGCCCTGCCCCTCGGCGGCGAGCCGCACCCCGGCCAGCCGCTCGGCGGCGAACGCGTCCAGGCCGCGCTCGCCGGGCATCAGGACGGCCAGCCGGCGCCGGCCGCGCTCGATCAGGTGCGCGGCGGCCAGCCGGCCCAGCTCCTCCTGCCGGAAGATCAGCGTGTGCGCGCCGGGGACCGGCTCGCCGCCGGTCGCGATCACCGCCCGCACCCCGGCCGTGTGCAGCAGCTCGACGGCGGCCGGGGTGAGGCCGGGGACCGGCGCCAGCACCGCGGCCGGCCGCATCTCCGCCCAGGCCCGGGCCACCTCGACCGGGCCGGCGCCCCGGCCGCCGTGCAGGACCAGCGTGTAGCCGTACTCGTGCAGGGCTTGCTGCAGGTCGTCGAGCCAGTCGCTGACCAGCCGGCCGATCGCCGCCTGGGTGGCCGGCATCAGCACCAGGTTGCTGCGGCCGGCGCGCAGGGCGCGGGCCGCGGCGTTGCTGACATAGCCCAGCTGCTCGGCGGCGGCGCGGACCCGGGCCCGGGTGGCGTCGCTGACCCGGCCGGGCTCGGTGTCGTTGAGGACGAACGACACGGTGGCGCGCGAGACCCCGGCCAGGCGCGCGACGTCGGCGCTGGTGGCGCGGGCGGGATCGGGGCGTCCGGACATCGTCCGACATCGTGTCACGCCGAATCACCTCTGGCGCTCGCGGGTGCCGTCATGCGACCATCGCCGTTACACGAGTAACGTTACACGTGTAACCACGATGGGTGGTCTTTTCCATGAATCTCACCGCAACCGTCACCGGGCGCGGCCTGCTTCCGCTGCTGCTGCTCGGCAACGTCGCCATGTACACCGTCTACCTGGGCATCGGCGGCGTGCTGGTGCCCGCTCAGGTGGCGGCCATCGACCCGGCGCACAAGGTGACCAGCCTCGGCCTGGTCGCCGGGGTCAGCGCCGTCTTCGCCACACTCGTCAACCCGATCGCCGGGGCGCTCTCCGACCGCACCGGCCGGCGCAACCCCTGGATCCTCGGCGGCGGCCTGGCCGCGCTGGGCGTCTTCGCCCTGCTCGGGCACGCCGGCACCGTGCTGCTGGTCGCCGTCGGCTGGTGCCTGGGCCAGGCCGCGATGAACGTCTACCAGGCCGCGCTCACCGCGGTGGTCCCGGACCGGGTGCCGGCCAGCCGCCGCGGCGCCGCCTCCGCCGTGGTCGGGCTCGGCGTGCCGATCGGCGGCACGCTCGGGGTCGCCGTCGCCTCGGCCACGGTCGGCACGCCGAGCACCGGATACTTGATCCTCGGTGTGATCGTCGCGGGCGCGGCACTGGTCTTCACCCGGCTGGCCCCGGAGCGGCCCGCCCCGGTCGAGGGCCGTCACCCCGGCCTCGGCGAGCAGGTCCGGGTCTTCCTGTCCTGCCTGGCCCACCACGACTTCCGGTGGGCGTTCATCGGGCGGGCGCTGCTGGTGCTCGGCTACTTCACGGTGAGCGCGTACCAGCTCTACCTGCTCACCGACCACATCCGGCTGCCGGCCGGCCTCAGCCCGGCCGCCGCGGTCGCGGTGCTCACCCCGATCTCGATGGGCGCCATGGCACTCGCCACGGTGGCCGGCGGGGTGCTCTCCGACCGGCTCGGCCGTCGCAAGATCTTCATCGGGATCTCCGCCGGGCTGGCCGGCCTGGTCATGCTGATCCCGCTGGTCAGCCCCACCTGGACCGGCATGCTGCTGTTCGGCGGGCTGAACGGGCTCGCCTTCGGCTGCTTCATGGCGGTCGACACGGCGCTGGTCACCCTGGTCCTGCCCCGCGCCGAGGACGCCGCCCGCGACCTCGGCGTGCTGAACGTCGCCAACGCCGGCCCGCAGATCATCGCGCCCTTCGTCGCCTCGGTGATCGTCACGACGGCCGGTTACGGCTCGCTCTTCCTGATCGGCGGTGCACTCTCGGTGCTGGGCGCGCTCGCCGTCATCCCCGTCCGCAGCGTCCGATAGGAGAACCTTCATGCAGCTCAACACACGTACCTGGGGGGACGGCGGGAAGACCGCGCTCCTGGTGCACGGCATCATGTCCGACTCGCGCACCTGGCACCGGGCCGGGCCGCGGCTCGCCCGGCTCGGCTACACGGTGACCGCGGTCGACCTGCGCGGGCACGGGAGCAGCGGGCGCGGGTCGTACAGCCCGCGGGAGTGGGCCGACGACCTGGTCACGACCGTCCCCGGTCACCTCGACCTGGCCGTCGGGCACTCGCTGGGTGCGGTGGCGCTCAGCCTCGCGGCCGACCGGCTGGACTGCGACCGGATCGTCTACAGCGATCCGGCGTGGCTGGCCGGGGCGGAGGTCGACGCCGCGATGTTCAAGCAGTTCAAGACGGCGACCCGGGACCAGGTCGCGGCGCTGAACCCGAAGTGGGACGAGGCCGACATCGACGTCGAGCTGGCCACCCTGGCCGACTGGGACGAGACGACGGTGGACGCGGTCGGGGCGGTCACCGCGCTGCGGGCGCCGGTGTCGCCGCGGGTGCCGTCGCTGGTGCAGGTGGCCGAGCTGAGCTTCGGCAACGTGCCGGAGAAGATCGAGGAGATGCGGCGGGACGGGCTGGTCGTGCGGGTGGTGCCGGGGGCCGGGCACACCATCCACCGGGACGATCTGGACGGGTTCTTCGACTCGATGCGGGGGTGGCTGTGATGCGGACCCTCGCGCTCGCCATAGCCGTCGCGCTGACCGCGGTCGGTGGCACGCCCGCTCGGGCCGCCGGGCCGGCTCCGGCCCCGCTTCCGCCGGCCGGATCGGTGGCTCAGCTTTCTCCGGCCTCGCCTCCTTCCGCCCGGCCCGCCCCGCTACGGATCTTGGTCACCGACGACGACGGGTACACCGCCCCGGGCATCCGGGCGGTGGCCGCCGCCCTCACCGAAGCCGGACATGACGTCACCATCGTCGCCCCGGCGGTGAACAACAGCGGCGTCGGCACCAAGCAGGGCTACGGCCCGGAGGTCCGCGCCCGGCAGGCCGAACCGAAGGTCTGGGCCGTCGACGGCACCCCGGGCGAGGCGGTCCTCTTCGGCCTGCACCAGGTCTTCGCCGCCAGCCCGCCGGACCTGGTCGTCTCCGGCGCCAACTTCGGCCCGAACGTCGCCGCCGTGGCCAACCACTCCGGCACCGTCGGCGCCGCGATCACCGCGCTCGACTACGGCATCCCGGCCATCGCCGTCTCCACCGACCTGGACCTGACCGGCGACCCGCAGCCGACCCTGCGCGCCATGCCGCTGGCCGCCGCCTTCACCGTCCGGCTCGTCACCCAGCTGCGCGCCCGGGCCGGCCGCGGCCCGCTGCTCCCCACCGGCCTCGGCCTCAACGTCAACTATCCGCTGGTCGGCGACGGCTCCCGCCCGGCCCGAGGCGTCGAACTGACCCGCCAGAGCCACCAGCCGATCTTCCGCCCGGCCTACACCCCGGACGGCGCCGGCCAGTGGAAGGTGACGGTCGGCATCGACGCCGCCTCCGCCCCACCGGGCACCGACCTGCACGCCCTGCTCGCCGACCGGGTCTCCATCACCCCGATCACCGCGGACTGGAACGCGGTGTCCTTGGGGTCCGCTCTCCGTCCGGGTTCGCTCGCCGGCCTGACACCCTGACGCACGGCCGGCCCTCCGGCCTCCCGGAGGGCCGGCCCTCTCACTCACGGTCCGTCCCAGCGCCGGGCCGCCGCTTTCCGGTACGCACACAACCGCCCGCCCACTCAGTCCGCGCCCGCCCGGTCCCCCGCATGCTCAATTTCCGCCTGCCCGGTCCGCGCCCGCCCGGCCCCTGTCCACGCTGTCGTGCCGGAGGGCCAGCAGGCCGCCGATGCCCGGCACCAGAGCCAGGAGTCGGGCGGTCCGAGCAGCGGTGTTGGTGGCGGTCAGGATCACCACGAACAGGTAGGCGCAGCCGTGGATCGGGCCGCCCAGTGAGGTGATCGGCTTCAGATGCGCGGTGACCAGGTTGAGCAGCAGGACCGCCAGGGAGGCCAGCTCGATCAGGGCCGCGATCTCCAGCGGCCGCCGGGACGGGCGGACGGCGGGGTCCGGTAGGGGCATGGTCAGGCGCCCGTCGTGGAGCCGGGGCGGACGATCATCAGGACCACCACCGCTGCCCAGAGCAGGTTGAAGACGCCGGTGAGCATGCCGAGCCGGGCCGGGTTCGGGGAGTCACCGGCGAGGAAGCGCCGCTGTCCGGGAAGGATCAGCAGGGCGAGCAGCGCGGCGGCGAGCGCGGTCAGGGCGATCGAGGTGAGCAGCCACGGGTCGCCGAGGACGCCGAGGCTGCTGGCGGTGGCCAGGCCGAAGACCGGGACGGTCACCCCGAGCAGGGCGTAGACGCGGCAGATCCGGTGCAGCAGCGGGAGGGCGGCGTGGTCGGGGCGCCGGGCGGCGGCGGGGAACATGCTGGCGGCCACGGCGACCGGGCCGATGGCCAGAATCGCGGCCACGACGTGCAGGCTGAGCAGGAGCTTTGTCACGACCATGGACGGTAGTGAGCGTGGCGCACGCGGGGAACTGGCTGGATTGCCACCCTCCGACAGGTTCTGGCCAGCCGGGACGTAGGGTGGCGGCATGCACATCGTTGCGGTGCTCGCGCTCGACGGGGTGATTCCGTTCGACCTGGCCACGCCGCTGGAGGTGTTCGGCCGGGTGCGGCTGGCGGACGGCAGCACGCCGTACGAGGTACGGGTCTACTCGGCGGCCGGGACGGTGCGGGCCGGCGCGTTCACCCTCGACGCGCCCTGGGGTCTGGAGACCCTGCTCGACGCGGACACCATCATGCTGCCGGGGTGTGCGGACGGGGCGGTGGTCGTACCGGAAGGGGTGTTGACCCTCCTCCGCAAGGCGGCGGCGGACGGGACTCGGCTCGCGTCGATCTGCGTCGGCGCGTTCATCCTGGCCGAGACGGGTCTGCTCGACGGGCTGCGCGCTACGACCCACTGGTTGGCGGCATCGGCGCTGGCGGCGAGGTATCCGCGGGTCGAGGTGGATCCCGGAGTGCTCTACGTGGACAACGGGCAGTTCCTGACGTCGGCGGGCGCCGCGGCCGGGCTGGATCTGTGTCTGCATCTGATCAGGCGGGACCATGGTTCGGCGGTGGCGGCGGACGCGGCCCGGCTGTCGGTGATGCCGCTCGAGCGGGAGGGCGGCCAGGCGCAGTTCATCGTGCCGGAGCAGCCGCCCACGCCGCGCGGGTCGACGCTGGAACCCCTGCTCCGGTGGATGCAGGAGAACACCGACGTCGACCTCACGCTCGGTGACATCGCGGCCCGGGGCGGGATGAGCATCCGGACGCTGAACCGGCGGTTCCGCGAGCAGACCGGCACCACGCCGCTGCAGTGGCTGCTCCGGGCCCGGATCCGCCGTGCCCAGCACCTCCTCGAAGCGTCCGACGAGCCGGTCGAGCAGATCGCCGGTCGTGTCGGTTTCGGATCACCCACCGCCTTCCGCGACCGCTTCAAACGCGTCGTCGGCGCCAGCCCGCAGACCTACCGCGCCGCCTTCCGCCGCAGCGCCTCCCCACGATGAAGGCCCGCCGCAGCACGACCCCCAGCCCACCTTGAGACCAGCTCATCCCGAGAGAGGCCGCAACCCGTCGGCCCCGATCAGATAGGCGTCCGCCAACCCGCTGGCCGGCAACCCGAGCACCGCCGCGCCCACCGAATCCGCGGTCGCGGTCAGCCGCCCGGCGAACTCGTCCCGGGAGACACCCGACGCCTCCGCATAGGCCCTGATCGCCGTCTCCCCCACCCCGGTCCCCGGCGTCAGCCCCGGCAGCACCGCGGTCATCCCGATACCGAGGTCCCGCCCCTCCGCCGCCGCATAGCCGGTGATCATCCGCACGGTCGCCTTGGCCCCGGCATATCCCCCGCTCAGCGGCGACCCCCGCAGTTCCGCCGCGCTGCCGAACACCACCACCCGCGCCCCCGCCGGCAGCGGCAACCGCAACGCCGCCCGCAACCAACCGAACGCGATCCGCACGTCCTGGTGCCAGCCGACCGAGAACGACTCCCACGTGTGCCCGCTCAGCGGCCGCATCTCCGGAACCGCCCCGGCCGTCACCACCAGAAGCTCCGGCCGGGTCCCGGCGAGCACCTGGTCGGCGAACGCCTCGTCGGTCGCGTCCCCGGCCAGCCCGCTGGTCCGGGCGACCGTGGTGACCCGCGCCCCGGCCGCGCGGGCCGCCCGCACGACGCCGAGCCCGAAACCGCGACTGCCACCGACCACCACCACCGACTTACCTGTCATCGCTGTCATACCCGGGTAGATCCCGGGCGGCCGCCGCGTTCACCGGCTGTCCGAAGATCGGGAACAATTCCGGTTGCAGGAAGATGTGGACGTGCCGGATCCCGCTCGGGTCCACGTCGAGCACGTGCAGCGCGTGCGCCTCCGCGCCGGCGTACATGGCGATCGTCGGCTGGCCGTTCGCCGGCGGGGACACCGGCAGCATGGTGAACCGGCCGGGCTCGCGCAGCACCCGGGTCCCGAGGAAACCGACGACCGGCTCGCGGCCGGCGAACCACGTGCGGTGCGGCGGCATCTCCAGGGTGACGTCCTCGCGGAGCACCGCGGCGAGCGCGCCGACGTCGGCACGGGCGAACGCGTCGACGTACCGGAGCAGTTGTTGGCGCAGTTGCGGGCTGTCCGGCTCGCTCATCGACTCGGGGTCGGGGGCGTGCCGCCGCATCCGGTCGCGGGCGCGCAGCAGGGCGCTGTTGACCGCGGTGGGGCTGGTGCCGAGGGCGGCGGCGACCTCGTCGGCGGACAGCTCGGCGACATCGCGCAGGATCAGGACGGCCCGCTGCCGGGCCGGCAGGTGCTGGAGCGCGGCGACGAACGCCAGCCGGATCCGCTGCCGGGCGCCGGCTTCCTCGGCCGGGTCCACCGGCAGCGGTCCCAGCCAGCGCGTTCCCGGGGGCGCCGGCCGGGCGGGCGCCTGCCAGTCGGTCTCCGGACCGCCGAGGCCGGCCGGCAGCGCGCGACGGCCGCGCTGGTCGAGCAGGCGCAGGCAGACGTTCGTGGCGATCTGGTGGAGCCAGGTGCGCGGCGACGACCGTCCCTCGAACCGGTCGAAGCCGCGCCAGGCCCGCAGGAACGCGTCCTGCACGGCGTCCTCGGCGTCGGCCGCCGACCCCAGCATCCGGTAGCAGTGCGCGAGGATCTCCGGCCGCAACGGCGCGGCCACCTCAGCGAATCCCATCGGCACATCACCTCCCGGGATACAGACCCACGGGCCGCCCGGAACTCACCGGTCCGCGGTGGCCGCGATCGCCGGTTTCCGGTACGCCGCCCGCACCACCGCCGTCACGAGCAGCAGCACGGACAGGAGCACGAACCAGTTCCCGGTACGGCCATAGACCGTCCCCCGAGCCGACGGCGTCACCGTGACCAGCAGGTCCGCGTCGCCGGCCGTGGCCTCGCCGAGCACCCGGCCGGTCGGGTCGCTGACCGTCAGCCGCCCGAAGCCCGCGGCCCGCACCACGGTCGTCCCGCTCTCCACGCCGCGCACCACCGCCATCCGGCTGTGCAGCCACCCGTCCCCGGTGAAGTCGAGCGCCGGCACCAGCATCATCGTGGCGCCCCGCGCGCGGTAGCCCCGGACCAGCTCGGGGAAGTCGAGGTCCTTGCAGATCGCCACCCCGTACCGCCCGTCGACGATCAGGTCCCGGTCACCCGGCGTGATCCAGTCCTCCAGGCCCTTGATCACATGCTGTTTGGTGTACGTCCGGACCGTCCCGCCCAGCACGAACGCCACGTTCCGCTGCCCCTGCACCGCCCCGGCCACCACCTGGACGCCCCGCGCGGTGACCGGCCGGAACGCCTCGGCCAGCGCCGCCGGCGAGTCCACCCCGAACACCTTCTCCGGCAGCACGACGATCCTGGCGCCGCGCTCGGCCAGCGACTCCACCCGCGCGACGTAGCGGGCCAGCAGCTCCCGCCCGGCCGCCTCGCCGAGCGGCATCCCGTCCTCCGGCTGTTCCAGCGCGACCAGCCCGACCCGCAGCTCCGCGGCCGCGTCCGGCACCCGGGTCAGCGACCAGGTGGCCCAGCCGCCGGCCGTGACGGCCAGCGCCAGCAGGCAGGCGAGCGCCGGCTTCGGCCGGGTGCGCAGGGCGGCCAGCCCGATCGGGACGGCGACCAGCAGGTAACTGACGCCCCACACGCCGGTGAGCGCGGTCAGCTGGACGACCGGGCGGACGTCGGCCTGGGTGTAGGCGAGACTCCACCACGCCCCGTTCGGCAGCGCCAGCGTCACGAGGTATTCGCCGAGGACCCACAGGGCCGGGGCGGCGAGGACGGCGGTCCCGGTCCGGCCGCGCCGCAGCAGCGTGACGGCGAGGACGACGGTCCCGGCGGCCAGCGCGGTGCCGTAGAGCACGAACGCGATCACCACCGGCAGCGGGATCTGGAGTGTGCGGATGAAGTATCCGGCCAGCCCCAGCTGCCCGATCGGCCAGGCGACCAGGGTCGCGGTCAGAGCCTTTCTCGGTACGGCGAGCAGCAGGAGTGGCAGCGGGGCGAGCCAGGTCAGCGCGGGGACCGGGTGCAGGCCGGACCCGGCGAGCCAGAGCAGGCCGCTGAGTGCGGCGGCAACGATCGTCGACATGGGACCGAGCCTGCGGGGCGGGGCGGGACGGCGGATCGCCGTACCGAAGGAATCCGATCTGGTCCCGTGGAGGGAGGCGGCGGACCCGGACCACGGTCGATACTGCCCGCGTGAAGCGGTCCGTCAATCTCGCCGTCACCCTGGCCGCGGTCGTCGCGACCGTGCTGCCCGCCCTGGCCGGCGGGCCGGACGCGGGGTGGGTGCTGCCGCTCGCGCTGGCCTCGTCGGTGCCGGTGCTCTGGCGGGAGCGGGCCCTGGTCCCGGTCAGCCTGACCGTCGGAGTGGCGACCACGCTCTCGGCCTCGCTCGGCGCGCCGCCGCTGCTGCCGGTCGGGCCGCTGGTCTGCCTCTACACCTTCGCGGCGCGCGCCTCGCTGCGGCTGCGCCTGCTCGGCATCGCGGTCACCGCGGCCGGGCTGCTGGTGTCGGTGCTCTTCCCCAAGCCCGACGTCGAGGTGCTGCGCTATCTCGCGGTCGCTTTCATCTTCGCGTACGCACTGGGCACCAGCGTCCGGGCCCGCCGGGACCGGGAGTCGGCGCTGGCCGAACGGGAGCTGCGGCTGGCCGGGGAACGGGCGGCGGCCGTGCTGCGCGAACGGACCCGGATCGCGCGGGACCTGCACGACATCGTGACGCACGCGCTGGGGGTGATCGTGGTGCAGGCCGAGGCGGGGCCGTTGGTCGTCCGCACGGACCCGGATCGGGCCGACGCGGCCTTCGCGGCGATCGCGGCCACCGGCCGCGACGCGGTCGGGCAGCTCCGGCGGGCGGTCGCCGGCCTGCGCGAACCCGCCGACCGGCCGCTCGACCAGCCCGGCCTGGCGCAGCTGCCGGCCCTGCTGGACCGGGTGCGCGCCACCGGCCTGGCGGCCGAGCTGACCGTGGCCGGCACGCCGTTCACGCCGCCCGCCGACGTCGGGGTGGCCGCCTACCGGATCGTCCAGGAGGCGCTGACCAACGTGCTGCGGCACGCCCGGGCCGGCACCGTCCGGGTCGCGCTGGACTATCTCGCCTCGTCGCTGACCGTGTCGATCACCGACGACGGGTGCGGGCCGGCTGCGGTCGGCCCGCCCGGCTACGGGATCGTCGGGATGCGGGAGCGCGCCCAGGCGTGCGGCGGCTCGCTGCGCGCCGGGGCGGTCGACGGCGGCTTCGCGGTGTCGGCGACCCTGCCGGCCGGGCCTCTCCCGGTCGCCGCGACCCTCCCGGCGGCGGGGGCGTGATGCTGCGCGTGGTGCTCGCCGACGACCAGGACCTGTTCCGGGCCGGGTTCGCCACCATCCTGGGCGCCGAGCCGGACATCGAGGTGGTGGCCGAGGCCGCGGACGGGGCGGCGGCGGTCCGGGCCGCGGTCGAGCACGCGCCGGACGTGGTGCTGATGGACATGCGGATGCCGATCCTGGACGGCGTCGCGGCGACCCGCCAGGTGTGCGAGCGGACCGTCAGCCGGGTGCTGGCGCTGACCATGTTCGACACCGACGAGTACCTGTACGCGGTGCTGCGCGCCGGGGCCAGCGGCTTCCTGCTCAAGGACGTGCCGCGGGCCGAGCTGGTCCGGGCCGTCCGGGTGGTGGCCGGCGGCGAGGCGCTGCTCGCTCCGGCGGTGACCGCCCGGGTGCTCGGCGAGCTGCACCGGCGGGGCCGCCCCGATCCGGCCCTGGCCGCGGCGGTGACCGGGCTGACCGCGCGGGAGACCGACGTGCTGCGGCTGATCGCCGGCGGACTGTCCAACGCGGAGATCGCCGCGCACCACCACCTGAGCGAGCACACGGTGAAGACCCATGTCGGCAATCTCTTCGCCAAGCTGGGCCTGCGTGACCGCGCCCAGGCGGTGATGGTCGCCTATGAGTCAGGGCTGGTGACCCCCGGCTCGCCATGATCACGCATAGAGTGGCGTCATGCCGACGGGGATGTCCTGGCTCAACGAGCCGCCGCAGTGGTCCGATCAGGACGGCGAGGTCCGGGTGGTGACCGGGCTCGAAACGGACTTCTGGCGGAAGACGTTCTACGGCTATGTGACCGACAACGGTCACTTCTACCACCGGCCGGTCAGCGGCGACTTCACCGCCGAGGTGACCGTGGCGGCCGGCCACTCGGCGCGCTTCGACCAGGCCGGGCTGATGCTCCGCGCCGACGCGCGGACCTGGCTCAAGACCGGGCTCGAGGTGACCTCCGGGGCGGTGCAGCTGAGCACCGTGCTGACCCGTGACGAGTCCGACCTGTCGGTGCTGCCGCTGCCCGGCCACGACGGGACCATGACACTGCGGCTCACCCGGTTCGGCGACGCGGTCTGCGTGCACCGCGGCGACGGCGCCGGCGGCTGGGAGCTGGTCCGGCTCGGGCGCCTGGACCTGCCGGAGACCGTCCAGGTCGGGCTGATGTGCTGCTCGCCGGAGCGGGCCGGGCTGGAGGTGGCGTTCCGCGGCTTCCGGGTCGGCGAGCCGATCCCCCGCGACGGGCTCGAATAGGGCGCGCCGGCATGCGGGGGTGTCTCGGCGTTCTCCTCTCGGTGGTCACGTGGCTGCTGCTGAGCTGCTCGGCGCCGCCGGCACAGGCGATCGCGAACGGCGCGACGGTGCCCGACGGCCGGTACGGCTTCGCGGTGAAGCTGACCGATTACGACATCCCGGTGAAGGGCGGCGGGACCCGGGACAGCTCGTGCTCCGGCGGCCTGGTCGCGCCACGCTGGGTGCTGACCGCCGCGCACTGCTTCCGGGACGTCGACGGCAGGCGGGTCGCCCGGCCGGTGGCCCGCAAGACGGTGGCGACCGTGGCCGGGAGCAAGCGGACCGCCCGGGTGATCGCGGTGCGGCAGAGCGGGACCGCGGACGTGGCGCTGGCCAAGCTCGACGTGCCGATCACCGACGTGACGCCGCTGCGGCTAAGCCGGGACGCGCCGCAGGTCGGGACGAGCGTGCGGCTGGTCGGGTACGGGTTGCTCCGGGCCGGGACCACCGAGACGCCGGACCGCCCGCGCACCGGGGTGTTCCAGGTGACCTCGGTCAGCAAGCTGGAGATCGGGATGTCCGGGGTGCAGCCGCAACGGACCACCAGCCCGTGCGAGCACGACTCCGGAGGGCCGTACTTCACCGTCGCCGACGACGGCACGGCCACCGTGGTCGGCGTGGTCAGCCACGGGCCGGACTGCCCGCACACCGGGGCCGACCAGGCCGGGCGGGTGGACGCGGTGGCCGGCTGGGTCCGCTCGGTGATCGGCAAGGAGGCCTCCCCCGCCGCCAAGCCGAAGCCGAAACCCAAGCCGGGCGCACGGTCGGCGACGCCGGTGGCCACCCCGCCCGGGCCGACCGGCATCCCGGCGTCCTGGAAATACGTCGGGGCGGGCGCGGTGACGCTGCTGATCGCGGCCGGCTTCGGGCGGCTGGCGGCCTCCGGCGGCGGCAGTCATCGCCGTGGCGGGACCCGGCGCCGCCGCCGGTAGCGCCGGGCGCCGCGCCGCGCTCCGACCTCGTCACTCCCTACGGTTCGAGCAGTTCGGTCAGCCGGGCGGTCATCAGCTGAGAGAGGCGGTCGCGGTAGGCGCGGGCATACTCGTCGAGTTCGTTGATCTCGCGGATCGCGGCGGCACGCTGCCCGGTCAGGCTGTTGATCTCCCGGGCGTGACGGTGGCGCGCATCGCTGTCGATCGTGGAGGCTCGCAGGCTCGCCTCGCTGAGCAGCCGCTCGGCGCGTTCCACGGTATTGGTCAGCAGTTTCTCCGCCTCTTCCCGGGCGTCGCGGACGTACTCGTCGCCGGTGCGCCGGGCCATCGCGACGAACCGGTCGTTGATGAGCGCCGGTTCCTGTGCGGTCTCGCCGCGCAGCCGGTCGAGTTCGGCGCGGATCCCGGCGGCGCGTTGTTCGGCGGTTGCCTGCTCGGCGCTGAGCCGGTCGATTTCGGCGGTGAGGTCATCCCGGTAGAGCCGTTGCCGCATCTCCCGGTTCTCCTCGATCAGCCGGACGAACTCCTCGTGCGCCCGCAGCAGGAAGGCGTTCACCTCGTCCTCGGCGTAGCCGCGTTTGCCCAGCGGGGGCCGGCGGAATTCGATCTCGCGCATCTCGGACGGGTCGAAGGTCACGGGGCGTCCATTCCACGGGCGGAGCGAGCGGGGGCGGGTGTCCGCTCGGCGTCGGTGCGGAGCACGAGCAGGACGGCGGCGGCGTAGGCCAGCAGGACGAGCACGCAGGCCGAGGCGTACGCCAGCAGCCCGACGTGCGGCAGGCGGTGGCGCTCTGCGGCGCGTTCCCGGCCGCGGCGAGCCAGGCGGGTCTCGGACGGCTCGGGGGTGGGCAGTGCGGCGCGTGCGGGCTCGCGCGGAACGTACGGCGGGATCCACCCGCCGATGCGCAATGTCGGTGGGTCCTCGATGTCGGACATGACCTTCTCAGCTCCGGAACTATTTCGAACCGGCGTTGTCACCAGTGGTTCGTAATGGCGGGGAAATAGTAACGGCCACGCCCGTATCTGAGAAGTACTCATGTTCACGCCGCTGACGAGGGGAAACCTGGGAGCGCTTCCGCTTCCGTAAGATGTCCGACATGACGGAACCCGCGGCGGAAGCCCCTGCCAAGGCCCGGCGCGGCCGCCCGCCGTCCACGTCGCTCAACCAGGCGCTGATCCTCGACACCGCGCTCGCCATCGTCGAGGAACACGGGCCGGACGCTCTCACCCTGCGTCGCCTCGGCACCGAACTCGGTGCCAACCACACCGCGGTGCTCCGTCACTTCTCCAGCAAGGACGAGATCCTGCTCGGCCTCGCCGAACGGCTGATCGAACGCGCCATGGACGGTTTCGTCCCGGACGCGCACTGGCGGCCCACCCTGGAGGCCCTGGCTCGCCGGATCCGATCCGTCTGCCTCGCCCATCCGGCGCTCGCCGCGCTCACCGCCACCCGCGTCTCCCGGCGGGCCGCCGCCTTCCAGGGCGCGGACACCGTCATCCGGGCCCTGCGCGTCGCCGGCTTCGACGACCGGGACGCGGCCCGCTACTACCGGGCCCTGGTCGACGCGGCACTCGCCGTCTCCTCCTACGAGGCGGCCACCGCCGCGCTGGAGAACACCTCCCGCGAAGGTGACCGACTGGCCTGGGGCCGGGAATACCTGGCCGCCTCCCCCACTCGCTATCCGGACCTGGCCGCCGTGGCCCCGTACCTGGCCCAGGCCGACGACGACGACCAGTTCGAGACCATCCTGGGCTTGATCCTCGACGCCGTCGAAGCCCGCGCGAAAGCCTGACCTGCCGCAGGGAGGCCCCGGACCGGGGGCAATCGGCCCCTGCGCGGCGGCCAGACCGTCAATCCGGCACCGCGAAGCGGACCTGCGTGACGCTCGCGTGAAGGACGCCGGCCTAGATCAGATGGTCTCGTCCGGTGTTGCTCTGGAGCCATCAAATTCACGGTGTGCCGATTGGTCGGTGCTCACCGAAGAGACCGGCGAGGTCGCCACCATTGACGTCAGCGACCAAAGCGCTCACGATCGGGGACGAAGGTGCTCACCAATGGATCGCTGCTGTGCGAGCGCCTGCCGCGGCACCGGCGACGCCTGCCCTTGCGGAACACAGGCGCCGCCGTCGCGACTCAGATCTTGGTCTGGTTGATCTGCCAGTTGCCTCCGAGCCTCCACGGGTCGACGATCCATACCGGCCCGATGTACGCAAAGGTGGCGTACCCGGGAGGGTCGCTGTGGCCCGATACTCGGGGGCGATGTATGCGCCCGCCGCCTCGGCCCGGAGTTGACCTGGCAGCCGCTGATCCGGGCGTTTGGCCTGGTCGCCGTGCCGCTGCCGGTCAAGCTGCCGGCTCCGCCGATCGTCTGCTGTTGGCACCAGCGCTACGACACCGACCCGGCACACATCTGGTTGCGCGACCGCGTCCGGGCCGCGTTCACCACGGTCCTCACCCGGGGACCGGCGGGAACGACATGTGAGGGGAGAGTGAGGGCCTTATTCTCACGTGCGTAGGGACCGTTTCGCCATGATCTGGGTCCTCGCGGACGGTTTGAGGAGGTAGGTCATGTCGGTGGTGGCGGTGCTTTCGGACCTCGAGGGCTGGCTGGCGCGCCATGCTCCGCGTACGCATGCGATGGTGAATCCGCCGGCCACGCCGGACCAGCTCGGTGCGCTCGAAGCAGCCCTCGGATTTCCGCTGGTGCCCGAGGTCGGCGCCGCCCTGCGCTGGCACAACGGCACGGAGGAGGACTCCGGAGGCTTCGAGCTGGTGCCGACGTTCTGGATGCTCAGTGCCGAGTCCATCGCGGCTGATGCCCGGCGGCTCAACGCGAGCGCCGCGGCATACGCTCGCGACGAGTGGAGCGACCGGTGGGTTCCCGTCGCCGCCGACCGTGGTGGCGCCTACGTGCTGGTCGACCATGGCGACAGCCCGGACCGGGGACGGGTCTTCACCTGGGACCCGGAGAGCGGCGAGGGCGATTCCTGGTCGAGCCTGGCGGACTTGTACTCCGAGCTGCGTGCCGCGCTGGCGGACCGTACGCCGTTGCTGGGGTGCACCTACGAGCTGGTCGACGGTGGCGTGGAGTGGGAAGACGCCGACCTGGCGGATTAGGGCCGGTGTGGCTTTTCCCGGCCGGCCGAGCGGCGCCGCAGCACCCAGCGGACGACCAGGACACCGGTCAGCACGGTCAGTACGGCCGCCACGGCGAAGGCCACCCTGCCGACGACACCGGCAACCCTGAGATCGGTGTTCAGCGCGGCGTTACGAGCCTCGAGCGAGACCAGTAGCCGATCAGACAGCTCGCGAACCTGTTCACCGTGGTCCCGGCGAATGCTTTGCCAAGGGTTACGCGCCGTCAGGCCGCCGGTACCGGTGTTCTGGCGGTCGAACTCGGCCGCCTTGCTGCTGGCGGCGTAGTAGTCGTCGACGGCCAGTCGCAGCGGTTTCCGGAGCGCGCGTTCCTCGAAGGTCAATTCGGCGGCGTCCAGCGCCTCGAAGGCCTGATAGACCGATGCCCTGTTCTCGAATTCCGCAAGGCGCTGGTCGGCAGCTGCTCGGGCGGCGGGATCCAGCCCCCGCATGTCGGGGAGGAGGAAGAGGTCGTGGGGGACGGTCATGATGTTCTGGACGGCGGGGATGGTCTCGGCCAGACCGGTAACCTCGCGGCGGATCTGCTCTCGGGTGCTTGTCATCCACCAGCCGACACCGGCAGCGCCGGCCAGCAGAACTACGAGCAGACCAAGCGACATGCCACGGCGGATCGCGTCCCGTCTGCGGCTCGGCATGAGCAGCGCCCCTTTCCCACATCTCCCCGCCGGCTGACCGTCCCCTATCGGACGCCGGCAAGGCCGGCTTCAGGTTTGTCGAGCCGCTTTCCATCTTGCAGAACGCCGGTCTTCCAGACCCGGCACCGCTACGACCGTACGGTTGAGCCTTTCGCTCTGCGGTATTGCCCACTGGTTGCCGGTGGGCAATAACGGGAGGGACCGGTGAGTCTCGACGAGGATCCTGTGGCGCACGAGGCGATTCCTTCAGATCCTGACCCCCCGAACGGCGGACAGACATCGGTCGCCTTTGCCGGCGCGCGTGGACCAGTTCGAGGGCAGCGACCGTCCGTTTCCCGGTAGCTGGGCGAATCTGGCATAGCGGACTCTTTGCGGGTTCATAACCTGCAGGAGGACCATTTCATGGCGGCTCACGTCGGGCATCGGGCCCGCGGTTCGGCACAGCCGATGGCGTCCACCATCGGTCGTCGTTCGACGACATGGGTGGCGTGGTGTGTCGCCACGCTACTGACGACGTTCGTGGCGGTGCCCGCGGCGCACGCGGCAACCGCCCCGGTGATCACCAGCCCTGGTGCCCAGTCCAGCCCGTCAAAGGTGGCGCTGTCGCTGGCGATGAAGTTGACCGGAGGCACCACGCCGTTCGCGTGGTCGGCAACGGGCCTGCCCGTCGGCCTGACCATCAACGCCACCACCGGTGTCATCTCCGGTACCCCGACGAGCGCGGGCACGGTCACCTCCACGGTGAAGGTGACCGACGGGGCGAAACTCAGCCACAGCGTGTCGTTCCCCTGGGCGACCGGCGTACTCGTGACCAATCCCGGAATGCAGGGCGTCGCCACCGGGACGGCCGCCAGTCTGCCGATGAAAGCTGCCGGCGGCACCACGCCGTACACGTGGAGCGCGACCGGCCTGCCCGCCGGCCTGACCATCAACGCCACCACCGGTGTCATCGCCGGCACTGCCACGACCGCGGGCAGTTACACCGTGACGGTCAATGCCACCGATACCGCGAAAGTCGCCGGCAGCGCCCCCTTCACCCTCAACGTGGGGCCGGCCCCGGTGGTGACCAGTCCGGGTAACCAGAGCAGCCCCACCCTGATCGCGACGACCGTGCCCGTCACCGCGACCGGCGGCACCGCCCCCTACAAGTGGAGCGCGACCGGTCTGCCCGCGGGACTGAGCATCGACATCGGCACAGGGACCATCAGCGGGACTCCCGCCACTGCCGGAACGACCACGGCGACGGTGACCGCGACCGACGCGAAGGCGATTCCGCAGAGCGTCTCATTCACCTGGGCCACCGGTGTGTTCGTCGACAGCGTCCCCAGCCGGGGCAGTGCCACCGGCACCGCCGTCTCCCTGGCGCACGCCGCCCGGGGCGGTACCGCTCCCTACAAGTGGAGCGCGACCGGCCTGCCCGCCGGCCTGACCATCAACGCCACCACCGGAGCGATCACCGGTACTCCCACCGCCACCGCGACGTACACCACCAAGATCACCGCGACGGATGCCGCCGCCGTGGCCGGTAGTGTCACCTTCACCTGGAACACCGGACCCGGTGCGACGGTCACCACGCCGGGCGCACAGGCCGGCACGACCGGAACCGCGGTCTCCAAGACAATCTCCGCAACGGCCGGCACCACTCCGTATCAGTGGACGGCGACCGGTCTGCCGGCCGGTCTGATGATCAACGCGCAGACCGGTGTCGTCACCGGCACGCCGACCGCCGCGGGTAGCAGCAATGTCACCGTGACCGTCACGGACGCCAAACTGATCGCCAAGAGCGTCGCCTTCACCTGGGCGGTCACCGCTCCGTTGCAGGCCACGAACCCGGGCGCGCAGTACTCCACCACGGGTGCAGCGGTGTCCAAGACGCTGACCGCTGCCGGCGGCACGGGTTCATACAGCTGGACCGCGACCGGTCTGCCGGCCGGTCTGATGATCAACGCGCAGACCGGTGCCGTCACCGGCACCCCGACCACCGCCGGCTCCACCAGCGCCTCGGTCACCGTCACCGACACGGCCGGGCGCACCCACAACGTCGCCTTCGCCTGGACGGTCAGCGCGCCCCTCGCCGTCGACAACCCAGGCGCCCAGACCGGGACCACCGGTACCGCTGTCGCCAAGACGGTCACCGCCAAGGGTGGTGCCGGCCCGTACACCTGGGCGGCAACCGGCCTGCCGGCCGGTCTGATGATCAACGTGCAGACCGGTGTGGTCAGCGGCACCCCGACCACCGCGGGCTCCACCAGCGCCTCGGTCACCGTCACCGACGCCGCCGGCCGGACCAGCAGCACCACCTTCACCTGGGCTGTGGTGGCCCGGTTGCAGGCCACCAACCCCGGTACGCAGAACGCCACCACCGGTGAGGCGGTGTCCAAGACGCTGGCCGCCACCGGCGGTACCGGCTCCTACACCTGGGCGGCGACCGGTCTGCCGGCCGGTCTGATGATCAACGCGCAGACCGGTGCCGTCACCGGTACGCCGACCACCGCCGGCAGCAACAGCGTCACCGTGACCGTTGCCGACACCGGCAGCCGTACCGACAGCGTCACCTTCACCTGGGCCGTCGGCGCCCCGCTCATCCTCGACAACCCCGGCGCCCAGGACAGCAGCACCGGCACCGCGGTCTCGAAGACGATCGTCGCCAGGGGTGGTACCAGCCCGTACGCTTGGACCGCGACCGGCCTGCCGACCGGTCTGATGATCAACGCGCAGACCGGTGTCGTCACCGGCACGCCGACCACCGCGGACGCTCCTCGTACGGTGGTCGTCAAGAGCACCGACGCCGTCGGCCGGATGAGCGCCGTCACCTTCGCCTGGACCGTCAGCGGGCCGGTCATCGTGACCGATCCGGGCCCTCAGCAGGCCGTGACAGGCGGAACCGTCTCCCTGACCGTCGGCGCCACCGGCGGCGCCAGCCCGTACACGTGGTCGGCTTCCGGTCTGCCCGCCGGATTGGCCATCGACGCGCAGACTGGCGTTGTGACCGGCACCCCGATGGCCGCGGGATCCACCAGTGCCACGGTCACCGCCACCGACACCGTCGGCCGCACCAACAGCGTCACCTTCACCTACCAGGTCGTCCTCGGCGTGCCGGCGCAGATGTCGGCCCGGGCGGAGGGTGCGCAGACGGTGCACTTGGCGTGGGTGGCGGTGCCCGGTGCGACCGGTTACCAGCTCTACCGCAACGACGAGCTGGTGGCCGTCACCGGCTGGTACCCGGGTTTCATCGACCGGCAGCTCGAGGGTGCCACCACCTATCGTTACCAGGTCAAGGCGGTTGACGCCGACGGACGCGACTCCGGGCTGAGCATGCCGGCGAGCGTCACCACCGACGCGCTGCCGTTAGCACCAGTCAACTTCGCCCGCTGCGAGGCGGCGGAGGGTGCGCCCGGCTGTCCTTACGCGGCCAGTGTCGCCGCGAGCGCGACCTACCCGGACACCGGTCACGTCTCGCTGACCGATGGCGTGCACGGCACCGCGCTCTACGGTCCGGCCTGGCAAGGTCGCGACAACGTCAGCGTTTACTCCTTCACCGTCGATCTCGGCACGGCCCGGCCAATTACCGAGATCAACAGCAGCTGGTTCCAGGTGACCAGCGACTTCACCATGCTGCCGCCGAGCGTCACCTACCTGACCTCCGCCGATGGCGTTACCTTTGCCAAGGCCGCTTACCTCGACCGGCCCAACGTCAGCAGCGCCACCCAGATCGTCACCTACCGGGCCGTCGGCCTGGACCTCACCGCCCGTTACGTCAAGGTGGAACTCGACGGGGGTAGCGCGTGGACCATGACCGACGAGGTCGAGATCCGCGGAGCGGACGCACAGTTGCCGCCGGTCGGGGATGAATCCACCCTGGACTTCCAGCCCGGCCCGGCGCGCAATGAGGGGGAAAGCCTTGAAGACTACCTCCAGCGCATCGCGGTACCGGTCGAGTCCCTTGCTGAGGTGATTTCCCAGGTTAAGAGCAACGCGAAATTGCCGGGGGCGGTGAAGCCCGCCGGGGCACCGGAATCCGAGGTGGCCGCCGAGGGGCGGGTTGGGATCGCCGCTACGCCCAGCGCCGGTGACAGAAGGTTCCAAAGGTGCCAGGACCGGCACGAAGAAGCGAAGAAGAACAACTCAGACGGGCCCAACTGGTACTACGACGGTCGCTTTTACGCCTGCCAGGTGAATGATGATGCCGTATACGAACAGAAGGAGTGCGACCTCCGGACCGGCCGCTGCAAGCGGATCGGCATTACCGAGTACCGATTGACTGTGGTCGGGGAGGCCGCGACCTCAGGCCGTTACATCGACTGGTACACGCGCATCGACAAAATGAAACAAATCGAAGGAGCGGAAGCGCTGCAGGCCATCTCGCCCCTCAACGTGCAGATGGTCTGCGAGGCTCAAACGTCGGACGGCGGCTCGTGTGCCGGGAGCCCCGGTCGCACTGTGCCGCTGTCCATCTGGAAGATCGACAGCGATTACCATCAGCGCACCGAAGGCTTGACGACCGGATCCACGGGCTGGTCGGACAACAAGTTCTCCAAGCTGAGGAAGAAGACACTGAGCACGGACCCCAAGGTGTCGACCTTCAGCGCGTACGTCCAGGTTACCAATCCGCTGCCCTCGCTCGAGGACGCGATTCCTCTTCTCGGCAAGGGCCAGCCCACCATCTTCCGCTGTGACACCGCCCAGTACATCGCCCAGAACAACACTGGCGGCTGTGTCTTCAGCGCGGTTCCCGGCTACATGGAGTACGACTACGCCGGCCCGACGCAGCAGGAGTCGGTGCACTTCTTCTACCTGGCCTACTACTACCTGGACAAGGTGAAGAAGAACCCGGTGCCGGGTGTCTACATTCCCGGCAGCGCTCAGCACCGGCCGATCGAGCCGATGACGCGAAACGTCTACGAGCAGCGCTCGCGGAGCAAGGTCCGGGCGGAATGCCGGCGGCAGAACGGCAACAAGCCGTACTCGACCGGCCCGAACGGCACCGAGTACGACTGCGACGAGATCCCGTTCAACTCCACCTATCAGGCCGCGCCCTTCGTCGACGACAAGAAGGTGAACACCCCGGTTCCCGGAACGGGCCCCGGCACCATCGACGACATCACGTACGCGACCTGGGCCGCACGGCCGGTCAAGCGGGACCACAACAGCGCCACCGGCAACGCGCTCGGCGTCTTCTATCAGAAGAACCGCATCCTCAGCCAGGACGAGTTCTACGTCAGCATCAAGAACGCGCCCGAGACCTGTGCCCCGTGCGCCGACATGCCACCGATGGCGGGCCCCGACCTCGACCCCCTCGCGCCCCTGCCGATCGTCGACCCGGACACCGACGAGTCGTTCACCGACGGCGAGACCCTTCCCGAGATTCCTCTGCCCCCGATCAACATCTACGGCGACCCGCACCTCACCACGCTCGACGGCCTGCACTACGACCTGCAGTCGGTCGGTGAGTTCGACTTCGCGTCCTCCGCGAAGTACGGCCTGCGGATCCAGACCCGGTTCACGCCGATGGGCGAGACCTGGTCCGGCCTGGAATCGATGGCCACGATGGTCAACGGTCACCGAGTCGAGTTCACCGCTGCCGGCGGCATGCGCCTGGACGGCAAGGACTTCACGCTGCCCGGCGAGCACCTGGTCGACCTGGGCGGGGACGCCACCGTGCGGCGTACCGGCGGTCGCTATGTAATCGCCTGGGGCTCCACCGGCGACGGCCCGGTCCTGGCCTGGTCGCCGGGGATGACGGCCGGCATCGGCTTGTCCGTTCCCGCCGATGCGGACCTGCGAGGTCTGTTGGGCAACGGGGACAAGGATCCGCAGAACGATCTCAAGCTCCGCGACGGCACCCAGCTGCGGGCCGACACGCCGGCCTCCGTTCTGCACGGCACCTACGCCGACTCGTGGCGGATCGCCGCCGAGTCGTCCCTGTTCACCTACAAGGCTGGGCAGAGCACCGCGACCTTCACCGACAAGACGTACCCCAAGAATGTCGTCACGATCAATTCGCTGACGGCGTCCGAGGTGGCGGCCGGCACCGAGACCTGCACGGCTCACGGTGTCACGCCGGGCCCGCAGTTCGAGGCCTGTGTGGTGGATGTTGTGCTCACCGGCAACGCCGAGTTCGCCGCCATGGCCGCCCAGCGTAAGGAGGTCGCCATCGATCCGCGGGCCGCGAACGTAAACGCGGCGGGTGACCTCGGCTTCGACTTCGAGGCCGCCACCCTGCCCTCGAACCTGGCGCCGACGACCCTGACCACCGATGCGGCCACGACGTCCTTCGCCGGTCCGTTCAGCGGCCGCAACGCGTCGTACCGCTTCTTTGCCCAACAGCTCCCGGCTCACCTGCAGGGCAGCCTCTCGTTCGACGTGATCACCATCGGTGACTGGTACCACGACGCGGACACCGAGAAGGTCGCCCTCCAGATCGACCGCAAGGAGGTGTGGACCAAGGCGTTCGACGCCACCGTCGCGCCGCAACGCACCGGCACCCTCGGCAACGGTCAACCGTTCGCGGTGCACCGCGTCACGGTGCCGCTGAGCCACATGCTCAGCCAGCTTGAGGCGGTCTTCACGGCCACCGGCGTCGATGGACTGGCGAACCAGGGCTTCGGCATCGACAACGTCGCTCTGCACGTCACCGCCATCCCGCCGCAGGTCTTCGAGACACGCCTCCCGCTCACGGCTCCCGGAAGCGTCGGCGTCTCGGGTGCCGGCTACCTGGAGGCATCGGGCGTGCGTGACGAGTATCGGTTCACCGTCCAGCAGGGCGAGGAGCTCTACATCGACCCGCTCTACTGTGTGGACCAGACGTACCTGGAATGGCAGCTCCTCGCCGAGGCGACCGGGACGGCCGTCGCGCACGGTGGGTGCGGAGACGCGCGGACGCAGCCGCTCGCCGCGGGCACCTACCGCTTGATCGTCGGTGCGCCCGGCGACCACAGCGGCCCCTACGTGATCTCCGCCTTCGTCGCCCCGGCGGCGCAACAGTTCGACGTGACCCTGCCGCTGCTGGTGAAAGCCGGCCAGCAGACCGGCAACGGCGCCGGCAACCTCGAGACCAAGGCGTCGGTGGATCAATACCGTTTCACGCTGCAGGAAACGAGCGCGCTCGTGGTCACCATGCAGTGCGCCGACTCCTACTGCCCCAAGCGGGAGATCGTCAACACGACCACCGGTGAGGTCACCGCCCTCGCAAGCTCCGCGACGGATCGCACGAAGCGACTCCCCGCCGGCACCTACCGCCTGGTGGTGAGCTCGGTACTCGACACCAACCGGACCGGCCCGTACGGCGTGGAGATCTACGTGGTGCCGCCCGCCCAACTCTTCGACGTGTCGTTGCCGATCTCGGTGGCCGACGGCGCTCCCGCTGCCGGAGCCGGCAACCTCGAGGCGCGATCGTCGTCCGACGAGTACCGGTTCACCCTCAGTGAGGCACAGGAGGTGTACATCGACGTGACGACCGCCAACCGCGGGTGCCTCGACCAGGTGGTCTGGACGCTCGTCGACGACGCCACCGGTGCCATGGTGGAGACGCCGAGCACCTGCAGCAAGCTGACCAAGGCGCTGTTCGCGGGCCGCTACCGGCTGGTCGTTGACTCTCCCACCAACAAGGTCACGACCTATCAGGTACGAATCAAGCAGAGCCCGCCGCAGGTGTTCCACGTGACACTGCCGCTGGGTGTCACCGGACCGGAGCCGGGGTGGGCCGCTCCGCCGCGGAGTGTGGGTGCCGGCTCGGGTGTGATCGAGGACGCGGTCTCGCGCGACCAGTACCGGTTCACGCTCGCCGAGGAGCAGACCCTGCGATTCGTCAGCCAGGGATGTGCCGCCTGGGGACCGGACGTCCGCCTGACCAACACCGCCACCGGTGCTGTGCTCGGTGGGGGCCGGTGCTATGAGGACCAGACCTTCACCCGGGTCCAGCCAGGCTCCTACCAACTGCAGTTCACCGCGAACAACCAGGCGGACATCTACGCGTTCGACCTGTTCGTGATTCCGCCGAAGCAGACGTTCGAGGTGGCGTTCCCCGTGCACATCTCCGACGATGTGCCCGCCCTCGGTGCCGGCAACATGGAGACGCTGGCCTCGGTCGACGAGTACCAGTTCGTGCTCCCGGCCGCGCAGGCGCTCTACTTCGACGTGGACTGTCCCACCACCATTCCCCAGTTCTTCCTGCTGGACGAGGCGGGCGACGAGGCCGCGCCGCCGATGGGCTGCCGCGACGAGCGCACCCCCGTGTTGCCGGCCGGCAAGTACCGCCTGCGGGCGGAGTCCTGGTCCGGAACCGGCGCCTACACGGCGGCCCTCGTGCCGATTCCCGCCGCGCAGAAGTTCGACATCTCGCTGCCCACGGAGATCAGCAGCGGTGTGCCCGGTGCGGGCGCCGGCGTCCTCGAGGACAAGAGGGCCGTCGACGAGTACCACTTCACGCTGGACAGTCCGCAGTACCTGTACGTCGACGCCGGACAATGCACCGACGACCCCGCCTTCGAGTACCGGGTCGCTGACGCGGTCGGCGGCAGCCTGCTGGGCTCGTGCGGCCACGGACAGTCGCTCAACATCGACGGCATGTGGATGGAAGCCGGCGAGTACACGATCACTGTCAGATCGTACGAGGAGCGGGCGGGCACCTACCGGCTGAAGATCAAGACGCTGCCGGAGCAGAAGTTCGCGGTGTCACTGCCGGTGGCCATCAGCGCCGGTGTGCCCCGGGCGGGTGCCGGCACCATCGAGCCGGGAACCGGGAACGACCTGTACGAGTTCGACGTGGCCGCGGGGCAGCGTCTGTACGTGACGGTGCCGGAGTGCCCGGCGGCCTCCGACCCGGCCTGGGCAGACCACGGGCTCACCTGGAACCTCGGACGATTCGCGACGCACAGCGTGTGGGGTTACGAGTACTTCGACGAGGTGGCCTCCGGTAAGTGCTCCGACGGGCAGACGGAGCCGCTTCCCGCCGGTCGGTACGCGTTGTATATCAGCACTTACGACAGTCCGATGAACTATCGGCTGAAGGTCGGCGTCCTGCCGCCACCGGCCTGACCTCGCACCACCTGAAATGAGGTGCCCCGGGGCCACCGACATCGGTGACCCCGGGGCACGCTCGCGTCCGGGGACGGGCTTAGTACTGCAACGGCACCTATTTTGATCTTCTTCGCCAGTGGCATTGCTGGGCCTGCCATTGCCGGCGGCGGAAGCGTGACCAGGCGATGGTGTGGTCGTTGTCCGGTTGGTGGTCATGTAGCAGCGCGGCTATCAACCGGCGGGCTTCAGGCACGCTGATCGGAATGAGCTGCTCGCGGTCGCCGCAGGTTCCCCTTTTTTGCTGCTCAGCGGCGCGGACGACGGCCAGCCATGCCAGGGCGAGCATCGACAGGGTGATGTGGGCATACCAGCCGCGCCAGGTGCGGACCTGTAGTCGTCCAGACCGGTCTCTTGCTTGGCCTGTTTGAAGCATTCCTCGACCGGCCAGCGCCGCCCGGCGACCCAGACCAGCACGTTCAGGCTGGTCTGCCGGTGGGCGTAACAGATGTAGTAGGCAATCTCGCTGGGGTCGCTGATGCTGCGCCGCGAGAGCAGCCAGTGACCGGGCCCGGTGGCCCATTCCGCACCGTTCGGCACCCGGCCCCAGTCGTAGAGCCGCGGCCCATGAGCGCCGTCACCGCAGGACAACCGCCGCCAGGCCAAGTCCGCCCTCGCCCCGATGCGCAGACCGGGGCACCCGCCCGCACTCCGGTAGCGTGAGCTGTCATGGCGGATGTCATTGACGACCTCGAGGCGGAGCAGGAGGCGTTGGCCGCGGTGCTGACCGGCCTGGCGGCCGCGGACTGGGACCGGGCGTCGGCGGCTTCCGGCTGGACCGTGGCCGACGTGGTGCTGCATCTCGCGCAGACCGAGGAGGCGGTGGCGGCCACCGCCGGCGGTGACTCGCGGGCGGTCGACTGGCGGCGGTTCGGGACGACCGTGGACGCGGCGATGGGCGCGATGGTCCGGGCCCAGGCCGATTCCGGGCCGGAGGTCCTGGCGCGCTGGCAGGCCGCGCGGCGCGAGTCGGTGCGGGCGCTGCGGGCGGCGGATCCGCGACGGCCGCTGCGGTGGGTGTCCGCGTCGCTGAAACCGCGGACACTGGCCACCACCCGGCTGGCCGAGCACTGGGCGCACGCGCTGGACGTCACCGGGCCGCTGCGGATCGACTATCCGGACACCGGCCGGTTGCGGCACGTCGCCTGGCTCGGGTTCAGCACTTTGCCGTACGCGTTCCACCTCGCCGGACGCCCCGCGGTGCCGGTCTACTGCGACCTGCGCGGTCCGGACGGGACCCGGTGGACCTTCGGGGATCCGTCCGCGGAATCGGCGATCGCCGGGCCGGCGGGCGCGTTCTGCCGGGTCGGGGCGCAACGGCTGGCGCCGGCCGGCTCCGGGCTGCAGACCCGGGGACCGCACGGCGCCGAGGCGCT
Source organism: Actinoplanes octamycinicus (assembly GCF_014205225.1). NCBI lineage: Bacteria > Bacillati > Actinomycetota > Actinomycetes > Micromonosporales > Micromonosporaceae > Actinoplanes > Actinoplanes octamycinicus. The sequence goes on from NZ_JACHNB010000001.1 coordinate 7,842,819, forward strand.
CCGGCTGCTGCGCAACTACGCGGTGGTGTGAGCCGCCTCCCCCCGGGCGGCTACCCGGCCTTGCGCATCGTTTCTGCGCGGCGGCCTCGGTCGACTCCTCGTTTCTGCGCGGCGGCCTCGGTCGACTCCTCGTTTCTGCGCGGCGGCCTCGCTCGACTCCTCGTTTCTGCGCGGCGGCCTCGCTCGTCTTGGCGCCGATCAGCAGGACCGGCGGCCCGGCAGGCCGATGATCAGCGCCAGGCCGACGGTGAGGTGCATGCCGAGCAGGGTCAGCCGGGTGCCGGCGCCGACGCCGGCCAGCGGGCCGGCCAGCGACAGGACCAGCAGGATCGAGGTGATGATCCGGTAGGTCCGGACGGGGTGCCGGACCGTGCGCTCCAGGACGGCCAGCAGGGCCCAGGCGGCCAGGCCGGCGACCAGCGCGGTGCCGGCCACCGCCGCCGGGCCGACCGGCTGCAGCGTGCCGCCCTGCCGGACGGTCAGGTCGAGGCCGCCCCAGAGGTCGCTGACCGTCCAGAGCAGCAGGGCGCCGGCGATGGCCGCGGCGATCGTGATCAGCCGGCCGGTGCGGCGGCGGGAGCGGGTGTGCTGCGAATTCGTCGTCATGGCACCGAGACTGGCGGACCGGGGCGGGTGGCCACATCGGACCGCGGATGGCCCGGCGACCTCCCTTGGAGAGGGCCGGCCACCAACTTTCGATGGTGTCGACGGGCCTCCCGGGACCGATAGCCTCGCCCGGTGACCAGCCTTCCCGATGCCGAGCGCCCGCCCCGGATCGCGGCCGCCGCCACCCTCTTCGCCGCGTCCGGGGTGCTCATCGCGATGTCGCTGCTGGCCTGGTGGGGCGGGCGGCCGCTGGGGCCGCTGTTCGCGCTGGACCTGACCGCCGGCGTGCTGAGCTGGCTGCTCACGCCGCTGGTGCTGTGGCGGCCGGTCGGCGCCACCGCGGTGCTCACCGCGCTGGCCACGGTGTCCCCGATGGCGACGCCGCCGGCCACCATCGGCATGCTGCAGGTGGCCCGGCGGCGGCGATTCCCGGTGGCGGTGGCGATGGCGGCGGCCGGGGTCGCGGCGCACGCGATCCAGGGGCTGTGGCGGTCCAACGGCGGGATGGCTTACGGCTGGTGGCTGGCACTGATCACCTTCGCGTACGGGGCGCTGCTCGGCTGGGGTGCCTGGGCGCAGGCCCGGGCCGCGCTGATCGCCTCGCTGCGGGAGCGGGCCGACCGGGCCGAGGCGGAACAGGGCCGCCGGGTCGCCGAGGCCCGGATGCTGGAACGCCGCAAGATCGCCCGGGAGATGCACGACGTGCTCGCGCACCGGTTGTCGCTGCTGGCCACGTTCGCCGGGGCGATGGAGTACCGGCCGGACTCGTCGCCGGAGCAGATGTCCCGGGCCGCCGGGGTGGTGCGGGACGGGGTGCACCAGGCCCTGGAGGAGCTACGCGAGGTGATCTCGCTGCTCCGGGACGACGCACCGGCGAACGACGACGGGACCCGACCGCAGCCGGTCCTCACCGACGTGCCCCGGCTGGTCGCCGAGTCCCGGGAGGCGGGCACCGAGGTGCTGCTGGAGGAGACGGTGACCTCGCCCGCGGCGGCGCCGGCGGCGGTGGCCCGGACGGCGTACCGGGTGATCCAGGAAGGCCTGACCAACGCCCGGAAGCACGCTGCCGGGCAGCCGGTCCACGTGCACCTGCGGGGTGGGCCGGGCACAGGTCTGCAGGTCGAGATCCGCAACGCCCTGACACCGGACAACCCGGCGCCTCCGGGCTGGTCGGGCGGAGCCGGGTTGGTCGGGCTCACCGAGCGGGTGCAGCTGGCCGGCGGGCGGCTGGACCACCGGTCAGGTGACGGCGAGTTTCACCTGCACGCCACCCTCCCCTGGCCGTCCTGACCCATCCCAGCCACCCCGCCTCCCGCCTCCCGCCGGGACCCCTCGCCGCTTCGCCCCGTTCCATCTCGCCCCACCTGACCTCGCCCCACCTCACCTCGCCCCGCCCCGCCCCATCTCGCCCCGCCCCATCTCGCCCCGCCTGACCTCGCCTTGCTTCGCCCTGCCCCACCTCGCTTTGCCCGCCCCGCCTCGCCTTGCCTTGCCCCGCCTCGCCTCGCCCGCCTCGCCCCGCCTCGCCTCGCCTCGCTGATGCTGTGTGGTTGGCTCCGCGACGTGGTCCGGCAGCCCGTCGCCGTTTCTCGACACCCGCGGATCCGGTGGTCCGGCAGCCCGTCGCCGCTTCCTCGCCACCCGCAGATCCGGTGGTCCGGCAGCCCGTCGCCGCTTCCTCGCCACCCGCAGATCCGGTGGTCCGGCAGCCCGTCGCCGCTTCCTCGCCACCCGCAGATCCGGTGGTCCGGCAGCCCGTCGCCGCTTCCTCGCCACCCGCAGATCCGGTGGTCCGGCAGCCCGTCGCCGCTTCCTCGCCACCCGCAGATCCGGTGGTCCGGCAGCCCGTCGCCGCTTCCTCGCCACCCGCAGATCCGGTGGTCCGGCAGCCCGTCGCCGCTTCCTCGCCACCCGCAGATCCGGTGGGGTGGCGGGCATTCGTCGCCTCCTCAAGACCCGCGGATCCGGTGGGGCGGCCGATGGGCGGTCGTTGCGCCTCCGGGTACTCCGGTTCGGGCGGGGCGGTCGGCGGGTGGTGGGGTGGATAGCATGACGGGCGTGGATCGGCCGGTTCGGGTGTTGGTGGTGGACGACGACGCGCTGGTGCGGGCCGGACTGACCATGATGCTCGACGGGGCGCCGGGGATCTCGGTGGTCGGCGAGGCGGACGACGGCGACCGGGTGCAGGCGGCGGCTGACGCGCACGCGCCCGACGTGGTGCTGATGGACCTGCGGATGCCGCGCGTGGACGGGATCACCGCGACCCGGCGGTTGCGGGCCCGGCAGCGGCCGCCGGAAGTCATCGTGCTGACCACCTTCGACACCGACGAGAACATTTTGCACGCGCTCCGGGCCGGGGCCAGCGGCTTCCTGCTCAAGGACACCCCACCGGCCCGGATCGCGGAGGCGGTCCGTCAGGTGGCGGCCGGCGAACCGATCCTCTCCCCGCGGATCACCCTGCGCCTGATGGACCGGGTCGCGGTGCAGGCCGGCGCCTACGCCCGGGCGCGAGCCACGCTGGCGGCGCTCAGCCCCCGGGAGCACGACGTGGTGGTGGCCGTCGGGCAGGGGTACAACAACGCGGAGATCGCCACCGAACTCGACATGACCCTGGCCACGGTGAAGACCCACGTCTCGCACATCCTCACCAAGCTGAACCTGGACAATCGAACCCAGCTCGCCCTGCTGGTCCACGACGCCGGCCTCGCCTGACCCGGACGCCAGGCTGACCTGACCCGGGTGCCGGGCTGACCTGTCCAGGACGGCGGTGTCGCCTTCCCGCGACGCCGGCCTCACCTGTCCAGACTGCGGTCTCGCCTTCCCGGGACGCCGGTTCCGCCTTCCCACGAGATCGAGCCAAATCTTCAGCTCGGCCGGGCTTTCACCCGTCCAGCAGCGAATCGCGTGCGCCTGAGGTTGCACGCCGACGGATATATCCTGATTTGGGGGCGAGCCGAGTCCGGACGCGTCCGCTGAGGCCGGCGGGTGGAGGCCGTTCGCCGGGAGGCTCGTGAGACTGGGGCGGAAGTTGCGTGGCGCGTATTGGTTGATCACGTTGGCGGGGCTGCACGCCGTCATTTATCGGGAACGGTCGGTCTGGGTGACGGTTCTCCTGGTGGTCATGATCGCGTCGGGGACGCTGTCCTGCTTTTTCGCGGACCGGCGGAATTCCGCCAAGCGCCGGACCAGACCATCGGGTAGCTGACGCCGGGACGCAACCGGCCGATGATGCAAACGGCCGGCAATGCGAACGGCCGATGATGCGAACGGCCGATGATGCGAACGGCCGATGATGCGACCGGGCGGCGATGCCCTCGTCGGCCGTGACGACTGGAATCTTCGGCAGGGGCAGGAACCGGGAGCGGACCGTTTCGGGAAGCGATCGTGGGCCGCGTGGCGGGCCTGGGGTTCGCGGTGTCGCGGCCACGGCGGCACAGAGCCGCAAGTCGTACCGAAAAATGGTTTCAGGGTCGGGAAGCGACCGCTACCGGATCGCCATAGATGGCGTAGGCGAGTCTGGTCGGATCGGCGTTGTTGCTGCTCAGGGCGCCTCGGGCGGTCATTGACGCCGTGCCGAGCGGGACGCCGGCGGCGAATTCGCGGTAGAAGGCGAGGGCGAAGCGTCTGGCGGCCGGCGATTTGACCGCCCAGGAGGAGCCGATGAAGGCACCGGCCCCGGCTCGGAGGAATTGTTCGGCCCAGCCGCCCATCAACGTGTCGTAGGAACCGCCGTCCACGCTGCCACAGGCATTGAAGAAGACCAATGGACAACGGCGGGCCAGGGAACCGGTCGCCGCCGCGCGGGCCAGGGAGACCGGTTCGAAGCGGCCATCGGTCATCAGCACTCCGCCGGGCTGGCCGCCCTCCGGATTCGCCTGATGGCAGGCGAGATGCAGCAGATTGAAATCGCCGGCGTCGATCCGGGAGATGAGGCTTCGCTGATCGGCGATCCCTTCCGGAACGCCGACGGGCGCGGCAAGGGTGGCGGCGGAATCGGTGGTGGGGAGTGCGGAGGGCGAGTCGAAGAGGAGTTCATGGAGCCGGCTGATCTCGCGGTCGGCGCCGATCGGTGGGTTGCTGCCCAGCACGAACACCGGGTCGATCAGGGCGAGCGAGCGGCTCAGCGGCCTGGTCCCGGTCTGCCGGACCAGCGGCACCCGGTCGACCAGGAAGCCGTCGCCGGCCGGGTCGGTGAGCAGCTCCCAGGGCAGCGTGCTGACGTCCGTGCACAGCGTCAGCGCGCTGACCGTGGTGGCTTTGAGGCGGGCCGTGACCTCCGAGCGGACCGGGGGCGGCAGCAGTCCCCACAGCGTGGTCCCCCAGTCCGCCAGCCTGCGGCGCGCGTTCGGCGGCGTGAAGGCGGACTCCCCGGACGCCATCTGGTGCGCGTCCCGCAGGATGTCGCGGATCAGGGCCCGCGGGATCGGCTCGGCGAGCGCGGCCGGCCCGTCCGTGCCGATCAGGCGGCAGACCAGGCCGCTCACGGTGCGGTCGATCTGCACGGTCACCATGTCCGGGCCGGCGGCGAGGTGGTCCAGGCGGGCGGTGACGGTGCGCGGCCGGTCGGTGGTTCCGGCCGGATCGATCTCCACGGTACGCACGACCGCGCTCAGCTCGCCGCCGCCACCGGCGAGGAAGGCCCGGACCCGGACCTCGTGCCGGCCGGGCGTCGGCGCGCTCAGCTCGAACAGCACGGTGTCCGAGTCCGCGTCGGGCAGGACGCGCACCCGCTGCACCGCGTCCGACTCGATCTCCAGGGTTTCCGAGGCGACCGAGAGCAGCACGTCCACCCCGGGCGGCGGGATCGGGAACGGCCGGGTCGGCACGCTGCCCGGCCCGCCGTCCAGGGTGATCGCGGCGTGCAGGGCGAGCCGCCGGCCGCCGCGGGCCCGGGCCGGCAGCGAGGTGGTCAGGTAGCGGGCCGGTGGCGCGGCGCCCGGTTCGGCGCGCAGCCGGCTCTCGGCGGTGCGGATCGCCGAGCGGGCCCAGCGTTCCAGGCCGGGGTCGGCGCGCAGCGCCCGCTGCAGGGCGAGCTGGGCGAGCGGCCCGGACGGGCGGGCCAGCGCGGCGTCCAGGGCGGCCGCGACCCGGTCGGCCGCGCCGGGCTGGTCGAGCAGCTCGGCCAGCCGCTCCCGGGCCTGGCCGGCGATCCGGCGGAGGGCTTCCTCATCCACGTTCATCGGTGGCAGCCTAGGCGCCGGTGAAGGTGAACGCGGCCCAGCTGGCCGGCTCGGACCAGGGCCGGCTGCCCGACTCGCCGGCCGCGAAGACGCCCGGGAGCAACGCCGCCGCCACCTCCTCCGGCAGCCACGACTCCCCCGCCTCCAGCGCCGCCGCCCAGTGGTCCTCGACCTCGGCCGGGGTGGCGTCGCGCAGCCACCGCTGGGCGCCGATCAGCGCGGCGGCCGGATCCCCGGCCGGCTCCCAGCGACGGTAGAACTCGGTCATCAGCAGCGCGGTGGCGTGGTCGTCGACCGCCCACATCGAGGCCACCACGCCGGCCACCCCGGCCTGCAGCAGCCCGGTGGGCAGGTTGATCACCTCGTCCGGCAGGGTCCGGCCGGGCACGAACGTGTCGCAGGCGGACAGCACGGCGAGCCGCAGACGCAACCGCATCGGCAGGATGTCGGCGAGCCGCAACGAGGTGGTGGCGGTCAGCCGGATGGCGTTCTGCAGCGGTTCGGTGGCGACCGCGCCGTGGCAGCCGAAGTGCGCCACGTCGGCGGCCGGCAGCAGCGCGCTGTCGAAGTCACTGCCGTCCCGGACCTCGCTCTCCGGGAACGCAGCGGCCGCGGCCAGCCCCTCCCACCGGGCGTGCGGCAGCCGCGCGTCGGTGACCACCAGCAGCCGCCGCGCGTCGACCCGGGCGGCCAGGTCGCGGGCGGCCGCGAGGGCCCGGGCGTTCGGGGTGTAGCCGGGCACCAGGTCGTCGATCAGGTAGCGGTAGCCGGTCGGCCGGGACGCGTCCGGGCAGCGGGCCGCGTGCAGCGGCAGCAGCCCGGTCAGCCCGGCCGGGACCAGCGTGATCCGGGTGGTGCCGGGCAGCGCGTCGAGCAGCGGCCCGGCGACCGCGTCCCAGAGCCAGCCGGTCAGCCCGGGCAGGTGCTGCCGCCAGCCGTCCCGGGCGGCGTGCCGTTCCGCCCAGTCGTGCACCTCGCGGTCGGTGAGGCCGGGCAGCCGTACGTCGGTGACCATCTCCCCGTGCACGATCAGGGCCAGCCCGGCCTGCTCGGACGGCACCAGGTAGACCAGCGGGTGCCCGGCGGTCGCGGCGACGTCGGCGAACCGGGCCGGCGCGAGGAAACCCTCGAACCCGGGCACCTGCTGGATCGCGGTGATCGCCGCGGCCAGCTCGGCGTGCGCCACTTGCAGCTCATCGGGCGGACTCATCGGCCTTCTTTCGTCTCGTCCGGTCCCGGCCGGAGCAGCAGCGTGTGCGGCACAGCGGCGCCGGCAGCGCGGCGTCCGGCGCCCGCAGCGAGTTCCGCGGGGCGACGACGGCGCCGCCGTTGCCGGACCGGCGAATCGCCGGACAGCCGGCGTGCCGCAGTTCCGGCGGCAGGTCCCGGCCCGGCGTGCCGGGGACGGACCGGCGGGCGGGCAGCGAGAACTGGGCGAAGCGCGCCGATCTCATGGCCGGATGTCGACCACGAGGATGCTCAGGTTGTCCGGGGCGCCCTCGGCGTACGCCTCGTCGCGTAGTGCCTCGACCAGCTTGGCGGCGTCGTCGAGGCGGCAGGAGCGGCGCAGCACCCGGTCGTCGAGCACGCCGTGCACCCCGTCGGTGCAGAGCAGGTAGCGACCCTCCGCCGGGGTGTCCCGGACGTACGGGTCGAGCCCGCCGGGCGTGTCGCCGAGCGCCTGGGTGAGCGTGGACCGGCCGGACGCGTGGTCGACGCTGACCTGCTCCAAATACCCGTCGGTGATCCGGTAGACCCGGCTGTCCCCGACGTTGAAGATCCGGGCGCCGCCGGCGTGCAGCAGCAGCCCGGCCACCGTGGTGCGCATCCCGGCGGTGGCCGGCGCCCGGGCCGCGGTGTGGTGCAGCTTCTCGCTGACCGCGATCAGCCCGGCGTGCACCGCCTCCGCGGTGTCCCAGCCCGGGTGGCGGGCCACCAGGTCGCCGACCGCGAGCCGGCTGGCCAGGTCGCCGGCGTTGTGCCCGCCGAGCCCGTCGGCGACCGCGAACAGCAGCGGCGGCCCGTCGGTGGTCAGTTCGACGATCCGCGGCTCGGCGGCCTGGCTGGTCCAGCCGGCGACCAGCACGGCGTCCTGGTTGCCGGCGCGCACGCTGCCGCGGGCGGTCAGCGCGGTGACCCGGGCCCCGGTCATGCCCCGGCCCGCCGGACCCGGACCCGGACCGTGCTGGAGAACCGCAGCTCGTCGCCGTCGTGCAACTGGCGCCGGTCGCCGTGCTCCACCTTGCGGTCGTTGACGAAGGTGCCGTTGGTCGAGCCGAGATCGCGGACGTAGAGGTCGCCGCTCTCCACCCAGACGATCGCGTGCTGGCGGGACACCTTGTCGTAGTCCTTCAGCGCGTCGGCGATCCGGCCCAGTTCCTCGGCCCGGCCGATGCGCAGCTCGTCGCCGCCGACCGCCACCGGGCCGAACGGGAACTCGAGCTGGAAGAGGATGCTCTCCCGGGTGGTCGCCGGCGCGTAGACGTCGGCCTCGGCCGCCATCGTCAGGCTGTGCAGCGGGCAGGTGCCGTCCGGGTTGAGCGGGTTCCCGCAGCCGGGCTCCGGGCAGGTCGGCTCCGGCTGCAGGAACTCCATGCAGCCGGGTTGCGAGCAGAGCGAGCCGCCGCCGCTCTGCGGGCCGTGGATCGGGCAGATCAGGGTCGCCATGACACGCCTTCCAGTTCGATGCCCTGGTCACGCAGGACGCGCTGCAGCCGGGCCAGGTCACCGCGGCCGGGGATGCCGATCAGCCAGACCCGCTCGTCGTCGACCTGCAGCTGCAGCTCGGGGTGCTCGCGGACGGCGCCGGCCCAGCGGGCGTAGCGCTGTTCGCCGCGCGGGGTGCACGGGATCAGCCGCTGGTTGGCCGAGCCGCGCCAGAGCAGGTCGGTCGGCTCGGTGATCCGGAACGGTCCGGTGATCAGGGCGTCGATCTCCGCGACGGCGTCCGGGCAGCGCCGCCGGAACTCGTCCAGCTCGACCCCGGTGTAGCAGAGCAGGTCCCAGTCCGGGTCGATCCGGCGCAGCCCGCGCAGCAGCTCGGCGAGCGCCTCCGGCTGCTCGGACGGCTCGCCGCCGCTGATCGTCACCCCGTCGGTCCCGGCGGCCCGTTCGGCGCACCAGGCGAGCACGTCGGCCACCTCGATGTCGTGCTCCGGCCCGGCGGTCCAGGTGTCCCGGGCGACGCAGCCGGGGCAGCCGATCCCGCAGCCCTGCACCCAGATCCCGATCCGCCGGCCCGGACCGAGGGCGGTCACCGGGTGATGCATCCGAGCCAGCCGCAGCCTCATCCGGCCACCTCAGTGACGCTCCGGCGGCCGTACCGGCGGGGCCTCACTCCATCACCAGCACATAGTTCTGCCCCTGCGGCTCGATCGCCGCCACCCGCAGCGCCTGGCCGGGCACCGGCGGCCGGGCGAACAGCTCCCGGGCCAGCGGGTTGAGCAGGATGCTCTCGATGGTCGCGACGATCCCGCGCCCGCCGTTGCGCAGGTTGTAGGTGGCCTGCTGGAGCAGTTCCTCCCGGGCGCTGTCGCTGAACTCCAGGGTGGCGCCGAAGTTGCGCCGGACCGCGTCGGCGACCCGCCCGATGGTCCGGTCGGCGATCTCCAGCGCGGCCTCCGGGCGCAGGAAGTCGAAGACCACGATGCTCTGCTCGACCCGGTTGTAGAGCTCGGGCCGGCCGATCAGGTGCCGGAAGAAGACCTCGATGTACTGCCGGACCCGTTCCTCGATCTCCGGCAGCTCCATCTCGTCGGTGACGTTCTCCACCGGCTTGTTGTCCTCGCCGGGCACCACGATGCCGAGGTTGGTGGTGAAGACGATGAGCGCCTCGGTGAAGTAGACGGTGCCGCCGCGCCCGTCGGTGAGCCGCCCGTCGTCGAGGATTTGCAGGAACTTGTCCAGCAGGCGCTGGTGGGCCTTCTCGATCTCGTCGAAGAGCACCACCCGGAACGGTTGCTGGCGGATCCCGTTGGTCAGCTCGCCGCCGGCGTCGTGGCCGATGAAGCCGGGCGGCGCGCCGATCAGCCGGGCCTCGGAGTGCTCGGCGGAGAACTCCGACATGTCGAAGCGCAGGTACGCGTTCTCGTCGCCGAAGAGCAGCTCCGCGAGGGCCTTGGCCAGCTCGGTCTTGCCGACGCCGGTGGGTCCGGCGAAGAACAGCACGCCGCGGGGCTTGCTGGTGTTGCCGGTGTGCGCGCCGGACAGGCCGGTGGCCGAGCGGGCCAGGATGTCCAGCACCCGGCGGACCGCGTCGGGCTGGCCGAGCACCCGGGTGCCGAGTTCCTTCTCCGCGGTGCGCAGCCGGTCGCGCAGCCCGGCGCTCTGCCACGGGTTGTCCGGCACGCCGACCCGGAAGGCGCGGACCGCGTCGTCGATCCGGGCGCCCGGGATGCCGGCCGCCGCGGCCAGCCGCACCACGTCCTGCATGCTGCGCAGCCGCATCCCGTGGCTGGCCTCGGCGAACCGGCGGGCGACGGCCTGCCGTTCGCTCTCCTCCTCGGGCATCTCGGGCAGCTTGACCGCCATGTCCCGGGCGGTGGCCAGCCGGGCGCTCAGGTCGGGTTCCGGGATGCCGGTGATCCGCAGGGTGTGGTTGCCGGTGGCGAACCAGGCCGGCAGGTCGTGCTCCCGGTCGAGCACCCAGAACACGGTGTTGTAGCCGTTGCCGACCGGCAGCGCCCGGTAGGCGAGCCGGTCGGCGGTGGCCAGGAAGAGCCGTTCCTCCGGGGAGAGCAGCTCGCCGGTGAACAGCCGGGCCGCGTCGCTGAGCACCAGGGCGACCGGCGGCCCGGCGGCGCGCCGGCGGTCCAGGTCGGTCACCGCGGTGATCAGGTCGCGGACCTGGGCCATGTGCAGCGGGCGGCGCTGCTCCACGTCGGCCTCGCGGAGCACCTGCTCGGCCGCGGTCCGGCCCTCCGGGGTGGCGCTGATCAGCTCGACGCCGACGCCGGTCGAGTAGGCGAGCAGGGCGCCGTAGCCGCGCGGCTGGGCGACGCTCCACAGCGCCTCGACCAGCCCCATGAACCGGACCCGGCCGGCGAATCCGGGGTCGGGCAGCCGGTAGAGGTCGCGGACGTTGCCGGTGAGCAGGATCTGCGGGTGGGCGCAGAGCGCCAGGTCGATCTCCCGCAGCCAGGCCGGGTTGGTGGGGTGCTCCGGGTTCACAGTGTCCGCTCCCTCTGCTGCTGCGTGCTGCGCTGCGCGGTGCCGGCCGGGATGACCTCGTCGGCGACCGCCTGCACCGGGCGGGTGCCGGGCGCCTGCCGGGCCACCTCGGCGACCTGCACGCCCTCCTTGCGCATGGCGCGCAGCAGGACGTCGTAGTCGTCGCAGAACTTGCGCTCGGCGCCGGCGTCGTCGGCGGCCCCGGCGTGGTTGCTCCGGGCCCGGACCACCTGGGTGCGGACCACCGGGTTGTCCCGGTCGAGCAGCACCTTGACGCCGTAGCCGCGGCCGTCGCTCATCCCCGCGTAGGCCACGCCGTCGCCGGCCAGCCGGGTCTCGAAGCCCTCGGCCACCTGGTAGCCGAGGTCGGCGAGTTTGGTGCGCAGCGCGTTCGCGACGGCTTTGCGGCGGCGGGCCCGGTCGGCCCGGTCGACCACCTCGTCCGCCTCGGCGCGCATGCCGTCCGGCACCTCGCGGACCCGCTCGGCGATCAGCCGGCCGATCCGCGCGCGCAGCCGCTCCGCCTCCTCCCCCGGGACGGTCTCCAGCGGGGCGGCGATGGCCAGCAGCTCGCGGCGGGCCCGGTCGACCTCCTCCTCGGCGCGCTGCGTGTCGCGGACCCGTTTCTCCAGGTCGGTCAGGAGCAGCCGGGTCCGGATCGGGGAGGCGCCGCCGGCGATCTCGGCGGCGGCCGCGGCGCAGGCCGCGCGGGTCTCGGCGGGCGCGCCGGCCGGCAGCCGGGAGACCAGGTCCGCGGCCCGCTCGGCGTCCGCTTCCCGGCGGGCCGCCAGTTTTTCGGTACGCCGTTCCGCGCTCCCGTCGCTGGTCCGCACCGGTTCCGGTGTCCTCTCGACGACCGAGTCGTCCCAGGTGCGCGTGGTGCCGGCCGCCTCGGCCGCGGGTCCGGCGGCGAGCAGTCCGCTGACGTCGCTGCGGGAGGCGGCGCTGACCGCGGCGCGCAGCGCGTCCCGTTCCTTGCGGGCGAGTTCGCGCAGCTCGCCGGTGGTCGCGGCGATCTTGGCCGGGGAGTGCTTGGGGCGGGCCTGGCGGCCGGCCGGCACCTTGGCGATCCGGTCGCCGTAGACCGAACGGTAGGCGTCCGCCTCGGCCCGGATCGCCTCCAGTTCGCCGCGCGCCTGCACGTACCGTTCCCATTCGGCGCGTTGCTCGCGGGCCAGCCGCTCGGCGGCGGTCTCCACCACGTAACGCGCGCCGGTCATCGAGCTCATGCGTCGTCTCCTCTCACCACTGCCACCACACCTCGGTCGGGGACGGCAGGAACGGCACCGCGACCTGCTGCCACACCCAGAGCGGCTGGACCAGGTAGAGCGCCACGACCGCGAGGATCAGCACGGTCCGGATCCGGCGGGCCACGGCGCCGCCGTCGCCGGCCTCGGTCTGCCAGCCGCGGTTCACCATCCGCCGGCCGATCCAGAGCGCGAGGATCCCGGCGCCGAGCATGGCGTACGGGAAGATCGCCGCGAAGTTGCCGTTCACCGCCTGCAGCGGGTCGTGGAAGGCGCTGCGCAGCACGATCGGGAACCGGACCAGGATCCGGTACTCGCCGTCCGCGACGGTCAGCACGATGGCCAGCGCGATCGCGAACAGCCAGCAGAACCAGCGGGCCCGGCGCAGCGCGGCCGGCGGGTCGGCCGGCCGGATCAGCAGGCAGCCGAGCACGACCAGCACCGGCAGCGCCACCATGGTCTGCACGTCGGTGATGTTGAGCAGGTAGAGCGGGGCCTTGCCGGGGACCAGGTCGTACGCCTCCAGCTTGCTGACCGCGGCGCCGAGGAAGGTGGTCAGGTAGGCGAGCAGCACGGCGAGCAGCAGGTTGACCACGTCCCGCCAGCCGTTGCGCAGCGCGGTCCCGCCGCCGCCCGGCGCCATCCCGGCGCGGGCCGCCCGCTCGTTGCGTTCCTCCTGCTTGGCCTGGGCGCGCTGGGCCTTGGCGGCGGCCGACTCGGCGGTGGCCACCGGGATCAGCGCGGTCGCCACCGCGCCGGCGGCCAGCTGCCGGTGGTCCGGGCCGCGGGCCTCGTCGCGCAGCTCGGCCCACCAGCCGACCTTGCCGGGCGTCTTCTGCCGGCGCAGCTCGGCGGGCAGGCGCTCGCGGTGGTCCGGGTCGACCAGCAGGCGGAACGCGATCGCGGTGGCGGCCGGCAGCGCCTGGTCCACCTCGGGCCGGCGGGCCGGGCCGTACCCGCCGGTGGACGGGTCGGTGAGCGCGAGCCGGACCGCCAGGTCGTTGATCCGTTCCTGGACCGCGGCGGTGACCTGGTCGAGCCGGTCGGCGGCCGCGGTGAGCACCGCGCAGCCGGGCTGGTCGCCGGCGCACTGCGGGTGGGTGCGGCAGCGGTGCCGGGCCAGCGCCCGCAGCAGGCCGACGTTCAGCGCCTGGAGCAGGCCGGTCGCGGTCGGGTCGCCGGCCGCCGCGGACTGGGCCAGCAGGGCCAGGCCGGGCGCGTCGGCGCGGCGCTGCTCGTAGACCGGCGGCATCTCCGGGGCGACCCAGGAGATCAGCCGGGTGAGCCGGGCGGCCGCGTCGGTGCGGTGGGTGACCTTGGTGCGCATCAGGTTCTCCGGCAGGTTGGTCGCCGGGAAGTTCTCCCGCATCCAGTCGGAGAGGTCGAGCTGCTGGGCCCGGTTCTGGAAGAGGGCGAGGCCGGCCGCCCAGTTCTCGGAGAGCGCGGCGCCGACCTCCTCCGGGGTGCGGCAGAGCCGGCCGGCCACCTCGAACGGCGCGACCGGCGGGGCGGCCACCGGCGCCGGCTCGGTGATCGGCGCGTCGTGCACCGCCGGGCGTTCGCCGGCCAGCCAGGCGCGCACCTCGGTGGCACCCCAGCGTTCCTCCGGCGCCCGGGTGAGCAGGCCCTGGCAGAGCAGCCGCCAGTCCGGGTCGGTGATCCCGTCCAGGTCGACGCCGTAGGTGGCGATGTGCTCGAAGACCGCCCGCTCGTTGACCGCGTGCCCGCCGACGCCGCTGTTCGGGTTGCGCCCGGTGAGCAGCTCGACGATCACCACGCCGAGCGACCACCAGTCCTGTTCCGGCTTCTGGCTCTTCTGCCACCAGGTCTCCGGGGCCTGGTAGGCCGGGGTGCCGGCCCGGCCGGTGGTGCGCCGGGTGGCGCGCAGCTCGGCGACCAGGCCGAAGTCGCAGAGCACCAGGTCGACCGGGTGACGGCTGCGGAGCAGGATGTTCTCCGGCTTGATGTCGCGGTGCGCGATCCCGGCGGCGGCGCCGTGCCGCAGCTCGCCGTGCAGGTAGGCGAGCGCGTCGGTGACCTGGCGGAGCACCTCCCGGACCTGGTCCGGCGGGAGCGCGCCGCCGTGGTCGCGGGCCAGCGCGGCGAGCGAGCCGGCCGGGGCGTACTCGAGCACCTCCCAGCTCATCTCGCGGCCGAAGGCGCCGGTCTCCTCGCCCCAGTCGATCACCCGGACCACGTGCCGGGCGTCGGCGGTGCGCAGCGCGTCGAGCAGGGCGGTGTCCGGCCGGACCGCGGTCGGGTAGACCTTGGCGACCCGCTGCTCGCCGGTCTCCCGGTCGCGGACCAGCATCACCAGGTGCGCCTCCCCGCCGGTGGCCAGGTCGGCCTCCGGGCGGTAGCGGGCGAAGATCGCGGCGGGCAGCCCACCGGAGTCCTCGGTCGGCGGGCGGCCCTCCGGACTCTCCCGGGTCGTCGGCGCGGGCCCCGCCGCCCCCTCCCGGGTGGTCTGTGCCGCGCCCTCCCGGGTGGTCCGCGCGGCCCCCTCCCGGGTGGTCCGCGCCGCGCCCTCCCGCGTGGTGGCGGCCGGTCCCGGCGTGGTGTCCTCACGCCGGGTGGTGTAGTCGCTCATGCCCCCTCCGTGCCCAGCTGGTCCTGGATGGCGCGGTCCTGCAGCTCGCGCAGTCGCTCGACGGCCCGCAGATATCGCTGACGGACAGGCTCGTGCTCCGGCGCGGTGAGGCCGACCAGGTCGCGTTCGAGCGCGGCGGAGAGCAGCACCGCGCGGCCGCCCTCCAGGGCCTCGACCGCCTCGGTGAGCCGGCCGCGGCGGGTCAGCGCGCAGGCCGCCCGGGCCGGCATGCCGCGCGCGCCCCGGCCCAGCACCAGCTCGCTCATCGACCGGGTGAGCTGGGCGCGGACCAACTGGTTGAGCAGGTCCACGGCGATCAGGTAGGCGTCGCCGGCGTCGGCCATCCGCTCGTGCCGCCAGGACCAGTCGGCCCACCGGACGGCGGTGTCGTACGCCCAGAGCAGGCTCTTGCCGGTCAGCTCGGCGACGGCGCGCCGGGACTCGTCGGCGGCGGCCAGCCGGTCCTCGGTGAATCCGGTGGCCTCGGCGCGCAGGTGCAGCCCGGCGGCGAGCCGGGAGCAGGCGACCGCGTGCGGCAGGCTGCCCTTGACGTAGCCGTCGCGCAGCCGCCGGAACAGCGCGACACCCTCGTCGACGGTTTCCAGGTCGCCGTCCCGGAAGCCCTTGGCGATCAGCGCCTCGGCCAGCGAGCTGCGGACGGCCCGGCGCAGCCGCGGGGCCATCTCCTGCCCGGAGGTGGCCCGGCGCAGCAGGGTGACCGCCTCGTCCAGGGCGTTCTGGTCCGGGCCTGCCCAGCGGTAGCCGTCGAGTTTGCAGTTGGCCAGCACCACCCGGGCCTCGTCCTGGCTGTCCCGGCCCAGGCCGAGCACCTCCCCGGCCAGCTGCTCGGCCTGCCGGCGGTCGGCGCCCGCGGTCGGGTCGCCGGACAGGCCCTTGGTCCGCGAGCGGAGGTGGTAGAGGTTGGCCAGGGTGGCCAGCTGGGACGGGCGGTCGGCCTCGTACCGGGTGGGGTCGTCCAGCTCGGCCTCCATGTCCCGGATGCCGTCGTCGAGAGCGCGCAGGTCGCTGCCGGTGCCGTACCGGCCGGAGATCTGGATGCCGCGGCCGGCGCTGCCCGTCCCGGCGCCCGGCCCGAGATACCGGTCGCCGTCACCGAACTCGAACCCGGACAGCATCTCGGCGGCCTCGGCGGCCGGGCGCTGGTCGAAGGATTGCAGCTCGTGCGTGCGGGTCAGGGTGTCACCGACCGCGCCGACCACCGGGGAGAGCCGGGTCGCCTGCTCGAGCAGCCGCCGGATCCGCTGCTCGTCGGCGGGGTCGGCGTCCGGATCGCCGGAGCGGGCGACCAGCAGGGTGGCCAGGGTTGCCCGGGCGGTGGCCGCGGCGTTCGTGAAGACCTCCGCGGTGCTCGCGTTGAACCGGGTCACCGTGGTGGCCCGGTCCAGCACCGGCAGGGCGCGCTCCACCCGGTCGAGCGCCTCGGCCAGGTCCTCCGGGCGGCGGTAGCGCAGGTACTGCGGGGCCAGCACGGTGGCGTACATGGTGTCCAGGGCGGCGTGCTCGGGGTTGCCCGGGCGGAGCCCGGCCTGTTCACGGCGCAGCGTGTCGAGGGCGAAGGTGACGTCCTCCGGCTCGTTGCGCACGGCGAGCACACTGGCCAGCCGCACGGTCACGCCGCGCCGCTCGGGCCGGCCGCGGGGCACCAGCCGCTCGGCCTCGCGGGCAGCCTCGATCGAAGCGTTCAGGTCGGCTGCGGCGCGCCGGCACACGAACCGGCTCAGCAGCGCGTGTGAGACGTTGAGCAGGGCCAGCACGCGCTGTGCCGGCGCGCGCCGGCCGGCCGCCGCCAGCTGCTGCTGCGCGGCCTCGACCGCCGCGTCGACTCGGTCGCACGGAATGGTTCCGACTATTAGCGTCATGCTGTCATCCGAACGGCGGACTTGTCGCAGTCCACAGTGGCAATGGGGTCATAATGTGATCCACGGGCCCCGACAGCCTTGCAGTCCGGCATTGCCCCCGTCAATGCGAAACGCCGGGAAATCCGGCGCGCCGAAGTTGATGTTGGAACGGCGTCGGCCGATACGCCGACTGACACCGGCGCGCCGGCATGCCATTGTCAGGTGGCGGGAAAGAGCCGCCGGCCCGGACCCAGCCTATTGATCGAAGTGAGCGCCGGACACGGCGGACCGCTGGGAACGCCGGGCGGGACGACCGGATCCGGCTCGTTCCGCATGCCGTCCCGCATCGGCTTTGCCGCTGGTCCCGGGCACTTTCCAGGACCACATGAATACGAACAGGTAAAAGCGATCAACCGAAGGGACGACCCCGTTCGTTGACGTCACGATTGCCCGATCGGATTAGTCTTCCGCTCGGCCCGTCGACGTTTTCTTTTCGCAATGGCCCGGCTACAGTTCCACCCCTATCCCGGCCAAATCGCGCCAACTGTTGCGGATGGCGCACACCCAAAAACGGAGGGACGCGTGTCCTTGCAGAGCGCAGATCCGGCACGGCGTACCCGTGCCCGGGTCGACCGGTTGCTTCCCGGCATCACCGCGCTCCTCACCGACGGCGCGCAGCGGCAGCAGATCGACGAGGCCGCCGGCCGGGTGCTGCGCGCCGCCGGGGAACGGCCCGCGGTGGCGCTGCTCGCCGAGGCCGGCCTGGACCATCAGGTGGTCAGCCACCGGATGTGGGCGCCGCTGCTCGGCGACGGCATGGCGGCGCTCACCCCGGCCCGGACCACCATCGGGTACGTCACCGCGGTCCGGCTGCGCCCGGTCGCCGGCGAGCGGGCCACCGTCCGCAAGGCCACCGCCGCGTTCCTCACCCGGCCGGAGATCCTGCGCTGCCGGGCCCGGCTGCTCGCCCAGATCGGCGACCTGCCGGCCGGCGCCGCCGACGCGGACTGGACCACCGTGCTGCAGCTGGCCCGGCACGTCTGGGACGGCGCGGACAGCGCCCGGCAGGCCGCCATCGACGAGCTGGCCAGCCTGTACCGGGCGCAGATCTTCGCCGAGCGGTTCCTCGGCCGGGACGCGGTCCCGGTCCGGCTCGAGGCGGTGCACCAGGCCACCATGCCGGTGCGCTGGAACGAGGCGGCCGCCGGGCGGCGCCCGTTCCCGGAGGTCGGCGCGGCCGGCCCGTACGACGCCGACCAGGACCTCAGCCAGAACGTGCTGCACCGGGTCTTCCCGGCGATCCGCCGGATCGTGCTGGACGTGGACGTGCCGGACGAGCGCTGGCCGATCGGCGAGGACGGCCTCGACCTGGTCGACCTGCCCACCCTGGACGGCCGGTTGCGCACCGGGCGGGCCGAGTGGCTGATCGAGAGCGAGCTGGCCGCGGCCGGCGCCGTGGTCACCGTGGACGGCCCGCAGCGCGAGGCGGAGCGGCTGCTCGACCGGTTGCCCGGCACGCTCCCGGTGGTGCTCCGCGGCCCGGACAACTACCTGGTGCTGCGGGACGGCGGCGCGCTCGCCGACCTGCGCGGCGAGATCTGCAAGCAGGGCCAGGCCGCCTGCCTGACCGCCCGGGCACAGCGCACCGAGGCCGCCTACGAGCGGTTCCGGCAGACCGTCCGCCGGGTGGTCGCGGCGCTCGACGAGACCCCGCTGGCCGCCCCGCCGATGGCCTCGCCGCGCGAGATGGCGGTGCGCGACCTGCTCGGCCGGATCGGCGCGGAGCTGTCCGCGATGACCGACGACGTGGAGCGCGGCATCGCCGGCCCGCAGGCCACCCTCGCCGACGGGATCACCCCGTACGCGGCGCTGCGCCAGTGGATCACCGCACAGGTGTACGCCTGGCCGCAGTGGCCGGCGCTGCTGTCCGCCCTGCGCAACCACGTGCTGGCCCCCGGCGCCCGGTACGCCGACGAGCTGCCGAGCACCCCGAAGCCGTTCGAGAGCCGGTTCCGGGCGGTCGTGCACGAGCTGCCGGAGGCCTGCGCCCGGGTGGTCGACGCCGCCGTGGAGAGCTGGCTGCGCCGCTGGTCGGTCCGCGCCGGCCCGCTCAAGACCGAGTTCTTCGAGGTGATCGCCCCGCTCCGGGACGGCCCCGACGAGACGGTCAGCCAGCTGCGCCGCGGCGTGCAGTTCGGCTGGCTGGCCGAGGTCCGCCCGGAGTTGCCGGCCGCGCCGGACCGGGCCGCGATCCTGGCCGCCTTCCCGCTCGACCCGGACCGCGACCTGCCCTGGCACGAGGGCGCCGACGACACCGGCGGGCACGGCCGGCACCTGATGACGATCATGCGGATCCGCCGGGAGTTGGTGGTGGCCGCGCAGCGGCTCGGCGAGGAGCAGCTCGCCGGCGCGCTGACCGGCCGGGTCGAGGCGGTCCGCCGCAAGCTGCGCCTGCAGCAGCAGACCCAGCAGCACGCCGACGCGCACGTCCGGGCGCTGCTCGGCGGCGGACCGGCCACCCCGGGCGTGGCGCCGCAGGCCGCCGCCCGCCGGATCGAGGACCTGCTGGACCGGGCCGACGCGGAGGACGAGCGATGACCGAGACCTACACCGTCCCCGACCCGCACCGGCGGATCCAGCCGCCCCGCCGCCGGGTCCGGGACCGCCGGCACAACGGGCTGGCCGCGGTCGACTTCGGCACCTCCAACTCGACGGTCACCCTGTACGACCCGAACCTGCCCCCGCCGGTGCTGCCGCTCCCCGCCGACCAGCGGGCGGTGCTGAGCCGGGCGGTGGTCCGGCTGCTGCGCTCCGAGCCGCAGACCGACGAGATCAGCGACCTGAGCGCCGGCCAGTGCCGGGCCGAGTGGGACACGCTGCGCGCCCGGCTGGGCCGCGAGCTGGCCGGCGGGTCGCCGGAGGGCCTGGCCGACGCGCTGGAGGCCGAGGAGGGCACCCACCAGGCGCTGCTCTACGACGTGCTGCTGGCCCTGGAGGCGGCGCAGGCCGGCGGCACCGCGCCGTTCGCCGCCTGGCTGGCCGACCGGCTGCACCGCTGCTACGACGAGGCGTTCGGCACCCCGGCGCTGGAGCACTACTCGCTGTTCCCGGTCCGGCTGGACAACGCCACCCTGCGCGACGAGGTGCCGAGCCGGCTGGACATCACCGCGGTCGACCCGGACCTGGTGGTCCGGCTGGGCCGGCCGCTCGGCGGCGGAGCCGCCCTGGCCAGCCCGCTGCGCGGCCTCAAGCACCAGCTGGACAAGCCGGAGTTCCGGCACCCGCTGCACGGCGGCGCCCGCTCGGTGGAGCTGGAGCCGCTGCTCGGCGGCGCGTTCGCGTTCCTGCTGGACCGCACCGACGAGTTCACCGGCGCGCACCCGGACCGGCTGGACGACGCCCCGATCGACCACGTGGTGGCCACCTACCCGACGATGGCGCCGCCCGCGGTCCGCCGCCGCCTGGAGTCGGTGATCGGCGGGCTGCTCGGGGTCGGCGAGGTGGACCTGCGCTACGACGAGGCGATCGCGGCCGCGCTCTTCTTCCTGATGCGCGACCTGGGCGCCAACCACACCATCGGGGTGGAGGCGCTGCGCGCCCGGTTCCGGGCGGTGCCCGGCGCCGAGCGGCACTGGATCGAGAACACCCTGGTCGTCGACGTGGGTGGCGGCACCACCGACATCGCGCTGATCACCACCCACCTGCACGACGAGACCCCGCCGATGCCGGACGCCCCGGCCGGCAGCACCGGCCGGCACTACCGGGTGGTGCCCCGGCTGCGTGGCACCAGCGGCCGCAGCCGGCGCGGCGGCGACTTCCTCACCCTGCAGGTGTTCCACCTGATCAAGGCGATGATCGCGGACCACCTGCTGACCCTGCCGCACCCGGGCGGGGACAGCTTCCCGGACGAGCCGGAGACCTGGGCCGACTGGCAGCGCGACACCACCGCCGCGCTGGACCCGATCCACCAGACCGAGGACGGCCGCTACCGGCCGGGCAGCCTGGTCGCCCAGGCCCAGCTGGCCCTGCAGCGCGACACCTCGGTGGCCGAGCCGCCGACCGGGCAGCGCTCCCGGGACAACGTCGAGCTGGTGCTCGGCACCCGGACCGCCGGGCGGCCGGACGACCCGGAGACCGCCGCCCGCGAGCGGGCCTTCTCCGACCTCTGGGACCTGGCCGACGACGCCAAGATCGGGGTGGCCCCGGACCGGGCGTACGGGCTGCCGGCCGACATCGTCGAGGACATCGTCCGCAAGGTGATCCCGGTGCCCGGCAGCCTGCCGCCCGGCCTGGGCACCGAGCTGGACCCGCTGACCTACGAGGACTTCGAGGCGGTCTGCCGGCCGATGCTTGTGGAGATCAGCCGGCTGGCCGCGGCGCTGGCCCGGACCCGGCTCACCGGCGGCGAGCGGCTGGACCGGGTGATCCTGACCGGCAAGGCCAGCCGGCTCGGGCTGGCCGCCCAGGTGGTGGCCCGCGAGGTGCAGGCCGGGCAGGGCCCGCAGGGCCGCCCGGTGCAGGTGGTGGTGGAGCGCAAGTACGCCAAGAACGCCGCCTCGATGGGCGCCGCCTGGGCCGCGTCGATGAGCTCGTTCGACACCGCCGAGCCGGACGAGGAGCTGCTCCGGCAGGGCGCCACCTCGGTCTCCATCGAGGTGGACAACCTGCTGCTGGACCTGCCGTGCACGCTGAGCATGCGCACCCCGAGCAACCAGAACCGGGCCCTGCTCAAGGTCGGCACCCCCTTCCAGGAGCTGCCCGGCGGCCGGCTGCGCGCCTTCGCCACCATCGGCCTGCTGCCGAAACTGCTGGTCATCCTCCGCGAGGTGGACGGCGGGCAGCCGCTGCCGTGGGGCACGTTCCGCTGGTCCGACCTGAGCCTGCGGCACACCGAGGAGACCGGCGTCCGGCTGGACCCGCAGGTCTGGCCCCGGCAGATCCGCTGCGGGATCGAGGCCGACGGCGGGCTCGACGTGCACCTGCTGCTCTGGCGCGGGGACCGGCCGGTCCACCGGGTGGACCGCACCTCGGCGGCGCTGCGGACGCCCACCCCGGAGGGCGGCTTCCTGGACCTGGACCGGCTGGCCGACCGGATCCTGGTGGCCGGGTCCCCGTCCGCGCCGGCCCGGCCGGCGCTGCGCGGTGAGCCGGCCCCGACCCGGGAGCGGTTCGCCGGCGAGGACGGCATGCTGCGCTCGGCGCTGCTCGGCCGGATCCCGCTGCCGCCACCGGACGAGGACGGCCGCTGGGCCTTCCTGCTGCACGACGAGCAGGGCCACCAGCAGCTGCTCGGCCGGCTGGAGGCGGCGCCCGGGCCGCTGGTCCCGCACCTGGCCAGCGTCGACGAGGACGGCGTGATCCGGGTGCACGCCGGCGACCCGCCGCTGTGGACCGCGGAGTCGCCGATCGACGTCGAGCACCACCCCGGGATGGTCTACCGCCATCCGCTCGGCACCCCGAAGTCCGAGACCGACGACCACGACAACCCCTTCGACGGGACGCACTGATGACCCTCTCCGACTCCCCCGCCTCGCTCGAGGACCTGCTGCGGGACGCGGTGCTCAGCGACGGTCCGCTGGCCGAGGTGCTGACCGCGCAGCTGACCCGGCTCCTCGGAGCGATCGAGGAGATCACCTACGGCACCAGCATCGATGTGGCCCGCGCGCGCGGCGACGTCCGGCCCGACCAGGAGGCGACGATGGCCCGCGGCAACGCGCTGTCCCAGCGGTTGAAGGGAATCTTCCACGGCCGGCGCG
The DNA here is from genome assembly GCF_014205225.1 of Actinoplanes octamycinicus. Taxonomy (NCBI): domain Bacteria; kingdom Bacillati; phylum Actinomycetota; class Actinomycetes; order Micromonosporales; family Micromonosporaceae; genus Actinoplanes; species Actinoplanes octamycinicus. Next base: position 7,865,226 of record NZ_JACHNB010000001.1, read on the forward strand.
GCGCCGGGAAGCCGGCCGGGGCGGACCCGGCGACGCAGCCGGTCCCTCAGGTGCACTCGGCGCAGCCGCCGGAGGAGAAGCCGCGGCCGTCGCCGGAGGAGAAGCCGCGGCCGTCGCCGGTCGCCCGCACCGGCGCGCTGGACCGGCGGCAGATGGACGTCCGGGTCGAGCGGATGCTGCAGTCCTTCGCCGACAGCTCGCCGGTGCACGCCGCGCTCGGCGCCGAGCCGCTGCACGGCCGGACCATCGCCCAGCAGTGGACGTCGTTCCACCTGGGCCTGCTGCGCCTGCCCCGGGCGCAGGCCGACGACTGGCGCGAGCAGGTCCGCGACTGCATCCCGGAGGAGTACCTGAAACCCACCGCGGGCTGGTGGGAGCTGTGCGCCGACATCCCGGCGCCGACCGTCCTGGTGCCCGCCTACCACGACCAGCCGGGCGTGGTGGCCTGGCAGGAGGCGCTGCCCGACAAGATCGTGGAGAGCGCGCTCGGCGACCGGGTGCACACCTACCACCGGCTCGCCGCGATCGCCTCGCAGGTGCTCTGGGTCGCCGCGCAGGACAAGTCGGCGCTCTACGCGACCAAGGCGGGCCTGGTCCCGGCGCAGGCCGCGCTCACCGACTTCCAGCAGACCCTGCGCGAGCGGCTGACGACCTACCGCAGCGCGGAGAGCGGGCCGGCCGGCAAGACCGTGGTGGTCCGGGCCGCGCAGCTGGCCGAGGTGCTGCGCTCGGTGGTGCATCAGCCGTCGCCCGCGCCGGAGAGCTGGTGGGCCGGGGTGCGCACGGAGATGATGACCTTCGTCCGGCAGACCGCCATCCGGCACGCCCCGAACCTGCGGGTGAAGGAGATCAGCGTCCGGGAGGTCTACGCCGACCTGGCCAACAACAAGGAGGTCGACCCGGACGACGACATCGCGCTGCACGCCACCGACCGGGCCGACGTCGGCCGGATCTTCGACTGTCTGAAGCCGAGCCTGCTCGAGGACCACAACCGCGTCTACCGGCCCGGCCGGGTGATCTACGGCGGGGAGGGGCGATGACCGTGCTGGCCGCCACGCGACGGCTGATCGCGTACGCCGGAATCCTGATCCTGATCCTGATGACGCCCGCGCCGGCCGCCGCCGAACCGGCGCCCACGCCGCTCCCCGAGGTGCTGCGCGCGCTGCGCACCGACAACCTGCCGGCCGACTACGTGGTGCTGCTGGACGTCTCCTCGTCCATGCAGCCGACCGGCGGCCCGGATCTCTACACCCGCGCCCAGCGGGCACTCCGCCCGCTGCTCGACGCCCTGGACCCGGTCGACCGGCTACACCTGTTCGCCTTCGCCGACCGGCCGGACCCGAAGTTCACCGCCGCGATCGGCGACGCCGGCGCCGGTGTGCTGGGCCGGCTGCCGGCCCGGGCCGAGGGCGGGCGGACCGACATCGGCGCGGCGATCGAGGCGGCCCTGGACACCATCGACCTGCCGGACGCGACCGACCCGGCGACCGTCGTGCTGCTGACCGACGGCAAGCAGGACGCGCCGGCCACCTCGAAGTACGCCGGCGACCTGGACGCCGCGATCACCCGGCTGCGCGCTCAGGCCGCCGGGGTGGAGCGGCGCCGCCCGGTCCGCGCGCTGGGCATCCCGCTGACCGGGCAGACCGACGTGGCGCTGCTGGACCGGGTCTTCGACGACACCGTGCTGATGGATCTGCCGCCCGAGCAGGTCGGCGACTACCTGGGCAAGGTCGGCGCCCGGGTGGCGGTGGCCAAGGCCGCCGCGCTGGTCGCCCGGGACAAACCGGCGATCACCCTGACCCCGGATCAAACCCGCCTTTCGGTACGCGACGAGCCCGTCACGGTCACCGTCCAGGTCCGCAACCAGGCCGCCAAGGTCCCGCTGACGGTGACCCTGCGGGCGGCCGCCGACGGCGTGTCCCTGCCGGTCGAGGTGCTCACCGGGGAGACCACCATCGCGCCCGGCGCCGAACAGGCCATGCGGGTGCGCGTCGGCCCGGCGAGCGAGACCGGCTTCTGGATCGGCGGCGAGCGCTCCACCTCGGGCACCCTGGGCATCGAGGCCACGGTCGGCTCACCCTGGCGCGACGTGATCGTGCAGGACCTGGGCGGGAGGTTCGCCCCGCCGCCGGCCCGGGCGGCGCTCCCGGTCCAGGCCGTCGCGACCGGCTTCTCGCCGTGGTACCTCGTCTTCCTGGTCCTCGCCGTGGCGGTGGTGGCCGGGCTGGCCTGGCGGGCCCGCCGCAACCACTGGCGGCCGATGGGCGGGGGCTACCTGACCGTCACCGAGCAGGGTTCCGGCTCCTACCGGCAGTTGCTCTCCGGCCGCAAGGTCGCCATCCCGTCGTCGCACGGCTCCGGGACGGCGCCGAAGGGCACCGGCACGGTCCGCGCCTTCCGGCAGAAGAAGCAGGTCGGCGCCGGCACCGAGCTGGTCTTGCGGATCGACTGGAAGCGGGCCGGCCGGCGCCACAAGGTCATCTGCCGGCCGCGGCAGACCAAGCCGCTCACCGACGGCACCACCTTCACCTACCAACCCTGACCTCGGAGGTTCCCTCGTGCTTCCCGCACTGGTGATCGGGCTCGGCGGCACCGGGAGCGCCGCCGCGGCCCACTTGAAGGCCCGGCTCGCGACCGAGCAGCGCTGGCAGGACCTGGACCGGGACGCGTCCGCCCCGGCCCGCGGCGACAGCCGTCCCTACGACTGGCCGATCCTGCTGCGCGCGCTGGACGTGGACCGGCGCAACCGGCCCCGGGTGGACGGCCTGAGCCTCGACGCGGACGTGGAGGACCTCTATCTGAACGGCTCGATCGGCGGCATGATCGACAAGATCCGGCAGGGCCGGGAGACCGCCGAGGCGTTCTACCCGACCGTGGTGCCGTGGTTCGGCCCGGAGGACGCCCGCCGGATCCGCGACGACGAGGCGCTCGACTTCCTCAGCGAGGGGGCCGGGCAGATCCGCTCGTTCGGCCGGCTGTCGTTCTTCGCCGACGTGCTCGGCTCGGCCCCGGTCACCAAGCGCCTGGAGGACGCGCTCGACCAGCTCACCCGGGTGCACGCGGACGTCACGCCGAACATCTACATCATCACCTCGACGGCCGGCGGCACCGGCGCCGGCATCCTGCTCGACGTGCTGGCCACCCTGCAGCGGATGCGCCAGGCGCACGGCGCGGACTTCTCGGTCACCCTGTTCTGCGTGCTCTCCGGCGCGTTCCGCAAGCGGCTGGACGGGCCGCAGCGGCAGCGCAGCGAGGCCAACGGCTACGCCCTGCTGCGCGAGCTGGACCGGCTGATGCACGTGGGCCGGGAGCATCCGGCCGACTTCCGCTGGGCGCCGCGCGACGCGCACCAGATGACCGCCGCGCCGGTGCAGTACACCTACTTCATCGACGGCCGGCGGTCCCGCTCGGCGGCCCGGCGGCTGGAGGGCTTCGGCCCGGAGACGGTCTCCCCGGTCGCCGTCGCCGACGCCGTCTACGCCCACCTGCTGCCCACCGTCGGCGCCGCGTTCAGCAGCTACCGGGTCAACGCCCGGCAGTACCGGCAGGGCGCCACCGACCTGTACTCGACGTTCGGCGTCTACATGATCGAGTACGCCTGGGAGCCGGTGATCCGCGGCCTGGTCAGCCGGGCCGCGCTGGAGGTGCTGCAGCAGCTGCCGGCCAAGGCGGCCCGCTCGCTCGGCGACGACGTCAGCCAGTTCCTGCTCGGCTCGATGGACATCCCGGACGCCGACGGGGCGCTGCCGCCGCCGGTGCTGCAGGAGCTGGACAGCGAGCCGGCCCGGGAGGGGCTGCTCGGGCCGACGGTCAGCTGGCTGCAGTCGCGCGACGGCGGCGTGCCGTACCCGGAGGCGCCGAACCTGCTGCTGCCGTTCGAGGACATCACCTCGTTCCGCACCGACCACCGCGGGCAGGTGGTGATCGACCGGACCCAGGAGACGGTGCGGGCGTTCTGGGGCGACCGGGACGTGCCGCTGGCCCTGAAGACCCGGCAGCAGTGGCACCCGGTCGCCGGGCACCACGAGAAGCTGATCGACCAGGACTGGGCGGTGGCGCTGCGCGGCGCGGTGGCCCGGGTGATGTCCCGGCGCGACGGCGGCCCGCGGACCGGCCTGGCCTTCCTCGACCTGATCCGGGACCGGCTGGAGATGTACCGGGCCCGGGTGGAGAACGCGCCCCGGCAGGACCCGGCGCACCTCAAGGCGGCCCGCGACTACGCCGAGGAGAAGGCCCGCGAGGACCGCGGCTTCCGGCGCGGCCGGCACCAGCTCGACTACCTGGGCGCCGAGTACGCCCTGCTGCTCGCCCACATCCAGGCCGACTGCCACGAGCGCACGCTGCGGATGCTGGACCGGATGGCGCAGGAGGTGAACGCGGTCCGGGGCGAGACCGACCGGTGGCGGGCGACCGTGGACGACGCGGCGCAGGCCCTGGCCCAGCAGATCGAGGACGTCCGCAAGGAGCGCCGGGACGCCGAGAAGTTCCCGCTGCGCCATGTGGTCCCGCAGGTCGACGACCGGGACACCGAGCAGTGGCTCTACGAGCGGTCGGTCAGCTCGCTGGACACCGTCGCCGAGGCGATGGCCTGGCGGGTGACGACCGGCCCCGGCGGCCGGCCCGGCCTGGTCCTGGCCGGCGCGCGGCCGGCGCCGCCGGTCGACCAGGTGATCGACGCGCTGGCCGCGCGGGCCCGGCCGATCTTCGCGCCGCTGCGCCGGCTGTCCGTCTTCGAGCTGCTGGAACGCGGCGGGCGGACCGCCGACGACATCGGCAAGGAACTCAAGGACGGCGCCGACTGGCTGGTCGACTACGACACCGACGAGCACCTGCGGCTGGTCAACCAGTCGCCGGACGACGACGACCCGCACCAGAAGATGCACTACGCGTTCGCCGCGCTGCCCGCGGCCGCGATGCCCGGCGCGCGACTGAGCCGGGAACTCTGGGAGTACCTGGGCCAGCAGCAGGTCGACCTGAACAACATCGTGCCGTCCGCGGAGTCCGCGGACCGGCCGGTCACCGACAAGATCATGCTGTTCGCGTCCTGGCACTCGCTGCGGCTGGCCGCCTTCGACGGCTTCAACGACCTGCGCCGCTCCTACGAGGACCGGCGCGCGGTCCCGCCGTCGCCGCACGTGATCGCCGAGGAGAAGAACGCCGCCCTGCTCGAAGCCAAGTCCGAGGACCTGGTCGGGGTCGGCGTGCTGGCCCGGCCGCTGCCCCGACTGACCGGCGACAACCTGCTGCTGTGCCGCGACTTCGACCTGCTCACCGCGGCCGCGGTGGCGCTGGCCAACGAACGGCTCGCCCCGATGTTCCCGCCCGGCGACTCGGAACAGGTGCTCGGCTGGCAGACCCGCTCGCACCGCGGCGAGCCGGGCCAGGAACTGGGCGACGAGGCCCGGCTCGGCCGGCTGCTGAAGCACCTGATGACCGCCGGCACCAAGCTCGCCGAGATCCGCCGGGCCGCGGTCCTCGCCGCCGCCGAGGAGGCGGTCCGCGACCTGGACTGGGAGTACGGGACGCAGCGCTTCTACGGCCTGCCGCCGGCGTACCGGATCGATCCGGCGCTGTGGCAGCTGCTGACCGTGGCCGCCTACGTGTTCATCGACAAGCAGAAGTGACCGGGGCGATCCGGGCGGTCAGACCGGCGCCGCCCGGGTCGCCGCGGGACGCAGCTCGCGCAGCTGCCGGTCGTGCACCCGGCTGAGCAGCAGCAGGCTGACGCTCGCGCCGACGCCGGCCATGAACATGTCCCACTGGGTGTCCCAGACGTCGCCCTGGGTGCCCAGGAAGTCGTCCGCCGAGGAGCCACCGACCACCGCGGCCAGCCACTCGAACAGCTCCCAGGTGGCGCTGACCGCCATCACCACGCAGATCACCAGCGCGCTGAGCCAGCGGCCGGGCCGCAACGGCGTCCGGCGCAGCAGGATCTCCCGGGCCACGACGGCCGGCACGAAGCCCTGCATGAAGTGGCCGAACCGGTCGTACGGGTTGCGGGCCAGGCCGAGCACGTCGCGCACCCAGTCACCGGCCGGCACCTCGGCGTAGGTCCAGTGGCCGCCGATCATCAGGACCAGCGCGTGGGCCAGGATCAACCGATAGGCCAGCGGGGTGAGCGGAAACCTGCGGTAGGTGAGCACCAGGACCACCGCCCCGACCAGCGCCGCGAACACCTCCAGGAACCAGGTGCCCAGCGACGTGGCGCCGATCGCCGAGACCACCAGGGCGACCAGGCCCACGGCCAGCAGGACGGCGGGCTCACGGCGTCGCGGCGCCGCGGAGGGTGTGATCACCGCGCCATTCTGCCGGACCACCGCCACCGGGGGAACGCCGGTCAGGCCAGCCAGCCGCGGTAGAGCAGCTCCTCCGGGAGCCGGGCGGCGAGCGCCGCCCAGGTCTCCCGCCAGGCTCGGCGGATCAGGCTCGGTGGCCAGTCGGCGCGCAGCTCCGGCGGCACGAGCGGGTCCGGGCGCATCGCCCGTTCCAGGGCGTCGGCCAGCCGCAGCTGGTGCGCCAGCACGGCGGGCACCCCCGAGTCGGTGGCGGTGCGCGCCCGCGCCACCGCCCGCTCCACCACGGTGTAACCGGCGATGATCGGCGCGGCCGGCCAGAGCAGCTCGGCGATCGCGGTGGGCTCGGTGACGCCCCGGACGTCGAGCGTGCTCGCGGCGGCCCGGACCAGGTGCCCGGCGTGCGCGGCGCCGAGCAGCGGACCCAGGTCGTGCGGGCTGAGGTAGAGGCCGGTGGAGACCGGTGCGGCGCCGGCCTCGGTGAGCTCGCGCCGCAGCGCGTCCCGCACCGTACGGTCGGACTCCGGCACGCTGACCGCGAGCAGGTGCCACCGGCCGTCCCACCGGGTCTGCCCGTGGTCCTGGCCGAGCGCGAGGCGCAGCGCCAGCCGGTCGCGGCCGAGACGGGCCCGGCCGGCGTCGGTGAGGGCGATGGCGCCGCGCCGGCCCCGCCCGGTCTGGACGATCTCGCCGGTGGCGGTCATCCGCCGGATGGTCAGCCGGACCGGCTGGTCGTCCAGGCCGGCGGCGTTCGCGGTGTCGTAGAGCAGGTCCAGCGGGGCCGCGCCGTCGGTGGGCAGGAACGCCTCGACGACCGTCCGGGGCGTGGGGGTCACTCGGCGGCCCGCTTGCGCATCGTGGTGAAGCGCTGGAAGCCGTAAACGTGCCCGAGGGCGCCGAGCGAGCCCTCGCTGACGGTGCGGAACCCGAGCCGCCGGTACAACGCCTCGGCGCGCGGGTTGGTGTCGACCACGGAGAGCTGCACCCACTCATCATGGTGCCGGCGGGCCCAGCCACCGGCGGCGGACAGCAGCGCGGAGCCGACCCCGCGCCCGCGCTGGGCAGCGGCCACGCAGATCCCGTCGAGGACCAGCACCCCGGGCCGCTCCGGCCGGTCCAGCGGGGCGAGGACCAGCAGCGCGCGCAGCGCGGCCGGGGCGCCGAGCCGCTGCCGCAGGCGCGACCAGGAGAGGTCGGCCGCGCCCCGGCCGTCGTGGTGGTAGCCGCACACGCCGACCACCTCGCCGCCGCTGCGGGCCACCAGCATCCGGTCGGCGCGCAGCGCGGCGGTCACCTGCGCGGCCCCGGCGGCGCTGTCGCCGAAGGCGGGGCGCAGCTTGCGGCCGAACGCCTCCCAGTAGAGCGCGCCGGCCCGCTCGCGCTCCGCCTCGGTGAATCCCTGCCCGATCGCCAGTGTTGTCATGCGCTTGATTCTATCGCATACGCTACGACCGTGCGAAAGACGATAGTTATTCGAGTGTTGTGCGCGGTGGTCCTGCTGCTCGGCGCGGCCGTCGCCGTGACCCTGGCCGGCAACGATTTCCGGATGCGCGAGCGGCGGCTGAGCGTGCCGGTGGCCGGCGGCCGCCTGGACGCCGTGCTGACGCTGCCGCCGCACGACCCGGCCCGCGGGCTGGTCGTGATGATCCACGGGGACGGGCCGGTCGAGGCGACCCACGACGGGCTGTACCGGCCGTGGTTCGAGGCGGCCGCCGACGCCGGCTTCGCCACGCTGTCCTGGAGCAAGCCGGGGGTCGGCGGCTCCACCGGTGACTGGCTGGCGCAGAGCATGGCCGACCGGGCTGCCGAGGCCGGCGCCGTCCTCGACCAGGTGCGCGGGCAGCCGGACGTCCCGCGCGGCCCGGTGGTGCTCTGGGGCGCCAGCCAGGCCGGCTGGGTGCTCCCCAAGATCGCCGCGGAGCGGGCCGACGTCACCGCCGTGGTGGCGGCCGGGCCCGCGATCAACTGGCTGCGCCAGGGCCGCTACCACCTGCTCGCCGAGCTGGACCACGACGGCGCGGACGCCGCCGAGCGGGAGCGGGCCATCGCGGTCAGCGACCGCACCCGGCAGTTGCTGAGCGAGCACGCCGGCTACGACGCCTACCGGATCGGCAGCGGCGACCCGGAGCCGATGAGCGCGGCCCGGTGGGGCTTCGTGAGCCGCAACTACACCGCGGACGCCACGGCCGACCTGCGCGCCATGGCCGGCCGGCGGCTGCCGGTGCTGCTCCTGCTGGGCCGGCACGACCGCAACGTGGACACCGAGGAGACCGCGACCACGTACCGGCGGATTCTCGGCGACCGGGTGACCGTCACCCGCGTCGACGGCATGCACTCGCTGGCCCGGCCGGTGATGGAGGACTCCGACGCGGTCGGCCTGGCCACCGCGGTCGTGTGGCCGCGAGCCCTGCTCGCGCCCGAGGTGCTCGGCACCTACCGCGACTACCTGCGAGCGTTGCGGTGAGCCTCGGCCGCGGCATGGCCGGACAGCACATCGCTCGCGGTCAGCCCGTCCGGATCGCGTGCCTCCGGATCGGCGCCCGCGGCGATCAGCGCCGCCATCGCGCCCTCGGCCCCGGCCAGCGCCGCCACGTGCAGCGGCGTGCGCCCCTCCGCGTCCCGCTCGTCCAGCGACAACCCGGCCGTCAGCAGCGCCGGCAGCACCCGCTCATGATCGAGATAGCCGACCAGGTGCAGCAGCGACCGCCCGCGACCGTCCCGCAGCGCCGGGTCCAGACCGGCGGCCAGATCGGTCAGCACCGCGTCGGTGTCGCCATGGAAGGCACGGGCGAAGATCCGCTGCCGCAGCTTGCGGATCTCCTTCGGCACCGGCTTCTTCCCGGTACGGAACGCCGCCCGCGCCGCCGCACACCCGATCGCCGTCCCGTCCGCCGCCTCGCCGTGCCGCGGGGTCGACAGGCGGGCACCGGCCACCTCGACCAGATGCCACTCCCCGCCGCACCGGACCCGGAGGATCGTGAACGGGTCGTGCAGGACCGGCCGCCAGTCCTGCGCACGCCCCGGAAACAGCGCCTCGTGCGCCAGCGGATGCAATTCGTCCGGGCCGAGCAGCCCCCAGCGCAGCAGCGCCGCGTCGAGCGGCGCGGCCACCCCGAACGCCACCGGCCCGCCCCGCGTCGCCGGCGTGCTCCACACCCCGCCGGCGACGGCCACCGAACCGTCCGCCCGCACCACCAGTCCCGGGCTGTACCACCCGGCCGCCGGCAGGGCCACCTCCCCGGTGGCCCGGTCCCGCACCAGCTCGCCGTACCGGTACTCGAGCCGCCGGGCCTCGGCGACCAGCAGCGGCAGTCGATCGTGCATCCGGAGCAGCGCATGCGGGATCCAGTCCTGCCGATCCCGCTGCTCGACCACCACTCCCGCCGACCGGTACCGATCGGCGACGCCCGCCAGGTCAGTCGCGGCAAGCAACTGCTCGAACTCGGACGCTCGATCCGGGTCCGGCGAAGGCCGCGTGGGGTCCGCCGGATGCCACGGCAGCCGGGACGCCGACGCCCCGTAGGCCCACCGCCGCTCCGCGACCGCTCCGGCATGCCACGCCCAGTCCGGCAGGTCCAGCCATCGTTCCGGCAGCGACCCGCTCCCGATCACCCGCAGGTGCAGCCGCTGCCGCCGGTCCGGGCCGGCCGGCAGGCTCACCGCCAGAATCGGGGTCCCGGCCCGCCGCCCGGGGTCCCGCAGCGGCAGCGGCCACCGGGACAGCACCGCCAGCACCCCCGGCTCGAAGGCCAGTCCCTCCAGCCGCGGCAGATGCCGCCGCAGATAGTCCGGCGCCAGCCCGGCCAGGTCGGCCTCGATCATCGCGGCCGCGTCCACCCCGAAGGTGCCGGCGACCTCCCGCAGGTCGAGGTGCACGTCCACCCCGGCGGCCGCGCACGCCGCACGCCAGTCGCCGGCCAGCCGCGCCGCGGTCGCGTCCCGGATCATGCCGGCCGGGGTCGCACGATCGAGCAGCCGCGCGTACCGGTCCCGGTCCCGCTCCCGTTCCGGATCCATCCGCACCTGCCGTCCACGCCGTGACCCGGGGTGGCGGGCCGACCGGATTCGAACCGGCGTCTTCCCCTCTGACAAAAGGCGCGACGACCTCTGCGCTACGGCCCGCCGCCGCGCAGTATAGGTGTTCGCGGCCCGCTGCCGGCCATGGCACGGTACGGCGTCAGCACCGCCCGGCCGCTGGCCAGGCCTGGGTCCGTGCGACGCGGGCCGAGCTTCCGAGGGAGTGCTTCCGGCTGCGCCGCCGGACCGGCACACGCCGCTCTGCCGGGGCGGAAATCTGTCGTACCCGGCTGGCAGGCTTCGGGGCATGCACGACATCGACCACATCGTCTGGGACTGGAACGGGACGCTGCTCGGCGACAGTCGCGCGCTGATCGCGGCGACCGTCGACGCGTTCGCCGAGTGCGGCCTGCCGCCCGTCACGCTCGCCGACTACCAGCGACATCACGTCCAGCCGATCCCGTTGTTCTACGAGCGGCTGGCCGGCCGCTCGCTGACCGGCGACGAGCAGGCCCGGCTGGCCGAGTGTTTCCTGGTGGCCTATGCCCGGCATCGCCGGGCGGTGACGCTGACCGCCGACGCCACCGTGGCGCTGCGGCGGTGGGCCGCCGCCGGGCGCGGCCAGTCGCTGCTGTCGATGTACCCGCATGCCGACCTGGTCCCGCTGGTCACCACGCTCGGCGTCGCGCCGTTCTTCGCGCGGATCGACGGCAGCGTCGGCGCGGACGTGGCGCACAAGGCGCCGCATCTGGCCCGCCACCTGGAGCTGCTCGACCTGAAACCGGACCGGGTGCTGCTGGTCGGCGACAGCGTCGACGACGCCCGGGCAGCGGCCGCCTGCGGGGTCCGCTGCCTGCTCTACCACGCCGGTGACGACGCGCTGCACGCCCGCGACCACTTCGCCGGGCTGGGCGTGCCGGTGATCGGGTCGCTGCGCGAGGCCGTGGAGGTGGCCTTGGCCTCCGAGTGATCGGTCGCTGCCGGGCGGCGACGCAGGTGGCGCCGGCCGATTGCCGATTTGCGATGATCACCGGATGAGCGCTGCACCGGTGATCGCCGAGGTCCACGGCCACCTGGGTCACCTGATCCTGAACCGGCCCCGGGCGATCAACGCCCTCACCCCCGAGATGGTCGCGATCCTGCGGCGGTCGCTGGCCGGGTGGGCCGCCGACGACCGGGTGCGGACCGTGCTGATCAGCGGCGCCGGCGAGCGCGGGCTGTGCGCCGGCGGCGACATCCGGGCGATCCACGCCGACGCGGTCTCCGGCGGCACCGGCTCGCTGGAGTTCTGGGCCGAGGAGTACCGGCTGAACGCGACCGTCGCGGCGTACCCGAAACCGCTGGTTGCCTGGATGGACGGCCTGGTCATGGGCGGCGGCGTCGGGGTGTCCGCGCACGCCTCGATCCGGCTGGTCACCGAGCGGTCCCGGCTGGCGATGCCGGAGGTCGGGATCGGCATGCACCCGGACGTCGGCGGCTCGTGGCTGCTCTCGCACGCCCCCGGCGAGCTGGGCACGCACCTGGCGCTGACCGGCTCCCCGGTCGGGGCGGCGGACGGGATCGCGGCCGGTCTCGCCGACCATTTCGTGCCGGCCGAGCGCTTCGCCGAGCTGGCCGAGGCGCTCGCCGGGCAGCCCGCCGCGGAGGTGGTCGCGGCGTTCGCCACCGCTCCCCCGCCGGGCGAGTTCGCCACGTCCCGGGCCTGGATCGACGCCTGCTACGCCGGGGACTCGGTGCCGGCGATCGTCGAGCGGCTGGCCCGGCACCCGGAGCCGGGCGCGCAGGCGGCGGCCAAGGAGATCGCCACCCGCTCGCCGACCGCGCTGACCATCACGCTGCGGTCGCTGCGCAACGCGGCCGGCCTGCCGGATCTGCGGGCCGCGCTGGATCAGGAGCTGCGGCTGTCGGCGGCGATGCTGCGGCTGCCCGACCTGGCCGAGGGGATCCGGGCGCAGATCATCGACAAGGACCGCCGCCCGCGCTGGCAGCCGGCCACCCTGGCCGAGGTGTCGCCGGAGCTGATCGACGCGATCTTCAGCGGGAGGGGATGAGGCGGAAGATCCGGATCGTCCGGTGTGCCGCGGTCTCCCGGTACCGCCGGTAGCCCGGCCACTGGTCGACGAAGGCCTGCCAGAGCCGCTCCCGGTCGTCGCCGGTCGCCTCGCGCGCCTCGACCGGGATGTCCCGCCCGCCCACGGTCACCGTCGCGTGCGGCTGCGCGCTCAGGTTGTGCACCCAGGCCGGCGCCTTCTCGCCGCCCCAGTTGGAGCCGACCACGACGTAGGCCTCGCCGTCGGCGACGAACTGCAACGGGCTCTGCCGCGGCTGCCCGCTGCGCCGACCGACCGTGGTGAGCAGCAGCCCGGGCGCCATCCCGAGGGCCACCACCCGGCCCTTGGTCACCCGGCTCAGCCACCGGTCGAGGGCCACCACCCGGCGCGCGACCGGCGTGAACACCGGCGCGTCGCCGACCGCCCGCCAGAACTTTCTCCAGATCACGCCGCTGAGCTTAGGGCAGGCCGGAGGCAACCGGACCACACCCGGGCACCACCGGGGCCCGCATCCGGCGGGCCGCATCGTCGTCGCATGCCCACCCCGAAGCAGGCTCTCGGCGCCGCCGCCGCCATCACCGTGGCCAGCACCGCGGCCGCCACCGTCGCCCTGACCGGTCCGCCGGTGAACGCGGCGCAGCGCACGCCGCTCGCCGCCAGCCCGTCGGCGTCCGCCTCGGTCGCGCCGAAGGTGCCCACCACGACCGCGGTCACCCCGGCCTCCGGGCCGCTCAAGGGCGGCGCCGTCATGGTCACCGGCACCGGGTTCAGCACGGTGAACCCGGCCAACCCGGCCGCGGTGAAGTTCGGCACGGTCAACGCCACCTCGTTCATCGTGGTGTCCGACACGGTGCTGACCGCGATCGCGCCGGCCGGCGCCAACGGCCCGGTCCGGATCACCGTGACGAACGCCGCCGGGGCCAGCCTCGGCACGGTCTCCTTCACCTACCGGGCCCCGCTGCGCGCCACCTTCGAGACGGTCACCGGGGCGAGGATGACCGGTGGCACGGTGGTCCCGGTGTCGGTGACCGGTGGAACCGTCGGCGCCTCGGCCAAGGAGTTCGCCGCCGAGAAGATCACCGCGAAGGTCGGTTCGGCGGCCGCCGCGGTCGCCTGGGTCGACGCCACCCATCTCACGGTGACCACCCCGGCCAGCACCAAGGCGAGCGGGCTGCCGATCACCCTGCTGCACGACGGGGTGGCCGGCGAGCCGTCGGTGGCCACGGTCGGCTACGCGCCCGGGGTCACCACGGTGGCTCCGGCGAGCATCTCCACCGCCGGCGGCACCACGGTGACCATCTCCGGCACCGGGTTCACCGAGGTGACCGCGACCGACCCGACGGCGGTCCGGTTCGGCGACGTGAACGCGACCAGCTTCAAGGTCGTCTCGGCCACCCAGATCGTCGCGGTCGCCCCGGCCGGCAAGAACGGGCCGGCCACGGTCACCGTGAAGACCGCCGGGGGCGCCGGCCGGACGGCGGTCACCTACCGGGTGCCGCTCGGCCTGGAGGTCCCGGCCGGCACGGTCGCCAAGGCCACCGGCGGCACGGTCACCCTCAAGGTCACCGGCGGCACGGCCGGGGCCACCCTGAAGGACTTCACCGCGGAGCGGATCACCGTCCGGGCCGGGACCGCCAAGCTCGCCACGACCTGGGTGGACGCCAGCCACGTGCGGGTGACGATGCCGCCGTCGAACGCCGCGACCGGCAGCGTGACCCTGCTGCACGACGAGGTGCCCGGCGCCGCGGCGGCGGTCGGCTACGTGCCGGTGGTGCAGAGCCTCTCGGCGAGCAGCGACCGGCTGGCCGGCGGCGCGAAGGTCATCGTGAAGGTGGCCGGCGGCGACGTCGCGGCGGCGAAGAACTTCAAGTTCGGCGACAAGGCGGCCACCTGCACGGCGCAGGGCAAGGGCACCGCGACCTCGTACGAATGCGTGGTCCCGGCCGCGGCCCAGGCCGGCGCGACCTGGGTGTCGTTCACCTCGAGTGCCGGCGTGGCCAGCCGGTTCACGGTTGCCGCCGGGTTCTTCTACACCGACCTGGACTGAACGGCACGCGGCGCGTCGCCGGGCCCGCCCCCGTGCCATCACCACCGGCGGGGCGCGCGGTCCCGCGCGCCCTGGCGGCTGCCCGACGTGGACGTGGAGGGCGAAAGTCTCGCCGCGCACCTGGCCGCCGCCGCACCCGCCGAGCCGCAGCTCACCACCATGAGGACCGGATCCGACCCGGTCCGCGGCGCCCGGAGCGCCGCGGACCGGAAACCTCAACTTTCGAAGTCTGTCAATGTGTTGTAACGTCCGCCGGGAGCGCTCCCACCTTCGCTCGCTCACGAAGGAGTTCCCCCATGTCCCGTTCCCTGCGCGGCCTGATCGCGGCCGCCCTGCTGGCCACCGCCGCGACCGTCGGAGTCATCGCCGCCGGTCCGGCCCAGGCCGACACCCAGATCTGCGAGCAGTACGGCTCGACCACCATCGGCGGCCGCTACGTGGTGATGAACAACCGCTGGGGCACCAGCGCCCAGCAGTGCATCAACGTCACCAGCACCGGCTTCGCCATCACCAGCCAGCAGGGCGTCGGCAGCACCAGCGGCGCCCCGGTGTCCTACCCTGCGGTCTACTACGGCTGCCACTACACCAACTGCTCGCCGGGCACCAACCTGCCGATCCAGGTCAGCCAGATCAGCAGCGCGACCAGCAGCATCAGCTACAACTACGTCTCCGGCGCCACCTACGACGCGGCCTACGACATCTGGCTCGACCCGTCGCCGAAGAAGGACGGGGTGAACGCCCAGGAGATCATGATCTGGTTCAACCGGCAGGGCTCGATCCAGCCGATCGGCTCGCGGACCGCCACCGCCACCATCGGCGGCCGCACCTGGGAAGTGTGGACCGGCAGCAACGGCTCCAACGCCGTCGTCTCGTACGTCGCGCCGTCCCCGATCACCAGCTGGAGCTTCAGCGTCCTGGACTTCATCAACGACACCAAGACGCGCAGCTCGGTCACCAACTCGTGGTACCTGACCAGCATCCAGGCCGGGTTCGAGCCGTGGATCGGCGGCACCGGCCTGGCCGTCACCAGCTTCTCCGCGTCGGTCAACGGCGGCGGCACCCCGTCCAACCCGTCCAACCCGTCGTCCCCGACGCCCGGCACCGGCACCGCGTGCCGGGTCACCTACGCCACCAACGTCTGGAACACCGGCTTCACCGCCGACGTCAAGGTGGCCAACACCGGCGGCAGCGCGATCAACGGCTGGACCCTGGGCTTCACGCTGCCCGGCGGCCAGTCGATCACCGGCTCCTGGAACGCCACGCTGAGCGGCACCTCCGGCGCGATCACCGCCCGCAACGTCAGCCACAACGGCAGCCTCCCGGCCGGCGGCAGCACGTCGTTCGGCTTCCAGGGCACCTACAGCGGCTCGTTCGCCGCCCCGTCCGCGTTCACCCTCAACGGCACCGCCTGCACCCGGGCCTGACCGCACCATGCCCCGGTCCGGCACGCTGCCGGACCGGGGTCGGCCGGGTCGCCTACAGTGGACGCATGCGCCAGGAGCTGAAGAACCTGACCTTCTCCGAGCACTCCGAGTGGTTCGGCCTGGGCCCGCTGGCGCTCGCCGTCCTGGCCGGCGTCCGCGCCTTCGCCGCCGACGAGTCGTTCGCCCGGTGGGCGTGGGGCATCATCGCCGCCGGCCTGCTGGTCGCCTGCGCCGTCTTCGTGGTCTGGGCGAGGAGGCAGCGCGTCAGCACTCGATGACGTTGACCGCGAGGCCCCCGCGCGACGTCTCCTTGTACTTGATCTTCATGTCGGCGCCGGTCTCCTTCATCGTCTTGATCACCTTGTCCAGCGAGACGTGGTGCTTCCCGTCGCCGCGCAGCGCCATCCGGGCCGCGGTGACCGCCTTGACCGCCGCCATCCCGTTCCGCTCGATGCACGGGATCTGCACCAGCCCGCCGACCGGATCGCAGGTCAGCCCGAGGTTGTGCTCCATGCCGATCTCGGCGGCGTTCTCCACCTGCTCCGGCGTCCCGCCGAGCACCTCGGCCAGGCCGGCCGCCGCCATCGCGCACGCCGAGCCGACCTCGCCCTGACAACCGACCTCGGCACCGGAGATCGACCCGTTCTCCTTGAACAGCAGCCCGATCGCGCCGGCCGTGAGCAGGAACCGGACCACGCCCTCCGGCGAGGCGCCGGGCACGAAGGCCAGGTAGTAGCTGAGCACCGCCGGGATGATCCCCGCGGCGCCGTTGGTGGGCGCGGTCACCACGCGCCCGCCGGCCGCGTTCTCCTCGTTGACCGCCATCGCGTACGCGGTGAGCCACTCCATCGCGTGCACCTCGGGGTTCCCGGCGGCGCGCAGCTGGCGCGCGGTCGCCGCGGCCCGGCGCCGCACCTTGAGGCCGCCGGGCAGCACCCCCTCGGCGTCCAGGCCCGCGGTGACGCACTCGTGCATCACCTTCCAGATGCCGAGCAGCCCGTCGTGCACCTCGTCGGGGGAGCGCCAGGCGCCCTCGTTGGCCAGCATGATCCGCGAGATCGAGAGTCCGGTGGTGCGGGTCAGGTCGAGCAGCTCCGCTCCGGAGGCGAACGGATACCGCACCTCGGTCTTGACCGGGTTCATCATCGAGGACACGACGAATCCGCCGCCGACCGAAAAGTACTTCTTGCTGAACAGCTCGGTGCCGCCGGCGTCGAGCGCCGTGAAGATCATCCCGTTGGGGTGCTCCGGCAGCGCCCGCCGCCGGTGCAGCACCAGGTCGACCTCGAGCGACCCGATCCGGCCGTCCGACGGCGGCTCCAGAGCGGTGTCCACCGTCTCCGGGTCATGCCCCATCAGCCCGAGCAGCACCGCCCGCGGCGTCCCGTGCCCGTGCCCGGTGGCGCCCAGCGACCCGAACAGCTCGGCCCGCACCCCCGCCACCCGGGCGTCGAGGTGCTCGGTGAACATCCGGGCGGCCCGCATCGGGCCGACCGTGTGCGAGCTGGACGGCCCGATCCCGATCGAGAACAGGTCAAAGACGGAGACGGCCATGACCCCGCCCATCGGCGCGCAACCCGGCGAACTGAGGCATCACGACGCCTCCCCGGCCACCAGCGCCTCGTACTCGGCGTCGGAGAGCGTCACCGGCGTCCCGCTGACCCGCAGGCGATAGAGCCACCCCTTGCCGTACGGATCGGAGTTGATCAGCGCCGGGTCGTCCACGACCGCCTGGTTGACCTCGACGATCTCGCCGTCGGCGGGCGCGTACACCTCGCTCACCGACTTGGTCGACTCGATCTCGCCGGCCGGGTCGCCGGCGCTGACCACCGTGCCGACCTCGGGCAGCTCGACGAAGACGACGTCGCCGAGCGCGTCCGCGGCGAACGAGGTGATCCCGACCGTGGCGACCTCGTCCTCGGTCAGCCATTCGTGGTCCTTGGTGAAACGCATGGTCCGGCCTCGCTATCGCTTGTAGAAGGGCAGCTTGACGACCTCGGCCGGCTCGTGCGTGCCGCGCACGTCGACGACCAGGGCGGCCCGGTCGGCGTCCTTCGCGACGTAGGCCAGCGCGATCGGGTGGCCGAGCGTCGGCGACGGCACGCCGCTGGTCACCTCGCCCACCTGGGCCCCGGTGGTCGCGTCCAGCACGGCGTGCCCGGCCCGCGGCGAGCGGCGGCCCTTGGTGACCAGCCCGACCAGCTCGGTTTCGGGTGCGACCGTGCGCAACGCCGCGGCACCCACGAAGTCCGACTTGTCCAGCGCGACCACCCGGCCCAGCCCGGCGTGGAAGGGCGTGGTGCGTACCGTCAGCTCGTGCCCGTAAAGCGGCATGCCGGCCTCCAGCCGCAGCGTGTCCCGGCAGGCCAGCCCGGCGGGCTGGGCCCCGGCGGCCGCGGCCCACTCCCAGATCGCCTCGGCGTCCGCGTTGTCGCAGTAGATCTCGAAGCCGTCCTCGCCGGTGTACCCGGTCCGGGCCAGCAGCACGTCCCGGCCGGCCAGTCGCTCCGGCTTGATCCCGTAGTACTTCAGGTCCGGGTGCTCGCCGACGATCGTGACCGCCGCAGGCCCCTGCACCGCGATCAGCGCCCGGTCGGTCTCGGTGATGGTCACCGCGAAGCCGCCGGAGTACTCGCCGAGCATGGCGAGCACGATCGGCGCGTTGGCGGCGTTCGCCACCACCAGGAAGCGCCGCTCGGCCAGCCGGTAGACGACCAGGTCGTCGAGCACGCCGCCGTTGGTGTGGCAGAGCATCGTGTACTTGGCCCGCCCCACCGCGACCGCGGACAGCCGCCCGACCAGCGCGTAATCCAGGAAGGCAGCCGCTTCCGGCCCGCTCACCTCGAGCTGTCCCATGTGGCCCAGATCGAAGAGACCAGCCGATTTCCGTACGCTGTGGTGCTCGGCGACGTCACTGCCGTACCGGAGTGGCATCTCCCATCCGGCGAACCCGGTGAACGAGGCGCCGAGGCGCTGATGAACGTGGTGAAGCGCGGTGCGTCGCAACAGGGAGGCTCCTCGGCAGTCGGCCTCCCTCGCTCTGTCATGGGGCCTGAGAGGTTCACCGCCGGGGCGGCTTGCACCTTGGGCGCAGCTCACGGGAGCTGACTTTCCAGAGTCGCCTGACCGTTGCGGTACGTGGGCCTGAGAGATTCTTGAGGGAGATTTGCTCCTTCGGCGACCCGCCCGCCGGTGACGGCAGGTGGGTGCTCTCCCGCAGCGGTGTCGCGGCGAAGTCTTCTTTTGTGCTTCGGAAGCTATCAGGCCCCGCCGGCACCATCAAGATCCACTGTCGTGTCGCCCTTCTCCCCCGCCGCGGCCAACCGGCCCAGGGCCGGCAGCGCCCGCAGGATCGTCTCGCTGTCGCCCGGGTCCAGCCGGTCGAAGAGCCGGTCCAGGGTCGCCGCGTAGTTCGCGTAGGTCCGGGCCAGCAGCTCCCGCCCCGCCGAGGTCACCTCGACCAGCACGCCGCGCCCGTCGTTCGGGTCCGGCACCCGCTGGACCAGCCCGGACTTCTCCATCCGGCCGACCAGCTGGGTCATCCCCGGCTGCGAGGCCCGGGTCAGCCGGGCCAGGTCGGTGACCCGCCCCGGCCCGGCGTCGGCGAGCCGGCGCAGCACCGAGAGCGCGATCGAGCTGGGGTTGTCCGGCCCCTCCAGCTGACGCAGGAACCGGACCAGCTGGGCCAGCACCGGCAACAGCTGTGACCCAGGACTCTCGTCGTCCATTACGTGACCTCATCATGCCGCCGGAGTGGAACCTTTCCGATCCTTTCCTACGCGCCTCCCGGATCCGCGCCCGCCTCCGCTTTAAAGATTCCCTCTGCGCAAACTTGCCGAATGGGCAAGCTTTGTCGATACTTGGCTGTAGCAAGCACTGAACCGCCCCGAGAGGTCTCTGCCATGTACGGCGCCCCGCCCGAGATCGGCCTGCGCCTGCACGATCTGCTGAAGGTCATCCGCCTGATCAAGCAGCACCGGTCAGCGGCCCAGCCGGCCATACCCATCGGCCTGCTCGGACTGCTCGCCGAGATCGACCGGCTGCCCACCGGCTGCCGGTCGCGCGACCTGGCAGCCCAGGCCGGCCTCGACCCGTCCACCGTCAGCCGGGCGGTCGCCGCCCTGGTCACCCAGGGCCTGCTGGCCCGGGAGGCCGACCCGCACGACGGGCGCGCGACGTTCCTGGTGGTCACGGCGGCCGGGCGGGCCGCGCTCGACGAGGCGTTTCAGTGGTACGGCCAGTTGCTGGCCCAGGCGATGGACGGCTGGAGCCCCGACGAGATCAGCACCCTCGACCAGGGGCTCGGCCGGTTCATCGCCGCTCTCGCCACCACCCTCGGAACCCACGAAACCACGGAGGTCGCGCCAGTGAGCGAACTCGCGAGCGCATCGGTCAGCTCAGTACAGAACTCATGGCGACGCCGGAGCGAAGCGGAGGGGGCGGCATGAGCGCACCGAGCACACCGGCGGCTGCCGCGGACAGCGAGGCGAAGTCCCATCGGCAGACCCTGGAGGCACTCTCCGGCCTGCTGCTGGTGCTCTTCGTCGCGATGCTCAGCAGCACGGTGGTCTCCACCGCCCTGCCGAAGATCATCGGCGCGCTGGACGGGTCGCAGACCCAGTACACCTGGGTGGTCACCGCCACCCTGCTGACCGCGACGGCCACCACCCCGATCTGGGGCAAGCTCGCCGACCTGTTCAACAAGAAGCTGCTGATCCAGATCTCCATCGTGATCTTCGTGATCGGCTCGATGGTGGCCGGCGCCGCGCAGAACGCCGGTGAGCTGATCGCCGCCCGGGCCTTCCAGGGCATCGGCGTCGGCGGCCTGCAGGCGCTGGTCCAGGTGGCCATCGCGGCGATGATCCCGCCCCGCGAGCGTGGCCGCTACAACGGCTACCTCGGCGGCGTGATGGCCCTGGCCACCGTCGGCGGCCCGCTGCTCGGCGGCCTGATCGTGGACACCTCGTGGCTCGGCTGGCGCTGGTGCTTCTTCGTCGGCGTCCCGGTCGCCGTGATCGCCCTAGTCCTGCTGCAGGTCACGCTCAAGCTGCCGACCGCCCGCCGGGCCAACGTGAAGATCGACTACCTGGGTGCGACGCTGATCGCGGCCGGGGTCAGCCTGCTGCTGATCTGGATCTCGTTCGTCGACGACACGTTCGCCTGGCTCTCCTGGCAGACGTACGCCATGGTCGGCGGCACGATCCTGCTGCTCGGCCTCGCCGTGCTGGTCGAGGCGAAGGCGGCCGAGCCGATCGTCCCGCTGCCGATCGTCCGGGAGCGCAACACCGCCCTCGCCATCCTGGCCAGCCTCGCGGTCGGCATGGCGATGTTCGGCGGCGCGGTCTTCCTCGGGCAGTACTTCCAGATCGGCCGCGGCTACAGCCCGACCGAGGCCGGCCTGCTCACCATCCCGATGATGGCCGGCGTGCTGCTCACCTCGGTGATCAGCGGCCGCATGATCACCAGGACCGGCCGGATCAAGCCGTACATCATCGCCGGCGCGGTCGTGCTGGTCGCCGGGTTCGCGCTGCTCAGCACCATCGACCACGCGACCGCCCTGTGGTTCGTCGGCGTCGGCATGTTCCTGGTCGGCGCGGGCGTCGGCATGTCGATGCAGAACCTGGTCCTGGCCGTGCAGAACACCGTGGCACTCAAGGACATCGGCGCGGCCAGCTCCACGGTCGCGTTCTTCCGCTCGCTCGGCGGCACCATCGGCGTCTCGGTCCTCGGCGCCGTCCTGGCCCGGCGGGTCACCGACCAGATCACCCACGACCTGGCCGCGGCCGGCGTCCCCGCCTCCGGCAGCAGCGGCGGCAGCACGCTCAACCTGAGCGCCCTGCCCGAGCCGATCGTGCACATCATCCGAGCCGCCTACGGCGACGCCACCGGCCACATCTTCCTGCTCTCCGCCATCATCGGCGTGGCCGGCATCCTGGCCGCGATCGCCATGCGCCCGGTCATGCTCCGCGACAGCCTCGACCTCCCCGCCGAGGTGAAAGCCGCCGCGGTAGCCGCCGACGCCATCGACGGCGCCCCGCCGATCGACCAGGTGGCGCTCCCGCGCGAGCCCCGCCAGCCCGGAGAGGGTCACCAGGTCCGGCCCGGGGAGGGTCACCAGGTCACCAGCCCGCGCGAGGAAGACGGCACCACCACCCGCCGGTGACCCGCCCAGGTCATGGGCTGCCGCCCACCCCGCCCAGCCCCAGCACGCTGACCTCCCACCCCGCCCAGCCCCGGCCAGCCGCCCACCTCAGCACGCTGGCCTCCCGTCCCGCCCAGCCCGAGGTCAGCCGCAAACCCAGCCCGCTGACCTCCCTCGACGCTCAGCCCGAGGCCAGCCGCCAACCCCGGCCCGCTGACCTCCCCCGACGCTCAGCCCGAGGCCAGCCGCCAACCCCGGCCCGCTGACCTCCCTCGACGCCCGTTCCGGCGCGCCACACACCCGGCCGACACAGCCGGCGCGCTGGAACGGGCCTCCCTGTCATTTCCGACCAGCCTTCGCGTTCCCGGTCTATTCGCCCAGCCATTACGTTTCCGGTCCATTCCGCCCATCCACCACGTTTCCGGTTCATTCCGCTCAGCCCGCGCTTCGCCCGGCAGCGCGCACGCCGACCGACGACCCCGCCCGCTCCTGCAAGCCGGCTTACCGCGCGACCGCGCTCGCAGCGGGAGGTCCGCAGCCCAGGAGCGCGTCATCCACATCAGCGCGTTGTCCACAGCCCAACCCCGCGAGATGCCACTTCCGCGCCACACTGTCTTCGGGGAGGCCCCCTGGGAGGGCGGGGACTGGACGGGGACCCGACGGTGGGTGGGCCGGACTGCACACAACCAGGCCAGATCGACGAAAGCTCGCCGCTACCACGGCCGGTCGCCACCCGAAATATCCATCTTTACGCAGATGGAGCGGTGAGGATCAGGGTCGCCGCGAAGCTGCCGATAGGGGCAGTGGATCCCGGATGCGGGCGGTTACGACGGTGTTGCCGCCGCCGGCCGGGAGCGTGGGGGTGAGCCTGGTGGGCTGGTTGAACGACCTGTCGGTGCGGGTAAAGCTGTATACCGCGGTGGCGGCCGCCGCCCTGGCCGCGGTGGCGGTCGGCGTGCTCGGCCTGGTCCGGTTGAACGCGACCGCGGACGCCGCCGAATACCTGTACAGCCAGAACCTGGTCCCGATCGCGCAGCTCAGCGCGACCGGCCAGGGCGTGCAGCGGTCCTGGGCCGCCCTGATCAATATCCTGGTCAGCCAGGACCCGTCCGCGGTGGCCAAGGACAAGCAGACGATCGCGAACGCGGACGCGGAGGCCGACCGGGCCTTCGGGGACTACACGGCCACCGACATGACCGGGCGGGAGGCGGCCGTCGAGCGGTTCCGCACCGCGCTCGCCGACCTGCGCAAGACCCGCGACGAGCAGCTGGTGCCGCTGGCCGCGGCCGGCAACCTGCGCGGGTTCGAGAAGGTCCGGGACGCGACCGCGGGACCGGCGCTGACAGCCGCCGAGACCGCGCTCAACGAGCTGGTCACGATCGAGACCCGGGTGGCCGAGGAGAAACGGGCGGAGACGGCCGCCGCGTACCGCGACGCCCGTACCCAAATGATCGTGGTCTTGGTGGTCGGGGTGGCGGTCGCGCTGGCTCTCGCGACGCTGGTGATCCGCGGGATCATGGGCACGCTGAGCGCGGTGGGACGGGTCAGCCGAGCCCTCGCGGCCGGGGACCTGACCGTCGCCGCGGCGGTCACCGGCCGGGACGAGCTGGGCCGGATGGCCACCGAGCTGGACACCGGGATCGCGTCGGTCCGGCAGAGCGTGGACCGGATGGGGCAGGTCGCGGTCACCCTGTCGTCGGCGTCCGACGAGCTGTCCACGATCAGCCTGCAGTTGCAGTCCGGCGCGGCCGAGGCCGCCGAGCGCGCGAACACCGCGATGGCCGCCTCCGAGGAGATCAACACTGGGGTGCAGACGATCGCGGCCGGGGCCGAGGAGATGAGCGCGTCGATCGCCGAGATCGCGTCCAGCGCGGCGCAGGCCGCCGAGGTGTCGCAGCAGGGCACCTCGGTCGCCCAGCGGACCACCGCCCAGGTGGCCGAGCTGGGCCTGGCCAGCGCCGAGATCGGTGACGTGGTCCGGCTGATCACCACGATCGCGGAGCAGACCAACCTGCTGGCGCTGAACGCGACCATCGAGGCGGCCCGGGCCGGTGAGCTGGGCAAGGGCTTCGCGGTGGTGGCCGGCGAGGTGAAGGACCTGGCCCAGCAGACCGCCAAGGCGACCGACGAGATCACCGCCCGGATCGCCGCGATCCAGGCTTCCAGCAGCACCGCGGGCCAGGCGATCGGCGAGATCAGCGAGGTGATCGGGCGGGTCGGCGACTACACCACCACGATCGCCTCGGCGGTGGAGGAGCAGACCGCCACCACCGCCGAGATGAGCCGTTCGGTCGCCGAGGCCGCGACCAGCAGCGCCGACGTCGCCCGGACGGTGTCCGGCGTCGCCGAGGTGGCCTCGTCCACCGCGGAGGCGGCCAAGTCCACCCAGGAGGCCGCCACCGGCCTGACCGCGATGGCCACCGACCTCACCGGCCTGGTCGGCGCCTTCCGCTACTGAGACCGACCGCAGCGAAGAGCACCGAAGCGACCGCTACCGGAAGGTGACGGTCAGCCGGCGCCGACCGTCCATCGCTGCGCCGGCGTCCCGTTGCAGGTGTAGAGCTGCACCGCCGTGCCGGGCGCCCCGGACCCGCCGGGCACGTCGAGGCAGAAGGCCGTGGTGGTCCGCCCCACCCAGCTCCGCAGCGCGACGCTGCCGGGCAGGCTGCCGGACGGCACCCACTGGGCGTTGCTGGGTGTGCGCCCGCTGCCGTCGCTGAGCGAGCAGTTGCCGGCGACCACGATCCCGTGGTTGATCGGGATGTCGCCCACCGAGACGCACCGGCCTCCGGCGGCGTTGACGAACCAGTACCGGCCGGTGCCGCTGCCGAGCGTCGTCCACGCCTGGTTCGGCTTGCCGGTGCAGGTCATCTGGAGGATCCGGGGGTCGGCGTCGGGCCCGTCCTCCGGTTGCAGGCACAGTCCGTTGCCGACATTCTTGATCGGGTGCAGTTCGCCGGTGAGCGTGGCCGGCCCGGTGCCGGGCTGCGCGCGGACGCCGCCGGCGGCCACGAGCAGCCCGAAGGATGCCAACAGCAGCACCATCACCAGGCGAAATGCGTTCCGTCCAGGTACCACCACAGATCTCACAACCTCTCCGAGAGTCTTGAACGCCCTCGACCGTAGGTGCGGACCGGCGGTGTCCGGATCGGTAGAGTCACCGACTTAGCGAGCGGCCGTCACCTATCTTCCGGTCCGGCTGCCCGGGCGGGACAGCACGCCGGTGACGCCGGGTGGCAGGGTCGCCGCCACCACGCCCCGGTCCGCGGTTCGAGCCGGTTCCCGACGAGCACCCGGCCACCCACCAAGATCAAGACCGGTTCACGGTACGCCCGGAGCCCCGCCCCGCGATGCCTACCCGGTGAACTCCCCGGCGACGTCGACGGCGATCGCGTCGAGCTGGTCGCGGCTGAGCACCGGCATCGTGGCGCTCGGCGGGCTCCCGTCGCCGCCGAAGTAGTTGACCGCGGTCATCCGCAACGCGTGGTCACCGCCCGGCAGCAGCACGTCGACCCCGTAGAAGAGCCAGCCGTTCCCCGGCTCGTCGACGTAGTGGACCAGGGTCAGCCCGCCGCTGGTCGTCGTCTTCTCGCAGGCCGGCACGGTCCCGTCGCACTCGTACAGCGGCGAGCAGGACTGCCCGCCCGCACACCCGGCCGGGCGCAGCGACACGTAGAACCCGCCCTTGCGCCCGCCGCCGGTGATCCCGGAGCGCCCCTCGAAGGACCACGGATCCTTGGTCGTCCACATCCGCAGATGCCCGTCCGGGGTCCGCTTCTCCCCCCGCGCGTCGGGCATGTAGATCCACGCCGTCCCGGGGGCGTGCGCCGCGGTCGCCCGCTCCACCGCGGTGCGCAGCCGGTCGAGGGTGCGCTGCCGGCCGCCCGCCGTGTCGTTCTCGACGTTGTCGGCCGGGACGCCGGCCGAGGGGGTGGACGCGGGGCTGGAGGCGGCGGGCGGCACCGGCTGCTGGGCGACCGGGACCGGCTCCCGCCGCCCGGCGAGGCCCACCCCGACCAGCGTCGCGACGAGCACCGCCACGGCGACCGATCCGCTCGCCGCCGCCCGGAGCACCCGCTGCCGGCGGCGGGTCCGGGTGATCACCGCCTCGACGTCGACGGTGGACGGCGGGGCGGCGCCGATCAGCCGGTCGAGCAGTTCCTGACTCATCGTGGGGCCTCCACCTCGTACGAGAGCGCGCGCAGCATCTCCAGCGCCCGCGCCGACTGACTCTTGACCGTGCCGGTGGAGATGCCGAGCAGCTCCGCCGTCTCCTCGACCGACCGGTCGAAGTAGAACCGCAGCACCACCACGGCACGCTGCCGCCGGCCGAGCTGCGCGAGCAGCCGCACCAGCTGCTCCTGATCGCCCACCCGGTCCGGCGGTGTCCAGCCGCGCTCGGGCAGCGCCTCGGCCGGGTGCTCGCGCCGCCACGGCCGGCGACGCTCGTCGATCCAGGCCGTGGTGAGCACGCGCTGGGCGTACGCATCCGGGTTGTCCGCCGCGGCGACCCGCCGCCAGTGCCGGTACAGCCTGCCCACCACCGTCGACACCAGGTCGTCGGCCAGGTGCCAGTCGTGGCACATCAGGTAGGCCGCCCGGCGCCAGCGCTCCATCCGCGCCACCACGAACGCCCGGAACTCGTCCTCCTCGGACCTGTCCACACCATCTCCCCTCCTGACCCTCTCCCCGCACGACGGAGACTCCCCTGTCCGAGGTTGCTACAACACTTGTAGTTGATTTCACTACGGACGTAGTCTGAGGCGACTGCTCGACAGCACCACCGGCATCCCCGGGGAGGCACAGCATGGACGAGCAAGCCGTCTGGCAGGTGATCGACGAGCAGCGCCGGTCGCTCGCCCTGCTGCTGGACAAGCTCACCGACGAGCAGTGGCGGCACCCGTCGCTCTGCGCCGGCTGGACGGTCCGCGACGTCGCCGCCCATCTCACCCTGCAGCAGCTCGGCCTCGCCGACCTGCTGTCCACGATGGCCCACTGGCGCGGCAGCATGGACCGCACGATCGCGCACATGGCCCGCCGCCGCGCCGCGGCCCGCAGCACCGGCCAGCTGATCGCCGAGATCCGCGACCTGGCCGGATCGCACCGCCCCACCCTCGGGGTGACCCACGTGGAGACGCTCAGCGACATCCTGATCCACGCCCAGGACATCGCCGTCCCGCTCGGCCTGCCGCACGACCTGCCCGCCGAGGCGGCCGCCGTCTCCGCCACCCGCCTGTTCACGATGCGCTGGCCACCCCCGCTGCCGTCGAAGCGCCGGGTGACCGGCTTCCACCTGTCCGCCACCGACATCGCCTGGTCGCACGGCACCGGCCCGCAGGTCCACGGCCCGATGCGCGCCCTGCTGCTGACCTGCGCGGGCCGCCCGGTCGCCCTCGGCGAGCTGTCCGGCCCCGGCGTGCCCGCCCTCACGGCGGCCCTGCGCCGCTGACCGGCCGGTCGGCGGCCCTGCGCCGCTGACCGGCCGGTGAGCGGCAGCCCTGCACCGCTGACCGGCCGGTGAGCGGCAGCCCTGCGCCGCTGACCGGCCGGTGACCGCGTCATCCGAGGCCGGCTGTCGCCGGCGTACCCGAAGCAGCACCGGGCGGGCCGCGACCGGCCGCCTCCCGTGGGTCTAGGCCGGACCGATGAAGTGCACCGTTTCGGTCATCGGCGCCCGGGCGGTGTGCACCTGCGGGGCGCCCTCCGCCTCGAAGCCCACCGAGACGCCGCACACCAGAGACAGACTGTCACCCGCACCCGTCACCTCGCGGACCGTCTCGCGGTACATCGTCCACATCACCTGCGGGCAGCTGTGCAACCCTTCGGCGCGGAGCAGCAGCATCACCGTCTGCAGGTACATGCCCGCGTCGGCCCACTGGCCGGGACCCATCGAGCGGTCGACGTAGCAGAACAGGACGACGGGCGCCCCGAAGGCGGCCGTGTTCAGGGCGGCTATCCGCGCCGGGCGGTCCGGATCGTCGCGGTCGATGCCCAGCGCCGCGTACCGCTGGACGGCGGCGGCGGTGAACCGGTCCCGGTAGGGCGGAACCAGCTCGTCCGGGTACATCGGATAGTCCCGCTCGTCGCCCGGGTCGCCGGCCACGGCCCGGGCCGTCGCCCGCCGTTTCAGCCCGGCCAGCGGGTCGCCGGACACCACGAAGACGTGCCACGGCTGGAGGTTGCCGCTCGACGGCGCCCGGGCCGCCGCGGTCAGCACCCGGTCCAGCACCGCCCGGGGCACCGGCTCGTCGCGGAACGCCCGCACCGCGCGCCGGGTCCGCACCGCCTCGTAGACGTCCACGTCACGGGCGGGCGGCGAACGCGGCGCGGGCCTCGAGCAACTCGTCGAGATGCTCGCTGCACCAGGTGCGGGCGGCCGCGACCAGGGTGAGCAGGCTGCGGCCGAGCGGGGTCAGGGAGTACTCGACGCGGGGCGGGTTCTCGTCGTACGCGAACCGGACGATCAATCCGTCCCGCTCCATCGACCGCAACGTCTCGGCGAGCACCTTCGGGGTGACCCGGCGGAGCGGGACGCGCAGCTCGGTGAAGCGGCGCGGACCGCCCTCCAGGCAGAGCACCACCATCGCGGTCCACTTGTCACCGATCTGGAACGGCATCACGGTCGTCGGGCAGGCGGCATCGAACATGTCCGGGCTGAGGCTGGCCGTCATCGTGCGAGCGTAACGCCGGTTTCGTTGCGGTAACCGGCGGTGTCGCCCCTACGCTGCCGCCATGACCAGCATCGTTGTCTTCGGCGCGGGTGGCCGGGCCGGCCGCGCCATCGTCGCGGAGGCGCAGAGCCGCGGCCTCACCGTCGTCCCCGTCGTCCGGGATCCCGCCCGCCACCCCGACCTGCCCGGCGCGGTGCCCGGCGACGTGACCGACCCGGCCGCGGTCGCCGCGATCGTTTCCGGCCACCACGCCGCGGTGAACGCCGTCAGCCCGTTCTCCGGCCCGGACCAGCTCGCCCGCGGCGGGCTCGACCCGGACCACTTCGTCAAGGCGGCCGACGCGCTCACCGGCTCGGGCGTGCCGCGGGTGGTCGCGATCGGACTCTTCAGCAACTTGGACGGCGCCGGCCCGTTGCCCGAGCAGTTCCGCGCCTTCGGCGACGCGCACACCGCCGGGCTGCACCGGCTCCGCGCGTCCGGCGCGGACTGGGTCATGCTCACCCCGCCGGCCTCACTGTCCCTGGACAACCCCAGCACCGGCCGCTATCGGCTGGGCGGCGAGGCCGCCGAGGAGGGCAGTCTCTCGTACGCCGACCTGGCGCTCGCCGTGATCGACGAGATCGAGAAGCCGACGCTGCACCGCACGCGGGCGGCCATCGTCAGCGAGGGCTGATCGTCGTCCGTCCGCCCGGCGCCCCGTACAGCCACAGGGTGCCGGGCGGCGGCTCCGGCAGCCGGCCCCGGAGCAGCGTGGCGAGCGCCTGGCCCAGCTCGGCGACCGGCCCGACGTCGTACGCGTGATCGCCCCGGAAGACCAGGTGCCAGTCGTCAGCCTGGCCCGGGGTGCGCGGCGCCCGCTCCAGCAGCCGGGCGGCGGTGTCGTCGAGCAGCTCGGCGAACTCCTCCCGCTGCGCCTGCTCCAGCCCGAGCGCGACGTCGAAGAAGAGATCGCTGACCATCGCCTGGGTGCGCACCTCCTCCACGTGGGCGTCCCACCAGCCGGGGCGATGCTCGGGCGGGATGCCCTCGACGTCGCGCAGGAGCTGACCGAGCAGGATCGCGAGGGCGCCGTCGTACGCCCAGATCTCCCGCCCCGGATCGGGTTGATCCGGCGGCGGCGCACCGTAGCAGCCGATCGACCTGGTTTTGCTCACCGATTCATGGTCGCTTATTCCCGGTCACGGCACGAGGATCAACCGGATCGGATTCCCCTGCTTCTCGTCCAGTTGGCGCACCGCGTCGGCGGCCTGGGCCAGCGGCACGGTCCCGCTCACCGACCGGGAGAACTCCACCCGGTTCAGCGCGACCAGCGACAGCAGCTCCAGCACGTGCTCCGGCCCGGAGCCGTAGTGGCCGCGGATCTCCTGCTCCAGATAGCTGAACCGGGTGCCGTCCGGAATGGTCAGCGGCTGGTCGGTGAGCCCGACCAGGGTGAGCCGGCCGCCCTTGGACAGGGTCCGGGCGGCCTGCGAGCGGACCGCGCCGACCCCGGCGAAGTCGAACGCGTGAGCCAGCCCCACCCCGCCGGTGGCCTCGGCGACCAGCGAGCCGAACTCCGGGTCGCCCGGGTCCAGGGCCAGGTCGGCGCCGAACTGCAGGGCCCGCTCCCGGGCGCCGGGCAGCGGGTCGACCGCGATGATCGGCGCCGCCCCGATCACCCGGAGCAGCTGCACGGCGTGCGCGCCGAGCCCGCCGACACCCCACACCCCGACCGCCCGGGCCGGTTGCACCGCGGCGGTGGTGGTGATCGCCGCCCACGGGGTGGAGACCGCGTCCGGGATGAAGCAGGCCTGCTCGAACGAGAGGGTGTCCGGGATCGGCACCACGGTCCCGGCGGTGGCGACCGCGAACTGCGCCCAGCCGCCGTCGTAGTCGACTCCCCGGGTCAGCACGGTCGGGCCGGCCAGCTCCCCGGCCTGCAGCAGCACCCGCTCCCCCACGGTCAGCCCGGTCACGCCCGGGCCGACCTCGTCGATCACCCCGGCGGTCTCGTGCCCGAGGGTGACGCTGTCCCCGTCGAGGTGCAGCGGCTTCAGCATGCCCTGGATCAGGTGCACGTCGGAGAGGCACACCCCGGCCGCCCGCACCGCGATCCGGACCTGCCCGGGCCCGGCGTGCGGCTCGTCCACCTCCTCGACGGCGAACTTCCCGGTCGACACGTTCAGACGGCCAGCGAGCATTTCCGTTTCCTCCACCTTTCGGCACCCGGTCCCCACAGGCCTACCACGAGAAGCGTGGATCGCGCGTTGTATCGACCGCGCGCGCCGTGGATCATCCGGGGATGCGGTCGCCACGGGAGATCATCGAAGAGACCGACTGGGACGCTCGGGAGCACGCGTACGCCGCCGCCTCGGACACGCCGGGCCGGCTGCTGCACCTGCTCAGCGAGGACCCGGAGCGGTGTGGCGACGCGCTGGCGTACCTCCACTCGGCGGTGCTGCATCAGGGTTCGGTCTACTCGGCGACGGCGCCGGCCGCCGAGTTCGTGGCGGCCATCCTGGCCGATCCGCGGACCTCGGTGCGCTGCGCGAGTGCCCTGCCGTGGGACTCGCGGTCGCGCCCGGTGCGGGCCGCGTTGCTGGAGTGGCTCGGCGCGGTGGCCGACTCGGCGGCCTGGGACGGCGAGCTGGACGACGATGAGCTGGCGGCCTTCGCGGCATGCCGCGCCATCCGGACGGACGTCTTCGCCGCGGTCGAGCCGTTCCTCGACGACACCGATGCCTCGGTACGCCAGGCCGCGGTCGGTGCGGTCACCCCGCTGCTCGCGGCACCGGAGCTGGCGGACCGTCGCGGCCCGACGGCCGGCCGCTTGATGCGGTCGGTGGGGCTGCTGGACCCGGCCGGCCGCGCGGCCGTGGCGCTGAACCTCGGCAGCTGGGGGATCCCGCCGATGGCGCTGCTCGCCGACGAGCACCCCGCGGTCCGGGGCTGCGCCGCGATGACCCCGGCGCTCGACGACTCGCCGGCCGCACTCGCCGAGATCCAGGCGGCGCTGCGCGACCCGCGCGCCGCCGACGCGTGGTTCGGCTCCGGCGAGAACCGGCCGGCGCAGCTCGACGGGCAGGTCCGGTTCTTCCTGCTCCAAGCGTTGCTGCGGCGTACCACGACCTTCGACGAGGTGGCCGACGCCGCGGTCGCGGTCGCCCGGATGACCAACGCCTACACGGTCGACTCGGACTGGGGGCCGCTGCTGGCCCGAGCGTTC
This sequence comes from Actinoplanes octamycinicus, assembly GCF_014205225.1. NCBI lineage: Bacteria > Bacillati > Actinomycetota > Actinomycetes > Micromonosporales > Micromonosporaceae > Actinoplanes > Actinoplanes octamycinicus. The sequence continues at coordinate 7,897,076 of NZ_JACHNB010000001.1, forward strand.
GCCGGCGCCCGGGGCGGCCCGTTCTCGCCGGCCCAGCGACGTTTCCTCGCCGCGCTCGTGGACAACGACGAGTGCTGGGGCGCCATCGCCAACCCGATCATCTGGCTGGACGCCGCGGGACTGCCCGCCGAACGCGAGCAGTTGCGCGCCCTGGTCGCGGTGTAGGCGGAGCGGGCGCAGCAGCAGACGCCACCGTCAGCGCCGGCGGCGGTTCGCGGCGGTGGCCGCAGCGGTCAGCGCCGCGGTCCAGAGCAGCAGGATCGCCGGCATCGCCAGGGCGGCCCGGCCGTCGGAGGCGATCAGCGACACCGCCAGCGGGTGGCTGGACGGCGGGGCGGCCAGCCCCACCGTGAGCAGGACCGTGGCCGGCTGGCAGAGGACGGTGGCGACGACCACCAGCAGCGGGCGCCGGCGGGTCAGGCCGGCGATCGCCGCGCCGAGCAGCGCCCACAGCGGGAAGCACACCAGGCTCGCCACCAGGCACCCGAGCACCGCAGGCTCGGTGAGCATGGTCGGATCCGGGGCCACGCTCGGGTACCCGTGCTCGAGCATCCGGCCCGCCCCGGCGGCCACCGCGACCGTGCCGGTGACCAGCGCGAGCAGCCCGCCGGTCAGGGCCGCGTGGAGCACCACGGCCCGGTGGTACCCGCCCGCGCGGACCACCAGCCAGGCCCCGGCGAGCGCCGCGACCAGCTGCCCGGCCCAGTGCCCGGCGGTGTAGACGTGCGCCGCCAGGTCGCGGTGGTACTGCAGCCGTTCCGGGTCGGACTGCGGGTCGTAGTAGGCGAAGTACTCCCCGATCGCGATACTCAGCGGCGTCACCAGCACGGTCCACGCCACCACGCCACCGACGGCAGCCGGTAGAAACCATCGACGCATGTCGACCATGCTGCCCCGGCGGCACAACCGGCCCCGGCCGATCATCCGCGGCGGACGAGGCCCGCGGGACCGGCGGCGTCCTAGCCTGGCCGCGATGACCCTCCAGGAGTACGTCTCGACAGGCTCGCTGCCCTCCCCGGCGCAGGTCCGGCTCGCGCTCGACGAAGCGTTCCGGCTGTTCCGGGACGAGGCCGGCGGGGAACCCTCGCACGTGTACCCGGCACTGGCCCGGGTGCCACCGGACCTGTTCGGGCTCTGCGCGGCCGGCACCCGGGGCGGGGTGCACCCGGTCGGCGACGCCGATCACGGGTTCACCATCATGAGCGTGGCGAAACCGTTCGTGTTCGCGCTGGTCTGCCAGACGCTCGGGCCGCAGGCGCTGCGCCGCCGGCTCGGGGTGAACGCCACCGGGCTGCCGTTCAACTCGCTCGCCGCGGTGGAGCGCGGACCGGACGGCCGGACCAACCCGATGGTCAATCCGGGCGCGATCGCCACCGCCAGCCTGGCGCCCGGCGCGACGGCCGCGGCGAAGTGGGCGTTCCTGCACGCGGGCCTGTCCCGGTTCGCCGGGCACGACCTGGCGGTCGACGACGACGTCTTCGCCTCCGCCTCGGCCACCAACCACCGCAACCGGGCCCTCGCCGACCTGCTGCAGACCTACCACATCCTGGGCTGCGACCCGGTCGACGCGGTCGACCTCTACACCCGGCAGAGCTGTCTGCGGGTCACCGCGACCGAGCTGGCCACGATGGGCGCCACGCTGGCCAACGGCGGCGTCCACCCGGCCACCGGCGAGCAGGTGGTGGACCGGGAGATCTGCCACTTCACCCTCGCCGTGATGGCCACCGCCGGGCTGTACGAGACGTCCGGCGACTGGCTCTACGACGTCGGGGTGCCCGGCAAGAGCGGGATCGGCGGCGGGATCGTGGTGGTCTCGCCGGGCAAGGGCGCGCTGGCCGCCTTCGCCCCGCGGCTCGACGGGTTCGGCAACAGCGTCCGCGGGCAGCTGGCCGCCCGGTTCCTGTCCCGGCGGCTCGGCCTGACCCTGTTCGCCTCGGAACCGGACAAAGGTCGCGCGCCCGCCGCCTGACCGTCCTGAGCAGCTCGAATTCTCCTCCGGCCGGCCTGCCGGGTGCGATACTCGACCCCCGACCGTCGGCCGCTCGGAGGATCGCGATGACCACGCTTCCGGTTTCCGCTGCCATGCCGTCCCGGAGCCGTCGCGGCTTCGCCGACCTCAGTGTCAAGATCAAAGTGCTCGTCGCCGTGAGCATCGGGATCCTCGCCGCGGTCGCGGTCGGCATCGCCGGGTTGCGCGCCCTGGGCAGCGCCAACGATTCCGCGCAGCTGATCTACCGCAGCAACGTGGCCAGCCTGAACGCCGTCGCGCAGCTGGACGCGGCGGTCCGGCAGGCCCGGATCGACGTCGCCAACCAGGCGATCTCGCAGGACCCGCAGAACATCGCCAAGTTCGGCGACGCCTTCACCGCCGACCTGAAGGCTTTCAGCACCGCGATGACCGCCTACCGCGCCAGCAACCCGGCCACCGATCCGGAGACGATCGATGCCCTGCAGACCAGCTGGGACGGCTATGTGCAGGTCGCTCAGGACAAGCTGCTGGTGCTCGGCAAGGCCAACGACATCGCTGGATGGCAGCGGGTGCGGGACACCGAGGCGACCCCCTTGGTCACCGCGATCAGGAAACAGGTCGACACCATGACCGCCACCGAGACGGCGGACGCCGCCAAGAACGCGGCCTCGGCGACCTCGGTCTACCACACCGGCCGGACCACGGCCCTGCTCGCGATGGCGGTCGGCGGGCTGCTCGCCTTCCTGGTCGGCTACTGGGTGGCGCAGCGGATCGTCCAGTCGCTGATCAAGGTCAAGGAGGTCTGCTCCGGCCTGGCGAAAGGCGACCTGACCCGGACCACCGGACTGCGCACCCGCGACGAGCCCGGCGAGATGGGCCAGTCGCTGGACGAGGCGATGAGCCGCCTCCGGCAGACGGTCGCCACCATCGACGACTCGGCGAGCTCGCTGGCCGCCGCGTCCGAGCAGCTGTCCGGCACCGCCCAGCAGATCGCCGAGTCGGCCGAGCGGACCTCAGCGCAGGCGCAGACGGTGGCCGGCGCCACCGAGGAGATCTCCCGCAGCGTCGACAGCGTCTCGGCCGGCAGTGAGGAGATGGGGGCGGCGATCCGCGAGATCTCGATCAACGCGAGTGAGGCGGCCCAGGTCGCCGGACAGGCGGTCACCATCACGGCCGCGACCGCCGAGACGATGGCGAAGCTCGGCCAGTCCTCCGCCGAGATCGGCAACGTGGTCAAGACGATCACCGCGATCGCCGAGCAGACCAACCTGCTCGCCCTGAACGCCACCATCGAGGCGGCCCGCGCGGGCGAGCTCGGCAAGGGCTTCGCGGTGGTCGCTTCCGAGGTCAAGGATCTGGCCCAGGAGACCGCCCGGGCCACCGAGGACATCTCCCGCCGGGTGGAGTCCATCCAGACCGACACCACCGGCGCGGTCGCCGCGATCGAGGAGATCACCCACGTGATCGCCCGGATCAGCGACTTCCAGACCACCATCGCCTCGGCGGTCGAGGAGCAGACCGCGACCACCGGGGAGATGAGCCGCAGCGTCACCGACGCCGCCGCCGGCACCGGGGAGATCGCCCGGAACATCACCGGGGTGGCCGAAGCCGCCCGGCTCACCAGCGAGGGCGTGACGCAGGCCCAGCAGGCCACCGGCGACCTGGCCCGGATGTCCAATGAGCTCAGCGCCCTGGTGACCAGCTTCCGGTACTGACCGTCCGCCGGCGCGCCCCGGATGCCAGCGGCGCGCCAGCCGCGTGACAGGGCGCCGGGGCAGGCTGCGGGCATGGACTCAGCAGTCGACGTGCTCCGCTTCGGCGACGGACCCGGCCTGGTGGTGGTGCCGGGCAACAACCGGCGGGCACACCACTACACGAAACTCGCCGAGCTGCTGCAGGACGACTACCGGGTGACCGTGATCGACCGGCGCGGCCGCGGCGCGAGCGCCCCGCAGGGCGCGGACTACAGCATCGACCGGGAGGCCGACGACGTCCTGGCGGTGCTGGCGGCGACCGGCTCCCGGTGGCTGTTCGGGCACAGTTACGGCGGGCTGATCGCGCTGCACGCGGCGCTGCGGCAGCCGCCGGCCGGGCTGGTCGTCTTCGACCCGGGCGTCAGCATCGGCGGCTCGTTCCCGGCCGGCTGGCTGCCCGCCTTCACCCGGCTGGTGGAGCAGGGCCGGCACACCGCCGCGATGACCGTGTTTCTCAAGGAGACCGGGCTGACCCCGCTCGGCAACGCGCCGGCGTTCGTCTTCCGCGCGCTCGCCTACATGCTGCTGCACGGCTCGGACAGCGCCGACACCAGGGCGATGATGGCGACCACGCCCCGCGAGGTCGGCGAGGTGGTCCGGCTCGACTCGGACGGCAGCCGCTACGCCGCCATCGCCTGCCCGACCCTGCTGCTCGGCGCCGGCCAGTCCCCGGCCTACCTGACCGGCGTGCTGCCCCGCCTGGCCGGGCTGATCCCGGGGGCCCGCTACGAGATCATCCCGGAACTCGACCACAACGCCCCGGACCTGAACGCCCCGGACACGGTCGCCGCCCACCTCGCCGCCTTCCTCCGCTGACCGTTCCTTGTGCCATGCTGGGCGGGTGAGGCAGGTGGTCCGGTTCGCCGCCACGCCCGCCGGCCGGGTCGCCTACGCGGTGACCGGCAGCGGGCCGCCCCTGCTGTGCCTACCCGGCTGGGTCTCGCACCTGGGCCTGATGGGCGAGTCCGCCGAGCACTGCCGGTTCGTCGAGGCGCTCGCCCGGCACCGTACGGTGATCCGCTTCGACCGGATCGGCTGCGGGCTGTCCGACCGGGAGCGCACCGACTTCAGCCTGGAGTTCGAGCTGGCCACGCTGAAGGCGCTGACCGCGCACCTCGGGCTGGACCGGTTCGCGCTCTTCGGCACGTGCGAGAGCGGGCAGGTCGCGGCGGCCTTCGCGGCCACCCATCCGGGCACGCTGACCTCGCTGATCCTTTACGGCACCTGCGCCCGCGGCAGTGACCTGGCCCCGGAGGACGTCCGGCGGTCGGTCCTCGGCATGGTCCGGGCGCACTGGGGGCTCGGTTCCCGGGTGCTCGCCGACATCTGGCTGCCGGACGCGTCCGCCGAGCTCAGCGCGATGTTCGCCCGGATGCAGCGGGCCGCCGCGACGGCGGAGACGGCGGCGGCGCTGCTGGAGATGTTCTACCGGTTCGACGTGACCGAGGTGCTGCCCGAGGTGCGGGTGCCGACGCTGGTCGCGCACCGCCGGGGCAGCCGGGCGGTGCGCTTCGAGCTGGGCCGCGAGCTGGCCGCGCTGATCCCGGGCGCCGAGCTGGCCGCCCTGGACGGGCGGATGCAGCCGATCTACGCGGAGCATCCGGAGGCCGGCGCCGCGGCGATCGCCGAGTTCCTGGGCGTGCCCGCCACGCCGATCCCGCCGCCGAGTCCATCGCCGCCGGTCCCGCCGCCGGTCGCGGAGAGGCCGGTCTCGCCGCCGGTCGGGCAGCGGCCGGCCCGGGTGCCGCTGACCGCGCGCGAGTTCCAGGTGGCCGATCTGATCGCGGACGGGCTCACCAACGCGGAGATCGGCCGCCGGCTGGGCGTCTCGGCGCGGACCGTGGACGCGCACGTCGAGCACGTCCGCACCAAGCTCGGCGTCCGCGCCCGCGCGCAGATCGCCGTCTGGGCCCGGGAAAACGCCTAGGTAAGACAGCCGATTCGGCCTCCGCCGGGCGCGCCTAGCGTCGGCGCATGCCTGATTACGACATCGTCATCGACCCCGCTTTCGAGGGGCCGCCCGGGTCCGCGCACGGCGGTTACGCCTGCGGCATCCTCGCCGCCCACCTGCCGTCCGACGTGGAGATCACGCTGCGCCGCCCGGTTCCGCTGGGCACCCGGTTGCGGCTGACCCCGCAGGATCAGACCCTTTCCCTGTACGACGGCAGCGAGCTGCTCGCGGAGGGCGTCACGACCCGGATCGATTTCGGTACGCCGGAGCCGCCCACGTACGCCGAGGCGCTCGGCGCGGGCGTGGCGTTCCCGGGGTTCCGGGCTCACCCGTACCCCGGCTGTGTCGGGTGTGGGACGGCCCGCACCGATGCCGCGGCCTTGCGGATCTTCCCCGGTCCGGTCCCGGGGCGTGACCTGGTCGCCGCGGTCTGGCATCCGGAGCAGGTCCGGCCGCCGCTGCTGTGGGCCGCGCTGGACTGTCCGGGCGGCTGGGCGGCGGCGCACTTCGGGCGGGTCACCGGGCCGGCGGTGCTCGGCCGGATGGCCGCCCGGCTGGCCGCCCCGCTGGTCCCGCAGTCCGCCTACATCGTGGTCGGCTGGCTGGAGGCGGCCGAGGGACGCAAGCTGATCGCCGGCTCCGCCCTGTTCTCCCGGGACGGCGTGCTGCGGGGCGCCGCCCGGCAGACCTGGATCCGGCTCTCCGGCGCGGCCGTCCCGGCCGAGGCCGCCGGGGTGGCGGCGTGAGGCGGGGGATCGGGTTCACCCCGATGGAGATCCGGCGCGACGTGATCGTGCGGGCCGCGGCACTCGCCGACGAGCTGGGTTTCGAGCTGTTCTCGGTGGCCGAGGGCTGGGGGCTGGACGCGTCGGTGCTGCTGGCCGAGCTGGCCACCCGGACTCGGCGGATCACCCTGGTCGCCGGCGTGCTGTCGGTGTGGAGCCGCACCCCGGCCTCGCTCGCGATGACCGCCGCGACCCTGCACCAGCTGTCCGGCGGCCGGTTCGTGCTCGGGCTGGGCGCGAGCAGCCCGCAACTGGTCGAGGGCTGGCACGACGTGCGCTACGCGGGGCCGGCCGCCCGGCTGCGCGAGGTCACCACCCGGGTCCGCGCCCTGCTGAACGGCGAGCGCGCCGCCCTTTCCGCCTCGGCCGGGGCGCGCCCGTTGCGGCTCGGCCAGCCGCCGGCGCCGGAGCTGCCGATCTGGCTCGCCGCCAGCGGGCCGCGGACGATCCGGATCGCCGAGGAGCTGGCCGACGGATGGTTCCCGCTCTACCTGCGGCGCGACCGGATCCGCTCGTTCGCGCCGGACCGGCCGGTGACCGTGGCGGCCGGGCCGTTCGCGGTGGCCGACCCGGATGTCGCCACGGCCCGCGCGGCGGTCGCGGCGTGCACCGCGACCTACCTGTCGGCGATGGGTGACATCTATCCGCGGCTGGTCGCCTCGCAGGGTCTGGCCGGCGAGGTGGACACCGTGCGGGCGACGCGGCAAGTACCGGCGGCGCTGCTCGACGAGTTCACCGCGTACGGCCCGGAGAAGGAGGTGCGGGAGCGGCTCGCCGACTGGGACGCCTTGGCCGACGTCACCGTGGTCGTGGTGCCACCGGGCCTGCCCTGGCCGCGGATCGAGGCCACCATCCGGGCCGCGGCGCCGGGCGCGCGCTGACGGTGCCTGGGCGGCGGGGCGCCGGAACGTGCCGAACCGTCCGCACCGGGCTCGCCGCCGTGCCTGCCGGCCGGTCTTGTGCTAGACCGGGTGCTATGCCGCATCCAGAGTGGACTGGCCTAGCCCGCCGAGTCGCGGACCGCGCCGGGCAGGAGGCGGCCTCACGCGGCCATCCGGAGGCGCGGTCCGAGCACTACCTGTTCGCGCTGCTCGACGTCGACCGCACCGCCGGGATCATGCCGGTGCTGATCCTGGAGGCGCTCGACGTGCCGGTCGACCGGGTGCGCCGCCGGCTCGACGAGGTGCTGCGCGGCCGGCTGCCGGCCGGGTCGGACCTGTCCGGGGTGCTGCTCGCCGCCACCGCCGAGGCCGATCTGCTGGACAGCGACTACCTGGGCGCTGAGCATCTGCTGCTGGGCGTGGCGGTGGTCGGCAACACCGTGCTCGCCGAGTTCGGCGGCACGCCGGAGCGGATCCGGGACGCGCTCGACCGGGTGCTGCGGTCCTACGGCGGCGGGCCGCGGATGGTGGTCACCCCACCTCCGGAGATCCGGGATCTGGCCGAGCTGCGGCCGCGCCGGACCGAGACCGCGGCCGCCGAGCTGGAACGGTTGCGGGGCGAGGTGCGGCGGCTGACCGCGCTGCTCCGGGCGCACGGGATCGATCCGTGAGGGCGGCGCTCCGGGCGTACCGGAAAGGGGGCCGGCCTCTGGCGCGGCGATCTCGCGCCGGCCGGAGGGTTGTCGGCGGAGCGCGGAAAGGCGACGGAAAACGGGTCGGGAGATTGACGTCCGGCTGTTAGGGTTCCCGGCGGAAAGGGGAACACCGTGCCCAAACTCAATCAGATCATCGCCGTGGAGAAGGGCGTCAAGAGCAAGGCGTTCGCCGATCTGAGCGACGCACACCACGCGGTGCAGAAAACCGCCCCGCTCGCCGGCATCTCGCGGACCTATCAGCCGAAGGACGAGGAGGGCGAGCAGCTGCCCGCCGAGTCGACCCGGGTGCAGATCAAGGCCGAGGAGATCCTGCGGGACGTGGCGGCCACGCTGACCCGGCTCTTCGACGTGACCGCGACGAAGGACTGGACGAACTGCGTGGCCCGCGCCGACGTGATCGTCGACGGGCGGACCATCGCCGCTCAGGTGCCGGTGACCTATCTGCTGTTCCTCGAGAAGCAGCTCGTCGACCTGCACACCTTCGTGAAGAAGCTGCCGGTGCTGGACGCCGCCGAGAGCTGGGTGCGCGACGATTCCACGGACAGCTGGCGGACCGAGCCGGTGCGCACCAACCGCACCAAGAAGGTGCCGCGCAACCACGTGAAGGCCGAGGCCACCGAGAAGCACCCGGCGCAGGTCGAGGTGTACTACGAGGACGTGACGGTCGGTTACTGGACGACCGTGAAGTTCTCCGGGGCGCTGCCGGCCAAACGGGTCAACGAGATCCTGGACCGGGTGATCGCGCTGCAGACCGCGGTCAAGTTCGCGCGTGAGGAGGCGAACAACACCGAGGCGACCGACCAGCGGGTGGGTGCGGCCGTCTTCGGTTATCTCTTCGGATGACACGGACTCCCCCGTGGGAGCGCGGGGGTGCGCCACAGAAAAGGCGCGAAAGCTGACAGCTGAAGCTGAAGCTGATGACGCCGGTGACAGTGCGGGTTCGAATCCCGCCCTCCGCACTCCGCGCGGAGGTAGCCCAATCGGCAGAGGCAGCCGGCCTGAAACTCAGATTCTCGCTCCAATGTCAGCATTCTCCACTGATCACCAGATCGACCGGGCGGGGACGACGACACCGGATGCCGGTTCAACTCCGGCCCGCCACGCTCCGAGTGGCGGTAGTTTAAAGGCAAAACCCGGTGTCCTGACGAATGATCCACGCCCTTAAACGTGCTGGTGTGCGCAATTCAGTGGTACCTGGAGTCCCGGCGGATGGCCATTCCGCCGGGACTCGCCACGTCTACCGGAACCGCGCCCGGGCGGCCTCGGTGACCGGGGTGAAGACGTTGATCAGGGTGCCGTCCGGGTCGCGCAGCAGCATCGACCGGTTGCCCCACGGCATGGTGGTGGGCGGCATCAGCATGCCGTCCCGCTGCTCGACGGCGTCGACGTCGGCCACCAGGAACTCCAGGATCTTCTCGTCCGGCGCGACGAAGGGCGGGACGGTGCCGGCGCCGGCGATCGCGAGCCGGGCCGCGCCGGTGCCGATCTCGGCGAACTCCGGGGTGTACCGGGTCGCGGACAGGCCGGTGAGGCCCTCGTAGAAGCCGATCAGCCGGGCGACGTCGGTGGTGATGACTCGGGTGGAGATGAGGTTCATGCGGGCAGGCTAGGCGGGATACCGGACAGGATCCGCCCGGTATTTTGAGCGGTGTGACCCGGCCGACCGCTCGCGTGCTGACCCTGCTGGAACTGCTGCAGTCCGGCGGCATCCGGACCGTGGCCGAGCTGGCGTCCCGGCTCGGCGTCGACGAGCGGACCGTCCGGCGCTATGCGGCGCACCTGATCGACCTGGACATCCCGGTGGAGTCGGTGCGCGGGCGGCACGGCGGCTACCGGCTGGCGCGCGGTCATCGGCTGCCGCCGCTGATGTTCACCGACGACGAGGCCCTCGCCGTCCTGCTCGGGCTGACCAGCCAGGCAGGCGCGGTGGCGAGCGAGACCGCGGCGGCCAAGCTGCGGCGGGTGCTGCCGGCGCGGCTGGCGCAGCGCCTCGACGCCGTGTTCTCGTCCCTGACCACCACCGAGCCGGACGCACCGCGCGGAGCCGAGCCGGACGCACCGCGCGGAGCCGAGCCGGACGCACCGCGCGGAGCCGAGCCGGACGCACCGCGCGGAGCCGAGCCGGTCGCACCCCACGGAGCCGAGCCGGACGCACCGCGCGGAACGGGGGCGCGGGCGGCCGCGCCGGACGGGTCGGTCCTGCTGCCGTTGGCCGCCGCGGTCCGTGATCACCAGCCGGTCCGCCTCGCCTACGCGGGTCGCGGCGAGCGGATCCTGCACCCTTACGGCCTGGTCGTCCACTCCGGCCGGTGGTATGTGATCGGCCTCGACACGGCCGCCGGCGAGGAACGTACGCTGCGCCTGGACCGGATCTCCGAGGCGCGCGGCCTGCCCGGCACCTTCGTGCCGCCGGCCGATTTCGATCCCGCCGCTCGGCTGCTGACGGGTTTCGCCACCGCCGCCTACCGCCACACGGTCCGGATCCGCGCCCAGGCCACCGCCGACCAGGTCCGCGCGGTCTTCCCGGCCAGCGTCGCGGTCCTCCACGAGGACGGCACCGGCTGGCTCCGAATCGAGATCCGAGCCGAGCGCCTCGACTGGATCCCCGCCCGGCTGGCCGCCCTCGGCCACCCTTTCGTCATCGAGCACCCGCCGGAACTGCGCGACCTGGTCGCCGCCCTCGCCGACCGCCTCGCGACCGGTGCCCGCCGCCCCGACCCACCGGTGTGAACCGCGTGCCGCCACCTGGCCGGGCGCCGATGGACAGGTTCCCGGACGCCGGCCGCCCGCCCACTCCCCCTCGACGGCTTCGGCGTGGCTCCCACCGACCAGGGCCCGGCGCACCCGCACGACCACGACCTCCCGGACCGCGCGCACGCCACCGAGGTCGCGGCCCTGCTCTCGATCGATCCGGCCGCCCTCGCCGGGTGCTCTGAAGATCTGATCCCGCTGCTCGCTCAGCCGGCGACGATCGCGCCCGGCCGGGCGACCCCGTCGCTCGGCGACGCCGCACGCCGGTGCGCCTCGGGCGGGTCCGCCGGGGTGTGGCGCAGGCCCAGGTAGGTGAGCAGCCCGACCGGGAGGATCAGCCAGCAGGAGAAGAGGCGGTAGGTGAGCACGGTGGCGGCCGCCACGGCCGGGGCGGCGCCCAGGCTCAGCGCGGTGACCAGGCTGGCCTCGACGAAACCCAGGCCGCCGGGGCTGAGCGGGATCTGCCCGACCACCTGGGCGATCAGGTAGGCGCCGCCGACTGTGCGCCAGCCGACCGGCAGCCCGCAGGCCTGGGCGGCGGCGATCAGGCAGAACGCGTCGGCGGCCCAGTTCAGCGCGGACCAGAGCAGGGCCGCGAGGCCGTCGCCGGGCCGGATCGAGCGGACCGCGACCACGGCCGCCGCCGCTTCCCGCCGGAGACGGGTGAGGAGAGGCCGGCCGGGGACCGGCCGCGAGTGGTCCGGGTTGGCTGACTTCGGCGTACGCGGCCGCGCACGCACCGCCGTGACCAGGGCGGACAGCACCACCACGGCGGCGGCCACGGCCTCGTAGGACGCCGCGTGCCACCAGCCGGCGACGGCGGCCGGGCCGAACGCGCAGGCGCAGACCACGAGCAGCCCGGCGATCGAGGCGAGCAGCGACAGTGCGGTGACGGTGGCCGCGGTGGTGCCGGTGGCGCCGCGGCGGCGGTACTGCTGGACGGCGTAGGCGGCGGACATCGCGGAGCCGGCCGGCAGCACCAGGCTGATCGCCGAGCGGCTGCAGGTGATCGCCAGGGCGGCGCCCGGGCCGACGGTGACGCCGGCCGAGCGGAGCAGGCGGCGCTGCTGCATCGCGAAGGCCGCCTGGGAGACCGTCTGGGCGGTCAGCGCGGCGGCGATCCAGCGCCAGTCCGCCGTACCGAAAATGGCTCCGATGGCGTCCGGCGCCGGGAGGTGCCCGCGGACCGTGAGCACGACGGCGGCCGCGGCGGCCAGCACCACAGCGGACCGTGACAGCCACCGCCATCGCCGGCCCACGCCCTCCCCGGTCTTCCGCACCTCATCAGGGTGCCGCGAAATTGCACATCGGGCAAGTTTGCACTTTGAGAATTGGATCACGCGGATTAGGGTTGCGGTGTGGAGGAGAACCTCGGGCTGCGTGAACGCAAGAAGATGGCCACCCGGATGGCGCTGCACGAGGCGGCGGTCCGGCTGGCCGCCGAGCGCGGCGCGGACAACGTCACGATCGACGCCATCGCCGAGGCGGCCGGGGTCTCCCGGCGCACGTTCACGAACTACTTCGCGAACAAGGAAGAGGTCTTCTACTACCGCGACGCCTACCGGATGAAGCGGCTCTGCGAGTCGATCCGCAAACAGCCGGCCGGCGATCCGTGGACGGTGCTCACCGGCGCGGCCCTGGAGCTGCTGAGCGAGGCATCCGCGGAGACCGACATGTCCTGGGTGTCCGAGCGGCGCCGGCTCTACCAGGACCCGAACCATCTGGCGCACCAGATCGCGGCCTACACGGCGATCGAGCGGGAGCTGGCCGCGGAGATCGCCGAGCGGGTCGGCGGGGCGGACGCGGAGCTGCGCGGGCGGGTCTTCGCGGCGAGCTTCATGACGGCGCTGCGGACCAGCGTGCAGTACTGGACCGAGCACCCGGAGACCTCGCTGCCGGAGACCTTCGGCAAGGTCGCCGCCCTGGTCCGGGCCTGATCGGGCGGACCTCCGCCGAAGCGGCCCGGGACCGATTCCGAGCGCGGTAGAACCGGCTGGTGCGGGTCGCCGTAGTGGGCATGCCGGACTCGGCGGAGCGCGACAAACTGGTCCTGCTGCTGCACGGCATCCGCCGCGCCGGGCACACGCCGCTGCTGGTCGACGCCGACCTGTTCGCCTCCGGGGCGGTCCGCCTGGACGGGCCGGCGATCCGGGACGCCGCACCGGTGCGCCTGCCCCCGCTGACCGGCCGGCACCGGACCGTCGCCGGGCTGGTCGAGCGACTCAGCGTCGACGGGATCACCGGCGCGGCGCGGTCCCCGGGCGAGGCGATCGGGGTGGACGCGGTCTGGCCGGAGGCGCTGGACATCGGACGGCGGCTGGCGTTCGAGGGACTCTACCGGCAGATCGCCGCGGCACCGGTGCGGTCGCCGGCCGGCTCGTGGGAGTCGGTGCTGGCCACGATGTTCAAGCACCGGATGCGGCGGCTGGTCGGACCGGGCGTCCGGCACGCGGTCGTCACCGCCCGCGACGACGCGGAGGCGGCGCGGCAGGCGGTGAGCCGCGGGGACGTGTGGGTGAAGGCGCCGGACGACACCCACGGGCACGGCGTCCACCACCTGTCCCCGGGCGAACCCGCCGTGCCCGCGGTCCGCAAGGCGCTGCGGCGCACCCCGGACGGCGAACTGTGCCTGATCGAGGAGGACATCCGCGGGCTGCTCGCCGACCCGGGCGGGCGCCCGCACCGGGCCGACCTGGCGGTGACCGTGCTGGACGGACGGATCCTGCAGGCCACCCTGCGGGTGCAGCCGGACCTGGCCGCGCCGACCAACAGCCGGCACGGCGGCGACTCCCTCCCGGTCGCGGTCGGATCGCTGCCGGTCGCGGTCCGCGAGATGGCGATCGGCGCGCTGGCCGCGACCCATTGCCGGTACGGCAGCGCGGACATCCTGGGCAGCGTCCCCGGTGACTCCGGGTTCACCGTCGTCGACCCGGTCCCGCCCGCCGTCGGCGAGGTGAACAAGATGCCCGGCGGGCGGAGCCCGGGTTTCCTCGACCAGGTGGTGATGCCCCTGGTCGAGGCGGTGGTCAGCGCTTCGCGGTGACGGTCATCCGGCCGTACGCCAGGATGTGCTCCCGCATCGTGAACATGGTCGCCGCCGGCGGGGTGGCGGCCGGCAGACCCAAGGTCGGCACGTCCAGGGCGTACACGGTGATCTCATAGTGGTGGGCGACGTCGCCGACGGGTGGGCACGGGCCCACGTACCCGAGCTGACCGGCGTCGTTGGTCCCCGCCACCGCACCCGCCGGGACCGCGCGGTCCAGGCTCCGGCTGGTGGCCGGCAGGTCCCACGCCAGCCAGTGCCAGAAGCCGCTGCCGGTGGGGGCGTCCGGGTCGTACATGGTGACCGCGAGGCTCCGCGTGCCGGCCGGCGCGCCGGACCAGGTCAGCCGGGGCTGCTCGTTGCTGCCGGTACAACCGAAGCCATTGGCGAGGTCGTCCGCCGGGAACCGGGTGCGCACGTCGGGACTGCTGACCCGGAAGTGTCCCGCGCTCTGCGGGATGCCGTCCCGGACCTGGTGGTAGCCGAAGCCGCCATCATTTCCCCGGGGGGTGTGGTGGTAGCCGAAGGTGCCGGCGGCCAGGGCCGCGGCGCTGACGATTGCTGCTGCCGTTCGCATCATGGCGACGACGATCGTCGCGCCGGCCGGGCGCGGGGAGGCCGTCCCGATCCTGGTGTTCCGAGTACCAGGATCAGCCGTCGACATCAGCGGCCCACCGGCCGAGGATGGACGCCATGACGGTGGGTGAACGACGGGTCGAGCTGGCCGGGTTCCTGCGAGCCCGGCGCGAGCAGCTGACCCCGGCGGACGTCGGGCTGCCGGCCGGACCACGGCGGCGGACCCCGGGACTGCGCCGGCAGGAGGTCGCCCAGCTCGCCGCGGTCAGTGTCGAGTGGTACACCCGGCTGGAGCAGGGCCGGGTCGGGGTGGCCGGGGCGACCGTGCTGGACTCGCTGGCGGCGGCGCTGCGACTGTCCGAGGCGCAGCGCCGGCACCTGCACCTGATCGCCCGGGGCGAGGCGCCGGCCATGCGGCACGAGCCGGCGCCGGTCCGGGCGTCGCTGCGGGCGGTGCTGGACGGGATGCCGCTGCTGCCGGCGTACGTGGTGGACTTCCGGTTCGACGTGCTGGCCGCGAACCCGGCCGCGGCCGCCCTGTTCGGGCCGGGGTTCGGCACCGGGCTCACGGCGAACACCGCCCGCGCGCTGTTCCTCGACGACCGGATGCGCGACAGCCAGCTGGACTGGCCGCGGATCGCCCGGGAGATGGTCGGCAACCTGCGCGCCAACCTGGCCCGGCACCCCGGCGACGGCCGCCTGCGGGAGGTGATCGACGAGCTGCGCCGGTCCAGCGCCGACTTCGCCGACTGGTGGCGCGACCAGACGGTCGCCGAGCGCACCCACGGCCGCAAGCGGATCCAGCACCCGGAGGCCGGGCCGCTGACCGTCTGCTACGACGTGCTGGGCAGCCGGGACGGCGCCGACCAGTACCTGTTCACGATCACCCCGGCCGGTCCGGCCGACGAGCGGAAACTGCGCGAGCTGATCACCCGGCACAGCCGTTTCCGGCTGGCCGCGATCTGAATTCCGGAAAGCGCCCGGGTTAACGGCAGGAACCGTCTCGGAAAAAAGGATCATGAATGCGGTACGGCCGTTTGCGCCGGACCATTCCTGTGCCACCCTGATGGGCCGGATCGGGGGCAGGAGAACCATGAGCAGACGCGTCTTCGTTCACGTCGGGGCGCCGAAGACCGGCAGCACCTTCGTGCAGAACGTGCTGTGGCGCAACCGGGAGAGGCTCCGGCGCGCCGGCATCCTGCTGCCGGCCACCCGCGCCGATCAGGACCAGGCGATGACCGACCTGCGCCAGGTGCCCTGGCGGGACCCGGACGCCACCTGGACCTGGGACATGCTGGTCGAGCAGGCCGCCAAGTGGCCCGGTGACGTGATCATCACGAACGAGGGGCTGGGCGGGGCGACCGCCGCGCAGGCCGCCCGGGCGGTGCACAGCCTGGCGCCGGCCGAGGTGCACGTGATCGTGGTCGGCCGGGACCTGTGGCGGACGCTGCCGTCGATGTGGCAGGAGAACGTCAAGTCGCGCAGCGTCGGCAGTTTCGAGACCTTCCTCAGCGCCATCGAGCGGGGCAAGAACGACGCCTTCTGGAACCACACCGCGAACCGGATGCTGCGGCACTGGGGCGATCAGGTGCCGGCCGAGCGCCGCCATCTGATCACGGTGCCGCCGCCCGGCGCGCCGCACCTGCTGCTGTGGGAACGGTTCGCCGGGGTGACCGGCATTCCGGAGGGGCTCTGCGAGATCGTCGAGGAGCCGGCCAACCGGTCGCTCGGGGCGGTCGAGATCGAGCTGCTGCGGCGGCTCAACCGGCAACTCGGGGACCGTTTTCCGTACCGCACGCCGTACCGGAGGAATGTCTTGCAGCATCTCGTCGGTCCGGTGCTCAAGCAGGGGAGCAACGAGCTGCGATTCGGCATCGGGATGGAGCGGGCCGGCTGGATCCTGGATCTGACCGAGCAGCGCATCAAGGAACTCGAGGAATATCCCTGCCACGTGGTCGGGGATCTCGACGAATTGCGCCCGGCGGGGATGACGGAAACGGTTTCCCCGGATGTGGTGACCGACTCGCAGATGCTCGAGGCGGCGATCGAGGCGCTGATCGGGATGATCGGGTACGCCGACGGGTTGCACGAGCGCGCCCACCGGAACCTGGTCACCCGGATCAAAGGCCGGTTGACCCGCCGTTTCGTAGGGTAGTCGCATTGCAACCACGGAGTGTGATCGCGATCGGCGCATAACTATGCGGTGCGCCGTTTCAGCCAGGGCAGATCGGACGTACGGTGCATCACACTGCGCTACCCCACACCGGAAACCGCAACCGTCGGCCGGTAGCCTCCCGCACCATGCGTGGATCCACCATCGCAGCTGTCGCCACGTGCACCCTCCTGGCGATCACCGGCTGCGCTAAGACCGATGACAACGCTCCTGTCGCCACCGCGGGCGGAGCGGCCAACGTGGCCGGCCTCGACAAGGGCACCGCCGCCGCCTGCACCCTCGCGGAGCAGGCCACCAAGGGCGAGGACGGCCGCGACCTGGACCTGGCCACCGCCAAGGACATCGTCGCCGTGGGCAGCACCTCGAAGAGCACCATCATCACGGCCGCCACCGACGTGCTCGCCGCCAGCCTGGCCAAGGCGCAGGCCGCGGCCGGCAACCCGGACGAGGCGGTGCTGGTCGCCGAGGTCAGCTCGTCGATCCTGAAGGTGCGGACGGCCTGCCAGGACACCGACGCGGTCAAGGCGAGCATCACCAAGGCCAGCAAGGACACCGGCGAGACCGGCGCGACCAGCGACAGCACCTCGGCCACCGACGGCAAGGTCAACTGAGCGGGTCCGCAGTCCGAGCATTCCCCTGACGGGCCGGGGGCCGTCCTCAGCGATCCCCGGCCTGCCTGATTTCTGTCGTACCGCTCCCCTAGTGTCGCCGCATGGTCGACATCGAGGTGCGTGCCCGGATCACCGGTCGGTCCGGCGAGCTGCCCGCCGTGCTGGTCCGGCTGGCCGCGGAGCGGACGACGGCGGGTGAGCTGATCCGGCGCGCGGTCGAGGAGCAGGTCCGTCTCCTGCGCGCCGACGCGGCACACTGCCTGCGGGTGCTCGACCAGCACTATCCCTGCGACGTCGCCGATCCGGCGCGCGCCTTGGACGTCGAGGCCGAGGTGCTGCGGGCGCAGCGGGCCTTCGAGCACGGCCAGTTCACCCTCTTCGCGGGCGGCCGCCAGATCACCGGGCTCGACGCGGAGGTCGTCGTGCGGATCGGTGAGCCGGTCACGTTCCTGCGGCTGGTCGCCCTGGCCGGTGGCTGACCGTGGAGATGCGACCGCTGATCGGGCCCGAGCACCACGGGGTCGTCGAGGAGGCCCGCGAGGACCTGCGCCGCCTGGCCGATCGGGCGCGAGCCGCCGGCCGGGCCGGTGACCCGAGCGCGCTGTGGGCCGTCGCCGACGAGATCCGGATCCGTGTCGAGCAGGTCGACCGCCTGTGGATCGGCGACCTCGAGTGGAGCATCGGCACCGTCCTCGCCGAGCTGGACACGATCTACGACGCCGCGTTCCCGATCGGCGACCCGGGCGACGTCGCCGGGCTGCTCACCGCGCCGTGGCCGTCGGCCCGGCGCAAGGAGCTGCTCGCCGCGGTGCTGGGCCGCGACCACTACGGCCGGGTGGACCTGGACCAGGTGGCCGAGCAGGCGCTCGCGGTCGTCGACCTGCGCCTGCTGCGCGCGCTGGTGCTCGACCGGTTCGGCGCCCCGCGTTCGCGCGACCTGCTGGTCCGGATCCTGGCGACCCTGCACGACCACGGGCGGTTGGACAGCCGCCTGGTCGACCGCGCGCACGTCATCGACGAGTATTTCGGGTACGGGCTGGTCACCGACCCGCCGACACCGTTCACCGCGGCGATCCGCGACCACCTCGACGAGCTGACCTGGCGGCTGGTCACCGGCCCGATCCCGGTCGATCGGTACAAGGTGCCGGACCGGCCGGGCCCGCGCGGGCTGCGCTTCGTCGAGCTGGCGATGACCTGGTCCGGCGATCCGGCGATCGCCCGCGTCCTCGGCGCCGCCGAGCTCACCGAGGCCGAGCGAGCCCGCCTGCTCGACCTGCTCCGTGACCGGCCGCTCGCGGACCGGCAGCGGGTCTACCAGTGGCGGCTGGCCGCCGGGGACGCCGACGCGCTGGCTCCGCTGACCGGGCTGGACCGGTCCGCGCGGCTGGTCCGGCTGATCCGGGCGATGCCGGAGGGCCACGAGGCGGTCCGCCACGACCGTGCCGCGATCCTGGCCGCGGTCGACCAGTCCGGCCCGGACGCCACCCGCCGGTTCCTGGAGCTGGAGCCGAACGAGGTGGTCTCCGCCGCCCTCGGCGACAATCGGGCCGCCGTGCTGAAACGCGTCAAGAACAACGCGTTGCGGGGCATCGCCGCCTTCGGCATGCTCCCGCTGGCCGAGGGCGAGACGGTGCTCGACCGCTACCTGGCGTTGCGCGAGTCGGCGAAAAAGGGGGCCAAGCTCGGGCCGAACCGGAAGCATTCGCACGCCGCCGCGATCGACGTCGCGCTGGATCACCTGGCCCAGGTGGCCGGCTTCCCGGACCCGAGCCGCCTGGAGTGGGACTGCGAGGCCCGCCTGGTCAGCGAGACGCCGACGGCGGCGCGGGCCGGGGATTACCGGCTGGAGCTGCGGTTCGACGGCGCCGACCCGGTGCTGGCGGTCAGCCGGTCCGGCAAGGAGCTGAGGTCGGTGCCCGCGGCGGTCCGCGCCGAGCCGTCCTATCAGGAGTTGCGCGCGCATCAGGAGCGGCTGCGGGACCAGGCCCGGCGGATGCGGACCGGCCTGCTGGAGCGCCTGGTCGCCACCGGCGGCACGCTGCAGCCGGAGGAGCTGGGCCGTCTCCGCTCACTCCCGGCAGGCGCGGCGATGCTGCCGGGCCTGCTCTGGCGCGACCGGTCCGGCACGATCGGCCTGCTCGATCAGCTCGACCCGACGGGCCCGATCACCGCGGTCCACCCGGTCGAGCTGCTCGCCCCGACCGCCGGCGCCGCGCCTCCTCCGCCCGGCCGCCAGCTTCCGAACACCCCGCAATCCCACACCGGCTGGGCACCGACCGCCTCACCACCCGCACCCACTCTCCGGCCCCACGACGACCGCAGATCGGGCGACGTCGACCGTGGGCTTGCCTGGTGGCAGGCGGAGGTTGTCCGGCGGCGGCTGCGGCAGCCGGTGAAGCAGCTTTTTCGCGAGGTCTATGTGCTGACCCCGGCGGAGCGGGAGTCGGTCGACTTGTCGTACCGGTTCGCCGGGCACGTGGTGGCCGGGAAGGTCGCCGGGCAGCTTCTCTCCGCGCGCGGGTGGACGCTGAACGGCGAGTATGACGACTACGGCGCGGTCCGCCCGGCCGGCGACGGGTTGACCGCGGCGCTGCGATGCGACATGCACGGGTATTTCGGGTTGGCCGAGGTCGAGTTCGGGGCGCTCTGCTTCCTGCGGGACAACTGGCCGATGGCGCTGGAAGATGTTCCACCGGTGGTGTTCTCCGAGGTGATGCGCGATCTCGATCTGGCGGTCTCGGTCGCCGGGACCGGCGTGCGAGCCCACGAATCGCCCGCGCAGGCAGCGTCCCGGGCGCAGCTGCTCGCCGCGCTGATCTCCGACCTGGGCCTGACCCGGGTGACGATCGACGGCGGCTCAGCGGTGGTCCGGGGCAGCCGCGCCACCTACCGAGTGCATCTGACCAGCGGCAGCATCCACGTGGAGCCGGCCGGTTACCTGTGTGTGGTGCCGGCCGGGTTCGGGGCGAGTGCGCACCGCCGGCTGTTCCTGCCGTTCGCCGACGAGGACCGGATGACCAGCGTCATCCTCAGCAAGATCCTGCTGCTGAACGAGGACGAGAAGATCACCGACAAGTCGATCCTGACCCAGCTGCAGCACCTCGCCCCTGCCAGCCCCAGCTGAAGCGTCTCGCCTCGGAGGCGCCGTCTCGCCGCGAACGAGCCTGATTGAAGCGCCCCGCTCGGACATCCCGCCTCGCTCCGGGCAGCCCTGGCTGGAGTGCCTGGCCCGGACACAGCATCCGGAATGATTAGTCCGGCCCGGCATCGACGCTCGCCGATCGTGGCGGAAGTCGGCACGGTTCGATGCGACGTCCCGCCCCGAGGGCGATCTCCGGCGGCGCGGCGCGGCCTATGGTCGGCCCAGCGGATCGTGGCGGCTCCGCACTCGCGCCGGAGAGGCCGCGACGACCGAAGCAGGTCGTGGCGGCTCGGCACCCGCGCCGCAGGCGCCATCACGGTCGCAGCGAATCGTGGCGGCTCGGCACCGCGCCGGAGGCGCCACCACAGTCGGAACGGATCGTGGCGGCTCGGCACCGCGCCTGGGCCGCCGCGACGGGCGAAAGGGTGGAGCATGCCTCTCTTCGTTAAGCGCAAGTCAGCGCAGGTGCCGCAACAGCAGCAAGTGGTCGACCAGCGGGCTCTTGAGGAGGCGCAGAACGACTTCTCCAGCCGATTCAAGGCATGGCTGGAATCGCTCGGCGAGGCCCAGGCGCATAGCGGGGCGGACGCGCCGACCGACGCCGTCGTGGAACGGGTGGGCGGTGTCCCCCAGCCGCAGGCGACCGAGACACTCAACCGCACGCAGATCATCTTCCTGCGGTCGTACGCCCGCAGCTACGGCGTCCGCCTGGTGGAGAACCGCAAGATGCAGGCCGTGGTCGCCACAGCCCGCCCGGACAGCAGCAACCCGGAGCGCAGCCGGCAACTCCAGGCCGCGGCCGACTTCTGGCAGGCCGTCGAGCTGTGGGTGGACCAAAGCCTCAGGTGACGGATCAACGCTGGTCCCCGAGACCGCTTCACCACTGCGGGGCGCCAGACGTGGCGGGTCAGGGCGTGGGGCGCCAGGGGTGCTTGGCGTCCGTGGGGGTGGCGTCCGGGGTGACCTCGACGGCGTAGGTGGGGCGGTCGCCGGGGACCGGACCGAGGTAGCTGTGGCCGGTGAGGTGGCACCAGGCGGGCAGGTCCAGGGGCGCGGCCGGGTCGGTGGCGATCAGGTGGACCAGGGCGCCGGGCGGCAGGGTGGCGATCAGCTTCCGCAGCTCGATCAGCAACACCACGCAACGCCGGTCGCCGCCGTCCAGCACGACCGGGCTCACCTGGGCATCCACCTGACCACTCCCTCCGATTCCGTTAGATCATCCCGAACGCGCAACCGACCCATGCCGGCTCCCCCGCCCGTACGCACCCGAGCCGGGCCGGCGGCGCTGAAAGGAAATAGCGGTGGAAGCGTCGGCGCAGAAGATGCGGCGCGAGCGGATCGGCGGCGTGGGCGGGTGGAGCGGGCGTCACGACGCGCGGAGGCGGCGGGCGGCGGTGCGGACGCGGCGGGAGGCGCCGGGCATCTCGATCAGGGCGCGGATCTCGGCGTCGGTCAGCTCCGGGCGGGCGGCCAGTTCCAGGACCGCGGCGTACGGGCGGCTGTCGAGGTCTTCGAGCAGGGCCCTGGTCCGCCCCAGCACGGTCAGCAGGAGCGGGCGGTCGGCGTTCGGGTGCCGGGCCAGGTCGCGCAGCACGCTGTTGCGCGTCCACCGGTCCAGGTCGTCGACGGGCACCGCGGCCAGCGTCGCCGCGTCGGCCCGCGGGCAGGTGACCACCGCGGACCGCACGAACGGGTACGGGCTGCGAGCCAACTCCCGCAACCCTTCCCGGTCGAGCCGCGGATCCGCGACCACGTCCCGATAGTGGACCGGCGTCCGCTCCCGGGGCAGCAGCTCGTCGAGGTTCACCGCGGCACCGGACCTGGCCCGGCGGAGGTGCGCCGCCCCGGCAGCCGAGGGGCGGTCATTCCAGCGTCACCCGGGTGATCAGCGGGCGGTCCCGGAGGGCGAGCAGCTCGTTCGCCAGGTCCATCGTGGTGAACGGATGGCGCTCGCCGTGCACCACGATCTCGGCCGCGGCCAGGCCACCCGGAACGGCCCCGGCGTCCAGCAGCGTGCGCCACTCCGCGGGCCCGAGTTCGAGATACTCCAGGTCGGTCAGCGACCCGATCTCGCGCGGGTCGGCGAGCGTCCCCGGGTAGGCGCTCAGCGTCCGCAGCCGCGGCAGCCCCAGCACCGGCGCCAGGCTGACCGGCGCCTCCTCCCAGACACCGATGCTCAGCACTTCCAGGTCGGGGTGGGCCGCCGCCTCGACGCTGCGCACGCTCCGCGCGTTGACGTAGGCCACCAGCGGCGCCTCGTCCGCCCGGCCGAACGCGTCCGGGCGCTTCCGGCCGTGCACGATCAGGTCGGTGAGGCTGTCGGCGACCAGGCCGGCCCCGGCGTACTGCTCGTGGTCCAGCATGATCACCTGGCCGAGGTGGCCGCCCGGCCCGGGTGTCAGGTCGATGGTGAACTCGTCGCCGCCGCCGTTGCCGGCGAAGGCGATCCAGCCGGGCGACCCGGCCAGCCCCTGCACCGCGGCGCCGGGCGGCGTGCGCACCGCGGTCATCGCGGCCGCGCTCCACGGCGCCGGCCGGGCCGCCGCGGACATCACCCGCAGCCCGTCGAGCGGGTACAGCTCGACGCCGAGCGCCTCGCCGGCGGCTGCCATCGCCTCGTAGTCGCCGTCGAAGTCCGCCCAGCGCCCCCGGATCACCCGGTAGATCGCCTTGAGTTCGGCCGGCAGCGCGACGCCGAGACGGGCCTCGGCCTCGGCGATCTCCTCCTCGGTGGCGCCGACCGCCTCCGGCAGCCGCTCCCGCAGGGTGTGCTCCAGCAGTGCCGGGTCCGCGGACGGCGCCGCCGTCACCCCGGGGACCGGCTCCGGCAGCCGCCGCCACGGTGCCGGAACGGCGTCCTCGTCCAGGATCAGCGCGCCCGGGTGCGCGCCCAGGCCGTGCTCGACGGCCGGACCGAAGGTGATCAGGTGCAGCGCCGTCCGCTCCACGACGAAGGCGATCCGGTCCAGGCCCTCGGCGGCGAGCACGTCGCGGACCCGCTGCACCGCGTCCCACTCGTCCTGCATGTCCTCGACCTGCATGGCCTGTCCGGGTGGCGGCGTCCGCCGCGGCACCGGCACACTCCACGAGCCCTGCCCGATGGCGCCGGCCAGGTAGCCGCCCGGCGCGGCGAGGGCCTCCACGTTGGCCGCCCGCACCACCCGCAGCAACGGTTCCCACGTCGTCAAGTCAGCGATCGAAGACACCGACGCAGTATCCCCGACGTGGTCCCGGCCTACTCGGTCCGGTAGTTCTTGCCGAGCGGCGCTCCCGGGATCGGCTTGGCGATCAGCGCCACCGGCACGAAGAACATCATCTGGGCGATGACCAGGGTCAGCGTCCACAGTGCCTGGTCGTCGTAGTGCCGGGTGGCCCGCAGGTACAGCTCGTCCGGCACCCGTTCCCCGGACGGATTCGGCGTGAGCACCGCCTCGGCCAGCTCCAACGCGATCCGCTCGGCGTCGGTGAAGTACGGCGCGTCCCGCCACGACGCCACCGCGGTGATCCGGTCCGGGCTCTCCCCGGCCTTGCGCAGCATCCCGGTCTGACGCACGGTGTGATACGTGTTGCCGACGAGCTGCCCCACCCGCAGGTGCACGAGCCCGATGGTGGCCGGCGGGATCGTCCCGTTGAGCGTGGCCTTGGTCAGACTGGCCGCCCACCCGCCCAGCTCCGGGAAGAAGGCGGCGGGGTCGGGCAGGCGCGATGTGGTCTCCATGCTGTCCCCGACGACGCAGCACGCGAGAATGTCAGGCCCTCACGTTCCGCCCCGCTGCCTCGTCGGGTTGTCATGAACCCGGAGAACGAACGCGGCCAGCTGATCAACGTCGCCTACCGCCTGCTCGGTTCCCTGGCCGACGCCGAGGACGTGGTGCAGGAGACGTACGCGCGCTGGTTTGCCATGTCCGCAGCGGATCAGGCGGCGATCGACGTGCCCGGCGCCTGGCTGACCAAGGTGGCCAGCCGGATCTGCCTGGACCAGCTGCGCTCGGCCCGGGTCCGCCGGGAGCGCTATGTCGGCGAGTGGATCCCGGAGCCGGTGCCGGAGCCGGACGGCGCCGACCCGGCCGACCGGATCACCCTGGACGAGTCGGTCAGCATGGCGTTCCTGGTGGTGCTGGACGCGATGACCCCGGCCGAGCGGGTGGCGTTCGTCCTGCACGACGTGTTCCGCTTCGCGTTCGCCGAGGTGGCCGAGGTGACCGGCCGCAGTGCGGCGGCCTGCCGCCAGCTGGCGTCGTCGGCCCGCCGCCGGGTCGCCGCCGCCCGTCCGGCCGCCGCACCGGCCGCTGGGATCGCCGCCGGGAAGGCCGCCGAGCAGGCCCGGGTGGTCCGCGACTTCAAGCTGGCCTGGGAGGCCAAGAACATCGAGGCGCTGGTCGGCCTGCTCGACCCGGACGCCACGGTGGTCGCGGACGGCGGCGGCCTGGTCACCGCGGCGCTGCACCCGATCGAGGGCCGCGAGCAGGTGGCCCGCTTCGCGGTGGCGCTAGCCGAGCGCGTGCCGGGCCTGCGCCTGGTGGAGGGCGCCGTCAACGGCGAGCCCGGCCTGATCACCCAGCACGACGGCGTCACCACCGGCGTGATCGCCTTCGAGGTCGACGGCCCGCGCATCACCCGCATCTGGGCGGTCCGCAACCCGGAGAAGCTGCGCCCCTGGATCTGATCGGCACCAGGTTGGCCGGCACCACGCCGGACAGGTGGCCGGCGAAGCGGCACACCTTGGCGCCGACCGCGGCTCAGCCGATCGGTTCGGGCAGGGGCAGCGACGTGGCCAGCTGGGCGCGGTTGCTCACCGACAGCTTCTGGAAGATGTGGGTCAGGTGGGTCTCCACCGTGCGGCGGGTTACATAGAGCTGGTCGGCGATCTCCCGGTTGCTGTGCCCGAGCGCGGCCAGCACCGCCACCCGGTGTTCGGCCGGGGTGAGCGCACCCGGACCGGTCGACACGCTGCGCCGCGGCCGCCCGCCGGCCGCCAGCAGCTCCTGCCGGGCGCGGGACGCGATCAGCCGCATGCCGCCGCGGTCGGCCAGGTCCAGCGCCCGGACCAGCGGGTCGCGGGCGGCCGCGCGCTGGTTGGCGCGGCGCAGCGCGGCGCCGAGTTCGACCAGGACCCGGGCGTGTTCCAGCCGGGCCGGGGAGCCGGCCAGCAGGTGCGCGGCCTGGGTGAGCAGCGGGACCGCGTCGGCCGGGGACACCGTGTGGGCCAGCGCGCGCAGGCCGGCGCCCCGCGCGCCGGGCAGGCCGACCCGGGCGGCCAGGTCCAGGTGTTCCTCGGCGAGGCGGCGGGCCGCGGTCAGGTCGCCCAGCGCGGCCAGGGCCGTGCTGTCATCGACCCGCCAGCAGGCGAAGGCCGGGTTGTGGACGTCCAGCGCCCGCCACGTCTCGGCCGCCGCGAGCAGATCCCGGTGCGCGTCGGCCGCCCGGTGCCGGGCCAGCCACAGCCGGGCCCGGCGCTCCAGCAGCATGGCGGTGCGCAGCTTGCCGGGCACCGCCTCGCCCGCCCCGAACCGGCCGGCCGACGCCAGCGCCGCCTCGGCCGCGTCCAGCTCGTCCGCCTCGACCAGCGCCTCCAGCAGCGGGAACAGCGTCCACACCAGGCCCGGCGCGGGCGGGTTCGCCAGTTTGAACTCGAAGGCGAACCGGGCGTCGGTGACCGCCTCCCGGACCCGGCCGAGCTGCACCAGCGCGTGCGCCCGGATGAAACTGCCGTGCGCGAGAGCGGTCATCCAGCCGCGCGGCCGGGCCACGTCGATCAGCGCGTCGCAGAGCGCCCGGACGGTGTCCAGTTCCTCCACCACCACCAGGTCGAACTTGAGGAACGTGGCGAGCAGCGAGTCGGTGTCCGCGTCCAGCACGGCGCGCAGGGCCGCGGTCGCCTCGGCGGCCGGGCGGCCGTCGCAGATCGCCCGGTGGGCGCGGTGCACCTGCCACAGCGGCAACCGGCCGGCCCGCTCGGTCCGGTCCCGGGCGTCGGCCACCTCGTCGGCGTCCAGCCAGGCGTTGCAGACCAGCTCGCCCTCCAGCCGTTCGAGCAGCTCCGGGTCGGCGCCGGCGCCGCGGTCCAGCACCGCGCGGGACAGCTTCAACGCCTCCTCGGGATATCCGGCCATGCCGAGAGCGCGGGTGCCGGCCAGCCCGAGCCGGGCCCGCTGATCCGGGTCGGTGGCCAGCCCGACCGCGTCGGCGAGCAGGTCGTACGCGTGCGGTTTCTCCTGCTCGGCGGTGACCAGGCCGAGCCGGCCGAGCAGCTCCGCCTCGTCGTGGGTGGCGATCGGCGGCTCGGCCAGCGCCCGCCGCAGGAAGGTGGCGGCGCTCTGCGGGGCGCCGCGCCGCCAGGCCCGGTCGGCGGCGGTGCGCAGCGCGGTGATCGTCGCCGGCTCGCCGGCCGGTTCGGTCCGCAGCAGGTGCAGCGCCACCGTCTCCGGGTCGGCCCGTTCCCGCTCCAGCATCCGCGCCGCCCGGGCGTGCCACAGCGCCCGCTCGCCGGCCGGCAGCCCGGTGTAGAGGGCCGCCTCGACCAGCGGGTGCACCAACGCGTAGCCGTCCGCGCCGCCCTGGATCAGCCCGGCGTCGCGCAGCCGGTCGGCCAGCCGGCAGGCCCGCGGGTGGTCCAGGTCGGCCAGGTCGCGGGCGTGCCGCAGCGGTGTCCCGCGGCCGAGCACGGCGAACGCCCGGGCCAGCTCGGCGGTCCCGGCCGGCAGCCGGGCCAGCTGCCGGTCGACCGCCCGGGCCACCTGCTCCGGGCCGAAGCCGCTGAGCCCGGCCGCGACGTCGTCGGTCGGCGTCACCCGTTCCGCGACCAGGTGGTCGAGCAGCGCGCCGAGCAGGAACGGGTTGCCGGCGGTGGCGGCGTGGCAGGCTCCGGCGAACGCCGGGCCGGCGGCCGGCAGCCGGTCCTGGACGATGGCCCGCACGGTGTCCGGTTCCAGCGGGCTGGGCCGCACCGGCGCCCCGGCCGCGGCGAGTAGCTCGGCGAGCAGGTCGGGTTCGGCGGGCGGCTCGCCGGAGCGGACCGCGCACAGGATGCCGAGCGGCAGCCCGGCCAGCCGCCGGGTGAGCTGGCCGAGCCAGCGCAGCGACGGCGCGTCCGCCCAGTGCACGTCGTCGACCAGCAGCAGGGTGGCGGCCCGGGCGGCGAGTCCGCAGGTCAGCCAGGTGAGCCCGTGCGCGGCGGCGTGCATGGCGTCGCCGGTCGGCGCGTGGGTGGCGGCGTCGCCGTCGAGCGCCCGGCGGGCCGGGGCGGCCGCGCCGACCGCGAGGGTGTCCCACTCCGGGCTCTGCCGCAGCGGGGCGAACAGCTGCCGGGCGATCCCCCAGCCGGCGTCGCGGTCCAGCGGGCCGCCCCACGCGGACAGCACCCGCAGGCCGGCGGCGGACGCGTCGGTGCCGGCCGCGGCCAGCAGGCTGGACTTGCCGATCCCGGCCGGGCCTTCCACGACGATCACGGCGCCGGTGCCGGAGCGCACCTGGGCGAGCCGGTGGTCGAGCATCGCCAGCTCCGCATCGCGTTGCAGTAACACGCGCGGCATCCGCCGACCGTACGTCGTGGTGCCGACACAGGAAACCTCGTGGTCGGATCCACGATTCAACGCATCGTGGAAATCCGCAGGATCAGGACATGGAAACCACCGAGTACGCCTTGGGCCGCACGCCCGAGGAATATGAACGGGTCCGGGCGCAGGCCCGGCTCTGGGAGCCGGACACCGCCCGGCTGCTCGACCGCCTCGGCGTCGGCGCCGGGGCCCGCTGCCTGGACGCCGGGTGCGGGCCGGGCGAGACGATGCGCGGGCTCAAGGATCGGGTCGGCCCGCACGGCACGGTGACCGGGCTCGACCTGGACACCGGGATGGCGGCGGCTGCCGAGTCGTACACCGGCTGCCGGGTGCTGATCCACGACGTCACCAAGGACGAGCCGATCCCGGGCGGTCCCTACGACCTGGTCTACGCCCGGTTGCTGCTGTTCCACACGCCGGATCAGGTGGCCGCGCTGCGCCGGCTGTGGCAGGCGGTCGCGCCCGGCGGGCACCTGCTGGTGCAGGACTACGACCTGCGTACGGTCGGGGTGATGCCGCCGCTGGAGATCGGCGAGCGGATGACCGCCGTGGTGCTCCAGGCGTTCGGCGCGGCCGGATGTGACGTGCGGGCCGGCACCCGGCTGCCGCATATCATGGCGCGGGCCGGGATCGGCGCGCCGGACGGCACCGACGTGGCCGGCCGGCTGATCCCGGTGGCGGCCGGGACCCCGATCCTGGAGAGCGTCTACCGCAGCCTGCTGCCGGTCGCCTACGCCAACGACCTGGTCACCCCGGCGGAGGCGGAGCGGTCGATCGAGATCCTGCACGCCGAGACCGCCGCGCACCCGGACCGGTCGGTGCTGCTGCCGCTGCTCAACGGCGCCTGGAAGAAGAAATGAGCGTGGCACGGGTCCGCGCACTTCGACTTCGCGCGGACCGGGCGGGTGGTCACCAACAACGCGGCCAGCACCCAGCCGCCGCGGGGTCAGTCGAGCTGGACGCGGTCCGCCAGCCCGGCCGCGGTGAACGCCTCGACTAGCGCGTCGTGCCCCTCGGTGAAGTGCGCCCAGCTGTTGAAGTGCACCAGCACGATCTGCTGGGCGCCGAGGATCCGGGCCGCCTCGGCGGCCTGCGCGCTGTCCAGGGTGAGCAGCGCGCCGTCGAACAGGCCGGTGCGCACCGCGCCCGCGAAGATCAGCGCGGTGCCGACCGGGCCGAACTTGGCGGCGATCTCCTCGACCCGCTCCAGCGACGCGTTGTCGCCGCTGACGTAGACCGGCGGCTGGTCGTCGCTGGTGAGAACAAAACCGGTCACCTCGCCGGTGATCGGCTCGCAGCCCTCCGGGCCGTGCCGGGCCGGGACGGCGGTCACCGTCACCGCGCCCAGCGTGATCGACTCCCACGGGGCCAGGCCGCGGGCGGTGCCGCCGAGCCGCTGCGCGCCGTCCGGGGTGGTCAGGGTCAGCGGCACCTCGGCGAGCAGGGCACGGCCGGAGTCGTCCAGGTTGTCGGCGTGCTGGTCGTGGGAGAGCAGGACCGCGTCGATCGGGCCCAGTTCGTCCGGCTTCCCCGCTGACGGGGCGAGCTTGGTCAGTGTGGTGCCGCTCGGGGAGACGTAGTCGCCCGGCTCGTCGAACGTGGGGTCGGTGAGAAAGCGCAGGCCACCGTACTCGAAGAGGGCGGTCGGTCCACCGAACGTCTGCACAGAGATCATCGTCAACCTCACGGATAGATGTGCTGTCATCCGTGAGGCTAGACGTTTGTCACGGATAAAAGCAAGCAGTACCGTGAGGATCGTGATCGACGCGGCACCCGGAGCGGACCTGCATCCCGGCCTCGACCTGGCCAACAGCCGGCTCGCCGTGCCCGGGCAGCCGCCACTCGACTTGCTGGACAGTCCGGCGGCGGCCGGCCGGTGGCTGATCGATCGCGGACTCGCGCCGGCCGACGCGGTGCTGCACGAGGTCTGCGCGGGGCGGCTGCGCGCACTGCGGTCGCAGATCCGGGAGCTGTTCACGGCGTACGTCGGTGAGGTCGCGCCGCCGCCGGAGGCGCTCGCGGCGGTCAACGCGGCGATGACCCGGGTGCCGACCGCCGCCGAGCTGCGCTGGGACGCCTCGCGCGGCCTGCACCGGGCGACGCCGCACCCCACCGACCAGGTCGTCGACCGGGCGCTCGGGGTGCTCGCCGCCGACGTCGCCGACCTGCTGACCAGCGCGGACGCCTCGCGGCTCGCAGCCTGCGACTCGCATCCGTGCGTGCGCTTCCTGCTGCGCAGCGGCCGCCGCCAGTGGTGCTCGATCCGCTGCGGCGACCGCGCCCGAGCCGCCCGCGCCTACGCCCGGAGAACCCAATAAATCAAATTTGTACGACTAAAGGCTCCGTGCCTGGTCAGTGCGGGCCGCGCGGAAGGTGGCGCTTGTGGGCGGTCTGCTGGAAGCGCTGCTCGATGGCCGCGGCGACCTCCGGCGGGACGCCCTTGCCCTCCAGGTAGTCGTCGATCTGGTCGTAGGAGAAGCCGAGGACCTCCTCATCCGCGATCCCCGGCCGCAACGTCTCCAGGTCCGCCGTCGGCATCTTCTTCACCAGCGAATCCGGCGCACCCAGAGCCGCCGCCACCGCCCGGACCCGCCGCTTCGTCAGGCCCTCCAGCGGGACCAGGTCCGCCGCCCCGTCGCCGTGCTTGGTGAAGAAACCGGTCAGCGCCTCCGCCGCGTGATCCGTGCCGATCACCAGGCCGCGGACGGCGGAGGCGACCGCGTACTGCGCGATCATCCGCTCGCGAGCCTTGATGTTGCCCAGGATGAAGTCCTGCTCGGCCTCGTCCCGGGTGGTCAGCCCGCCGGCGAGCAGCGACTGCAGCGCGGCGTCGGCGGCCGGCTTGACGTCCACGGTCAGCACTCGGTCCGGCTGGATGAAGGCGAGCGCCGCCTGCGCGTCGTGCTCGTCGTGCTGCACCCCATAAGGGAGACGCATCGCGATGAACTCGGCACCCGGCACGCGGCCGACAGCCAGTTGGCAGAGCCGGCCGGCGGTGGACGAGTCGACGCCGCCGCTGATCCCGAGAACCAGCGCCCGGGTGCCGGTGCTGGTCAGCGCGTCGGCGAGGAACGCGACCCGGCGTTCGATCTCGCGCTCGGCGTCGAAGTCGGCGGCGACGTGCAATTCCTGAGCGATCATCAGCGGGCTCCGTTGAAGGTCACCCGCAGGGCGTATATCGAGGTCCCCGCGGTGATGTACAGGTGGTTCAGAGCCGGGCCGCCGAACGTGAGGTTGGCGACCGACTCCGGTAACAGCAGCTTCCCGATCAGCGTGCCATCGGTGGCGAAGCAGTGCACGCCGTCCCACGCCGCCGCCCAGATCCGGCCCTCCGAGTCGGCGCGCAGCCCGTCGAACCGGCCGTGGTCACAGGTCGCGAAGATCTCCCCGCCGGCCAGCGTGCCGTCCCCGAGGACGTCGAAGACGCGCAGGTGGCTGGGCTCCTGCCGGGTGTCGGCGATGTAGAGACGCTGCTCGTCGGGAGAGAAGGCCAGCCCGTTCGGCCGGCTGAAGTCGTCGGCGACGATCCGCAGGTCGCCGGTGGCCGGGTCGAGCCGGAAGACGTGGCAGGCCCCGCCGAACTCGTTGACGCCGCGATGCCCCTCGTAGTCGCTGTCGATCCCGTAGGACGGGTCGGTGAACCAGACGGTGCCGTCCGAGCGGACCACCACGTCGTTCGGACTGTTCAGTCGTTTGCCCTGGTAGGAGTCGGCGAGCACGGTGATCGTCCCGTGGTGCTCGGTGCGGGTGACCCGGCGGTTGCCCTGCTCGCAGGTGATCAGGCGGCCCTGCCGGTCGACGGTGTTGCCGTTGGCGTGACCGGAGTCGGCGCGGAAGACCCCGACCGCGCCGGTGGTCTCGTCCCAGCGCATCAGCCGGTTGTTGGGGATGTCGCTCCAGACCAGGTAGCGCCCGGCTGGGAACCATGCGGGACCCTCGGTCTTGCGGTCGCCGGTGTGCAGCCGCTCGACGAAGAAGTCGCCGTCGAGGTAGCGGAAGCGGTCGTCGAGCATCCGGAAATCCGTAGGGATCATGGCATCACCCTAGTACTGCCTAACTTGGTAAGGTCAAGCGCAAGAAACGCCGAATTTCATCAGGAGCGCGGATGGACGACATCGATCGGCAGCTGCTCGGGCAGTTGCAGGAGGACGCCACCCGGTCGTATGCGGAGCTCGGCCGCGCCGTCGGCCTGTCCGCGGCGTCGGCGCACGACCGGGTGCGCAAGCTGCGGGACCGCGGCGTGATCCGCCGGACCACGGTGGAGATCGATCCGGCCGCCGTCGACCGGGGCGTCTCGGCCTACGTGATGATCGACGCGAACGCCTGGATGGGCGACGCGCCGACCCGGGAGGCACTGCTCGCCATCCCGGCGATCCAGGAGGCACACGTGGTCGCCGGCACGTCGTCACTGCTCGTCAAGATCCGCACCGCCACGACGGAGCAGCTCCAGGCCGCGCTCCGCGAGATCTACGCCGTCGACGGCGTCACCGGCACCCAGACCGTGGTCGTCCTGGAGACCTTCTTCGAGCGCCCGATCAACATCATTTAAACCATTTTCCTGTACGACTTGCCTCCCCGTGCGTGGTCAGTGCGCCAGGCCGCCCCGCCACCGGACCGTGGCGCGGCCCACGGCGCGCTGACCCTTGCGGCCGTCTCGAACGCCCCGAGACACCCGTCAAGACCAGCTGGCGGCCCGATCCGCCACTTTCCTCCCCGCATTCCCGGGGCCAGCGGCACTTTCCTCGCGGCATTGCCGAGGCCAGCACCACTCCCCTCGCGGCGAGGAACCGACGTTCGTTGCGGGCTCGCAAGATCCCGCACACGATCCCGGAACGCGATGACGTCATCGCGGGCCTGGCGGCGACTTGGCCTCGACGAGATACCGGGCGCCGGCCAGGGTGAAGGCCACATCGAGCTCGCCCTTGCCGCACACGTTCGACGTCGCGGTGAGGAAGGCATGCGAGATGTGCAGGTATCCGGAGGCGTCGTATGAACGTTGCGCCGGTATGGGACGCATTACCGAAATTTCAGCACCCGGGTACGGTCTGGTGCTGCGCACGCGGCACGTTCATGCTCAAGCACCAGATCACGGTAGGGCAGATCAACCATCGTGTGGTCGATGAGTCCCAGGTGTCGTTCTACTTGACTGAGCAGCGTCGCGGCGGCGTCCTTGTCGATGGCCATGACCTCGGTCTCCGCGAATGCTCCCACGCCGGCGAGGCGATCGATGGAAACCGTCACACTGTCACGGCCGGGATGGCGGAACGTCGTGCGGGTCTTCTCCACCCTGCACAGCCGGACCATGCCGAGAGCAGCCATCAGTTCTTCGGCCGCGATGGCCTGTTCCTGCCCCGCGAGGACGACGTTGGTTTCGCGTTTGGCGATCACGCCCGACGTTGAGCGCGTGCTGCTGGTGGAGGCGGGCTTGTAGGTGATCTCAGCGAATCCGTCTCGTTGCCGGACTCGCAGGCATTCGACGGTGACCATGAAGTCGATGTCGGGCCGGCTGTAGTAGGTGTCGACCTCGACGCTGGTACCCGTCTGCTGGTAGCCCTGCGCTGTCATACGCTTCGTCAGGGCAGCGACATCGGTCAGTGCTCGTTTGCGTTCGACCTCGATCAGGCTCATAGCGCAGCGTTGTCTCCCTTGGTGATGGCCGTGTACGTGCGGGCCAGGTTCGGTTTGCTGCACCGCTCGGCCAGCACACCGAGGCCGTTGCGCAGGGTGTCCGTGTCGCTGCGCGGCACGTTACAGAACAACACCAGCTGTTTCGCGTCTCGCAGCGGATTGGCGAGTTGCTTGGCCAAGAACCGGTTGTAGTAGTGCCGGTCGACCCGGCCGACGTCGCCGGCCATGACGGGCATCAAAACGGTATCGCAGTCGGCTCCCGCTGAATGCACGACGAACGCCGTGAGCAACTGGTCGGCAGTCATGTACGCGTAGGTCTCACGGCCTTCCCGGAGCAGCCACGCCTCCCACGCCGTCCGGCAGGCGGCATCCCCGACGGTGACGGCGTTCAAAAATGCCAGCAGCGCCACTTCGGTGGTGGAGTCGAAGATGTCGCTGTCGATGGTGCGGTGGTCGCGATAGGGCTCGCTCATCGCGGCCAGCATCATCGTCTGCGGTTGGGGAAGCCAGTCCACCTCGCCGCCGATCTGAAAGTGCACCCGTTTGTGGCCGGCGTGCAGGTCGACCCAGTCGTCTGCCTGGTCGCCGTCGAGCACGGGGGTGAAGCCGAGCAAGCCGGAACGCCACACGTGGTCGCGGAAGGTGAGGTAGTGGCGTTGGACTTCGCGGAACAGTCCGATGGGTGCGCTGATCACCGCGCAGATCCGCGGGTCAAGGTCGGTCAGCGGCACGATCCGCGAGTTCTGGCGAGCCACCACCTCGTCGGTGCAGCCTGAAACTGCCGGGTGGATGAATATCCCTGACGGGTGGCTGAGGTTACAACATCTAATTCACGAATTTCTTGCAGCTTGCGACGTGGAAATCAGGAAGGCCGGGTCGACTTAGTTAAATGCGTTCTTGTGCCCGCAGCCGCTCAGGAGCGCACGATCAGGAGGTGGCCTGGAGTCGGGACACAACCGCGACCGACCGACGCGGCCCCTGGACCAAGGCGGGTCCGTGGAAGGGAGACGCAACCAGAGACGCCTCCTGGAGCGGAGACGCGAACTAGAGGCGACCGCAACGTGGCCGGACCGGGATCGGAACTCGACCGGACCGGGCGCGCGGCGAAACGCGACCGGACAGCGGCGCGCGGCGGGACGTGGGCTGATCGGGGCGCGCGGCGAAACGTGGGCGGACCGCACGGTGCGGCGGGACCTGGGTGGCTCGGGCGCGGGCGGGGCCTGGGCGGCTCCGGCGCGGGGCGGGAAATGTGGGAGGCGCTCACGGTTTCCGGGGAGGTGCCGATGGGTTCGATATGAGTGTCGGGTTCCGGGAGCGGCTGGATGGGCAGTCGCTGGAGCTGCTCGCGCACGCGTTTGGGCGTAGTCCGGTGCCCAAGCTTGTGCTCAGCCTGGAACCGGAGGAGTACGGGCGGTTCATCACCGTCAACGACGCTTTCTGTGAGTTGGTGGGGTATGCAGCGGAGGAGTTGATCGGGGAGTCCTGCCTGGTTCTGCTGGACGAGGACGGGCTTGGGCCGGTGATGGCGGCCTTCGAGGCGATGGTTCGTGGGGAGCGGACCGTGGTCGCGATGGAGCGCGTGCTGGTCCGGCGGGACGGGTCACGGGTCTGGGTGGTCAGCCAGAACGTGATGGTGCGGGATCAGGCCGGGCGGCCGTTCCTGGTGGCTGAGGTGGTGGAGAGCAGCAGCCAACTGGCGCTCGCGGAGAGTGAGGCGCGGTTCCGGACGCTGGTGGACTCCTCCCCGATCGGGATGGCGGTGCTGAACACCGACGGGGCCTGGCTGCGGGTGAATCCGGCGGTTGCGGCGTTGCTCGGGTACACCGGGGCGGAGTTGACCGGGCTCAGCCTCAGCGCGGTCACCCATCCGGATGACCGGGCCGCCTGCGTGGCGATGCTGCGGGACCTGGCGAGCGGGGCGGCCGCCGGGTTCGACGGGCATGTGCGGTACCTGTGCAAGGACGGGCAGGTCATCTGGTGCCGGTTGACCGTCACCCCGCTCAGGTCGGAGGTCGGCGCGCCGCTGCAGCTGCTCGCCCAGCTTGCCGACGTGACCGCGGAGCGCCGCAGTCAGGAGATGATCGCGGCCGCCCAGCAGCGTCTGGAACGCAGTGAGCGGCAGTTCGCCGAGGTGGCGGACAACAGCCCGATCGCTCGGATCGTGCTCGGGCTGCGGGATGAGAAGCGCGGGCGGATCGTGCTGGCCAATCCGGCGTTCTGCCGGCTGTTCGGCTTCACCGACGCGGAGGTGCTCGGCATGCACTTCGCCGAACTGCAGCGCGGACTCGCGGCACAAAAGCATGGATCAGCCGAGGGACAAGCACACGGGCACGCGGCGACACGAGAGAGCGGACAGGCTGCGGGACAGGAGAGCGGGCACGCGGCCGAACAAGACAGCGGACATGCGGCCGAACAAGACAGCGGGCACGCGACGGAACAAGACACCGGGCACGCGGCGGAACAGGACAGCGGGCACGCGGCGGCCCAGAGGCGGGAGTGGGAGCAGGCCGCGGAGCTGGAGCGGGGGCTGGGCCTCATGGCTTCCGGGGAACGGACCCGGGGGCAGCGGGAGCTGACGCTGCGGCGGAAGGACGGGACGGCGATCACCGTGGTCGCGCACACGTCGGTGATCACTGATGAGCAGGGGCCGGCGACCGCGGTGGTGCAACTGCTCGACGTCACCGCCGAGCGGGCCGCGGGGCGGGCTGCCGAGGAGGCCGCCGACCGGGAGGTGCGCCGGCTGCGCGGGACGCTCGCCGTGCAGCGGGCGGTCACCGCCGCCGCCACCGACCGCGAGTCGGCGGTGCGGGCGGTCGCGGACCGGGCCGTCGAGCTCTTCCCGGCCGCCGACGGGGCCGCCGTCGAGCTGGTCGAGGGCGACCAGCTGGCCTATGTGGCGACCGCCGGGACACTGTCCGCCTTCACCGGCACCCGGATCCCGCGGACCGGGTCACTGAGCGGGATCGCGCTGGCCACCGACGCCCCGGCGCACTGCCCGGACACCGGCCACGACCCTCGGGTCAACCAGAGCATGTGCGAGCGGCTGGGGATCGGCGCCATGCTGATCGCGCCGCTGCACGCGGAGAACGACGTGATCGGCGTGCTGAAGGTGTCGGCCGGCGCCGCGAACGTCTTCGACGACACCGATGAGCAGCAGCTCGCCCTGCTCGCCGACAGTCTGAGCGCGGCCCTGCAGCACGCCGACGACGCCACCCGCAACGCCGAGCTGCTCGCGGAGCGGACCCGGGCACTGGCCGAGCTGTCGATCAGCGAGCAGCGGTTCCGGCTGACCTTCGACAACTCGCCGCTCGGGCTCACCCTGTGCAGTCTGCGACCGGCGGACTTCGGGCGTTATCTGCAGGCCAGCCCGGCGATGACCACGATCACCGGGTACACCCCGCAGGAGCTGGCCGGGATGACCTTCGCCGACCTGACGTACCCGGACGACTTGGCGAGCACCCACGATTACGCCCGCCGGTTCGTCGCCGGTGAGCTGGACGCGGTCAGCCTGGAGCGGCGCTACCTGCACAAGGACGGCCACCTGATCTGGGTCACGCTGCGCGTCGCGGTGGTCCGCGACGAGCACGGCCGGGCACAGTACGCGGTGGTCCAGGTCGAGGATGTCACCGCGGCCCGCGAGGCGGACGCCCAGCTGCGCCGTTCGGCCCGGCTCTTCGAGCTGATCCCGGCCGCCGTGATCGTCCGGGATCTGGACGGCACGATCCGCTGGTGGAACGACGGCGCCACGCGCCTGTACGGCTGGCCGCTGGCAGCCGCCGCCGGCAAGTCCGCGCACCGGTTGCTGCACACCACTTTCCCGTACGAGGGAGGCGCCGCCGAGCAGGAGGAGTCGCTGCGCCGCGACGGCTACTGGAACGGTCACCTGGATCACATCACCGCGGACGGCCGTACCGTCAATGTCCTGAGCCGTCAGGTGCTGCACCACCCGGATCCGGACAACGCGCAGGTCCTCGAGGTGAACTCGGACGTGACCGCGGCCCGGGCCGCGGAGCAGGCCCTGGCGGAGAGCGAGGAGCGGTTGCGCGCCCAGTTCGCCAACACCGGCGTCGGCCAGGTGATCTCGACGCTGGACGGCATGGTGATCAGCGTGAACCGGGCCTACGCCGCGATGATCGGCCGGTCGCCCGAGGAGCTGCCCGGGCTGCACGACCACGACCTGGTGCACCCGGATGATCTGGTGGCGCACCGGCGGCTGCTGGCCGGCCTGTTCGCCGGGGAGAGCGAGTCGTACACCACGGAGGCGCGGATCGCGCACGCCGACGGCCACTGGGTGCCGGTCGAGTCGACGATCTCGCTGGTCCGCGACCCGGCCGGGCACCCGAAGCTGCTGATCGGGGTGCTCACCGACATCACCGCGCGGCGCGGCGCCGAGCAGGCCCGGGATGCCGCCGCGGCCGCGCTGGCCGAGCGCAACGTCCAGCTGGAGGCCGCCAACCAGCTCAAGCTCGACATCATCGGGATGCTCGGGCACGAGATCGGCAACCCGCTGACCTCGATCCGCGGCAACGCGGAGATCCTCACCGACGACTGGCCGGCGCTCTCCGACGAGCGCCGGGGGCGGGCCATCGACGCGATCGCCCGGCAGGCCGGCACGCTGGACGAGATCGTCCAGGAGGTGCTGGCCATGGTCACCATCGAGACCGGCACGATCCGCGCGGATCGGCGGCTGCTGCACGCGCGCGAGGAGATCGGCCGGGCGCTGTGGGCGGTCGACGGCGCCGAGTCGATCCCGGTCGAGGGCCCGGACGCCGCGCTGCTCTGCCACCCCGGGCACCTGCAGCAGATCCTGGTGAACCTGCTGTCCAACGCCCGCAAGTACGGTGGCGGCGCGACCGCGGTCCGGGTGTCTGCGGCGGCCGGGCTCGTGGAGATCACCGTGGAGGACGACGGTCCCGGTGTCCCGGAGGAGTTCCGGGACCGTCTCTTCGAGCGGCTGGCCCGCGCCGACCGGGACGCCGCCGCGGTCAAGGGCACCGGCCTGGGCCTTTACATCGTGCGCGGCCTAGCCCAGGCCAACCACGGCGACATCCGGCACGAGCCGAACCCGGCCGGCGGCTCCCGGTTCATCCTTTCGCTGGAAGCACCAGGATCTGGCCCGGGATGATCCGGTCCGGGTCGGCGATCACGTCCCGGTTCAGCTTGAAGATCTCCGGCCACCGGTTCGCGTTGCCGAGCTGGGCCTTCGCGATGCTGGTCAGGCTGTCGCCCTTCTTGACCGTGTAGAGCTTCGGGATCGTCCCGACCGGCGTCTTCGGCGGCAGGTGCAGCACCTGGCCGGGGAAGATCTGGTTCGGGTTGCGGATTGTCGCCCGGTTCAGCAGGTAGATCTGCGGCCACCGGTCGGCGTTGCCGAGCTGCGACTTGGCGATCCCGGCGAGCGTGTCGCCCTTCTTCACCTTGTAGGTCCGCGGCGGTGTCACCGTGCCGCCCAGCACCCCGGCGAAGCGCAGCAGGTCGGCCAGTTCGAAGGTGCCGGCCTTGGCGGACGGCAGATGCGGTTTCCACCCGGCCTGCCGCAGGATCGAGTCCTGGCTGCGCCGGACCAGGCCGATCAGCACCTCGGCGACCAGGGTGCTGCCGACCGGGCCGAGCCGCTGCCCGTTGTGGAAGTGCGCGGCTTCGGCCAGCACGTAGTACCAGAGCGGGGTGCGCGACTCGAAGCCGCCGGCGGTCACCGCGGCGGCCTGGGCGGGTCCGACCGCGGCGATGATCTCGTCCTTGCTGAGCACCGGCAGGTCGAGCAGTTGGGCCACGGCCTGGCCGGTGGGCAGCCGCATCAGGTAGCCGCGCAGCAGGTTGCGCACCGGCAGCCGGGCCGCGTCCGGCGGGGTCTCGGTGTCCCCGGTCAGCGTGCGCAGCCCGAACAGCGCCTCGTCGTCCTTGGTGGCGATGTTGGTGTCCAGCCGGCGGGCGTTCGACACGTTCGGCCCGGTGCCGATCACGTTCTCCCACTCGATGATCCAGTTCTCCGGGACCGACTTGTTGCCCGGTCCGCCCACCTCGCCGCTGAGCGCGGTGAAGGTGAACAGCAGCCCCAGCGTGGCCGGCACGCCGCCGTGCAGGTTGAAGTTGAGGTTGAAGTTGTAGGCGGCGCGGACCATCGTGTGCCCGATCCGGTAGCCGGCGAAGGAGAACTCCAGCGGCATCCGGAACGGCTCGGCCGCCGGGTTGAACCACCGGTTGCCGTGGCTGACGATGTCGTCGACGACGGCCGGTTCGGCGATCCGTTTGAGGAAGTCGTGCACCACGATGTGCTGGTAGTGCTGGCGCAGGGTCCGGCTCGCGTCGTTGAACGACAGACCCTGGCTGACCAGGGCGTTGTGTGCCTTGAGGAAGGCGACGTGCAGCTGGGCGACGATCAGGTTCTCGTCGTTGCGCGGGTCGCCGATCAGCGCCGCCCGGTCGTGCTCGATGTTGCCGGGGGCGGGCGCCTCGCGCGGCAGGTCGTTGTCGTCGCCCTTGCCCGGCGGCCGCTTGAACGGCGGCTGCGTGTTGTTGGCCAGCGTGGTGACGGTGCCCAGCTTCATCTTCGCCGGGTTCTTCGGGTCGCGCGGCGCCGGCGAGCCGTAGACGCTGTCCAGGTCGAGGTTGCCGGTCCGGATGTTGCGGACCGCGCCGCGGATGTCGGCGAGCGACAGCGGGGTCAGCGTGTCGGCGAGCAGCTGGGCGATCGTCGCGGAGCCGGACTCCAGCGTGATGTCGTGGTCGATGAACTGGCCGAGATAGGTGTATGCCGCCGGGATCGGGCTGTCCTGCCCGGCCACGTCGGCGTCGACCATGCTGGCCCCAAGCTTCTTCAGCAGCTCGGGCATGGTCGCGGTCTGCGGCAACAGGTTCGCGTCGTCGTCCTGCAGCGTCGGGAACAGGAAGTCGAAGCTGTGTTTGTCGGTCTGCTTGGTGAGTGCGAATCGGGCTGGTGACTGTGCGGCGAACTCGGCGAGATCCCCGGTGGCCTGGTTCAGTTCCTCTTCGGTGACCATCCGTCCGTGCAGGAGACGTGGCATGGCCGTTCCCCTTCCCCGTTGATGTCATCGCATTGATCTGCGGCGATCCTGGCCACGATAGGCCGGTCGTCCGAACGGGTGAGTCAGAAACCAGACAAAAACCATGATCAGGAGATTCGCGACGATCCGC
Organism: Actinoplanes octamycinicus; assembly: GCF_014205225.1. NCBI lineage: Bacteria > Bacillati > Actinomycetota > Actinomycetes > Micromonosporales > Micromonosporaceae > Actinoplanes > Actinoplanes octamycinicus. Next base: position 7,937,767 of record NZ_JACHNB010000001.1, read on the forward strand.
CTGCCCGGCGATTCTGCAACAAACCTGCAAATGAGAATCGTTGACGCGCCTCTCACAGCGGTGAGAGATTCGAATGCGTCCCCGAAACCGCCGGCACGCCATCCCCATTTGTCGCCGCGAACAATGCGGCCCGCGAATTGCCGGCGGGATCTCTTTCTGCAAGGAGAGAATCGCATGGCACCATCCGTACGCGCGCGCCGCCTGGCCGGGGCGGGCGCGCTGGTCACGCTGGTCACCGCGGGTCTCGCCGTGGCCGTGGGCACCGCCGAGGCGGCCACCCTGTTCAGCGCCGATTTCGAGTCCGGATCGACCGGTGGCTGGTCGAAATCGGGTGGCACCTGGTCGGTCGTCACCGACGGCAGCAAGGTGCTGCAACAATCCGACACCGCAACTGAGCGGGCCCGCGAATTCGGCGGCAGCACCGCCTGGACGAACTACTCGGTGCAGGCCCGGGTCAAGGCGACCGCTTTCGGCTCCAGCACCGGGGTGGTGGCGCTGACCGCCCGGGCCGCCGGGGCCACCAAGATGTACCGGCTGTCGCTGACCGGCGCCGGCCGGGTGCAGCTGGAGATGATGAACGGCAGCAGCGTGACGGTCCTGGCCGGCCGCGGCCAGACCGTCTCCACCAGCACGTTCTACACGCTCCGGCTGACCGTGAGCGGCAGCACGATCAGCGGCTCGGTCGACGGGACCAGCGTCGGCTCGGCCACCGACGCGACGATCGGCTCCGGGCGGATCGGGCTGCTCACCGAGCGCGCCGCCGGCCGCTTCGACGACATCGTGGTGGACGACGGCGGCGGCACGACGCCGACCAGCTCGCCGACCGCCGGCCCGAGCTCGACCAGCCCGTCCCCGTCCGCCTCGACCAGCACGCCGCCGGTCACCGGGGCGCTCTACGTGGCGCCGGGCGGCACCGACGGCGCGGCCGGCACCCCGTCGGCGCCGACCACGCTCCCCTCGGCGATCACCCGGATCGGTGCGGGCGGCACCATCTACCTGCGGGGCGGGACCTACGCGTACGCGCAGACGGTCACCATCGCGGCGGGCAACAACGGTGCCGCGGGTGCGGCGAAGACCATCACGGCGTACCCCGGAGAAGTCCCGGTCTTGAACTTCTCGGCGCAGAGCGAGGACCCGGCGGCCCGCGGGCTGGCGGTGAACGGCAACTACTGGCGCCTGTCCGGGCTGGTGGTGGAACGCGCCGGCGACAACGGCATCTTCGTCGGTGGCAGCAACAACGTCATCGAGCGCACGGTGACCCGGTTCAACCGGGACAGCGGCCTGCAGATCTCCCGGATCGCCTCGGACACGCCGAAGGCGCAGTGGCCGTCGAACAACCTGATCCTCAGCTCGGAGTCGCACGACAACGCGGACTCCGACGGGGAGAACGCCGACGGTTTCGCGGCGAAACTGACCGTGGGCACCGGCAACGTGTTCCGCTACACGGTCTCGCACCACAACATCGACGACGGCTGGGACCTCTACACCAAGACCGACACCGGGGCGATCGGGCCGGTGACGATCGAGGACTCGCTCGCCTACGACAACGGCACGCTGACCGACGGCTCGCAGGCCGGCGCCGGCGACCGCAACGGGTACAAGCTCGGCGGCGAGGACATCGCGGTCAACCACATCGTGCGGCGCAGCATCGCCTACCGCAACGGCAAGCACGGGTTCACCTACAACAGCAACCCGGGCTCGCTGACCGTGTCGAACAACCTGAGCATCGACAACGGCCAGCGCAACGTCAACTTCGACGCGGGCACGTCGGTGTTCCGCGGCAACACGTCCTGCCGGTTCAGCAGCGGCACCAATGACCGGATCATCGGCGACGCGGACAGCTCCAACCAGTTCTGGTCGGGCACGAACGGCTCCCGCTGCGCGACCTACAGCGGCGCGCTGGCCTGGTCGTTCTCCGCCACCGGCACGCTGGTGGTGACGATCGGCGGCAGGACCGTGTCGCTCTGACACCGCGACGGGCCGGTGCGGAGCTCCGCGCCGGCCCGTCCGCCGGTCAGGCCTTCCTGGTCTTCTCCGGAACGGCGACCACGTCCGCGGGCGCCGGTTCCTTGATCTCCGGGAAGGCCTCGCCGAACTTGGCGAACGTGATCGAGCTGCCGCTCGCGTCACCGATCTTCAGCGGATAGGGCTCCCCGGTCGTCGCCACGTAGACCGAGGCGCCCTCGAACCGGTTGGTCACCAGCAGCGCCTCGCCGTCCCCGAACTTGATGACGGTGCCGTTCTCCGCGCCGAGTCCCTGGCTCAGCACCCGGTCGATGTCGCGGTCGATGGCGTCGAACCATTTGGACAGCTGCGGATTGTCCTTGGTGGCCTTGGTCCAGCGGCCGCGCATCACGGCGGCCATCTGCTTGGCGCCCTTCGGCCCGAGGAATGCGGCCCAGAACGCCTGGTCGGCCCGGACGTACTGGTTGCCGCCGGCGGCGAGCAGCTCGATGGTGCCGTCGCCGACCCGGATGGTGCCGGTCCGGTTCGCGTCGACCACGGTCATGTCGAACCGGATGGTCATGCCGTCCTCGGACATGCTCCCGGCCATGGAGTACGACGCGGCGGCGTGCAACGCGCCGGAGCTCCGCTTGAGCACCTCCCGCGCGGGGAGCCGGGTGATCCCGTTGCCGGGCGGCGCCCAGGCACGGACCTGCGCCACCGGCGCCGGCCGGTCGGGCGCGCATCCGCCGAGCAGCAGCGTGCCGGCGGCCGCCGCGACGGCGACCGATTTCTTCATCTTCACGTGTGCTTCTTCCCCCGCGAGCAGCGATCCAGCGACGGCACTCTATCGACCTGTTGATCTTGTCGCATCCGGGATACGCGGGCGGTTCAGCCCTTCTTCGCCGGCAGGTCGACGACCTCGGTGGCCGGCGGCGCCTGAATCTCCGGGAAGCTCGCGCCGAACTGGGTGAACAGCACGGTGTCGATGCCCTTGCCGCCCACCTTCAGCGGCAACGGCTGACCGGTCGTCGCGATGAAGAGGGCGCCGTCGGACTTCGAGTCGATCAGCTGGATCACCGGGCGGCCGTTGGAGACTGAGGTGGCACCCTTGGTCAGCTTGCCGGTCGGGGTGAGGAAACCCGCGCCGTTCATGCCCTCGAACAGATCAGCGGTGGACTTGTCGCCAGGCGCGGACTTGAGCCACTTCGACGCGGTCAGTTTCGCACCGAGCTTCTCCACCGCCGAGTCACCGAGGACCAGGCCCATCAGGCTCTCGTCCATCCGCAGGTACTTCGCGCCGTCGACGGCGAGCAGCTCCATCGTGCCGCCGGCCACGCTCATGCTGCCCAGCAGGTTGTCGCCGGAGATCTTGAAGTCGATCTTGGTGGCCTCGTCGTCCGCCACGAACGCCCCGGCCATCCGGTACGACTTCACGTCGACCAGCGCCTGCTTGGCCCGGGCGAGGATCTCCTCGGCGGAGAGCGCGGCGACCCCGTTGTCGGCCGGGGCGGACGAGGCGGCCGGCTCCGGCATTCGCGGCGCCTCCTCGGCGCATCCGGCGAGCAGCAGGACAGAAGCGGTCATCGCGACAGCGATGGCTTTCATATGGGTTGTTCCCCCGGATATCGAGATCGAAGGGTGCCACTGTATCGCCTGTTGATCTTGACGGGCGACCGGGACCGGATATCTTGCTCGGATGGAGCGCACCGCCCTCGTCACCGGAGCATCGTCGGGCATCGGCCTGGCCACCGCCCGGGCCCTGGCCGCCCGGGGCTACCGGGTCCTCGGCACCAGCCGGCACCCGGCGTCCGTCGCGCAGCCGCTGCCGGGCGTCGAGTACCTCGCCCTGGACCTCACCGACGACCAGTCGATCGAGGCCCTGGCCCCGGTGCTGCAGACCGTCGACGTGCTGGTCAACAACGCCGGGGAGAGCCAGTCCGGGCCGTTCGAGGAGCTGCCGATGGACGCGCTGCGCCGGCTCTTCCAGGTGAACGTGCTCGGCCCGGTGCGGCTCGCCCAGCTGGCGCTGCCCGGGATGCGCGAGCGCCGGTACGGCCGGGTGGTGATGGTCGGCTCGATGCTGGCGTCGTTCCCGCTCGCCTACCGCTCGTCCTACGTCGCCACCAAGGCCGCGATCAAGGGCTTCGCGAACGGCGCCCGGCACGAGTACTCGCCGTACGGCGTGTGGCTGACCACCGTCGAACCCGGCTCGATCAACACCGGGATCAGCGAGCGCCGCACCACGTACGTCGCCGACGACTCGCCGCACCGGGCCGAGTTCGACCGGATGCTGACCGCGCTCAACCGCAACGAGAAGGCGGGCGTCTCCGCCGACCGGGTCGCGGCCACCGTCGTCACCGCGATCGAGGCGGACCGGCCCCGGCAGCGGTACGCGGTGGGCAGCAACGCCCCGTTCGTCTTCGCGCTGCGCCGGGTGGTGCCGGCCGGACTGGTGGAGAAGATCACTCACCGTAAGCACGACCTGAACCGCTAAGCTTCTCGGGTGCTGCGTACGGGTGGGTTGTTGCTGGTCCTCGACGGGAACAGCCTGCTGCACCGGGCGTACCACGCCAGCGACGGCTCGCTCGAGCCGTCGCCCGCGCTGCGCGGCCTCTTCGGTTACCTGGCCCGCGCCGCCGCCCACCTGCGACCGGACGCCGTGCTGGTCGGCTTCGACTGCCCGCGGGACTCGGCCCGGCGCACCGACCACCCGGACTACAAGGCCCACCGCCCGGCGAAACCGGCCGAGCTGACCCGCCAGCTGGCGCTCGCCCCGGACCTGCTGCGCGCCGCCGGGATCGGCACCGTCGTCCCGCCCGCCTACGAGGCGGACGACGTGCTGGCCAGCAGCGCCGCGCTGGCCCGCCGCTCGGGCTGGCGGTCGGTGCTGATGACCAGCGACCGGGACGCGTTCGCGCTGATCGACGACTGCACCTCGGTGCTGCGGGTGCGCAACGGCGGCTTCGACCGGTCGATGCTGATCGACCACGAGTCGCTGCCGTCGCTCTACGGGGTGCGCCCCGAGCAGTACACCGACTTCGCCGCGCTGCGCGGGGACCCGTCGGACAACCTGCCCGGGGTGCGGCGCTTCGGGGCACGGACGGCGGCGCGCTTGCTGGCGGCGTTCGGGACGGTGGACGCGGCGTTCGAGGCGGGTGCGGAGGCCGTACGCGACGTGGTGGGTGATCTTGCCGCGGCGGCCCTGGCCGAGCCCGCGGCCCGCACCACCGTCGAGCGCAACCGCAGCCTGATGCGGATGCGGCGGGACCTGCCGGTGCCCAGCCCGGACTCGGCCCGGCTGCCGCTGGACTACCTGGTGATCCGCCGCGCCCTGCGCGAGCACGGGATCAACCTGGGCCCGTCGCTGTGGGCGCTGACCGGCGGCGACGCGCCGATCATCCCGGCCCAGGCGGAACCGGAGCCGGAACCGGCCTGGGCCGCCGTCCTGCAGCCGCGCGTGCTGCGCGGCGGGATGTCCGGGCGCCGCGACCCCACGCCCGGCCAGACCGCCCTCTTCTGAGCCCTCAGCCGGCGTTGAAGTTGTCGCTGACGTCGCTGCGCAGGTTCCGCACAGTCTCGTCGAGCAGCTCCCGGGCCGCCTGCTCGCCGACCGGCGCGGTCACCTCGGCGTGCAGGACGCTGCCGCCGGCCGGCGCGTCCTCGACCCGGGCCTGGCCGTGCGTGCCGCCCTCGCCCCAGCTGACCCGCAGCCGGTCCGGCTCGATGGTCACCGGATAGTCCCGGCCGCCCGCCACGGTGACCCGCGACGTGCTGACCGACTCGGTCCCCAGCGCGGCCGGCAGCCAGCGCGCCGCCCGATCGGGATCGGTCAGCACGCCGAACACCACCTCGGCCGGTCCGGTGAACTCGTAGGTGCCGCTGACCCGGCTCGTCTGATCGGTCACTCCGTGGTCCTTCCTAGTCGGTGGCCTCGGCTGCCAGCCGGGCCAGTGTTCCGGGCAGGCCGGTGGCGGCCAGCAGGCGGCGCTGCCGGGCGGCGCCGGTGCCCTCCCGGCGGACCCGGTCCAGCCCGGCGGTGACCAGGTCGAGGTCACCGTGCCGGCGCAGCGCCGGGCCGATCCGGTCGACCAGTTCGGCGACCGCGTCCCAGGCGGGCCGGGCCCGGCCGGTGACCGGGTCCAGCAGGGTGCCGTCCAGTCCGGTCCGGGCGGCGTTCCAGTGCGCCGCGCCGACCAGCGCGTCGGGCAGCTCCGGCGCGGACCGGCCGTCGGCCGCCGCCCGCGCCGCCGTGTCGACCAGGCCCCGGATCAGCGCCGCGACCAGCACGGTGTCGGCCGCCCGCGGGCAGACGTCGGCGATCCGCACCTCCACGGTCGGGAACGACGCCGACGGGCGGGCCCACCAGAGCACCATGGTGTCGTCCATCATCGCGCCGGAGGCGATCAGAGCGTCGACGGTACGGCGGTAGTCGCTCGCCGACTCCAGGTGCGGCCACGCGCCCAGGCTCGGCCAGCGGTCCAGCTGGACGCACCGCCAGCTGGCACAGCCGGTGTCGGCGCCCTCGAAGACCGGCGAGTTCGCGGCGAGCGCCTGGATGACCGGCAGGTCGCCGCGCAGCCGGGTGCAGACCCGCACGGCGAGTTCCTCGTCCGGCACGCCGACGTGCACGTGGCAGCCGCACACCGAGGGGTCGCCGGCGATCGGTCCGTAGTGCCCGGTGATCGCCCGGAACCGCGGGTCGTCGGCCGGCTCCGGGAACCGCTCGGCGACCGGGGTGGCGCCGGCCGGGGTCAGCGCCGCGCCGGCCGCGGACGCCGTCTCGGCCCCGGCGCGCCGGTTCGCCAGCAGCTGCCCGGTGAGTTCGCCGGCCTCGGTGCAGACGTCGGTGACCAGCTCGACCATGCTCGGCCGGAACTCGCGCCGGCTGCGCCGACGGATCGGCTCGGGCAGCCCGGCGAGTACCTTCTCGGCGACCGGGATGTTCTCCCCGGTGCCTGGATCGAGCAGCAGGAACTCCTCCTCGACGCCGACGGTCAGCCGGTCGGGCAGGGCCGCGGTCACCGGGTGCGGATGGCGGTCGGCTCGGTCATGGGACCCCGGGTTCCCCGCCCGGCCCGGAATATTCCGACGTTTGCCCGGCCGCCCACCGGGAAGCCGCCACCCATGAGCGATGCTCGAGAGCCGGTCGACCGGCATCCCACCGACGAACCTGACGGCACCCCGGCGTACGCCGCCTCGCTGCGCCGCCCCGGCGAGTCGGTGACCGGCGCGCCGGCCGACGAGGACGAGGCCGGGGAGGCGCCGATGGGCGCCGGCTACGACGAGAACGCGGTCTCCGGCGACACGGACGCCTATCGACCGGACTGAGCCGCGACGCCGGCCACGACTGAATACGGTCGATTCTCGAAACCGGCGGCTGGCAGGATCAGCCCCGATGACAACCGTGGACGAGGTGCGCGCGCACCACCGGAAGTACCTCAATCTGCTGTTCCGGCGCCCGGGCATGTACGGCCGGGCCGAGACGGCCGAACACATCGTGCTGGAGTTGATGGCCGCCGCCGACGGGCGCCTCGACCAGTGGCGTGCCGAGCTCGAGCGGCTGCGCAACTCCAGCGCCTTCAACTCGATGGGAGTCAGCGGCGTCTACCGCACCGTCTTCCCCGATCACCTGCTGCGCGACGCGGTCGCCTCGCAGTACGCCACGATCGCCCACCGGCTCGGCTGGCTCGACCTCGATCGCGCTCTGCCGCCGGCCGAGTTCCAGCGGCTGTGTGCCGGGATCACCGCGGACGACCGCACCCAGGACGAGATCCTGGCGGCCTGGGGCGAGCCGTCGATCCGGATCGGCGGCCGAGGGTCCGGGACGCTCGGCTACGCGACCGGTGATCCGGCCGACGACCCGGTCTGGTTCCACCTCGACGGCGACGACCCGGCCCGGCTGCTGGTCGTCCGGTATCGGCCCGGAGACTTCGGGCGCTACGCCGACTACACCCCGACCGGCCTGCGCCGCCGGCCCATCCGCGAGGAGCGGGACACCGTCTGGCTGTTCCACGGCGACGGGGCGCGGTTCGCCTCCGGCGTGTTCGCGAACGCCGAGGACGGCCGGGACTGGGCGCGGCGGCACCGGGTGAGTGGCACTTTGGCCGAATACGCGATGGGTGGCGCTTACGACGTCGCGGTCGCCGAGGGCCGGTTCACCCGGACCCGCGACCATCACGGCACGCCAGGGCACGTCGCCGGGTTCAGCGCCGGCCTCGATCACCTGCACATCGTGGACGGTGCGATCGACTAACTTGGTCGATGACGAACGGGGGTTCCGGATGCGCCATGTCACGCTCTCCGCCGGCACCGTCGACTTTGACGACACCGGCGGCGACGGGCCGACCCTGGTCTTCCTCACCGGCATCTTCGTCGGGGTGACCCTGTGGCGGCACGTGATCGCCGACCTGCGCGCCGATCATCGCTGTGTCGCGCTGGAGCTGCCGCTCGGCGCGCACCGCCGCCCGATGAACCCGGACGCCGACCTCAGCTCCCCCGGCCTGACCCGGCTGGTCGCCGAGTTCCTCGACCGGCTCGACCTGCGCGACGTGACACTGATCGGCTGCGACTGGGGTGGCGCGCAGCTGGTCGCCGCGCACGGCCTCGGCCACCGGCTGGCCCGGCTGGTGCTGCTGCCGCAGGAGTCGTTCGAGAACTTCCCGCCCGGCCTGCCCGGCCGCGCGCTGTACCTGTCGTCCAAGGTGCCCGGCGCGACCTTCCTGGCGCTGCAGCCGCTGCGGATTCGCGGCTTGCGCCGCGCTCCGCTCAATTTCGGGCTGATGGCGAAGCGCCCGGTGCCGGACGACATCATGGACGCCTGGTTGCGGCCGTCCCTCACCTCCGGCGCGATCCGGCGGGACCTGAAGAAATATTTGCGTACGACCAGACGCGCCGAATACACGGAGGCTGCCGCCCGCCTGTCCGGCTTCGACCGCCCGGCCCTGGTCCTGTGGGCTCCGGAAGCCACGATGATGGTCCCGGCCAACGGCGCCCGGCTGGCGCAGGCGCTGCCGCGAGGGCGGCTGGTCGAGGTGCCGGACAGCTACACGCTGATCCCGGAGGACCAGCCGGGGGCGTGCGCGACCCACCTGCGGGAGTTCGTCGCGAGCAGCTGAGCAAGTGCTTCGGCGACGCCACCGGTGCGCCAGGATCGCTCGTCGAGGCCAGCACGTGTCCACTGCCCGGCGCTGGACTCCGGCGAGGTCCGCCTCGACCCGCCCGCTATTCAGGATGACCACGGCGGCGAGGCTGCGGCAGAATGCTCGCCGTGCGGGAGAAACCGGCCGGACTGGCCGAAAGCGACCTGGTCACGGCGCTGCGCTCCGGGTGGGGCATCGAGACGGTCACCATCGACTACCTGCCGGTCGGGGCGGGCAGCTACCACTGGTCGGTGACCGAGCCCAGCGGCCGGTCCTGGTTCGTGAAGGTCGACCGGGACGATCCGGATCTGCGCCGGTCACTCGCGACCGCGCTGGCGTTGCATCGGGCCGGCCTCGACTTCGTCGTCGCCCCGGTGCCGGCCCTCGACGGCGAGGTGTCGCACACCCTGCCGCACGACTCCACTTCTGCGGCGCCGCAGTCCTTGCCGCGCGACTCGACCGACGCGGCGTCGCAGTCCCTCCCGCACGACTCGACCGGCACGGCGTCGCGGTCCCTGCCGCACGACTCCACCGGCGCGGCGACGCAGTCCTTGCCGCGCGACTCGACAGGCGCGCCCTCCCACTCACTGCGCCACGACTACACCGTCGCGGTCTTTCCGTTGCTCGACGGCGCTGCGGGCCACTTCGGACCACACCCACTCGCTGACATTTCGGAAATGTCGGAGATGCTTGGGGCGCTGCACCGAACCACCCCGGCTGTCGCGACCCTCGCCCCCCGCACCGACCTGCGCCTCATCGGCCGCACCGACCTGGAGACCGCCCTGGGCGACCTCGACCACCCATGGACCAGTGGCCCGCACGCCGAACCCGCCCGCGCCCTCCTCCGCCACCACGCCACCCGCGTCCACGACTGGTTGACCGAATTCGACCACCTCGCCGGCGTCGTCCGCGACACCGCCGCCGACTGGGTCGTCACGCACGGCGAGCCCCACCCGGGCAACGTCCTGCGCACCCCGTCCGGCCTGCGCCTGATCGACTGGACCACGGTTCAGATCGCCCCGCCCGAGCGCGACTTCTGGATGCTCACCGACATGTTCGGCACCACCCCGACCGGTGCCGGCCGGTCGCCCGCCACCGCTTTCTACCGCCTCGGGTGGATCCTCGCCGACGTGGCCGCGTACACCACCGACCTGCGCACCCCGCACCAGGACGACGCCGACAGCGCCGCAGCCCTGACCTACCTGGCCGCCAACCTCGACTCCTGAATCGCGGCGTCCGGAGGCACGGTCTCCTGGAGGCCGGCCGCGTGACGCCGTGAAGCGAGACCACCCATGAATCGCGGGCCCGGAGGCGCGATCTCATCCAGGCCGACCGCGTAGCGCCGTGAACATGAATCGCGGCGTCCGGAGGAGCGATCTCATCGAGCCCGGCCGCGTGGCGCCGTGAAGCGGAACCACGGTGGCGTCACCGCGACGCCGGGGTGTCCGGCGCGCTGGACCGGTCCAGCAGTTGGTCGGCCAGGTCCGAGCGCCGGTAGAGCACCGACCGCCCGTGCCGCGCGCTGACCAGCAGCCCGGCCGCCCGGAGCGCCCGCAGGTGCTGGTTGACCGCGGTGGTGGTGACGCCGAGCCGGGCGGCCAGCTCGGTCGACGACGCCGGGGTGGCCAGCTGCACGAGCAGGCCGGCCCGGTGGGCGCCGAGCAGCCCGGCGAGCGCGCCCGGGGCGGGCAGTGGCTGCGGCTCCCAGAGCGTGCCCAGCCCGCGCGCCCGGTAGATGATCATCGGCGGTTCGTCGGGCAGGATCGGCGCGGAGGCGCTGCTCGTCCACATCGACGGGACCAGGGTGAGTCCGCCGGTCGCCGGTCGCGTGTAGTGGACCTGCGACCGTACGGAAACCTCCACCGTGTCCCCCGCCATCCGCACCCGGCCGGCGAGCCCGGCGAACATCGCGGCCAGCCCGTGCTGCGCGATCTCCCGCCCGCGATGGGTGACGTCGCCCTCCAGCAGCGCCCGCATCCGGGGCCAGTGCGGCGCGAAGCAGACCTCCCAGTATCCGGTCAACGCGTCCAGGATGCGGTCGAGCACGTCCGGGCCGCGCAGCGGTGTCGGCACTCGCCCGGGTCCGTGCAGCAGCCGCAGGTCACGATCGACAACAGCACTTCCGGTACGCCGCACCGCCGCCATCTCGTCCTCCAGCCGGGTCAGCGGGGACCACGGCCGTGGCGTGAGGAAGTCCGGCGTCCACAGATCGTCGTTGACCAGCGCGTCCAGCACCCCGGCCGCGAGCCGCCCCTGGGCCTGCCGCATCTGCTGGATCCACGGCAGGTGCAGCGGATAGCGCCCCGGATCCCGCCACGCGTGCAGCGACAGCACCAGCTCGTTGAGCGGCGAGATGGCGAACCGCACCCCGCCCAGGTCCTGTCCGACGAGCTGATACCGCACGACCATGAAGCAGGACGCTACATCGTTCGCCCGGCTCCGGGGCCGGCTGGCAGAACCGACGCGTGACCCTCACTGATCGACGGCTCACCGGCCGCAGCCCGGTCGAGCGTGCCCTGACCCTGTCCATCGCCGCGGCCTCACTGGCCAAGGGGGTGTTGTTCGGGGTCAGCGCGCTCTTCTTCACCACCGTGATCGGCCTGTCCCCGGCCACCGTCGGCGCTGGGCTGACCGTGGCCGGCGCGGCCGGGATGGCCGCCGCCTTCGGGTGCGGCTACCTGTCCGACCGGATCGGCGCGCAACGGGTGCTGGCCGGCGCGACGCTCACCCAGGCGGCGGCGCTGGCCGCGTACTGCGCGGCCGGTTCGGCGCTCACCTTCACGCTGATCGCCTGCGCCGCGGTCGGCGCGCAGGGCGGCCAGCGGACGGCCCAGGCGACCTTGCTGGCCCTGCACTTCACCGGTCCGGACCGGGTCACCGTGCGGGCCCGCCTCCGGGTGGTCACCAACGTGTTCGTGGGGCTCGGCTCGGCGCTCGCCACCGCGGCCCTGGCCACCGGCACTCCGGCCGCCTACGTGATCGCGATGCTGGCCGCGTCCGCCCTGGTCCTGGCCTCGGCCCTGCCGCTGCGCGCCCTCCCGACGGCCGCTTCCCCCGCGCGGCCCGGCGCTCCCGCACGGTCCGCTGCGGCCTCCCCGGCCGCTTCCCCCGCGCGGCCCGGCCCTCCCGCACGGTCCGCTGCCGCGCCGGTGGGCCGCTCTCCGTTGCGCGATTTCCGGTACGTCGGGATCGCCGCCCTCTACGGCCTGCTCACCATCCAGTTCGGTCTGCTCACCGTCGGGATGCCACTCTGGGTCACGCTGCACACCCGGGCGCCGGCGACCACCGTCGCGCTGCTGCTCGTGCTGAACACGGTGCTGGTCGCGGTCTTCCAACTGCCCGCGGCGCGACTGGTCACCGACGTGCGCGCGGCCGGCCGTACGGTAGCCGTGTCCTCGGTCTTCCTGGTGTTGACCTGCCTTCTCTATGCGGCCGCGGCACCCCTGCCGGCGCTCGCCGCGATCGGCGTCCTGCTGCTCGCGGTGGTGGCGGCGAGCGCGGCCGAGGTGCTCTCCGAAGCCGGCGCCTGGTCGCTCGCCTTCGAACTGGCCGACCCCGGCAACCCTGGCGCCTACCAGGGCGTCAGCCAGACCGGTTTCGCGGCCGGCACGATGCTCGCCCCGGTGGTGGTCACCTCCACCGCGGTCGCCCACGGCACGCCCGGCTGGCTGCTGCTCGGCGCGATGTTCCTGGCCGCCGGAGTCACGACTCAGCGGCTGTCCCGATCACCTCGTGGAAGCGCCCGATGAGTGCGGCGCCCGGACGCCGGACGAGCACCATGCGGTTCACGAGGTCCGCCTCACCACGACCTGCGGTCATTACGCTTCGTGGCCGGGAGAGTCTGCGCGACCCGCGGACGGCTCCAGGGCCCATTCCACCGTCACGGTCACCGTGAGCTGCTGCAGACCGGGTTCGATCGGCGCGGCCGCGCCGGACATGGCCACGCTGTCCGACGAGTAGGAGTCCCGGTAGTAGCTCGGCGTCTCCTCGGTGATCTTGAGGACGCGGCCGAGCGGGCGGCCGGCCTCGCGGGCGTACAGCGCGGCCTTCGCGCGGGCGTCGGCGAAGGCTCGCTTGCGGGCCTCGGCCAGCAGGGCGGCGTCGTCCTCGATGGCGAACGAGACGCCGTTGAGCCGGGCCGCGTCACCGCCGGCCGCGATCGCCGCGGTCAGGGTCGCGCCGGCCTTCGGAAGGTTCCGGAGCTTCGCGGTGAGGCCCTGGTTCACGGTGTAGCCGGTGATCTTGTTGGCGTTGTTCCGCTGGGCGTTGACGCTGACGTCCGCGGTCTGCAGGTCGGCCTTGACCACCCCGGCGCGGAGCAGGGCGTCCCGCACCCGGGTCGCGGCCGCGCTCGCCCGGTCCAGGGCTTCGCTGACCGTGGCGCCGGTGACCTCCACCGCGAAGGAAGCGGTCAGGACGTCCGGCTCGCCGGACGCCTTGCCGGTGCCGGTGACCAGGACGCTCTCCCGGTTCTGGTCGTCGGAGGAGGCGGTCGCGGCGGCCCCGGATGCGGTCGTCCGCGCAGGTGCCGCCGCGCCGGTTCCGCCTGCCGCACCGGTTGCGGACGCCGGACTGGGGGTGGCCGCCGCCGGGCCGGCGAGCAGCAGCGAGGACGAGGGCACAGCCAGGGTCATCAGGGCGACGAGGGCCGGCACGGTGACGCGTGGTTTGCTCATTCCTCCCATTAGAGACACTTTTCCTGGGATTTTTGCTATCTTCCCGGAATCTCACCAGGCCGGGCCGCGAGCCAGACGCACCGGGCCGGTAGCGGTGGTCACGTCGACCTCGGCGCCCTTCTGCCGCACGACGACGGTGCCCTCCCCCGAGAGCTCGGCGGCCACCTCCCGGACCACGTCCATCAGGTCCCGCCACGACTCCCCGCCGGCCACCCGGGCCGCTTCACTCGGGCAGATGCTGCTGTCCGCCGCCCGGTGCCGCAGCAGCACCCGGATCGCCGCGGCCACCCGCTCGCGCCGCCCCGCGGCCGTCGGCTCCCACCACGGGTCGCCCCGCTCCCCCAGCGCCACCTTGGCGTCCTGCACCCGCGGCCGGGCCGTGCCCGGGTCAGTGCGCACCAGCCGGCGGGCCGCCATCAGCTCGTCGACGAGCTCCTGCCGCAGCCCCCGTCCGGGATGTTCGGATCGTTGACATCCTCGCCGTCCTAAAGGACGGCGATTCCAGCCACGCTGCGCGTGGCACGCGCGGCGTTCTGGCGGGTTACCGCTTCACTGCGCGGTGCCGGGACAAGTCCCGGTCTTACCTGCGCTCGACGGTCGTTGAAGTCCGCCTGCCCGGCGGCCTTGATGTTGATGGCGGCGTTGACGTCCCGGTCATAGTGACTGCCGCACGCGCAGTCCCACGCCCGAACGTTCAGCGTCATCTTGTCGTTGATCCGGCCACAGTCGCAGCACATCCGGGTGGATGGGAAGAACCGGTCCACCCGGGCGAATGTGCGCCCGTATCGGGCCGCTTTGTACTCCAGCATGGTGGTGAAGCTGGCCCAGCCCGCGTCGTGCACGCTCTTGGCGAGCCGGGTCCGGCCGAGACCGGTCACGCACAGGTCCTCGACGTACACCGCTTGGTTGTCGCGGATGATCGCCGTGGACAGTTTGTGCTGCCAGTCGCGCCGGGTGTCAGCCACCCGGGCGTGCGCCCTGGCGACCTTGATGACAGCCTTCTTGCGGCGGTTGCTGCCCTTGCGCTTACGCGAGAGGGCTTGCTGCAACCGTTTGAGTTTGCGGGCCGCACGCCGCAGGAACTTCGGCGCGGTCACCTTCGTGCCGTCGGACATGACCGCGAAGTGGGTCAGCCCGAGGTCGATGCCGATCTCCGGCTCGACCGGCGGCAGCATCTCGTCCTCGCCGACGGTCACGACGAAGGAGGCGAAGTACCGGTTTGCCGCGTCTTTGATGATCGTGACGCTGGACGGGTCCGATGGCAGGGTCCGCGACCAGCGGACCGGTAGGTCGCCGATCTTCGGCAGCCGCAGGCGGCCGTTGTCCAGGACCTTGAACCTGCTGTTCTTGGTGAACCGGATCGCCTGCCGGTTGTCCTTGCGCGACCGGAACCGGGGCGGGGCGACCTTGCGGCCCTTGCGCTTTCCGGTGACCGAGGCGAAGAAGTTGCGGTACGCGGTGTTCAGGTCCGCGAGGGCTTGCTGCAACACCACCGCCGATACCTCGCCCAGCCACGCCCGGTCCTCGGTGGCCTTGGCCTGGGTGATGACCAGCTTCGACAGGTCGCCGTCGGAGAGGTACTTCTCGCCTGCCTCGCGGGCCTGTTGACGCAGCCTGAGTCCGTCGTTGAAAACCACGCGGGCACACCCGAACGCCTGCGCCAGCGCGGTGCGCTGGGCGGCGTCCGGGGTGACCCGGAAGTTGTAACGGAGCTGCACGACCATCACTGTCCCATGCTGGCTTATGGCCGAGCCTCAAGGTATCCGCACTGGCAGGCACTGTGTCTTTGCGATGCACGTTCACTTGGTTTTCGTGACGAAGTTCCGGCACAAGGTGTTCACCGACCAGCACCTGGTCCGGAGGCAGGCGATCATGCGCGACATCTGCGCCGACTTCGAGGCAGAGCTGGTCGAGTTCAACGGCGAGAACAATCACGTGCACCTGCTGGTCAACTTCCCACCCAAGGTCGCTGTCGCTCGGCTGGTCAACTCGCTCAAGGGCGTCTCCTCCCGTCGCCTGCGCCAAGAGTTCCCCGACCTGGTACCCCACTACTACCAGGCCAACAAACTCTGCTCCGGCTCGTACTTCGCAGGCTCCGCCGGCGGCGCACCGCTGAACGTCATCAAGCAGTACATCGAGCAGCAGAACCGCCCCGGTCAAGGTACTGCTCGGGCCTAGCGGCCCTCCCAGCGCGGGCCTTCACCCCCGGGCTGAAGCCCGGAGCACTGGCCCGCATTCCGGTAGCCCGCCACCGCCGGCCGGAAACGATCAGGTACCGCCCGTCCGCCGTCAGCGTGGCGTCATCCCGTGAGCCCATGGGCCTATGGTCCCCGTTCATCCGCTCCAGGGAAACAACTCCTCGTCGCGCAGGAGCAGCACCTCCGGGTCCTCGGCGCTGACATGCCCGGCCCGGAACGGCCACCGCCGCTCGCCGAGCTCGCCCTCCAGCAGAAACCTGAGGAAGCGCAGGAAGCTGCTCGCCACGAGGTAGGTCAACCCTTCGCCGGCCATCGTGTCGACGAAGTAAACGGCGTCCCGGTCGATGTGCTCGCGCGACAGGTCCAGCACGTAGTAGTTGCCACACCCGTCACCCGCGACCGGGAGCCAGCCCCGGCCGGCCCAGTCGGGGTGGAAGCCGAGGACGTCGAGCGCGTCGCGCACGCCGAAGATCCCGCCCGGCCCGGCATACGAGCCGTCGCAGACGCGCAACCAGCGGACGTACTCCTCGGGAAGCTGCCGGTCGTATCTCGCCGCGATCGCCGCCACCCGGGAGTCGTCAGCGCCGGTGAGGTCGCGGAGTTCCGGAGGGAGCGGGATCTGCCGCACCAGCCGCAGCAGGCCGGCGACGTCCGGCCCGGAGGTCACCGCAGGCTTCCGGTCTTGGTCCTGGTCAGCCAGGACATCACGTCCATGGCGTGCGAGGCCGGGTCCGGGATCGGGTGGAAGACGTGCTCCACCACGTCGTCGCAGACGATCAGGGTGAGGCGCTGGTAGAGGGCCAGGTCGCCGGAGGCCAGGGTGGGCAGGCCGGTGGCGGCGGCCAGGGTCAGCTTCGGGTCCGGGATCAACGGGTACGGCAGCCGGAGCCGATGTGCCAGCTCCCGCTGGTACCCGGTCGACTGGGCGGACAGCCCGTAGACCCGGGACGCCCCCGCGGCGAGCAGCTCGGCGTGGTGGTCGCGCACCCAGATCGCCTGGTCGGTGCTGCCCCGCGCGCCGTGCACCTCGAGCAGCCCGCGCGGCAGGTCGACGCCGGGCCGCCCGGTCAGTGGGTAGACGAAGATCACCGTCCGGCCCGGCCCGAGGGCGGCCAGGTCGACCGGCCGCCCGTCGCTGGCGTAGAACTGCAGCGCCGGCAGCCGGGTGCCGACCAGCTCGGCCGGGCTGCTGTCACCGGCCGGAACGCCGGTGACCACCGACCGGGCCGCCTCGTCGATCCGGGCGTTGAGCGCGTCCCGCTGGGCGGTCAGCTCCCCGATCCGCCGCTGCAGCCCGGTCACCGTGCTGCGGAAGGTGGCCAGCGCCGCGGCGCACACGTCCTCGGTGCCGTCCGCGATCGACTCGACGAACGGGCGGGTCTCCTCGACCGCCAGCCCGAGCGTCATCAGCTCGCGGATCTGGGCGACCTGGCGCTCGGCGATCGGGTCGTACTCCCGGTAGCCGTTGCTCAGCCGCCGGGGCACGACCAGGCCGACCGACTCGTAGTACCGCAGCGCCCGGATCGTCGTCCCGGTCCGGCGCGCCAGCTCACCCACCCGCATGCGACAGACCCTAAACCCGGACCCTGAGGTACGGGTCAAGCGTCGCCCGCGAGCCCAGTTCCTCCTCGATCCGGATCAGCTGGTTGTACTTGGCGGTCCGGTCGCTGCGGGACAGCGAGCCGGTCTTGATCTGCCCGCACCCGGTGGCCACCGCCAGGTCGGCGATCGTGGTGTCCTCGGTCTCCCCGGAGCGGTGCGACATCACCACCCGGTACCCGGCGTCCCGCGCGGTCCGGACCGTGGCGAGCGTCTCGGTCAGCGTGCCGATCTGGTTGACCTTGACCAGGATGGCGTTCCCGATCCCGTCCGCGATGCCCTGCCGCAGCAGCGCCTCGTTCGTACAGAAGACGTCGTCCCCGACCAGCTGGCACCGCTCGCCGAGGGCCTCGGTGAGCGCCACCCACCCGGCGTGGTCGTCCTGCGCGACGCCGTCCTCGATCGAGACGATCGGGAACGCGTCGACCAGCCCGGCCAGGTAGGCGACGTGCTCGGCCGGGTCCCGGTGCAGGTAGCGGCCGTCCTTGAAGAACTCCGACGCGGCCGGGTCGAGGGCGATCGCCACGTCGGCGCCGGGCCGGTACCCGGTCGCCTCGATCGCCTCGGTCACGAAGGTCAGCGCCTCCTCGGCGGTCCGCAGGTCCGGCGCGAACCCGCCCTCGTCGCCGACGTTGGTGTTCTGCCCGGCCCGCCGCAGCGCGCCGCGCAGCGTGTGGAAGACCTCCGACCCCATCCGGACGGCCTCGGCGAACGTCTCGGCGCCGACCGGGGCGATCATGAACTCCTGGAAGTCCAGCGGATTGTCGGCGTGCGCCCCGCCGTTCACGATGTTCATCAGCGGCAGCGGCAGTAGCGCCGCGTCCGGCCCGCCGAGGTAGCGGTAGAGCGGCTGCCGCGCGCTGTCCGCCGCCGCCCGGACCAGCGCGAGCGAGACGCCGAGCGTGGCGTTCGCGCCGAGGCGCGACTTGTCCGGGGTGCCGTCCAGCTCGATCAGGACCCGGTCGGCCCCGGCCTGGTCGGCGGCGTCCCGCCCGTGCAGCGCGGCGGCGATCTCGGTGTTCACCGCCGTGACCGCCCGCCGCACCCCCTTGCCGTGGTAGCGCCGCGGATCTCCGTCGCGCAGCTCGACCGCCTCCCGGGTGCCGGTCGACGCCCCGGACGGCACGGCCGCCCGCCCCCGAGCTCCGTCGGCCAGTACCACGTCGACCTCGACCGTCGGGTTCCCGCGGCTGTCGATGATTTCCCGGGCATGCACACTGGTGATCGCGTTCATGCCCGGAACGCTAAACCCGCACCTCGGGGTACAGGTCAATCGAAAGAGAGCGACTGCCCGTAGACGTGCGTCACCTTGAGGGCCAGCAGCACCCGGCGGTCGGCGACCATCACGGCGCGGTACTCGTCCCAGTCCGGGTGTTCGCCGGAGGCGCGGCGGTAGTAGTCGACCAGCGCCTCCACCTCCGGGCCGTGCGGGTCGGTGCCCGGGCCGGTCAGCACGGCGTCGCCGTCGGCGGTCGCCCAGGCGCGGCCGTCGGCGCTGGTCACCTCGATCGCGGCGCGCGGGTCGCGGCGCAGGTTCGCGGTCTTGGCCCGGCCCTCGGTCATCGAGACGTAGATCGTGCCGGCGGCGCGGTCGTAGAACGGCAGGATTGGGGAGAGCTGCGGGCGCCCGTCCTTGCGGATCGTGGCGAGAATTCCGAGCCGGCTCTCCGCGATCAGGGCGTGCGGATCGAAGTCAGTCATATCTGTCGCCAAGTCCCTTCCCTCGACCGGTATTCCAGAGTTCACCGCTCGCCGCGCGGTTCCAGCACCGGCTTGACGTCCAGGACCGGCGTCCCGTCGAGCGCCTCCAGGTCGGCGACCCGGACGCGGAGCCCGTCGACGGCGAGCACCCGGACCCGGTGCAGCCCGATCGGGTTCGGCCGGTCCGGCGACCGGGTGCTGAACACCCCGGTGAGCGGACGGCTCGCGTCACCCCGCGGCCGCACCCGCAGCACGCTCCGGTCGGCCCGGTCCAGCCAGGTGAGGACCAGCAGCTCAACACCGGCCTCCAGGTCCCCGAGCGCGTCCGCGTAAGCGCCGTCGAAGACCAGCCAGGCCGGCGGCGCCCCCTCGTCACCCTGCTTGGGCGCGGCCGCCGCGTCGGTCAGCGGCGACTCGACCCATCCGACCGGCACCAGCTCCATGCCGACCGACCCTACGGCATGAAGGCAGTGACGACGGGGAATGTGCCGTGGCCGAACCGCGATTCCGGCGGCGCGGCGGACCGGGCGCCGATAGCCTCGGGCGGGTGTACTTCGTCTATCGGTCGCACTACGCGGGTCCGCTGAGCAAGCTGGTGCGGCGGCTGCCCGACGCGACTGTGCTCGACTGGTTCCGCCGGCACTGGACCCGCCCCGATCCGCACGCCTGGATCGAGGCCGAGCTGGGCGCCGACGTCTACGGGTTGCACACGATCTTCGACGCGGCCCGCGAGCACCGGCTGCCGGCGCCGGAGACCACTGATCAGCTGCGGACCCTGCTGCACCGGCACCTGTATGTCGAGGGCGACGCCGACTTCATCCGGCTGGACGAGCACAGCCTGCGGGTGCGGACCGACGACGACGAGGTAGAGCTGGCCTACTTCTTCCTCGACGACCGGGCGGTGGCCGCGGCCCCGGACCGGCTCGCCTACCTGCTGCACGAGTCGTGGCCGCTGCCGGACGACGCGGAGCGGGAGCCGCCCGGCCCGCCCACCACCTACGCGACCTTCCTGACCTACTACGACGGCGCCAGCCTGGAGTGCCCCGACCAGGTGGTCTTCCCCGGCATCGAGCTGGCCGAGCTGGCCGCCCACCTGCCCGGCGCGGACCGCACCGGCTGGCCGCCGGAGCTGAAGGTGCTCGCCGGGCTGCTCGCGCCGGGCGAGAGATCCCTGGTCCCGGCGCTGCGCCGGGCCAACCTGTGGCCGGGCTTCGGCCTGGACGCCGACGAGCCGTGGCCGGACGCCTTGGACGCCCTCGACAACCCGTACCACGCGGCGATGTCGCTGATCGACGAGCACGTGTTCGACAACGGCCGCCGCCCGGACACCTCGCTGATCGAGGTCAGCGGCCACCTGGCCCAGATGGCGATGCACTGCAGCGGCGCCTTCGGCTTCCAGCAGTGGTACCTGTTCGACAGCCTCTGGGTCGCCTCCCACCCCGACCTCGCCGCCTCCCTCACCCACTACGCCACCGACTGGGATCCGCTTTCCTAGACCTTTTCCGGTACGCGACGCGAGACCGCTTCCGGCCGGGGCGCGCCGGCGCGGGTTCAGTAGTGGATGGGGCCGACCAGTCCGCCGCCGACCGTGACCGCGTCGCCGGTGATGGCCACGCTGCGCGGCGACGCGAGGAAGGCCACCACGTCGGCGACCTCCTCGGCGGTCACCTCGCGGCCGATCGCGGTCCGCTCGGCCCGGCGCCGCTCGGCCTCCTCCAGGGTGACACCCCACTGTTCGGCGGCGGCCGCGATCAGCGCGGGGGTGCGCTCGGTGACCGTGGCGCCCGGGTGCACGACGGTGACGTTGACGCCGTGCCGGCCGAGCTCGTCGGCGAGGTTCTTGGTGAGCGCGACCACGCCGATGTTGCGGGCGGTCGCCACGAAGTCGCCGCTGAGCCGGGCGGCCAGGCCGGAGATGTTGATGATCCGGCCCCAGCCCTGGGCGATCAGGTCGGGCGCCACCGCCCGGGAGGTGCGCAGGTAGCCCAGCACCTTGACGTTGACCGCGTCGACGAACTGCTGGTCGGTGGTCTGCGAGGGCGTGATCGGGCCGCCCTGGCCACCGCCCGGCACCGCCGCGTTGTTCACCAGGATGTCGATACCGCCGAGCTGCTCGCGGACCCGCTGCACGCCGGCCCGCACCGACGCGTCGTCGCCGGTGTCGAGCTGCGCGCTGACGATCCGCCCCGGATGGCCTGCCGCCGCCAGCTCGGCGGCGGCCTTGGCCAGCCGTTCACCGTCCCGCGCGGCGATCGCCACGTGGGCGCCCTCGGCGAGCAGCGACCGCGCGATGCGCAGTCCGATCCCGCGGCTGCCCCCGGTCACCAGGGCCCTCTTACCGACGAGTTGCAGATCCATCGACACCCTCCTCAGGTCGGCTGAACCATATCGCCCATAGGTAAAGTGGGTTTACGAGGGCGTCAACGATCAGTGCTCGCCCACCGCCGTCGCCGCGGCGCGCGGATGACGCGGGCGACTGAGTCCCCGGTGCTTCGGCCCAGCCCCGGAGGCACGGGCGGAGGCCGTACCGAAAGAATCGTGGGGTGATGGTGTTGATCGATGATCTGCGGTCGTTCGTGGACGGGCGGGCGGCGGAGGTGGCGCGGACCAGCGCGGCCGGGGTGGCGCTGCTCGACCGGCTCCGGGAGCGGCGGATCGACGAGCTGTGGCTGGACCACGACCTCGGGGACGACGACACGATCTGGCCGGTGGTGGAGGTGCTGGAGCGGGCCGCCTTCGAGGAGCGGCCGTTCGACGTCGGCCTGATCCTGATCCACTCGGCGAACCCGAGCGGGGCGGCGAAGATGAGCCAGGCGCTGCGCCGGTGGGGCTACCCGGTCCGGGCGGCGACCGGCTCGGCGGCGGTCGGCTATCTGGGCTGAGCGCATGCGGATCGCAGCGTGCGGCCCCGGCTGGTTGGCGGGGTCGCGGGGTTGGGCACGTCCACGACCCGGCGGTCACCGTGCGGACTGGGGCGGCTGGCGGGTCGCGGAGAGCTTGCCAACCTGCATGGCCCAGCGGGCGCCGGGTGGAAGGCCCGGCGCCCGCGTTGTCAGCTAATGGTCAGGCCGTCGGGCAGGCCGTGCAGTGTCGTCCCGTCGAAGTCGACGGGGTGTCCGGCGATCCGCAGCCCGGTGACCGCGGGGGCGTCCGGCATGGGGCGCAGCAGCACCCGCCCGCCTGGCACGTCCGGCTCCAGGCCCATCCACGCCTGCAGGATCAGCACGGCTGCGGCCGCCGACCACGCCTGCGGGTGGCACGACGCGGGGTAGGGCACCGGCCGGCTCATCTCGGTGCGGGCGTCGCCGCCGTACAGCTCGGGGATCCGGAAGCCGAACGCCTCGCCGGCGGTGAGCAGGCCGTCGATGAGCTTCGCCGCCTCGGCGGCGAAGCCGGCGCGGGCGAGACCCGCGGCGACGATCGCGGTGTCGTGTGCCCAGATCGAGCCGCAGTGGTACGACAGGGGCGCGAAGCCCCGGTCGCCGGCGGACATCGTGCGCAGCCCGTAGCCGCCGGACATCGCCTCGGACGCCAGCGCGGCGGCGACCCGGCGTTCCTCGTCGGCGTTCAGCAGACCGGTGCCGAGCAGGTGGCCGATGTTGCTGGTCAGCGCGTCGACCGGCCGCTTGTCGCGGTCCAGGGCAAGCGCCGGGTACGCGCCGTCGCGCACCCAGAAGGAGGCTCGGAAGCGGTCGGCGAGCCGGGCCGCGTACGTCCGCCAGCGGTCGCCGCCCGGGCGCCCGAACGCGTCGAGCAGGGCGGCGCCGTCCAGGGCCGCACGGTACGCGTACCCCTGCACCTCGGCCAGCGCGATCGGCGCCTGCGCGATGCGCCCGTCGTGGAAGCGCACGGCGTCACCGGAGTCCTTCCAGCCCTGGTTGGCCAGCCCGCGCCCGGTGGTGTCCAGGTATTCCAGGAAGCCGTCGCCGTCGGGGTCGGCGTGCTCGGCCAGCCAGTCGAGAGCCGCCTCCAGGTGCGGCAGCAGCGCCACGATGTCGGCCGGGGCGTGGCCCCAGCGCCACGCGTCGTGCAGCAGGCTGATCCAGAGCGGGGTGGCGTCGATCGTGCCGTAGTAGACGGCCGGCAGCCGCAGTCCCTGCTCGGGGAGCGCGAAGTCGGCTCGGCGCAGTTCGTGCATGATCTTGCCAGGGGCCTCGCCGGTCTCCGGGTCGGCCTTGGCGCCCTGCCGGCGGGCGAGCGCCCGCAGCGTGCCGATCGCCAGCTCGGTGCCGAGCGGCAGCAGCATGCGCGCCGCCCACAGGCTGTCGCGGCCGAACAGCGTGAGGTACCACGGCACACCGGCGCCGAGGAACGTGTCGCCCTCGTCGGTCGTGGTGGTCAGCTTCAGCGCCGTCAGGTCGTCGAGCGACTGGGTGACCAGCCGCTGGAGCCGGTGGTCGCGCGCCCGCACCACGGGCCTGGAGAACGCGCCGCCGGTGCCGGGCCGCATCACCGCCGCGGGGTCGTCCACCGTCAGCCGCCAGCGCAGCACTGTGCTCTCGCCGGGTGCGATCGTGATCGTGCGGCGCAGGTCGCCATCGATGCGCACCGCGATGCCTTCGCGCTCCCACGTCGCGCCCCCGGCCCGGCCCGACTTGACCACCTCGATCGGCGCCAGGTCACTCGCCGTCTCCACGGTGACCTCGGTGGTGACCGGCTCGCTCGCGGTCGAGCTGATGATGATCTCCTCGTCCAGGCCGCCGGGCCGGACCCGGCGGATGCGGTCGACCCGCACGGTGGGGTCGGGGGTGCGGTCGCCGAGCCAGCGGGCCAGTCCGACGAATCGGGTCGCGCCCGGGCCGGCGGGGGCGTGCCCGATCGGCTCGGGTTCGCGGCCGTCGAGCCGCAGCACACCGGTCGAGAGCACCCGCGCGTCGGCGTGGAACAGGCCCTGCACGCCGCTCGCCCGGATCTGGCCGTCGGTGCCGGACAGGGCCGCGGTCGGCGCCGCCAGCGTCGGGACCAGGTCGTGCAACAGCGGTTGCAGAGTCATGGGGACACCTCTCGTATTGCCGTCTTGACAGCTTGTCGCCGGGCGGGCAAAGTGCGAAACACTCCCGCAACTTGAACGATCCAATCCTGCCGCATCGGAATTTGATCGTTCAAGACCTAGGAAGGCAATCCGGTGGAAAAGGTTACGATCGACACGGTCGCCCGGCGAGCCGGCGTGTCCCGCCAAACAGTGTCCAATGTGATCAATACGCCCGACATCGTGCGCGCCGAGACCCGTGCGCGGGTGCGCGAGGCGATCACCGCCCTCGGCTACCGGGTCAACCGGGCGGCCCGGCAGATGCGTACCGGCCGTTCCCGGCTGATCGCAGTCCGCATCGAGCCGGCCCGCGACGGCATCAACGGCTCCGTGCTCGACCGCTTCCTGCACGGCCTCACCGATGCCGCGGCACCCGCCGGTTACCGGGTCATGCTTTACACCGCGGCGGACGACGCCGAGGAGATCGCCACCTACGACGACCTCCTCACGGCGCACGACCTGGACGGATTCGTGCTGACCAGCACCCACCACGGCGACCCGCGCACGTCCTGGCTCGCGGCGCGTGACGTGCCGTTCGTGACGTTCGGCCGCCCCTGGGGCGCCCCCGAGACGCACGCCTGGGTCGACGTGGACAACGCGGCCGGCACCGAAGCCGCCACCAGCCGGCTGCTCGCCACCGGGCACCGGCGCATCGGTTTCGTGGGCTGGCCCGCCGGCTCCGGCGTCGGCGACGCCCGCCGCGAGGGCTGGGCCCGCACCCTGGCGTCGTCCGGGCCGGACGCGCCGGCTTGCCTCGACGACCTCGCGGTCGCCACCGTGGACGGCATCGACACCGGCGCGGCAGCCGCTCGTGACCTGCTCACCCGTCCCGTCCCGCCGACGGCCCTGGTCTGCGCCAGCGACTCGCTCGCCCTCGGCGCCCTCGCCGCCGCGCGCGAGCTCGGCCGCTACTGCGCGGTGGTTGGCTTCGACGACACCGCCGTTGCGCAGGCCGTCGGCCTGACCAGCGTCAGTCAGCCGCTCGCCGCCGCCGCCGCCCGCTGTATGGATCTGCTGGCCGAGATCCTCGACGGCGGCGGCCCGGCAACACCGGCACGCGCCCTACTCCAGCCGTCTTTGGTGCTTCGTCAGACGGCCTGAACCGCTCCCTTCACCGCTTCCCAGGAGACAACCATGACCAGAGACAGACTGCGCGCCGTCGCCTTGGCCGCGTTCACGGCCGGTTCGCTCGTCGCCGCGTCGGCGTGCGGCAGCGGCTTCGACGACCAGAGCGCTGACACCACCCAGCAGAAGAGCGGGCCCGCCGATCTCCAGATCATGATCGGCTCGTCCGGCGACGCGGAGACCAAGGCAGTGCGGGACGCCGCCGCGAAGTGGGCCACCGCCAGCGGCAACAAGGCCACCGTGACCCCGGCGCAGGACATCGTCCAGCAGCTCGGCCAGGCGCTCGCCGGCAGCACCCCGCCGGACGTCTTCTACGTGGACGCCGCCCGGTTCGCCGACTACGCCAGCGTCGGCGCGCTCGAGCCGTACGCGCAGGACATGGCCGGCGCCGACGCCTTCCTGCCCAACCTGCGTCAGTCGTTCACCCGCGACGGCAAGCTGTACTGCCTGCCCAAGGACACCTCGACCCTGGCGCTGCAGATCAACACCGACCTGTGGAACAAGGCCGGCCTGACCGACGCCGACATCCCCACCACCTGGGCCCAGCTCACCGCCGCGGCGCAGAAGCTGAAGGCGTCCGGCGTCACCCCGCTGGCCATCGGTGACACCCGCGACCGGATCGGCGCGTTCCTGGTGCAGAGCGGCGGCTGGTGGGTCAGCGCGGACGGCAAGCAGCCCACCGCCGACACGCCGCAGAACGAGCAGGCGCTGGCGTACGTGCAGAAGCTGCTCAAGGACGGCCTCGCCGCGTACCCCAAGGCGCTTGACGCCGGCTGGGCCGGCGAGGCCTTCGGCAAGGGCAAGGCGGCCATGACCATCGAGGGCAACTGGATCAAAGGCGCACTGAAGAGCGACTTCCCGAACATCAAGTACACGGTCCGGGAGCTGCCGGCCGGCCCGAAAGGCCAGGGCACCCTGTCGTTCACCCAGTGCTGGGGCATCGCGGCGAAGAGCAAGTTCAAGGACCAGGCGGTCAAGTTCGTCGAGGCGATGACCACCACCGATCAGCAGATGGCTTTCGCCACCGCCTTCGGCGTGATGCCGTCGCGGCAGGACGCCCAGACCACCTACCAGCAGCAGTACGCAGAGGATGCCGCCTACATCGCCGGCGCGAAATACGCGCAGGGCCCGGTCAACGCGCCGAAGATGGACAGTGTATTGGCCGATCTCGACGCGGGTCTGCAGGGCCTTGCCGCCGGCGACCCGAAGGCGGTCCTGCAGCGCTTCGACAAGAACGCCAAGACCGCCCTCGGCGGCTGAGCACTCGTGACGACCACCGCGAACCGCGGGGCGCGGGGTGACGAACGCCGGGCAGGCTGGTTCTTCGTCACCCCGATCGTCCTCATCCTCGGCCTCTTCATGCTGCTGCCCATCCTCATGGCGCTGTGGACGAGCCTGACCGACTGGAACGGCCAGGGCAGCCCGTTCGCCGGCGACGTGCCGTTCGTCGGCCTGGACAACTACACGCAGCTGTTCGCCACCGACGACCTGGCCCGGCTCGACTTCATGACCAGTCTGCGCAACAACGCCTACTACGTGCTGTTCGTGGTGCCGATCCAGACCGCGCTGGCTCTCGGCCTGGCCCTGGTCGTCAACAACCGGCTGCTGCGCGGCAAGGGCTTCTTCCGTACGGCCTTCTACTTCCCCTCGGTGACCAGCTCGGTCGCGATCAGCGTGGTGTTCCTGTTCATGTTCGCCAACGGCGGCGCGATCAACGCGGTGCTCTCCGCCTTCGGCGTCAGCGGCCCGCAGTGGTTCTCCGACTCGCGCGGCGTGCTGCACCTGCTCCTCGGCCGGATCGGCGTGGTCGATCCGACGGCGCCGCCATCGGTTCTGACCGAGCACGGCATCCTCGGCCTGAGCTGGTGGGACTGGGCCTCCGGCCCGAGCGTGGCGATGTGCGCGATCATCGCGCTCGTCGTCTGGACCACCTCGGGAACCTTCATGCTGATGTTCCTCGCGGCGCTGCAGAACGTCCCGGTTCAGCTCGACGAGGCCGGGATGATCGACGGAGCCAGCCGCTGGCAGCGCTTCATCTACATCACCCTGCCGCAGTTGCGGCCGACCACCTTCCTGGTGATGACGCTCGGCCTGATCGGAACGTGGCAGGTCTTCGACCAGATCTACGTGATGAGCCAGGGCAACCCGGCGAAGACCACGCTCACGCCCGCGTTCCTGTCCTACCGGACCGCGTTCCGCGATTTCGACTACGGCTCCGGCGCGGCGATCTCATTCGTCCTGTTCCTCATCATCGTGCTGCTGACCCTGCTGCAGCGCCGGGTGATGCGCGAGCGCAACGAACCGGGCGGCCGCGGGGCCGGCCCGGCCCGAAGGAGGGTTTGATGGCAGTCTCCACCGCCACCCGCACGGCGCCGGCCCCGCCGGCGGGCCCGACCCGGCGGGCCGGCGAGGGCTCCGGGCGCGTGCTGGCCTCGCGGTTCGCGGGGTACACGATCCTCGTCTTCTTCTCGCTGGTCTTCCTCTACCCGTTCGTCATCCAGATCGCGAACTCGTTCAAGACCGAGGCCGACGCGGCCGCGCACCCGCTATCGCCGGTGCCGGAGCCGTTCACCGCCGAGTCGATGACCCGGATCTTCGAGGGCACCGCGTTCCCCACCTGGCTGGGCAACTCGGTGCTGGTCACCGTGGTCGTCACGCTGTCGCGGGTGCTGCTCGACTCGATGGCCGGCTACGCGCTGTCGCGGCTGCGGTTCCGCGGCCGCGGTCCGCTCTTCGCCGCCGTCATCGCGCTCATGGCCGTGCCGCCGGTCGTGCTGCTCATCCCGAAGTTCCTGGTCCTCAACCAGCTCGGCATCTACAACAGCTACGCCGCGCTGATCGTGCCGCTCATGGCGGACGCGGCCGGTGTGTTCATCATGAAGCAGTTCTTCGACTCGGTGCCGGCCGGCGTGGAGGAGGCGGCCCGCATCGACGGCGCGGGCCCGTTCCGGACCTACTGGTCAGTGGTGCTGCCGATGGCCAGACCGGCCCTCATCACGCTGACCATCCTGTCCTTCCAAGGCTCGTGGAACGAGTTCCCGCACACCCTCGTGGCCGTGCAGAACCCCGGGCTGTTCACCCTGCCGCGCGGACTCGCCGACCTGGTCAGCGGCTCGCTCGGGGCCGGCACCCAGTACCCGCTCAAACTCGGCGCGGCACTGCTGGCCACGATCCCCGTCGCGATCATCTTCGTGGCCTTCCAGCGGTACTTCGTCCGGGACGCCAACGAGGGAGCCGACAAGGGTTGAGGCATGGCCCGGCGGTCGTCGTCGCCGCCGTCTCCATCGGGATTCGTCAGGTCTGTAGGTGGCGGAGCCCCGGACGATCCGACCTTTCGGAGCCGTCTCGGCCGCGCCTGTTCCGCACACTTTCCACCATCGACCGCCACCTTGGATCAGAAGCAAAGGCTCGAAGGCGTCAATCAGACGGCAGGGATTGTCACCTCGATCCATGCCGTGCGCTGCGGGTATGCCCGGTTGCCCGGGGAAGCGGCGACTCAGCTAGTGCGTTGGCCACGAACGTTCACCGGGTCTGATCCGTCAGGCGGCCTTCGTTCGGGGCCGGCCCCAGCGTTGTTGTCGTTCGCTGCGGACCCGGGCTCGTTCGCGGCGTTGCGCGGCGAGGACGTCGGGGTGTCGGGCGTTGGCGTTGCGCCATCGCAGGTATTTCTGCAGTGCGCGGGCCAGGACGGTGTGGTTCGGGTGGTTGGTCCTCGCCCTGCCCAGACGAACCAATGCCGGGGCAGATTGCGTTGTTCTGACCCAGTCCGATCGGATCGCGGCATGAGAGTGAAGCTGCCTATTGGACCTGACCGGCCACGGCCAGCGGCGATAGCCGGTACAGCGCCTTGCCGGCCGCGACATCCTCGGCCGTGAGGTCCAGCAAACCCGGCTGCCCGTCGACGTAGTCGACGGCGGTCGCTGTCACACCGTCAGAGACAGCGGCGAAGTAGTCGGTCAGTACAGACCTCGGAGCACTGCACGCGAGCGAACATCGCCTCGTCGGCACGACCGCCCACTAACCGCCATCCCCAGACGTCACGGACGCGTAGCGAGCACCGGCCGGCAAGAGGATGCCTCTGAGATGGGCTCGCCTCTCCAATGACCGTGCGCTAACGTCCTTCCGCGCGCCGGGCAAAGGCACATGGGAAGGGTGCGTCATATTCAATTATGTTGCCCAAGATGCAGGCTGTCGCCTGCGGAGGCATGAGCCGGTTCGAGTCCGGTAGCCCGGCGCGCCTGCTCAGCGGCAAAACAATGCGTTGCCGGAATCTGCGCGGAGGCACCACGGCAGCTCGTCGTGGCGGGGTCATACGATTTCGCCATGACATCGCGCGATGATGCCCTGGGCATCATGACAGAGCGGTTCCCGCTGGTCGCGGAGAGGATTCAGCGGCTCTGGGGACTGCGACTGCCACGTCATGTCGCGGTATTCGCGGCTCTCGCGGCCAGCGACGGCGGTGCCCTTAACGAGATGGGCATCTCGCCCTGGGGAGTCACCGACTATTTCCGTGACGACGGCCTCGACCGGCGCGGCCGTGACGGGCTCGACCCGCGGTTGCACGCCCGCTTTCGCTGCGACCCGGCCGAATTCGTGACGGTAATGAGCGGTGGCTCCGACGGGCTGCACTATGGGCTCTGGTTCGACGACCCAGCCGAGTTACCCACGGTTATCGCCCGCAACTACGCCCGCGACTCGGCCGAGACCTGGGCGTCTACCGCGCCGACGCTGCTCCGCGTAGTGCGCGAGGAGGTGGACAGGTTCCTGAGCGACTACGGCGATGAGCGGGAGGAAGCCGAGCGCGTCACTCCGCTGATCGATGCCCTCGGGTGGTATGCGGCTGCCGACGAAGCGGCACTACGGCAAGACGGACCGCCCCGCTTGGTGTCGGCGCCACGGTCCTACCTCGCCGTATCTCTGATGCCCCTGTTACCGCAGGGCAGCGGGGACCCGCAGGTAGCCGCATCTGGTTCCCGCCTCGACGCCTTTCAGAAAGATCCGGCCCAGGCCGCTGAGTGGATCGCCCAGGCCCGCCGCCAGCTCGCCGCGGGGCAGCCCGCGCTTGCGCTCGCTGTCGGCAGTGAACTGCACTGGCTTGACCTCGACGTGCACCGGCAGGCCGGCCTGGACCTGCTCCTCGGCGCCTACCATGCGCTCGGCCGTGACGCCTTAGCCGAGATCGCCACGGTCCACGCCGCTCACCGCGACCTCCGCTCGGTCGAGGTGCTGATCACCGATGGATTCTGAGAAAGCCGCACGAGACTGGACAGACACAGCCTCTCACCCGCCGCGCACTATCAGCGGCAGTTGAGTGCACGTGATCAGGTCAGTCCGGCCGTCTCAAAGGCTCAGTCGCCAACCAGCCGCAGCGCCAGGTTCTGGTCATTGCTGCACCGTTCCGCAAGGTTACGTACTGCCTCGATCACCTTGCGTTCCCCTTGGTCCACGGCCGCAGTAAGCATCTGGTCGAGCTCACTCAGGAACTGCGGCATCTCACCCGACGACAGCTCCATGGCTCCGTAAGGGTCGATACGGTCAAGCATCGGCGTCGACCTGCGGCGCTGCGCACGTTCGACAGCCTGGGCGAATCGGAAGCCCGTGTCGCCGACGGTCGCCAGCTCGACGGACCGGCGTCGCTGAAAGCTCGTGCCCTCCTGCTCGAACATGAAAAGCTCAACATCAAGGCCCACGCGGGCGAGAGTACCGCTGCGCGCCATCGCCGCCTTGTCCCCATCGGCATGAGTTCGAGACCGTACTTACCGGTCCAAGCCGTCGTGCTGTCAGCGGCAGATCCGTAAGTTGGCCCCGGGCATGTCGAGGCGGGGTCACGCCTCAGCGTTGCGGATCTCCTCGAACGTGCCGTCGGACTTCATGCGGTAACGGCGTGGCGGTCCCATCTGTCGCAGTAGCTGCTTCACCTTGGCCTCGCGCTCCGCCTGTTCCTGGCCTGTCGGGTCAGCGACGCGGAATCCCCGCAACGGAACTTCGTACGGATCGACATCGCTCGGGTCGGGACGACCTTCCAAGATGAAGCCGAACAACGCGCGCAAGGCCCCCTCACCCAGCTCCAACGGATGAAACGGCAGCGGGTACGGATCTCCTGACAACGTCGCCCCGACCGGCCGCTCGCCCGCCCAATACGGCTGCTCGAAGTCATACGGCTCGCCGATGTTCTCCACGATGCCGCCATCGGGAGAAAGGCTCAGCGAGCGGACCAGCGAACCGTTCTCCCACACCGCGAAGCACAGCCAATCAGAGACCGAGTGCATCCCGTGCATGATGATCCGACGGCCATTTCCAGCCTGAAGCAGGCGGGCCGGCAGCTGCGACGGGCGGTCGCAGATGAGGCGGCGATCGCAGAACAACTCCGCCCCGGCCAGCACCGTCGCGTAGCTGGTGTCATCCGGCGGATAGGTGTCGTCCCCCAGCACGCCGTCGGCGATCGGTGTCACGTCGTAGCCGGGGTGTATTTCGTGCACCAGCGCAAGGACTTCGACGAGGTCGGCTTCAACGGCCTCCCGCAGAGCGGAGCGTAGATCGCCCTTGGTGAAAGCAAGCAGTGCGGTCTTCGCGCCCATCGAACCCTTCGCCTCCCACCGAGATGATCAAGCAGACTACGGCCAGCCTGCTTTCTCAGGCATGGGGGCTGAACGCACTCTCCTCGACATGACAAGACCCAGAACGGTGACATGTCGCTGACAGCAAATCTGTGTCGGTCCCGGGGCAAGAACTCAGTCCTCGTCGTCGCCTTGGACTCGTCCACCCAGTGATGCGGCAAGTTGGTTGGCGACTCGTTCAGCGCGATCAGAGAAGTAACCCTCGATCATCACCTCTCCTCGACGCCAGGAGAAGTTGGCCGACTCGCCCGGTACCGCATATACGCGCTGCGAGCCAATGTCGGTCCACTCCACGTGCCCCGCGAGCACTAGATCCGACGTGCTGTCGGCGAGTTGTTCCCACTCTTCTTTGCCAATGGGCACCTCCTCGCTCTCCCAGAAGTTCGGCGCTCTCGTTATATGGAAGTTGTAGCCCATCTCATCTTCTTTGTCCGACCATCAGCAGATACGCGAGTATCGCAAGACCCGGTCCGCCGCGAGACGCCCTCTCATCAGCAAAGTCGCGCGTCGGCTCCTGACTCGGCGACCCTCGTGGTGGTGAAGATCCGACCGTGTGCCGGTCAAGGTTCCGGCGGGCGTTCTGGTCGATGGGCTACCCGTTCCGTCAGACGGCCCTTTCGGGTCAGGAGGATAGGGTGCGTCGGTGATCGACGACATCGACTGGGCGGCGTTGGAGCACGCCGAAGGCCGCGCCGACGACCTGCCGGGCCTGCTGCGGGACGCCGAATTCGACGCGATCGCCGATCTGATTTTTCCGCAGGGCACGCTCTACTCCGCTACGGTCGCGGCCGTTCCGTTCCTTGCCGGCCTGGCTCACCACGCACCTGCCCGGCGCGACGAATTCACATGGCTTCTCGGCATGCTCGCCGACCGCAGCCACGCCTACGGGGAGCTGTCCGACGAGGTCCGAGCCGCGGTCGCCGCCCAATCGCTGCCGCCGCTCGACGACCCTGATCCTCGAGTTCGAGCCGCAGCGGCGTACGTCGTGGCCCGAGCCGACGGCCCGGTCACGCTGTTGCACGAGCGCTTCGCGATCGAGACCGACCCGACGGTACGGAGTTCGCTGCTGCTCGCACTCGGCGAACTGGACCCGGCCGGTGCTGCCGCCCGGTTCCCGTCCAACGGGACCGCTGACGAACGCTACGCCGCCGGTCTCGCCGCAGTCCGTGCCGGGGTGCCGCTACCCGCCGGCGTCCCAGCCGCGGTCACCGCCGCGCTGGACGACGGTGTCGATCTGCATTACGCCTGGATACGACGCGAGCCGGTGGAGGAACTCCTGCTGTCCGCCACCGACGAGGGCGCCGCCGAACTGATCGATACGCTCATCCTCAGCGCCGAGCCGGCCACCCGACGGGCTGCTGTCTTCGCCGTGGCGGAACGCTCGAGGTACCACCGGTCAGCGCCCGCGGACCTGGTCCCGAAGATCGCCCGGCTGCTGGCGGACCCGGACGCAGGCGTTCGCGACGAAGTGATCAGCACGTTGCGCAGCACCGGTTCGATCGCCGGACGCTATCGCGATCAACTCGCTGCAATAGCCATCGACCACGCCGCCACCCCGAGACGTCCGGGGATCACACCAGCGCGACCGGCATGGGAAACCCTCCAGCGGCTCGGCGACCCGCGCTGGGTCGAGTCGGCTCCGACGCTGCGCATCCGGGAACCGCGCTGGGTGCCGTACACCTGCGAGGTCCTCGACGTAGTCCGCCGCCACTTGCCGAACTGCCACCACCTCGTTGACCTGCTCGGTCTCTGGGGACCACAGGCGGCGGCCGCGGTACCCGACCTGATCGCCCTGCTCCCGCAGACCGGAGCCCTCGCCGCCAGAGCGCTCGCCCGCATCGGCTACACCAGTCCCGAGGCCCTACCTCACCTCGGGCCGCTCGCCGCCGACGGCGACCTGGACGCAGCCGCCGCGATCCGTCGACTCACCGGCGATCCCCAGCCCCTACTCACGGCCCTGACCGCATGGTTCGACCCGCCGCCCCCACCCGCCGTCGGCTTCGGGCTGACCGCACTGCTGCAAGCCCGTCACGCACCGCGCCACGACCCTTGGATGAGCACCCGGTTGCCGCTGCTCCACCCCGGCTCCGACCTGATGCCTGTGGTCCCGGCCGCCCGCACCTATCTCACCGGTGTATGCCATCCCACCTATGCCGAGCGGGTCCGGCAGATGGTCGCGGCGCTCGTGGTCGTGGCCGCCACCGGTGAAACCGCCGAAGTCCTGCCTACCTTGCGGTCGCTGATCGTCCGCGACTTCTACGGCGTCGCAGACACCGCGGAACTGCTCGCGGACCTCGCCGGCCCCGACGACGAACTCCTGCACCGCATCGACCTGTTACTCACCGGCGAGCGCATCATCCGCACCGGCCCGGCCGTTGACATCATCTGGATCGACGAGGCAATCAGCGCCCGCCTGCAAGCGGTACATGACCGACTCCGGCCCGCGGTTCCCGCGGCAGCTCAGTGCGTCAACCGATCAGGAACTCACATGCGACGAGGCTGACGCTGTCGCTATCTTCCGTCGACGCGCGGGATAACTGGTTCCGGCGACTACCGGGCCCTGAGGAGCTGAAGTGGAAGCCTCATTAGTGCGAGAGAACCGCGTGGTTCTCGATCTCGTCCAAGCCGCTCTCGGCCTTATCTCGCCTGAAATGTGGGCCATCTCGGTTCACGCGGAGCCTGACCGGATCCTCCTGTACGTCGCCGTGCATGAGCACACCGCGCAGGTAGCAGAAGACGTTGACGATCTGGTATTCGAGCTGGAAGCACTACAAGACAGGGCGATTGCGATCGAGGCAGCCGTTCATGTGGGTGATCCCGGTGCGGCCTGGCCGGGAGACCTCGGACGCCGTGTCTACCTGGCGAAGCCGACATGATCTGCCGCCGAGACTTCGCCGTCACGGATCGCGGCTAGATGAGGACGTTCTGAAGTCAGCCGCTACTGGATCCGGCTGGCCGTTACTCCGACCGGATCCTGCTCGGGGCGCAGCACTATCCAGCCGAGGTCATGGTCTACGAGGACGGCAGCGAGTCGCCGGAGAACCGTCTGAAGTTCCTCGACTCCGGTCGACACTTCGACA
Source organism: Actinoplanes octamycinicus (assembly GCF_014205225.1). Taxonomy (NCBI): domain Bacteria; kingdom Bacillati; phylum Actinomycetota; class Actinomycetes; order Micromonosporales; family Micromonosporaceae; genus Actinoplanes; species Actinoplanes octamycinicus. The sequence goes on from NZ_JACHNB010000001.1 coordinate 7,972,878, forward strand.
TCCAGATGCCAACGCCCAGATCCGGAGCCCGCGCCCGTAACCTCGCCGTCTTTGCCCAATGCGACTACGAGGAGGTCCTCGACGTCGTCCCGATCGACGTCGTCCGGCAACGGCCGTGGGCCCATGACCTCTACAAACACGAGCGTGATCGTAACGGCTACCGAGGATGGCCATCTTACACTCTCGACCGCCCACTGACAGAGAGCGCACGATACGCGGCAAATGAGTAAGCACGCTGGCGGGCTGGCAGCGTGCTTACCGATGTAATACCGCGATCTTCGAGATCAACTCCTCCGGCTTCGGAGATGCTAGCCACATGGGGCAATTACCGGATGTGGAACGCTCATGGAGCAAGATCGTCAAATGGCTCGCAGACAACTGCCCAGATGATCTTGTGAGCCTTCAGGGTCCCGCTTCCGCTGAGCAGCTCGACGTTATCGAGCATGTCTTGGGAAGGCCGCTGCCGGCTGATCAGCGGGCGTGGTGGCAGCTCGCAGATGGAACTGACGAAGGCGGCACCGCTGTCTGGCTCATACCCGTCGTTTGGACACCGCTCTCCACGAGAGACGCCCTGGCCCGCTACCAAGTTATGTTGAAGTTCGTCGCCGACGAGCCCGAACTCGCTCAACGGCGCGCCGAGCCAGCCGGTTCTCCGCTCTCCTGGACTTGGCTGCCGGAGTGGTTTCCGATAGCCCACAATCTCGGAGGGGACTACCTCTTCCTCGATCTACGTCCCGGACCAAAATCCGGATGCGTGGGAAGGCACCGTAAAGATGAATGGAACTATAGCGGACCGGTCTGGCTGAACGTGAAAGCAATGTTGTCGGACGTTGCTGATGCAATGATAGATGGCACCGAAATTGAGAGAAGGCGCCCCATCGTCGAAGACGGTCGGCTCAACTGGTCGCTGACTGGTTGAGGTCCCACCTCGACGCCGCCGAGGCAGCATTTTACCTGATGTTCTTTCACCGGAATCGAACAAGCGCGCACTCACATCGGCAGTTGATAGTGCCGAGGATAGGAACGGTGGGCAGGGAACAGGCGGCGCCGTCTGCCGATGCGCCGGCGAGGCGATTCAGTAGGAAGGGTCCTCCGCCTGCGAGCGGACTGAGGCGTCAGGGTCCTGTCTGAGGATGTCGCGGATGTGTCGTGGGGTAATGAGCGCGGTGGCCATCCACCACCGGACCTCTACTGATCGATCTCGGGCGAGCCGCTGGAGGTCTTCCTCCTCCAGGGTGACGGCGCGAACGAGTGCGGACCGGACCAGCGCTGAGCGATCCCTGGCGAGGACGCGGCGTTGCTCGGCCGTCGTGCGGGTGTTTATTGCCGCGCCGGCTCGGACTTTGGCGACGGAGTCGGCGCTCAAGGTGGCCAAGGCGACCGAATCAGCCGTTTCGAAGGCAAGTTCACTGCGGAGGTTGACGGAGCTGTCGGCAACGAGCGCCGCTACTACGTCGGGGGCGAGGTCTTTGCGGTAGACGAGCTTGAAGCGAAGATCCTCGTCGGGTGACGCACAGATGGCGCGCTGCACGTGTTCGTCGCACCCGGGATTGTCTGCTACCTTCCAGCGGACGTGGGGGTGCGGATCGCCGACGAGCCGGATCAGGTCTTCTCGGGATGTTGCCGGGTGGGCTGCCACCGCTTCCCGCACGTTCCTGTCATCGTCCGATGCGAGCGTGTTGAGCACCGTTCGTGTCAGATCCGAGCGAACGGCAACGGCCCGGCGAATTCTCGTCGATGGGTCGACGGCCAGACGAGCGATGATCTCGGGTGGCGTCTTCCGATCCTCCGCCAGGGCAAGCCGCGTCGCGACACGCTTACTCGTGGCATCCCTGAGCAGGTTTTCTTGGTGCACAACCGCTTCGTTATCCGTGTTCCTCACCCCGTCACGTCTACCATTTGGGTCCACCTGGCCGCGGGTGGGTCAGCGGTTCTCTTGAAGCGGCCAACGCGAAACAGGTAGTGGCCCACTCGGCGGTCAGACGCACTCAACTCGGCATGTGAGCTCGGCGTCGAGAGGGTGCGTCGACCCGACCTCAGATGAACCAGGTCGGCGTGGCTTCACCGCTGGTCCCTGCGGCTTCACGCACGAGTGGCTTCACTTTCCAAAGCAGGCCGGTGTCACGGGCAGCATGCGTGTGATGAGCAGCCTCCTGAGCGCGGCGACCTCGATCTGGCCGAAGGCTTCCGCGAGCCGTCGGTAGGTGACGAAGTCGATGCCTCGGCGCCGGGCCGCCTGTTCCCATTTCGGCAGGGCTACGAGGGTGTCGGTGGAGGGAGGCTGATGCCGTCGGGATTTGGCTGCCTTGGTGCGTTCGGCTTTGAGTTCGGTGGCTCCCATGGTTTGCATCGCGAGTTCCTCCCCCCTCAGCCATGGATGTGGTGCCGGCCAGAGCGGGAAGGAGCGGGTTGATATCTGCGATGGCAGCCAGGTCGACGTCAAGGGCGGTACGGCCGGTCGACGGACACGATCGTGCAGCTCCCACCGGCAAGCCCCGTCGCCTCACGGTTTCGGCACCGAACACCTGGCTCGTGGTCTCCAATGGTGCAGGATCCACAGCTCCACCTCTGGGGCCAGCCAGATCCGGCCGAGGCTCAACTGCGCGTACGGCTGCGGGAAGTCTTCGCGGCATGCCAGCTGCTGCACCCGCTGCCGGCTGACTCCGAGCCGCTTGGTGATCTCCGCTGCGGCCATCAGCCGGGGCCCCTCACCCTGAGCCCAGCAACGCGCACAACCCGACTCGCCGTCGGTGGCTTCTCGGCTGGTCATCGCGCCGCCTCCGCTGGAGCTTTGTGGTCGTCATAGTCCCGGCTCTCGTGGCCGGTACGCCTGGGCAGCAGTGATAGGGCTGCGAAGCCGAATCAGGTCCGAGGTGGCGGATCTTCTGCCGGTTGAGCGACCCGGACCTTCGCGGCGGTGATCGTGTCGAGGACGAGATCCTCGACAGCGACCTCCAACTCTGCGGAGTCCAGTTCCAGGACCGCGTGAGTTTCGTTCACGCTGATCCGGCTGATCCTGACCAACGTGGTACCGACCCTGACCACGACCGGCATGCCGAAGACGTCTAGGAGCAGGTTGAGCAAGCCGCTCCCCTGCTCCAGCGGGCCGTGCGGCGTCATGCCGCGAGCCCCGGCTCCTCGCACCAACCGAGAAACCGCTCGTAGAGGTCAGGCGGTGACCCGCCAGAACCGGCAGCCCAGTCGTCGATCGCTTCGATCAGGTAGGAGCCGAGCAGGACCGCCAGGCCGTGCGGGAAGCGTTGGTATTGCTCGGCGAGCTCGACCTTGGCCACGGCGCAGGGCCACGGTTCCCCGCAAGCCTTGCAGTCCCAGCTGGGGCGCTCGCCCTGGTGGTTCGTCCGAGGGATCAGCATCGCCGGTCTCCATTAGCCCGCCGAGTCTGCGCCGAGGTCAACGAACCGGCTCGGCCGATCTGACGGAATGCTCGTGTTGGCTCGGTTGACCATCGCGGCGTGTTCGGCGGTGTCCCGGTCGCGTGTTGACGGATCTGCTGAAGGTGCAATTCCATACAGGGCCAGGCCAGACCGCATACGCACTTGCGGCGCCGCAGAAAGAACACACGGTGCCACCAATCGCGCTGTTCCTTCCGATGTTCCATGACGCCTCCCGTCGCTGCCGGTAACCAATCCCTCGTTGGCTTGGCACAGACGATCCCGTGCCGGAGGCGTCAATTGATAGATCACGGTGGGGGTGCAGCCCGAACCCCCATCACGGGTGTTTTCAACGGTCGATAGATACGGGGGGATCAGGCACGTCGAGTTCCGTGCTGACCAAACGGGTCTTTCGTGCCGCAAGAAGGGCCGTGCCGGGCCGCGCCGCTGTAACGTGTGCGGATCCGGCAGTCAGAGGATGTTCCATGTCATCACGGCGTGCGGGTCCGCGCGCAGACCGGCGATGCGGCGGGCGACCTCGGCGGCAGCTGGGCTGCCGGGTGCCGACTTGCGGGCGTTAGTGGCGATCATCTGGAGCTCACGGAGCCGACAGAGGTCCTCGAAGCGGTCCCAGCCGCGGGGATCGCGTCCGTAGGCGGTGACGAAGTCGTCGAAGTCGTGGCTGCCGAACCGGCGGCAGTGCACCGCAACGGTCGCGACGTCCCACATACGGGGGCCGTCGGAGGCGCTGTCCCAGTCGGCCAGCACCGGGATGCCGTCGTCGCGGCGCAGGGCGTTGCGGACCTGCGGGTCGGACTGGATGAGGCCGCTGTCCCACGGCATAGCGGCCGCCCAGACCGGGGCCAGTTCGCCGAGGCGGTGGGCCAGCAATTCTTGGTCGGCCGGGGCGAGGATTGCCGAGGCATCGACGGAGCGCCGGATTCCGTTGATCGGGTCGAGGACGGTGGGCACGCCCGCCGGCGGCAGTGGCAGGGCGTGTAACTGCCGTAGCAGCTGCCCGAGCTCGCCGGTGGTGATCGGCTGGGCAACGGACGCGTCGAGGCGTCGCCACAAGGTGACGGCATGACCGTCGACCTCGATCGGCTGCGAGATGCCAGGGTGAAGGGCCACGGTCAGGAAGTCGCGCGCCTGCAGCCAGGCGACGAGGTCGACGACCCGCCGCACCCGTTCGAGCGGGACCGACAACGGGCTGATCTTGACCACCACGTCACCCACCGCGTAGACCGCGTTCGTGTGGTGACGCAGCAGGACGGCCTCTGCCGGGGAACGATCCAGGATGAGGCAGACCTCGTCGAGTATCGGCCGGGTCCGCTCCTCGACGAACATGAACGCTCCCTGCGGTCGAGTGCGGTGTCCTTCCCGATTCAGGGTAAGGGCGCGTGCCGTCCGCACTCGCGAAGATATTCGTCCAGTTCGAGAACGGGTCCGTGTCGCTGGCCGGTGGGGACGGCGGCGACGATGTCGCGTGCCCGCGACAGGACGATCTCGGTGCGTTGTGGCTCCGGCAGGCAGCCGACGGCCTCGCGTGCCACGGCGGCGGCCTCACCAGCGCGGTGCTCCTGGGTCAGGCACATCGATCGGTCCATCAGGATGAGTGCGGGGTCGATCGACGGCGTGGTGTTGGCCCGGTACAGCTCGAGCGCCTCCTCCTGCAACTGGTAAGCCGTCGTGCGGTCGCCGGCCCAGGCGGCAGTCCCGGACAGATAGAACAGCAGGCGTCGTGCCGGGAACTCGAAGGCGGCGTTGTTGTCAGCGCCCTCGACCTGGTCGAAGAGCTGCCGGGCCTGTCGCATAGCGATCCGCGCCTGCTCGGCGGCGCCGGTGCGGGCCAGCGCACGAGCACGGGCTGCCGCGGCCAGCGCAGTCAGCGGGCACGGCGTCGTGGACATCGCCAGCGCATGTTCGGCCAGCGTGATCGTCTGCTGAGGGTCACCGAAGTAGTAGGGAAGCATCGCCGCGTGTGCCCGCACCAGCACCCGCAACCGGCTCTGTCCGCTGTCGTCGGAGGCGGCGGCCGCCGTCCGGTACCACAGCCGGGCATTGGTGGCGTCTCCGAGTCGCATCAGTGCGTCCGCGGACAGGGTCGCGAGCAGAGCTGCGGCACCCGACAGCCGTGCCTGGACCGCGGCCGGCTGCCGCCGCCGGGACAGCGCGAGCACCTCGGCACATTCGGCAGTGACCTGCTTCAACACCACCGACGGCGCGGTAGACAGATAACCACGAACGTGATCATGAGTCGCTTCCTCGATCATCTCCAGCTGGTAAGCCGTGACCGAGGACGCGGCCAACGCCTCGTCCAGTTGCACGCGCAGCGCGGCCAGCCCACCGGAGAAGGACTCCGGTTCGACCGGAGCGGCCGGGACAACCGCACCGGTCTCGTAGCCTAGGCCCATCACCGCGCGAGGGATACCTAGACCCTCAGCGACACGGTCAAGCACCTCGTAGGCCGTGACCTGCCGGATGTTCTTGGCGATCTCGGCGGCCCGGTTCGGCGAGATGCCGACGAGCCCGCCGATGCTGGCGTACGAGACACCCCGGGCGTGCAGGAACCGGAAGATTGCCGTGACGTCGCGTCGTTCCAAGAATTCCCGGATCGGACGGCCTTCCCAAGTGCCTGATGCCCACCAGCTCGGGTCGATCTCGACGCGCATCGGCACCCCTCTCGCACCCGTCGCGACTGTCGACTTCGGCGTACGCCCGATATGGCCGTATCGGGTCAGCGTGGCATCGAACGGCAGTGATCTCAACAGCGTCGCTGCCGATCACCCACCGTGGGGACCCACCGTGGGGACCCGGGGAGGTATTGAGTAGCCTGGTACGTAGCTGTGCAGCATGGTGCCGGCGTGTTGCTGCGAGCGGAATTCCGCACCACCCACTGTGTGTACCCATCGGCGGTGACGGTGGGAGCGTGTCTCCAGACCGATGAACGGCGCTCGCGCTGACGCGGCCGCCGCAGGTCGTTGTGGCCCAGTGCTTATGCCGGCTCGACTTTGACCAACGTTCCGGAGGCATCGTCCTTGACGTAGGTGCGTTTGGCGTTCTTGGTGAGCTTCTGCTCGACGGCTGACTGCAGGTCGACGCCGGTCATTTCGGCCAGTGACATGACGTAGATGGCGATGTCGGCGAGTTCTTCGCCGAGGTTGTCACGGGTGCGGCGCCAGGCGTCGAAGGCTTCGGCGACCTCGCCTTGCAGTAGACAGAACTCCAGGGGAACTTCGCTGGTGTTGAAGCCTTTGGCCAGCTTGTTTTCCCAGGTCAGCTTCTGGGCGGACCTGATCTCCAAGGTGTGCCTCCGGACGTCAGCAGGCTACAAACCGGGGCAGCTTATCGAGCCCGGCGTGCTGCGGGAAACCCACCGTTAGCGTGTCACGTGTGCTCGTCTGGGTGGTCCGTAGGGATCAGGAGGGCCTATGTCGATCGATCAATTTTGGTCTCGCCAAGCGCCGCTCTCGAAGTACGCACCACCGCCTGTTTGTAATGGGAGCGCTCCCATGTAACGATGACGGCACATGTTTTGCGGCGTGAGGACAGGGCTATGCGCTCATCGGGTAGGGCACGGGGCCGCGTAGCGGTCGCCGTCGCCGCAGCGGCCGGACTGCTCGCCGGCGTCATGACCGTTCCCGCCGCGCCCGCCGCGGCCGCCGGGCTGCCCTATCAGGATCCGACGTTGCCGGTGGCGACCCGGGTCGCTGATCTGCTCGGCCGGATGAGCCTCGACGACAAGGTCGGCCAGATGACGCAGTCGGAGCGCGGCACCACCACCGCCGCGGACGTCACGACATTCCGGGTCGGCTCGGTGCTGTCCGGCGGCGGCTCGGCGCCGTCGCCGAACACCCCGACCGGGTGGGCCGACATGTACGACAACTATCAGAGGGGCGCCCTCGCCACGCCGCTGCAGATCCCGATCCTCTATGGCATCGACGCCGTGCACGGGAACAACAACGTGCCGGGATCGACCATCTTCCCGCACAACATCGGGCTCGGAGCCACCCGCGACCCGGCGCTGGTCCAGCAGATCGGCCGGGCGACGGCCGAGGAGGTCACCGGCGCGGGGCTGGACTGGACGTTCGCGCCCTGCCTGTGCGTGGCCCGCAACGATCGGTGGGGCCGCACGTACGAATCGTTCGGCGAGAAACCGGAGATCGCCACGGCGATGACGACGATCGTCGACGGCCTGCAGGGCTCCCGCCTCGACGGGCCCGCCTCGGTGTTGGCCACCGCGAAGCACTACATCGGCGACGGCGGCACCACCGGCGGCACGGACCAGGGCAACACTCAGCTGACCGAGGCCGAGTTGCGCGCCATCCACCTGCCGCCGTTCGCCGCCGCTGTCGAACACGGCGTGGGCTCGGTGATGATCTCCTACAGCAGCTTCAACGGCGCCAAGCTGCACGGCCACGAATACCTCATCACCGACGTGCTCAAAGGTGAGCTGGGCTTCACCGGCTTTGTCGTCTCGGACTGGGCCGCCATCGACCAGCTCGACGGGCAGCGCGGCTTCACACAGGCCGAGGTGGTCACCGCGGTCAACGCCGGACTCGACATGATCATGGTGCCGACCGACTGGAAGACGTTCGTCGGCTACCTGCGCGCTGCTGTGCAGGCGGGGCAGATCCCGATGACCCGAATCGACGACGCCAACCGGCGCATCCTCACCAAGAAGTTCGAACTGGGCCTCTTCGAGAAGCCGTACGCCGACCGGAGTTACGCCACGACGATCGGCAGCGCCGCGCACCGGACGCTGGCCCGACAGGCCGTACGTCAATCTCAGGTCTTGTTGAAGAACGCCGAAGGGATCCTGCCGCTCGCCAAGAGCGGCGGAAAAATCTTCGTGGCCGGCAAGAGCGCGGACGACATCGGCAATCAGAGCGGTGGATGGACGCTGAGCTGGCAGGGCGCCAGCGGCAACACGGTGCCCGGCACGTCCGTGCTGGCCGGCATCCGCGCCATCGCGGGCAGCGGCACCACCGTCACTTATGACCGCGACGGCGCCGGGATTGACAACACCTACCGTGCGGCGATCGCCGTGGTCGGCGAGACGCCGTACGCCGAAGGCCAGGGTGACCGCCCCGGCTCGATGAGCTTGGACGCGACGGACCTCGCCACGCTGTCCCGGCTGCGCGCCTCGGGCGTACCGGTGATCGTGGTGCTGGTCTCCGGCCGCCCGCTGGACATCGCCGCCGAGATCGGGAACTGGACGGCCCTGATCGCCGCCTGGCTGCCCGGCAGCGAGGGCGCCGGCGTCGCCGACGTGCTGTTCGGCGACTACGCGCCGACCGGCAAACTGCCCGTGACGTGGATGCAGTCGGCCGCCCAGCAGCCGATCAACGACGGGGACGGCAAGACACCCCTTTTCCCGTACGGCTTCGGACTTACCTATTCGACCACCACGCCCGGCGACACCACCGCGCCGTCCACTCCCGGCTTCCCCACGGCGACCGCGGTGACGGCCACCGGCCTGACACTGACCTGGCCGGCGTCGACCGACACCGGCGGCAGCGGACTCGCCGGATACGACGTCTACCGCGACGGCCTCCTGGTGGCCTCCCCGGACACCGCCTCGTACACCGTCACCGGCCTGACCGCCGGTACGTCCTACGCGTTCAGCGTGGCGGCGCGCGACGCGGCCGGCAATCGCTCCGCCCGGTCCCCGGTCCTGGCGGTGACGACCCCGACCGGCGGCACACCAGCCGCGTCGTGCCGGGTCCGCTACACCACCAACGACTGGAGCACCGGCTTCACCGGCACGGTCGCGCTGACCAACACTGGTTCGGCGGCCCTCAACCCGTGGACGCTGACCTGGGCTTTCAGCGCAGGCCAGACCGTCACTCAGGCCTGGTCCGCGCGGGTCGCGCAGAGCGGCTCGACGGTCACCGCAACCGGTGAGGCCTGGAGCACCAGTCTGGCCCCGGGCGCGACGATCAGTTTCGGCTTCAACGCCTCCCTCCAGGGCACCAACCCGCGGCCCGCAGCCTTCACCCTGAACGGAACAGCCTGCACCGCGGACTGACGCTGTCGCCGTACCGATACCCCGCCCGGATCGCGGCATGAGAGTGAATATCGTGGCGGGAGGCAGTTGGGGCTTCTGCTGATTGAGCAGGTTGCCGAGAGCCTTCGATAATCGACCTCGACGAGATCTGGAGGTCATCGGGCGAGTTCCGCACCCATGCTGTTCAGAACAGAGTTTGGATACCCGAGGTTGCGGAGTCGTGGGCCTGCTTGGATGCCGGACGGGACGGGACAGTGGACCGGGCGCTGGGCGGGCTCTGCAACACGGCGTCAAGCTCGAGGGCTGATATGGGAGCCAGCCGGTAGATACCTTGCACGCTGATCGCCTTCGTCAACAATCCGTCCTCGTTGACATGCTTGATGGGCCGCGGCCCTCGGCGCGGCAGGTAGGTCAGGGTCTTGAGCGCTTCGCCCGCAACGGCCTGGTTGCCGTGCACCAGGGTGCCGCCTTCGCCGAGCACAACCTCGGTGGTGCATGTCGGCGCCAGGAACCGCCAGCTGGCAAATCGTTCGAAGTATCCATCCAGGGAGTCAACGTCAACTTCTACGATCTCCCGGACTCGCATGCGCCCCAATACGAGCAGGACCTGCCGATACACGCCGACGGCGTAGAGCAGGTCACCGACACTGACCTTGGCATGTCGGAAACTCGGCTCGGACACGTGCGGGCCCCCAAACATGACCTCCAGCGGTCGGTGCACACGCAACGCCGAACGCCAACGATCTTGCGGCCAGTAGACCGTGTAGGCGTCACTCATGCGCGCACTGTAACGGCTACCACCGACACAATTTGGAGACCCTCTCTATGGAGCTTCGGGTGCACTCATCTCGGTACGAGCGTGCGCCGGCTCGGCCAGCGCGACAGAGTGTGACGGCTCGCGGCCAGTGAGCCGCGCGCTCGGCGGCAGAGAAGAGGCCGTCGTTGGAAGGGCGCTTTCGCTGTGCCGATAGGGACAGGTTACGCGCGATACTACACGGCATGAATCCTCGAACCCCGTGTCCAGAGTGCGGCCAGGATTGGGTCCGTTCCTACCGGTTCAAGGACGGCGGTTCACGGTTCTACGTCTGCAAGGAGTGCGACTCGCTGTGGTGGTCCAAGCAATCTGTGGGGATTGCACGCCCAGACTTCGTCGATGAGGTTGTGGCCGGGCGCTTGGGCGTCAGCGGTAACCCCTGGGGAGAGGGAGCCTGGGGAGACGTGATGGAGCCTGCGCCGGAAAGCGACTGAGCCGCGAACGACGCCGTTTCCCGATTCTAGGTTCGAAACTCTGGCCCTCGGATCGGCCCACCCCTCGTCCAAAGCCGTCGGCGCGATCAGCGGCAGACGAGTACAACGCTGCGTTGCTGGTAGTTCGCTTCTACGGGCTGCGGAGTTCCCCGTTTCCCGCCCTCGCCGTCGTGGATCTGCACTTGGTTGTGTGCCGTGCCCGGTGCGCCATCACTTGTGCTCCGTGCTGGGCGTGCGGTGTATGCCAGGGAGTCGAACCCCTGCGCCTGCCCTTGGCGCGCCAAGAAAGGAGCCGATTTACCCGCCGGCTCTCGGGTTCGTGCACGCCTCCACGTCGGCTACCTGCTCCGCGCCTGTCAATCGAGCAGGTCGGCCTCCCAGTTGGTCCGCTGGATCAGCGTGTCTACCTCGCGGAGCTGCCGGGCGAGGTCGTCCGCCTGGCGCCGCAAGTCGGCCACTGGTAGCGCTGGGACCATTTTCAGTTCGGAGCGCAACTGCCGGAACCCACGCTGGCCTTCGCCGGCCGCCGCGTCAGCCGCCGAGGTGAGGATGCCGTGCCGCAGGCGCAGGATGTCACGGCGGGCGAGCGCGTCGGTGAGGGTGCCGCCCTCGACCGTGGTGGCAGCGTTGGTTCGATTGATTCGCCGGATCAGCGACTCGAATTCATCGAGCACCGTGCCGGCCTCGGTCAGCAGCGCCGCGGCGTCCTCCGCCGGTGTCTCACCCTCCTGGTAGCGCGCGCTGCCGGCGATCCGGGAACGAAGCTGTTCAGCGCGTCGTGATGCAGCTGCCCGCAGCGCGAGAGCCTCGGCAAGTTTCATGGACACCAGTATGGCGGGCCAAGATCAAAACGGCGCGGCGATATCCTGCCTGATCCAGGAGCGGGCGTGGCGGCCACCCTGCAACGGACGTCCTTACCCGGATCCGCGGGAAGCGCGGCCACCGCACTGAGCAATCCCGCACGACCGGCGTATGAGAGTTCATATCGCGATCATGCTGGGCCGTGCCGCCATGGGAAGATCGTCGGCTTCACCTTGGAGTCCGCCGTCGCACGGCAGCGGCGGTTGAGTGCGGTCAAAGCTCCCCACAGTAGGGCGAAGGCGATTCCATTGCGGGTCGAAACAGACCAATCCCCGCTATGCTGCCTTCTGAGCTGCCGCTGCAGAGACCTCCTCCGCCCTGCTGTAACGCATGGCGAAGTAGATGATGGGCCCACTCGCATTAGTCATCAAAGGTCCGTCAGACCAAGGGCTGATGTCTTCCTCATCCTCGGCCATGTCGATCCATCGGGCCAGCAGCGCTATGACGCATTCGCGGATTGCCGGCGTGGGCGGAACATCATCCGAGCTGCCGAGGTACTTGTCGTAGAGACGCTCGAAGGCGCCACCTGCATCGGCTTCAGCCGGGCTCTTGCCCTCCCAAACCGCAAGTCATACGTCATGCATCTTCCCATCCAGCCCGCTAGAGGGACTTCTTGAGCGAAAGCGTAGCGATGCGAGGCCGAGGGCGGCAGGAGTGACTGGTCGGGCTCGTGGACTACTCGGTGAAGGACCAGTTGGTGAGCCTGCAGCGGTAACTGCGAGCGCTCTATGCGGCTAGATGAGGACGCAGCCGGCCGCGTACAGGAGTACTGCGATCCAGGTCCCCGCCGGGACGGACTCGTCTATGTTCGCCGAATGAGCATGAGTCTCTGCCTGGTGAAACTCTCTCCGGCGATCGCCCACCGCATCCAGACGGCACCTGATCTGCTAGACCAGCTGGCCATGTTCCACCGCCGACGCCCTGAGCGACAGGCAGATGCGTCTGGACAGCTGGCGAAAAATGGGCATGACCACCGCCGCCGATGGCCTCGGCGAGCGACTTCGCGGCCAGATCCGCGTCGATAATTACCCATGAATAGCTGTTCTGGGTTCTTGTATATGGTCGGCGGCTCGCCCCTGCCGTCGAATTTGGTTAGGGTCGCTAGGTCAATCCAACCCGCAGCGCGCAGGATTTTGTTTTGCCTAGCGCAGCGAGGCTTATGGCTGCACACTCAAGCACGACCGCGAAGGCACCCCCAACCGGTCATGTAGACGACAAAGCGTCCCGGGCGGCTGGGTGGAAAGAGTCGGGCGCCTGCCCGGCTACTGGCGAGCAGTGATCATCTGCACCGGAGGCCTGGACTGTCGGGGCGACACGTCACGGGCGCTCACCGGCTCGCTCAGCGCGAGCTGATCGCCGCCAGGCCACGACGACGGCGATGGCCACCCCGACGATGGCGCCCAGCGTGGCGAACGTCATGTCCTTGTGCGCGTCCCACATGTCGCCCTGCTGGCCGTTGTACGCCTCGGCCGCTCCGGGTGCGAGCGTCATCGCGATGGCCCACTCGAACAGCTCGTACAGCGCGCTGGTGGAGAGGACCACGTCGACCGCGAGCAGGGCGGCCCAGCGCGCCCGCAGGCCGCGCCACTCCCGCAGGGCCCGGAAGACGACCGGGCCGAAACACAGGCCGTAGGCGGCATGCACCAGGCGGTCGAAGTGGTTACGGTGCCAGCCGAACACGTCGGCGGTTCGGAAGCCGAACAGGTGCTCGGTCCAGTCGTCGTAGGGCACGAACGAGTAGATCCACCGCGCTGCGATCGTGTGCAGGGTCAGGAAGATCAGGATCAGCAGGAACGAGACGTACGGCAGCGGGCGGCGCCGGTGCACCAGCAGCAGCGAGAGCAGGCCGAGCGCGGTCAGCGAGTGGTGCAGGGCCTGCTCGGCCGGGTAGATGGGGCGCCACCAGGTGGCCACGAGCACCATCAGGAACGCGGCCAGCGTCCACCGGTGTGCCTTCGACGAGGCCGGCGTCGCCCGGCTCGCCGGCTCCAGCAGCAGCGCGACCCGACCCCCGTGATCATCCACGACGATCAGTCAACGGGGCGCTGATCTCGAAGCTGTCACGGGTCGGCGGCAACCTCCGGTCAACCGCCGTGCCAAGGAGCCGGGTCTTCCGGGCGGCGCGGAGAAGCCGGGCGAACGGCGCCCGCGGAGCCGCTCGTGCGCGCAGTACTTGCCGGTCGAGTTCGTCTTGGTCCGGGCCTCGCCTCGGTTGCGGGTGGCGGGCAGGAGTTCGTCGAGGACCGCCTGGCCGATCACACCGATCAGGCGGTCACCGGCCTCGATGATGATCCCGACAGCGGCGGTGCATCGTCGGCGGCGGATCAGTGCGGTCCCAGGACCCGCCCACCGAACGCCATGTCCGATTCTCGCCAGCCTTTTTTGATGAGTGCTAATAGCGTCGTTCCGTGAACTGGACTGCCTATGCGACTTATCTCGTGTTTGCCCTCACTGTGGTGCTGATACCCGGTCCTGACTTCGCGGTGGTGGTGGGGAACACCATGTCGGGCGGGCGTTCGCGAGGGATGTGGTCGGCCGCGGGCGTTGCCTCGTCGAACGCCGTTCAAGGCGTCGTCGCCATGGCCGGGCTCGGTGCCCTGGTCATGCGAGCGCAGCCCGTCTTCGCAGTCGTGAAGTGGGTGGGAGCGGCCTACCTGATGTATCTGGGCCTGCGGTTGCTGCAGGCGGCGCGGAGAGGGAGGTACGCGCTGCCGGGCTCGGCCGCCGTCGAGCACGCCGCACGGCGAGGTTGGCGTCAAGGCTTCCTGTCGAACATCACCAACCCGAAGGTCCTTGTCTTCTACGTGGCAGTTCTACCGCAATTCCTGACGCCGGGTGCGGGCCCGCTGTCGCTGATGCTGTTCGCGCTGAGCCATGCGCTACTGTCCCTGACCTATTTGCTGACCCTGACGGCTGTGATGCATCGCGTCCGCCGGATCCTCGCGCGCAGGAAGGTCCGTCGTTGTCTCGACGCGACAACCGGCATTGCCATGATCGGATTCGGAACCCGGCTGGCATTCGAACGGTGACAGGAAGGCACTCTTCTCAGCAGATTCGCGCACCGGCGCCTCCGGTCGCGGGAGCGCCGATCCCGATGGGGCGCTCGCCGGAGCTCCCGGCCAGCGCCTCCCAGAACCGTGGCCGCAGCCGCCGAGCAACTCGCCGGTGCGGTGCGCGAGGGGCTCGCGATACACCTCAGCGCCGGGGTCGGTCAGCGTGCCGAAGTAGCCGATGATCACCGCGCGTATGGCCCACACACGGACGCGCCGGAGACCCCCGTGGTGCGAGGGCCTCCGGCGAGGCGGTTCCTTGCGGTGGATCAGGATCCGTGAAGGATCAGGTTGCCCGTGTCCGCGTCGCCGCGTTACGAGCCGCTTATTTCGCTGGCGCGACGTTTGCGGCGTCGCATTCCCTACGGCTTTATCCCGCTGGCGTTTCGTTCAGACCCAGATTACGCAGGATGTTATCGCGGTTCGGGTTTCCGCGCAGCGCGGTCAAGGACTTCAAGCGGCCCAGCAAGGTCGTGGACGATGCGGGGCATTTCAAGTCTTGAATCGCCGACAAGGTCTTCTCGAAACGTTGGATGCGGCTTTCCAGGTCCGTTCCACTCGGAAGGTTCGCATTCTTGAGCGCTACCTGCGCGTTCACCTGCGCTTGAGTGGGCGGGCAGCGACCGGGAACATTCACCCCGGTGGGGCCCACGCGGTCGGCCGTCGCGTTCGGATCGCCCGGGCTGAAACCCAGCGCCGGCACCAAAGCGTTGATGTTGCCGGAACCGGCTCCGGCGTTCCCCGTCGCTCCACCCGCGGCCGCGTCACCGGATCCTGCACCGGCGGCTTTGTCCGCCGGCGTTTCGTTCAGACCCAAACCACGCAGGACGTCATCGCGGTTCGCGTCTCCGCGCAGCGCGGTCAAGGACTTCAAACGGCCCAGCAAAGTCGTGGACGATGCGGGGCATTTCAAGTCCTGAATCGCCGACAAGGTCTTCTCGAAACGTTGGATGCGGCTTTCCAGGTCCGTTCCACTCGGAAGGTTCGCATTCTTGAGCGCTACCTGCGCGTTCACCTGTGCCTGAGTGGGCGGGCAGCGACCGGGAACATTCACCCCGGTAGGGCCCACGCGGTCGGCCGTCGCGTTCGGATCGCCCGGGCTGAAACCCAGCGCCGGCACCAAAGCGTTGATGTTGCCGGAGCTGGCTCCGGCGTTGCCCTGTTCGGCGGCCTGACCCATCCCCGTGCCGACCGCGAGCGCCGAACCGAGCAGCGCTGCGGCGGCACCTCCAATCACCAGCTTGCGCGTCCGGCTGCTGACTCCGCGTCGATAGCTGCTGACTCCGCGTCGATACATGCACGGCTCCTCTTCGTTTCGGTACTGCTTTGGCCGAGATACACGAGGTTTCGGTCTTGCTTGTGCCAAGAAATACGAGCAATGCGTTGGCAGCAGTTCATGACGCTGAGCAAGCGATCCTTAAAGTTTCTTTAACGGACTCCCGGGGCGTGCAGTCGCAAGCATCGTCGCGCCCACGTCCGCGGCGTCGCTCTTGGCGAACGCGTCGGCCCTGGTGGCACCGAACTGCTGGAGGACGGCCGCGCAGTCCTGGGATGACGCGTTGCCGGATGCGTGGCCCGCGGCCGCGTCACCGGATCCTGTGGCGGCGAACGCCGCACCAGCCATCATCGCGCCGACACCGGCGACAATCCGGCCATCCGGCCGCGCCTGAGACTCAGTGGACGAGGCAGAACGGGTGGCCCGCCGGATCGGCGAAGACCGTGAAGTGCTCGGCGATGTGCAGGGAGCGGGCCCCCAGGCCCACCGCCCGGGACTCGGCCGCAGCCAGGTCGGTGACGAGCAGGTCGAGGTGGGCCTGCTGGGGGCGGGCCGGGTCCGGCCACCGCGGCTCGCGGTACTCCTTGACCTGCTGGAACCGCAGAAGGGCGGGCATCCCGCCGAGCAGCCCGGCGTAGAAGCGGGCCAGCGCCCCGGCGTCCGGCGCGTCGATCGTCACGGTGAACGGCAGCGAGTCGTCGCCCGCGCACAGGTCGAACGGGTGGCCGGCCGGGTCGGCCAGGGTGATCCCGCGCGGGCCGTCGGAGAGCAGCCGGGCACCGAGCCGGATCGCCCGCCCCGCCTCCACCCGCGGCTCGCCGACCCGCAGGTCCAGGTGGAACTGCTGCGGCCAGTCCTGCCCGGGCCAGCGCGGCTGCACGTGGTCCGGCGCGCGCTGGAACTCGATCTCCTGCCCGCTCGGGTCGCGGATCCCGAACCGGTCGGCGTCTTGCCGCACCACATCCCACCCGGTCAGCCCGGCGTAGAAGGCCCCGACCGCGTCGATGTCCACCGCGTCGAAGATGACCAGGTCGAGCCGGGCTACCGCATCCATCCGCCCATCCTCCTCTCCTCCTGGGCTGCCGGTCCCGGCGCGGTGGTGTGGGCCTCGGCGTTCCGCCGGTCCCGCCGCGTCCGGCTTGGCATGCTGGACGAGGTGCGGGCCTGTCTTCTTCTCGCGGTCGCGGCGCTGGCCGGGTGCGGCACGGCGCCGCCGTCGCCGGAATCGGCGAAGCCGTCCCCGCCGCCGCGGGTGAGCGCCACGTCATCGGTGCCGGTCCGCACCGCCGCGCCGGCCAGTTCCGCCGCCGACGCCAGTTCGGGCTGGGAGATCACGGTCTACTACACGGCCGTCGAGCGGTTCCACACCGGCGCGCCGACCACGGTCACCGGATGTCCGCGACTGGACTGCGCGCACGGCACCGCCGACCTGGGCACCTTTCCGGCCGACTTCGTGCAGGCGGTGCAGGACGAGGGCACCGGGCGGACCACCGCCGGGCAGTACCTGAACTGGTCCTACGACGTCGGCTTCTGGCTGGACTCGGCGCCCCGGGACACCGATGGGGACCGGCTCACCCCGTTCGTCTCGGCCGCCGCCGACCCGAACGTGCTGCCGGACGGTACCCGGTTCCGGATCAGCGCCTGCGGCAGCCAGGACGACGGCTCGTCGCCGCCGGCCGCGATCTGCGCCGCGCTGCGCGACGCGGCCTGGCAGATCACCGACGAGTTCACCCCGGGCCTGGGCGGCTCGCGCCACCTCGACGCCTACATCGGCCCGGAGACCGGACCCGGTTTCACCGACTCCGACTGGTACCTCACGCTCACCGGCGCGGCCATCACGATCGGCTGAATTGTCAATTCGTGGACGGCTCGGTATCTCCCGGGCCGGACGGCGCTCCGTACCTGGTGACCCACCAGCACAGAGGAGCACTCATGACCGAGCTCGTTGACGCCCGCCTGGTGTCCGGCGCGAACCCGAACGCCGGGAGCGATGACGCCGCCAAGGGCACCCAGCAGGACATCTACTTCTTCACCTCGATCGAGGACTTCCCGCCCGGAGTCGGCGATCTGAGCCTCACCCACGACGACGCGCAGGGCTTCTACGACTACGTCAAGCAGTTCAACACCCCGAACGGCTGGTACCGGGACGGCAACGTCGGGCAGTGGATCTACGAGGAGACCTACGACAACTGGCAGGACGACTACGGGTTCGACGCCGCGAAGGTGGTCTACCACTCCGGGCACGGCGGGATGGCCAGCAACGGCGTGTTCTCCATCCCGGTCGGCAACGACTGGGGCGGCGACCACTGGACCAGCTCCAACGACATGCGGCTGGGCAACGAGTACGCCCGGTACGTGTTCTGGTCCACCTGCGAGTCGGTCCGGGTCAAGGGCGGCCACAGCCCGATCCGCACCTGGTCGACCGCGAACCTCGGGCTGCGGATGATCCTCGGCTACGAGACGGTCAGCGTCGACAACGGCAACTACGGCCGGTACTTCTTCGAGGAGTGGAACAAGGGCAAGTCGTTCAGCACCGCCTTCCTGGACGCCTCCTGGCGGATCAGCCACGGCCAGGAGCCGGCCGTGACCGCGTGCGGGGCGACCCAGGCCGAGGCCACCGACCGGCTGTTCAACGAGCGGCTGTTCGACGCCGGGCGGGCGAACACCGCCTGGTGGTGGTGGCGCTGGTACGACCGGGCGTCGCTGCGCGCCCGCACCCTGGCCGTGCCGCGCGGCACCCGGTCGGCGAAGTTCAGCCCGGCCGGCGTCCACGACCTGGCCGCGGCCTGGACCGACCGGTTCGACGGCTCGGCCAGGGTGGTGCTCGGCGCGAGCGGCACCCGGGAGATCACGCTGGCCCCGCCGGCCGAGACGTACCAGGAGCTGACCGACGACGAGGCAGTCGCCGTGGCCCGCCGGGCGGTCGAGCAGTACCGGCTCGCCGAGCACGCCGAGCTGGCCGTCGACCACATCCGCTACGACCGGCACGCCGGCGCCTCCGCGGACGAGCGGGTGGAGCCGCGGATCCGGGAGCGCACGGTCGGTTTCGTCCAGCTGATCGACGGCACGCCGGTGGTCAGCCCGGACCGGGGCCGGCTGCAGGTGCGGGTGGACAACGAGCGCAACGTGACCGCCATCGCCGACTCCACCCGGCCGGTCGCCGACCTGCGCGACGCCCCGGCCGCCCCGCCCGGCAACGCCGAGCGGGACGTCGAGGAGCTGTTCAGCGCGGCGCTGCAGCGCCGGTTGCGCCGGGCCGCGTCGAGCGGGCGGGTGCCGAGCGCGGTCCGCGAGGTGCCGGAGTCGTCCGAGGTCGGTTACGCCGTCCGCGGCAACAACGCGGTGCTGGTGGCACGCCGTGAGGTCGAGGTCGACTTCGGCCAGGGGCTGGCCAAGCGCTACGTCCTGGAGGAGCCGATCTCCTGACCGGCGCCGAGGCCGGGCGCCGGCGCTTGCCCGGTGCCCGGCCTCGCTTCTTTCCTTCACAGGCTTTCCGGTACGCGGTGAGCCCCGTGCCCACCGACCGGTTCGACGACGTCCCCGGTGTCCGGCACCCCGAACCCGACGGTCTCCGCGGCGCCGTCCCGGCCGTGGATCCGGAAGTCCCGGAAGAGGATCGGCACCCCGGCCGCGGTGAACGGGTCGGCCCGGTCCATCACCTGCACGTGGACGTGCGGCTGGGTGGAGTTGCCGGAGTTCCCGCAGCGCCCCAGCACCTGCCCGGCCGCCACGCTCTCCCCCGGCCGCACCGCCACCGTGCCCTGCCGCAGGTGGGCCACCACCAGGAACCCGCCCTCGGCCAGCTCGATGATCACGTGGTTGCCGGCCAGTCCCCGCGCGCCGGCCCGGGCCCGGGCCGCCTGGGTCAGCGCGTACCCGGCCCGGGAGACCAGCGAGCGCCGCGCCACCAGATCGGGCACCCCGTCCTCCGCGGCGCGCACCCGGCCGCCCGCCGGGGCGAGGATCTCCTGGTCGAAGCCGTAGAACCGGTCGACCGGCTCGACACCCAGCACGCTGCGCCAGTCCCGCACCGGCGCGGTCCGCCGGTCCCGCACCGCGACGAAGTCGATCGCGTGGCTGGCCCCGAACGCCGCGGTCCCGTGGCTGGGCACCCGGCGCGCCGGGCTGTTCTCGACGAGCCAGGTCCCCCGGAACGGCAGTCGCAACACGATCGGCATCCGCTCAGCGTGCCCACCCCTCGCAACGCGTGGCACGGCGGAGCGGCGGGCGTACCGAAAGATGGGGAAAGAAGCCCGGCGCGGGCCCGCGGTCCGGTGCGCGCCCGGGGCCGGCCAGGGACCGGCCCGGGGGTGACCAGGGGCCGGCACGGGCTCGAAGCGGGGCGGGTGACGGGCAGTCTTCCAGCTGTCAGAGAGAGCCCGATCCGAGGGAGCCGGCCATGTCCACCATCCACTTCACCGAGACCAGCACCGCGACGCCCGAGCAGCTGCTGGCCGGGATCACCGATTTCGGCCCGGGGCGGCAGGAGCTCTTCGCGAACAGCTCGGACGCCGGCCTGCGGGTGCACGGCTCCGGCCCGGACTGGGCCGACGTCACCGAGGGCGCGGGCGGCGTCTGGGAGCGGCTGCGCTACGACTGGTCGGATCCGCGCCGCATCGTGATGACCACCACCGACTCCAACCTGTGGGGCGGGAACTCCGGGCACACCTACACGCTGACGCCGCTGCCGGACGGCACCACCCGGCTGGACGCGGTCGTGGTGCGCGACGGCAAGAACCTCAAGGGCAAGGTGACCGGGCTGCTGCTCGGCTCGGTGGCGAAGGGCGCGCTGGGCAAGGCCCTGCACAACACGGTCAAGGCGATCGAGGCGCGCCACGCGGTCGCGCGCTAGCCGCGGTCCCGGGGCGGGCCGGCGTGGTCGGCGGGGCAGAAGCGGGGGGCGCGGCGGTGCCCGGCCGGGACGCCGGCGCTGACTGGAGCGGCGGCCGGGCGGCGCGGTGGGCGCTCGCCCGGGCAGATGTCGGCGCGGGCCGGCAGCGGGCCGGACAGGGCGGCGCGGCCCAGGTCGGCCAGGGGCGCGGCGGCGTGGCCGGCCGGGGCGATCACCACGGCGTACCGGAAGGCGATGGTGCGGCCCGGACGCAGCGCGAACCCGGCGGCGTCGAACGGCGCCGGGCTGAGACCGGCCGGCCAGCGCGGCGGGTGTGCCAGGTTGGCGGCGTCGTCGACCACCACGACGGTGGCGTCCGGGGTGTGCCCGGCCTGCCACTCGGCGCGGGCCGCGGGCCGGGCGGCGATCCCCGGCAGACGCAGCGCCGGGCCGGTCAGCGGCAGCGGGCGGCCGGTCACGTTGGTGATGGTGTTCTCCAGGAGCAGCAGCCAGCCCCGGCCGGCCGGGGCGGCGGTCAGCGACCGCCACTCGTCGATGGCCGGCCAGCTCAGGTGGTGCGCGACGGTGGCGCCGGCCGGGGTGGCGGAGAGCTCGGTGAGCGTCAGGTGGGTGGCGGTCCCCGGGTCGGCCAGCGGCGGCTGCCAGCTGACCGGGACGGGCAGGCGGCCGCCGGTCAGGCCGGGGCGGGGAGCGCCGTAGGTGTAGACGACGAGGGGGTCGTCAGCTGCGGAGATGGTGACCGAGCGGTGGACGGTGAGGGCCGCGCGCATCCGGCCTCCTCGAAGCTCGAACATATTCTGACGTGTTCGCTCACGAACAAGCAGAGTCAACCTTCCCCGTGGGAGTCCCGTCAAGGCGGTTGCCGCTAACGGCTAGATAACGGGCAGCTCGGACAGTATCCGAACAAAAACCAACAGCAACCGCCGGCGAGTCAGCGACTGCGGACCGTGGTCAGATCGGCGAGACCGGAAATGGTCAGCAACGGGGAGAGCAGCGGCCCGGCGATCACCTCGATCCGCTCGGCGTGCTCGAACAGCGCGGCCAGACCCGCGCTGTCCAGATACTCCACCGCGGTCAGGTCGACCAGCAGCGGCTGACCGTCGACCGGGCGGGCCTCGCCGAGCGCCGCGGCGAAGGACTCCGCGTTGCTCATGTCGATCTCGCCGACCGCGGTGAGCACGACGGCGCCGGCGGCGTCCTGGCCCGTGGTCAGCGTGAGCGCGGTGGTCATCAGGCGATCCTCGTCTGCATGTCGATGATGGTCCCGGTGGTCCCGGTGGTGATCGTGACGTCACCCATGAAGGCCCGCATCAGCATGATGCCGCGACCGCGGTGCGGGTTGTCACCCGGCCGCGGCACCTTCCACCGGCCGGTGTCCGAGACGATCAGCCGCAGCATGTCCGCGGTGGCCGCGGCGCGCAGCTTGATCAGCCCGCCGGTCAGGTCGCGGTGTCCGTGCTCGATCGCGTTGGCGCACGCCTCGCCGGCCGCGACCAGAACGTTCTGCGCGGTCACCTGGTCCACCCCGCAGCTCTCCAGCCAGCCGCGCAGCGCGGTCCGGATCGGGGCCAGCCGGGACGACTCGGCCGGGAACTCGATCTCCAGCGGGCCGGGCTGGCGGTAGAGCAGCAGCGCCACGTCGTCGTCGAACCCGCCGGCCGGCGCGAGCCGCTCCATCACCTCGGTGGCCAGGTCCTCGATCGGGGTGCGGCGGCCCAACTGGACCGCCTCGGCGGCCCGGTCGATGCCGGTGGTCAGCGGCTGCCGGCGTCGCTCGATCAGGCCATCGGTGTAGAGCAGCAGGGTGGTGCGCGGCGCCAGGTCGAACTCCGCCTCCCGCCGGGCCTGGTCCGGGCGGATCGCCAGCGGCCGGGACCGGCCCTGGTCGAGCAGGTGGGTGGTGCCGTCGGCGAGCGCCGCGATCGGCGGCGGGTGCCCGGCCGCCGAGTAGCGCAGGTGGCCGGTGGCCGGGTCGAGCACGCCGCAGAACACGGTGGCGCAGCTCGCCCCGGGCAGCAGGGCGGCGAACCGGTCGAGCGCGGTCAGCGTCTGCGCCGGGCTGGTGTTCTGCAGCAGCAGGGCCCGGCAGGCGGAGCGCAGCTGGCCCATCACGGTGGCGGCGCGCAGCCCGTGCCCGACGCAGTCGCCGACCACCAGGCCGATCCGGCCGTCCGGGAGCGGGATGGTGTCGTACCAGTCGCCGCCCACCTTGAGCGGCCGGGTGGCCGGCTCGTAGCGGACCGCGAACCCGATCGGCAGCTGCGCCGGGCCCAGGATGGCGCGCTGCAGGGCCAGCGCGGTCTCCCGCTGCTGGTCGATCTGGTGCACCCGGCGCAGGCCCTGGGCCAGGTGCCCGGCGAGCAGCGCGAGCAGCGTCTGGTCCTGCTCGGTGAACGGGCGGCGGTGGCTCAGCTCGACCCAGAGGACCATGGTGCCCTGCGGGTGCTCCAGGCTGATCCCGGCGCCCGAGTTGTGCTCGGTGACCGGGGTGAGCAGCGGCTTGTCGCGGAGCGTGAGCAGCCGGTCCTGCGGCAGGCCGGCCCAGGTCAAGGCGGGGTCGGTACTGATCACGGCGGGTTCGCCGGCGCTGTCGAAGACGGCGGCCAGCACGTACGACGCCTGCCACAGCCCGTGCAGCTCGTCGAGCGCCCCGGCCACCGCGTCGGCCAGGTGGTCCGCTTCGGACAGCCGCACGCTCAGCGCCGCCAGGGCGGTCTCCCGCTGGATCGCGTAGTGCTCGTCAGTCACGTCACGGAACGTCCCGACGATCACGCCCCGGCCGCTCTCCGGGTCGCGCACGTGGTTGAACGCGGCGGCCACCCAGAGCGTGTGCCCGTCCCGGTGCCGGACCGGGATCGTGTAGTCGCCGTGCCGCTGCTGCATGAGCAGGTCGAAAGCCGCCCGCACCTGGGCGTGGGCGTCCGGCTCGCGCTCCGCGTCCGGCCACCACGGGTGGACCGGGGCGTACGGGAGCCCCTCCGGGCCGAAGCCGAGCTTGTCGGTGAAAGCGGCGTTGATCTCGATGACCGCGCCGTCCTCGTCGCAGACGAAGAACGCCTCCTGCAGCGAGTCGACCAGCGCGGTACGCCACCGGGCGTGGTGATTGCGCAGCCGGGCCAGCTCCACGTTGGCCCGCACCCGGGCCAGCAGCTCGGCCGCCGAGAACGGCTTGAACAGGTAGTCGTCGGCGCCCGCCTCCAGGCCCTCGATCGACGCCTCCTCGCCGGCCCGGGCGGAGAGCAGCAGCACCGGCACGCCGGCCGTGCGGCTGTCCGCGCGCAGCGCGGCGACCAGCTCGAGCCCGTTCATCCGGGGCATCATCACGTCACTGACCACCAGGTCGGGCGCGTCGGCGCGGATCGCCTCCAGGGCGAGCCGGCCGTCGCCGACCGCGGTGACCCGGTGCCCGGCCGAGCGCAGCAGCCGGGTCAGGTAGTCGCGCATGTCGGCGTTGTCGTCGGCGACCACGACGTCGGCCGCGTCGCCGGCCGGCCCGCTCGCCACCGGCGTCTCCAACAGCGCGTCGCCGGGCAGCCAGCGGTTCGCCTCCTGCAGGAACGGCTCGACGGTGGCCGAGACCGCGGTCGCGGCGCCGTCGGCCACTACCGGGCCGGAGCCGAACGGGAGCCGGATCGTGAACACCGTGCCCTTCCCCGGCTCGCTGTCCGCGGTGATCGTGCCGTCGTGCAGCCCGACCAGCTCCTTCACCAGCGCCAGCCCGATGCCGCTGCCCTCGTGCGAGCGGGACCGGGCGTTGTCGATCCGGTGGAACCGCTCGAACAGCCGGGGCATCTCGGCCGGCGCCACCCCGATCCCGGTGTCGGCGACGGTGACCACCGCCCGGTGGTCGGCCGAGGCGCGCACCGACACCCGGATCGAGCCGTCGAAGGTGAACTTCAGCGCGTTGCTGAGCAGGTTGAGGACGACCTTCTCCCACATGCCCCGGTCGATCAGCACCGGCTCGGGCAGCGGCGGGCAGTCCACCTCGAAGGCGAGCCCGGCCCGCTCGATCGCCGACCGGAAGACGCTGGCCAGCTCGGCGGTGGTGGCGGACAGGTCGACCGCCTCGAAGTGCGCCTGCATCCGGCCGGCTTCCAGCCGGGAGAAGTCGAGCAGCGCGTTGACCAGCTTGCCGAGCCGCAGCCCGTTGCGGTGCATCACGTCCAGCTCGTCGAGGATCTCCTGGTCGGCGCCCGCCAGCCGGGCCCGTAGCTCGTCCAGCGGCCCCATGATCAGGGTGAGCGGGGTGCGGAACTCGTGGCTGATGTTGGAGAAGAACGTGGTCTTCGCCCGGTCCAGCTCGGCCAGCTCCTCGGCCCGCCGCTGCTGCGCCTGGTAACTGCGGGCGCTGGCGATCCCGGCGGCCAGGTGACCGGCGGTCAGCTCGACGAACCCGCGGTAGGCGTCGTCGACCGGGCGGTAGCGGTTGAGCGCGGCGACGAAGAACCCGTACGGCTCGTCGCCCTGCCGCAGCAGCGGCACGACCAGCGCCTCCCGGGGCGGGTCCGGCCAGGCCCCGGCCGGCAGGTCCGGCTGGGCCAGGGTGAGCAACCCGGGCTCCGGCGGCGCGGCCAGCATGCTCAGCGCGGCCGGGTGGTCCGCGGCGATCCCGGACGACGAGCGCAGCCGGGCCTGCCCGGTCTCGTCGAACAGGTAGGTGAGCGTGAACGGCAGATCCCGCAGGTTCCGCTCCAGCTGCTGGTTGGCGAAGGTGAGGATCTCCTGCTCGGTGCGGATCACGCTGGGGTCCGAGCCGAGGTCGCGCAGCGTCGCCATCCGCCGCTCGGCGATCACCCGGTCGGTGTCCTCGCTGACCACGCAGAGGAATCCGGCCAGCACGCCGTCGTCGTCGTGCAGCGGGCTGTAGGAGAAGGTGTGGTAACTCTCCTCCGGGTAGCCGGACCGCTCCAGGAACAGCAGCAGGCTGGCATCCCAGGTGGCCTGGCCGGTGTCCAGCACGTTCTGGATGCGCGGGCCGATGTCGCCCCAGATCTCCGCCCACACCTCGCTGGCCGGGCGGCCCAGCGCCCACGGATACTTGCGGCCCAGGGTGTCCCGGCGGTAGGCGGCGTTGCAGAAGAAGGTCAGCTGCGGCCCCCACGCCATCCACATCGGGAACCGGGACGAGAGCAGGATGCTGACCGCGGTCCGCAGGCTCTGCGGCCAACCCTCCGGCGGCCCGACCGGGGTCGCCGCCCAGTCGACCGCGGCGAGATCCCGGCCGACCTCGGCGTCGGCGGCGAAGACGTCGCTCACCTGTGCTGACTCCCCTTACCCGTCGTGCCGCGGACGACCAGTCGCGGGGGCACCACGATATCCCGCGTGGCGACCGCCCTCGCCTCGATCCGGTCCACCGCACGGGTGACCGCGTCCGTCGTCATCCGGCCGATGTCCTGTGCGACCGTGGTCAGATCGATGTGCCCGAGCCGGCTGAAACTGCTGTCGTCGTACCCGACCACGCTCAGCTCCTCCGGCACCCGCACCCCGCGCCGGCGGACCACGTCGAGCAGACCGGTGGCGCTCAGGTCGTTGAACACGGTCACCGCCGTCGGCAGCTCGTCGAGCAGGACCGCTGCGGCGCGGGCGCCGTCGTCCTCACCGGATCCACCGGGGATGATTTTCCGGTACGACGTCAGCCCGTGCCCTTGCATGGCCTCCTCATACCCCCGCCGTCGCTCGGCCGAACCGTGCCGCGCACCACCGTCGATGTGGGCGATCCGGGTGTGTCCCAGCCCGACCAGATGGTCGACGGCCAGCCGCGAGCCGAGCGCGTCGTCGGTGCGCACCACGTCCACGTCCCGCCGCCGCACGGTGCGCATCATCGCCACCACCGGCCGGCTCGCGGCCAGCGCGGCCAGCTCGGCGGCCGGCAGCTCCGGGCTGAACAGCACCAGCGCCTCGCACCGGTCGTCGAGCAGCTCGGCGACCGCGGTCCGCTCGTCGCGCCGGGGCGTCACCGCGCTCAGCGTCAGCTGGTAACCGGCCCGGCCGGCCGCGTCGTAGAGCCCGGTCAGCACGTCGACGTGGAACGGGTGCCGGACGTCGAACATCACCCCGAGCAGCTGGCTGCGGCCGCTGCGCAGCAGGCGGGCCCGGGTGTCCGGCCGGTAGTCGAGCCGGCGGGCCACCTCCAGCACCCGCTCCCGGGTGGCGGCACCGGCGCCGGGCGCGCCGCGCATCACGATCGACACCAGGGCGACCGAGACGCCGGCCTCGGCGGCCACATCGGCGAGGGTGGGCCTGCGCATCCGCCGATCTTAGGCGCTGTGACGCCGGGAACGTTCGCTCGCGCACGTCTACTAGAACGTTCTAGAGTCCGGTGCCGTGGAGACCCTCACCGCCGGCCGCCGCTGGGCGGCCCTGCTCGCCCTCGCCCTGGGCGGCTTCGGCCTCGGCCTGACCGAGTTCGTCGCCATGGGCCTGCTCCCGGAGATCGCCCGGGACCTGCTGCCCGGGCGGTACGCGGCCTCCGCCCCGGACGCGGTCGCCCAGGCCGGCTGGATGATCACGATCTACGCCCTCGGCGTGGTCGCCGGGGCGCCCACCATCGCCGCGCTCACCGCCCGCGTGCCGCGCCGCCGCCTGGTCCTCGGCCTGCTCGCGCTGATGGCCGGCGGCACCGCGCTGTCCGCGCTCGCCCCGACCTTCGAGCTGGTGCTGGCCGGCCGGTTCCTCGGCGCGCTCGCCCACGGCGCCTACTTCGGCGCGGCCGGCATCCTGGCCGCGACCATCCTCGGCCCCGGCAACCAGGGCAAGGGAGTGGCCCTGGTGATCGGCGGCCTGACCGCGGCGAACATCGTCGGCGTCCCGCTGATCACCGGCCTCGGCCAGGCGCACGGCTGGCGGGTGGCCTACCTCGCGGTCGCCGCCGTCTTCGCCCTCACCCTGCTCGCCGCCGCCCTGGTCGTCCCGCCGGTCGCCGCCGCGCCGGGCGGCTCGCCGCGCGCCGAGCTGTCCGCCTTCCGCTCCCCCACGGTCTGGCTCGCCGCCGCGGTCGTCGCCGTCGGCCCGGCCGGCTTCTTCGCGGTGAACAGCTACGTCGCCCCGGTCACCACGCACGTCACCGGCCTGCCCGCCGACCGGGTCCCGTGGATCCTGGCGGTGATGGGCCTCGGCATGACCGCCGGCATCGCGGCCGGTGGCATCGCCGCCGACCGCGACCTGCGCCGCGCCGTCCTCGGCGGCCTGGCCGGCCTGCTCGCCTCGGTCGCCCTGTTCGGCCTGCTCGCCAACCACCCGGTGGGCTTGTTCGCCAGCGCGTTCCTGGTCGGCGCGGCCAGCCTGTTCATCGTCCCGGCCCTGCAGGGCCAGCTCATGGTCGCGGCCCCGGGCACCCAGCTGATGGGCGCCGCCATCAACCAGTCCGCGATCAACCTGTCCAACAGCCTGGGCGCCGCGATCGGCGGCGCGGCGATCGCGGCCGGCTGGGGCTACCTGTCCTCGGCCTGGCTCGGCGTCGCCCTCGCCGCCGGCGGCCTGCTGCTGGCCGTCGCCCACTTCCGCCACGCCCCGGCCCCGGCCCGGGAGCAGCAGCCGGCACTGGTCTAACCGGGACGCGCCGCCTGGCCACGCGGCAGCCCGCCTGATCGGCGGCGCCGTCCCTCGGCCGCCGGGTCCGGGCCGCGCGGCGCGGCGCGGCCGGTGGCGAGCGGTGCTCGCGGCGTACCGCAAACGGGGTGACCGCAGCCCGGCGAACCGTGCCGTGCGGCGCACCTCAGGGGTGCGGGTCGTCGGCCTGACATCGCGAAACGGCCGCCGGCTGACGCCGGCGGCCGATCGCTTCAGATTCCTTGTCGCGCAGACCGCGCCCTACGACTGAGCCGGGTCAGGACTCCACCAGCATCGGGGCCGGGGCGACCCGGGCCCACTCCATGGTGGCGCGGTGCGCGAACCGGTAGATGTCCGACTCGGTGACCGACCTGCCGAAGGCGTGCTCGTGCGCGTGCGCCTCGGCGGTCATCACCAGGCGGATCAGGTCGGCGACCGAGCCGGGGTGCTCGCGGCACAGCTTCGCCGCGATCGACAGCTGCCGGTCGGAGACCTTGTTCAGGTACTCCGGCATGCCGGCCCGCCAGGCCCCCGGGTAGACCAGGTAGCCGGCCGGCAGGTTGCCCGGGCCGCCGAGCACGTCGAGGATCCGGATCGGGTCGACCTTCGGCGCCGGCGCGTTCATCCCGGCGTAGGCCAGCCCGCCGACCGCGAGCAGCACCACGACGAGCACCGCCATGGCCGGGTTGCCGCTGCCGACCGCGATGATGACCCCGAGCACGAGCAGCACCAGCCCGCCGCCGAAGAACGCGGTCATGCTGCCGGTCTCCGAGTTGCGCCGGTAGGCCTGCTCGATGGATTTGTGGATCAGGCCGTTGAGCACCGCGTCCTGGGGCCGCCAGCCGTCGGCGCGCGCCGGCACGCCTCGTGGTGCGTCCTGCGCCATGTCGTCTCCTTCCGTGGACTGCCCGCGCATATCGGCGCCCACCAGTCCCGGTTGAGCCTTTTCGCCCTTCCGACTCCCCTGGCCGCGAAGCCTCGGCGAGCAGGCCAGTCGCGGTCCCCGGCTGGCTTTCAAGGGTGTCTCGAGAGGCTCGAGACACCCTTGAAAGCCAGCCGGGGGCTTACGGCGCGGCCGCGACCGAAGTGGCAGCGGCCTCGCGCGGGCGGCGCGAGGCGAGCGCGGCGGACGTACCGGGGAAGGGTCAGGCCAGGAGGCACTCGCGCATCTGTTTGCCCGGGTTCCACTGGCCGACGATGCGGCTGACCGCCGGGTCGAGGACGTTGACGCTCTTGTTGCTGCGCATCTGGGTGCGGGCCGGGGCGGGCAGCGGCGGCGGGTCGGACATCTCGTTGCGGATCGCGGTGGCGGCGGTGATCAGGTTGACCGCGAGGGTGGCGCCGTCGACGTCGACCAGGATCCGGCCGTACTCCCAGCCGGCCAGGGTCAGGTCGAGGACCTCGAACATGTGGGTGAGCAGCGGGACCGTGGCGGTGGCCCGGACCGTGTCGGCGGGCTGGGCGCCGACCGCCTGGACCGCGGCGGCGACATGCACGTACGGATGCAGGCCGTGCGGCGCGGCGAACAGCGGCGACCGGAGCCGCTTGCCGGCGGCCTCCCAGAGCGGCCGGTAGTTGCGCCGGTCGGCCGGCATGCCGAGGGCGGCGCTCTGCGCGGCGACGTTCGCATAGGCGCTGTCGGCGAACTCGTGCAACACGGTCGCCGCGACGATCACCCCATCGACCCCGGCGAGCAGGGCGGCGGCCTGGCCGGCCTGGTCGGCGAGCTTGCCCGGGGCGTGGGGGCCGAACCGCTGCCGAAGCTCTCCCAGCAGCTGCTGCTGCCGCATCGGATCCTGCTCGATCCGCTTCTTACCGAGCCCTCGCAGCCAGCGCATGTCGCCTCGTTTCCACACCGCGTGCCGAACCGACGCAAACTCTAGAGGGCGGCGCGGCACGTCTTTCTGTCACCCTTGGTATTGCGTACGCCATGTGCGGCGCGTCCGGACGCCGCCACGCGGCGTGGCGGTTTGGGTGTGCCCGGACGGGGCATACCTGCCGGTCAGAGCGTCGAGGGGGTTGCGATCATGAGTTTTCTGGACAAGGCGAAGGACTTCATCGACAAGCACGACGAGCAGGTCGACCAGGCCCTGGAGAAGGTCGGCGACCAGATCGACAACCGTACCGGCGGGAAGTACCGCCAGCACATCGACAAGGCGGTCGACGAGGCGCAGCGCCGCACCGGAGCCGGCGACACCCGGCCGTGACGGCTCCCCGGGTCACCTCCCGACCGGGATGGTGGCCTGGAGGAAGATCGGCTCGGTGGTGGCCCAGGCGCAGTCGGTGGCCGGGACGCCGGCCGGCTGGTACATGACGCGCAGCTGGTAGGCGTCGCCCTCGGCGCGCAGCAGGAACCACCACGGGCAGCCGCCGGTCTCCTTGGTCGCCGAGTAGAGGTAGTTGCTGTACTCGAACGGTTTCCAGCCGGTGCGCCCGGCCAGGCCGGCGTAGAACTCCGCCACGTCGGTGCCGGTCGGCGGGGCGGTCAGGCGGCGGCTGACCGAGCCGAACGAGCTCGGCGTGCCGCAGGTCAGGCCCTCGACCGGGTCGTCCAGCCGGGCCAGGCGCGGGGTCTGGGTGAGGATCGGCTCGGCCCGGATGGCGCGGATCGCGGCCGGGTCGGCGCGGCAGCCGCTCGCCTTCGCCGCGTCCTCGCCGGACCGCAGCTGGACCCCGCCCACCACGGCGCCGATCAGCAGGACGCTGACCACGGCCGGGCCGGCATACGACCGGATCCATCTCGGAACGCTCACTCGGCTCTGTCTCCCGCTGCTGCGATCACCACCAGCGCAGATGATAGGACGCGGCTCCACTGAGGAATAGCAGCCGACCGGTCCGACTCCGCCAGGACAAGACCTTCGGCTTTCGTACGTCGTGAGCACGCGGCCGCCCGCCGTCGGTCCGAGATTGCCGGAGGCGATCCGCCCACCCCGCCAGTCCCCGCCGGCACAGCCAGTCCCCGCCCACCCAGGGGGCAGTCCCTGACGCCAGTCTGGCCCGAAAAGGTGCTCACACGCGGCGGGGCTGTGGACAACGCGCTGATGTGGATTGCGCGCCGACAGCATGTCAGCGGCGTGGGGTGCGGCTCTCGCGGGCGAGGAAGGCGCCGACGACTACCAAGCGCATGGACTGGCACGGGACTCAACGCTGAGGCCGTACCGGAACAGGGTCTTGATCAGGGCCAGCGGGACATGTGCTCGGCGATCAGCGCGCGCACGCGGCGGTGGAGGTCGCTGTGGTGGACTGCCGGCTGCGGCATGCCCTCGGCCTCGAAGACCGCCTCGGCGAAGGCATCGGCGTCGGCCGGCGGGGACTGGATCAGGCGCCGCGCGGCGGCCGGCGGCAGGCAGAAGCCGAGGCGCACGCACAGGTCGTTCAGCAACCACTCCACCTCGGACAGCCGGGCCATCGGCACAGTGTGCCATCTCGACGCGGCGCGGGCTGACGTGCCAGGATGTCGATGCAAACGTTTCCACTAACTGTCACGGACCGCAGGAAGGCACCCATGCCCGACCATGCCGAGCCCGCCGACCTGCGGGAAGCCGCCCTTCTGCTGCGCGACGGGGACGACGTCGCGGTGGCCACCCGGGACCTGGCCGAGGGCCGGGTGCTGCGGTACGACGGCCGCGAGCTGACCGTCCTGACGCCGGTGCCGCGCGGCCACAAGATCGCCCTGCGGGATCTGGCCACGGGGGCGCAGATCCGCAAGTACGGGCAGGTCATCGGCCGGGCGACGGCGGCGATCCGGGCCGGTGAGCAGGTGCACGCGCACAACCTGGGCATGGACGCCGTCGAACACGACTACGAGTTCGGCACCGGGCTCGTGACGATCACCCCGGCGGCCGCGGCGCGCACCTTCGAGGGCTTCCCGCGGGCCGACGGCACGGTCGGCACGCGCAACTACGTCGGCATCGTGACCTCGGTGAACTGCTCCGCCTCGACGGCCCGGATGATCGCCGACCAGTTCCGCGGCCCGGTCATGGACGCCTGGCCGAACGTGGACGGCGTCGTCGCGCTCGCCCACGACTCCGGCTGCGGCATGGTCCCGGCCAGCGAGGGCGGCCAGATCCTGCGGCGCACGCTGCGCGGCTACGCCGGTCACCCGAACATCGGCGGCCTGATCGTTCTTGGACTCGGCTGCGAGATGCTCGGCGTGCAGACGCTGCTCGCCGACCTGGACGCGCCGGCCGACACGCTGATCGAGCGGATGACCATCCAGGAGACCGGCGGCATCCGGGCCACCGTCCGGGCCGGCGCCGAGACCGTTCGCGGGATGCTGGACCGGCTCGACAAGCGCCGCCGGCAGACCGTGCCCGCGTCGAAGCTGGTGCTCGGGCTGAACTGCGGCGGCTCCGACGGATACTCCGGGATCACCGCGAACCCGGCCCTCGGCCACGCCTCCGACCTGCTCGTCGCCCAGGGCGCGACCACCGTGCTGGCCGAGACTCCCGAGGTCTTCGGCGCCGAGCACCTGCTCACCCGGCGGGCGGTCAGCCGGGAGGTCGGGCAGCGGCTGCTCGACCGGATCGCCTGGTGGCACAAGTACGTCGAGGCCGGCGGCGGCACGCTGGACAACAACCCGTCGCCCGGCAACAAGGCCGGCGGGCTCACCACGATCCTGGAGAAATCCCTGGGCGCGGTCGCCAAGGGTGGTTCCGCGCCGCTGACCGCGGTCTACGAGTACGCCGAGCGCGTCACCGAGCCCGGCTTCACCTTCATGGACACCCCGGGGTACGACCCGGTCTCGGTCACCGGCCTGGTCGCCGGCGGCGCCACCGTGGTCTGCTTCACCACCGGCCGCGGCTCGGTGCTCGGCGGCAAGCCCGCCCCGGTCATCAAGATCGCCACGAACTCGGAGATCTTCGAGCGGATGCGCGACGACATGGACCTGGACACCGGCGGCATCGTCACCGGCGCCACCACCATCGAGGCGGCCGGCGCCGACATCTTCGAAACCATCCTGGCCGTCGCCTCCGGCAAGCTCACCGCAAGCGAGGACCTGGACCTGGGCCGCGACGAGTTCGTCCCGTGGCAACTGGGCGCGGTGACCTGACGGTCCGGCCGGATCCGAAGCGGCCAGATCGCCGGTGCGACCAGTAGAATTTCCGAGTGTCGCTTGCGGACGCCACGTGGCTGAGCGTGGCCGACAAAGCCGGCTCGATCGTCGGGGCATCGGCCGGCATCGCGTCGCTGATCCTCTCCGTCCTGGCGGCCCGGCAGCAGCGGCAGGCGCCGCCAGCCACGCGGACCCGCTCCGATCTCTGGTCGCTGTCCGTTTCGGTGCTGTTACCCGCATCGTTGGCGGTGGCCGTGTCCTGGGCAGGCCCCAGGGCAGCCGCTCGCCTGGGCCTGCCGAGGCTGTACCCGCCCATGATCGGTTTCGTCCTCGGCTTGGTCGCGTTTGCGGCGCTGATCCGATGGCTGGTCCGTTGGTCTCGCGCACCGGCCGCCTCGACCGACATCAACGCTCTGCTCACCGCTCAACTGTCGGCCGCTCGCGATCAGATGTACGACCTGACCGGCACCGCGGCCGATCCACTCCACGTCTACGTACGTCAGCTCGTCCGGGGCGCCGCGGACGCCGGCGAACCGCGGATCCGCGCGGAAACCATGATCAGCCGGCATCGGCACGTCGTCCTCACTGCCGGCCCCGGCGGCGGCAAGTCCACTCTTGCCGCCCGGCTGGTCGTGGATACGAGTTCCTGGTGGCTCAACGCCCCACGCTGGCGCACCCGGATCGGACCACCGTATGACGGCGTAGTCGCCCTGCGCGCGCCAGCAACTTCGCTCGTCACCGCCTCGCTGGAGGAGTCCCTGGGACTGCCGGACCCGGTGGCCTCGCCTCACGGACTGCTCACCCGGCCGCCTTTCCCCGGCGCCGCCTGGCTGGTCTGTGTCGACGGCATCGACGAGATCGTTGACCCGCGGGAACGGGCCCGGGTGCTGCGGTTGCTCAGCCACGAGGTGTCGTCCCGTCCCCGATGGGTGCGTTTCCTGATCACTTCCCGATCGCTGCCGCCGGGCGAGCTGCCGCCCCTGGTCGAGTCAGGAGCCCGGCAGTTCCACCTTGAGGAGTTCGATCCAGAAGGGCTGGGACTGTTCGCCAAGGCGTGGTTCGCCCATCAGGCGCCGTCCGACGCCTCGAAGGCGGAGACCGCGGGGGAAGCTTCGCGATTTCTGAGCCGGATCGAAGCCGCAGGACTCGGCGGGTTGGCCCGAAACCCGCTGATGGCCACCATGGCGGCGACGATCTATCAAAACGATCGGGGGGCGGATCTGCCCACCGACCGTACCGACCTGTACCGCGCCTTCATCCGGGTACTGCGCCGCGCCCGGTCCATCCCGCTGGACCGGATGCCGGCTGGTCCTCGGCCGGTCTCGGCCACCTCGGAACTGACCGCCTTCGCCGCACGGGTGGACGGCCGCATCGACGAGTTGCTGGTCGTGTCCGCTTCCGCCACCGTCTCGTCCGGTCGTCTCAATCCGCTCGCGCAGGCCGTCGTGCGAGCCGAGTCCGCCTGCACCCCCAAAATCCTTTCCGGTACGACGCGGTTCGATCGCCTCAACACGCTCCGTCAGCGACTGATCGCCACCTCGCTGACCGTCCCACAGAGTGTCGGGATCGCCTTCATCCATCGCAGCATCGCCGAGTACCTCGCCGCGGATCCGGCGGGCGGCGCCTTCGACGAGGTGCGCTGGCGGTTGGATTTCGCCGATCCGGCCCGCCGCAGTTACGCGCTGTTCTGCCTGGCTCGCCGTGCCAACGACATCTCAGGGGTGGTCGCCAGGCTGCTGACCGGTGCCGCTGCGGACCCGGTCGGCGCAGGGCGAATTCTCGCCGACGGCATGGCGGTCCAGCCAGAGGTGGAGAAGGCTGTCGCCGACGCACTTCTCACCCGGACCAGGCATGACCATGAAACCACCGCCGACTGCCTGGCCGTCCTGCTCGGCATCGCGACCGCACGACCTTGGCTCCGTCGCCGGCTCGAAGAGCTGCTCGACGACCGTACCGAGCCACTCGCCTTCCGCTGCAAGCTGGCGGCAGTGCTCTTCGATCAGGAGCCCGTACGACACCGCAGGACGATCCGGGAGCTCAGTGTGGAGGCACTCCAGTCGGTGGACGCACGCGCCTACCTGATCGGTCGGGTGGAGAAGCTCGACCCTGAGTTCGCCGTCTTCATGCTCCGCAGGCTTCCCCGGCCGCGAACGGCCACGGTCAGCATGCCGGCGCCGGCCAATGTTCGACAACTCATGGCGCACTGCGCCCTGCACGGCACCGAATTGCACGCTCGCTTCGAGGCCGCTCTGGTCTCGCTCGGCGAGCCGGGGGTCCGGGAGGCCCTCGACGAGATGCTGCAGACCGGCGCGCTGACCCCGACAGAGCGCATGCAGGCCGCCGCGGCGCTGGACATCGGCGACTCCCGGCTCACCATGGCGGTTCACCGGGACACGCTGCACGACGTACGGGCCTCCACCAGCGAACGGCGCATCGCCGCCCAGGCGCTGTCTGTCTACGGCGACGAGGACGCCATCCAGGTACTGCACCAGATCGCCCTGGCCGGGAACTGCCGCCCGATCGACAGGTTCGATGCGATCGATGCCCTCGAACGCCTTCAGGACCCGCTCGCTTTCCTCGCCCTCGAACGCATGACCACCGACCCAGGGCTCAAGAAACTCGATCGGCGCGAGGCGGAACGCCGCCTCGTCGCTCGTCGGGCCGAGGTGACACCCGCGCCGACCCAGGTGGCGGCCCGCACTCCCGCCAGCAGCCCGGCCGAGGAGATTTTCCGGCGGCTCGAGAAGGCCTGGGTGCTGGCGCGCAGCAAGTCTGACGAAGGCGCCGAGACGATCCGCACCATAGCCGCCGACCGGGATCTGCCCACGGCTTGCCGGACGACGGCAGCGGACATGTTGATCCGCCTCGGCGACACCACAGCGGGCCCGGTGCTCCGCGACATCGTCCTCACCGATTACTACAGCGACGAAGTCCGCATCGAAGCCGCTGCCGCCCTCCTGTTCCTCGACGACAAGCTGGGCCGGCAGACACTGCGAGCGGCGAACGACCCACGGCCGCCTCGCCCCCGGCGCCGGGAACGGCTACAGCCCCGCCGCCGGAACGGCCGGCGGCGGCCGATGCTCGACGGGCTCTGACAACCCGCTCAGGCGCCGACCCCCTAAAATCGCCGGATGATCACGGCGGTACCCGACCTTGTCCGGCGGCGGCTGTCGAGGCTGGACGGCCGACTCGATCCGTACTCGTGGCTGGTCACCGGGGTGATCGTGACGGTTGCGGCGATCCTGCGGCTGAGCGGCATCACGTACCCCAAGAAGTTGATCTTTGATGAGATCTACTATCCGACCGACGCGTGGGACATGCTGCAGCACGGCGTCGAGTGGGACGAGAAGACCAACGGGCCGGGCTACGTCGTGCACCCGCCGCTGGGCAAGTGGCTGATCGCGCTCGGCGAGAAGGCGTTCGGGAACACCGAGCTGGGCTGGCGGTTCCCGGCCGCGGTCGCCGGCACGCTGATGATCCTGATCCTGATCCGGGTCGCCTACCGGCTGTTCCACTCGATCGTGCTGGCCGGGCTGGCCGGGCTGCTGATGACCCTGGACGGCTTCCAGCTGGTGCTGTCCCGGACCTCGCTGCTCGACATCTTCCTCGGCCTGTTCATCCTGGCCACCTTCGCGGCGATGGTGCTCGACCGGGACCATTACCGGCGGAGCCTGCTGCGCGCCCTGGAGACCGGGATCGAACGCCGCATCG
This sequence comes from Actinoplanes octamycinicus, assembly GCF_014205225.1. NCBI lineage: Bacteria > Bacillati > Actinomycetota > Actinomycetes > Micromonosporales > Micromonosporaceae > Actinoplanes > Actinoplanes octamycinicus. Next base: position 8,009,882 of record NZ_JACHNB010000001.1, read on the forward strand.
TGCCCTGGTGGCTGCTCGCCGCCGGGATCCTCTACGGCCTGGCCTGCGGCGTGAAGTGGAGCGCGCTGTTCTTCCTGCCGGTCTTCGCGGGGCTGATCGTGGTGTGGCGGGTGCGGGCCCGCAGCTCGGCCGGCCGCCCGTTCACCTTCCTCGCCGACCTGGGCTGGGGGCTGACCAGTTTCGCCCTGGCCGCCGTCTTCTACCTGGCCACCTGGACCGGCTGGCTGGTCACCGACACCGGCTTCTACCGGCACTGGCGGGCCGACAACGGGATGAGCGAGCCGCCGATCCTGGGCGCGCTGCTCAACCTGTGGCACTACCACTCGGAGGCGTACACCTTCCACAGCGACCTGACCAAGCCGCACCGCTACCAGTCCTGGCCGTGGCAGTGGCTGCTGCTCGGCCGCCCGGTCCCGTTCGACTTCGCCACCCCGGGCGGCTGCGGCGCCGCGAAGTGCGCCCAGGAGATCGTGCTGCTCGGCACCCCGATCCTCTGGTGGTCGTTCCTGCCGGCGCTGCTCGCGTTGATCTGGCTGGGCATCGCCCGCCGCGACTGGCGTGCCTACGCGATCGTCGTGAGCGCGCTGGCCGGCCTGCTCCCGTGGTTCTACTACGCGGTCGCGGACAGCCGGACGATGTTCTCGTTCTACGTCCTGCCCGCCCTGCCGTTCCTGATCCTCGCCGTCGTCTACGTCCTCGGCGTCCTCATCGCCGAGTTCAAGTCCACCGGCATCACGATCGCCGCGGTGTATGTGGTGGCGGTCGCACTGTGCTTCGCGTATTTCTGGCCGATCTTCGTGGACCAGGTGATCCCCTACGACAGCTGGTGGGCCCGCATGTGGCTGGGCACCCGCTGGGTCTGACCCCGGATCAAGACCACGGCGCGAGCACGCTCAGACGGCTTGCGGGAAGTCGAAGAAGCGGTGCGGGTCGTAGGTCTGCTTGACCGCCGTCAGGCGCTGGTAGTTGCCGGCGTGGTAGGCCGCCGGCCAGTCGTCCAGGGCCGGGTCGGGAAAGTTCGGGTAGACCCGTCCGGAGCCGTCCGGGTGGGTGATCGCCCAGGAGCGGTCGATCCACCGGTCGGCCGGGGCACCGAGGTGTTCGAGCAGGAAGCGTTCGCCGCGGTGGGCGAAGGCGGTGGCGTCCTCGGGGACGTGGTTGTAGGCGCCGCCCATCGCGGTGAAGGTGAGCTGCCGCCGGGTCGGCGCACTGCCGACCTCATCCAGCAGGGCCGCGAGCGTGTCGTCGGACAGTGCGCGGGCGAAGAACTCCGACCGGATCCGGTGGGCGGGGGCGGGCTCCGGATCCAGGAAGGTCTGCTTCAGCCGGTGGAAGGGCAGCCCGCCGCGCAGGTCGGCCTGCCGGTCGGTGAAGTCCCGCAGCAGCTGCCGGGTCACGTCCTCGGCAAGAGTGGCGGCGCCGAACAGGGTGGCGACCACCGGCGCGCCGGGTTCGGCGACCAGGGTGAGGTTGACGGTGAGGTCGCCGGGCGCGTCCGGCGCCCACGCCTGCCAGGCGGAGACCAGCTCCGCGACGTCGGCATCCGGCCAGCACGCGGAGATCCGGGTGGTCAGAGGTTCCGGCACGGTGGCGAAGCGCAGCTCCGTGACCACTCCGAACTGCCCGCCGCCCGCGCCGCGCAGCGCCCAGAACAGGTCCGGGTGCCGGTCCTGGTCGCACTCCACCACCGAGCCGTCGGCGAGCACGACTTGCGCGCCGATCAGCCGATCGCAGGTCAGGCCGTACCGCCGGCCGAGCAGCCCGATCCCGCCGCCGAGGGTGAGCCCGGCGATCCCGACGGTCGGGCCGCACCCGGCCGGCAGCGTCACGCCGTGGCCGTGCAGCGCCGCGTAGACCTGCGCGAGCCGGGCGCCCGCGCCGATCGTGGCGATCCCGCCGTCGACCGTGATGCCGTCGAGGCGGGACAGGTCGAGCAGGATCCCGTCCGTCGACGACCGGCCCGCGAAGCAGTGCCCGCCGCCGCGCGGGACCAGCCGCAGCCCGGTGGCGGTCGCGTGGGCCAGCGCGCCGACCACGTCCGCCACCGACTCGCAGCGCACCACCAGCCGGGGCCGGACGTCTTGGAAGGCCGGGTTGACCGGGCGGCGGACCTGGTCGTAGCCGGGCGACTCGGGGGTGAGGATCTCGGGCATGCGTCCGACGCTAGAGGCAGGCCGGCGCCGACATCAAAATCCGATTTCCGGTACGCCGCGAGCACGCCGGCCCCAAGCTGAGGCCGCGCCCCGGGCCGCGGTCGCTCACCGGCTGCGGCTCGCCCGCCGCCGGGCCGGCGCCGACCCGGGATTAGGGTGGCGGTGATGGCGGACGACAGAATTGGCCTGCGCGGCGACCGGGGTGCGGTGCTCGGCGCGATGATGCTCGCCACCGCGCTGATCGCGATCGACTCGACGATCATCGCGACCGCGGTGCCGTCGGTGGTGCGCGACATCGGCGGTTTCCACCAGTTCCCCTGGCTCTTCTCGATCTACCTGCTCGCGCAGGCGGTGTCGGTGCCGGTCTACGGCAAGCTCAACGACATGTTCGGGCGCAAGCCGGTCATCCTGTTCGGCATCGCGCTGTTCCTGCTCGGCTCGATCTTCTGCGGCGCCGCGTGGAACATCTGGCTGCTCATCGCCTTCCGGGTGGTGCAGGGTCTGGGCGCCGGGGCGATCCAGCCGACCGCCATCACGATCGTCGGCGACCTGTACTCGGTGGCCGAGCGCGCCAAGGTGCAGGGCTACGTGGCCAGCGTCTGGGGTGTCTCCTCGGTCGTCGGCCCGACGCTGGGCGGCGTGTTCAGCGAGTACGTCAGCTGGCGCTGGATCTTCTTCGTCAACGTCCCGCTCTGCCTGCTGGCCGCATGGATGATCATGCGCAGGTTCCACGAGGACCGGGGGCGCGCGCGAGCGGTCGTCGACTATCGGGGCGCGACCCTGCTCACCGTCGGGCTGACCCTGCTCATCCTGGGTGTCCTGGAGGGCGGCCAGGCCTGGGGCTGGGCGTCACCGGCGAGCGTCGCGATCCTCGGGCTCGGGGTGCTGCTGCTGATCGCGTTCGGGTTCGTGGAGCGCACGGCGGCCCAGCCGGTCCTGCCACTCTGGATCTTCCGCCGGCGCCTGCTGGTCACCAGCGGGCAGCTGTCCGTCTGCGTCGGCGCCATCCTGATGGCCCTGAGCTCGTACGTGCCGACGTACGCGCAGGAGGTGCTCGGGGCGGGACCGCTGGTGGCCGGTCTGGCGCTGGCCGCGCTCACCCTGGGCTGGCCGATCGCGGCGAGCCAGTCCGGCCGGGTGTACCTGCGGTTCGGTTTCCGGGTGTGCGCGCTGACCGGCACCACGCTGGTGTTCGCCGGGTCGGGGCTGCTGCTCCTGCTCGGCCGGCACTCCAGCCTGTTCGAGGTGGCCGGCTACTGCACGATCATCGGCTTGGGCATGGGGCTCACCTCATCACCCACGCTGATCGCCGCGCAGTCCAGCGTCGGCTGGGCGGAACGAGGCGTGGTCACCGCGAACAACATCTTCCTGCGTTCGGTCGGCAGCGCCCTGGGCGTAGCGGTCTTCGGCGCGGTCGCCAACGCGGTGCTGGGCTCCGGAGCGGTCACCCCGGCGGGACTGACGACGGCGGTGCACCGGATCTTCATCGGCATCGTGATCGTGGCGGGGCTGATGGTGGTGCTGGCCGCGCTGCTACCCGGCGATGCTCCGCGGCAGAAGTCGCCCGACCGGCAGGCGGCACCGGGCCAGGACGCCGCGGCGCCCGCCTGACCCGGTCTCGACGGGCTCGTGGGGCCGCTTCACTGGTCTTCAGACGCCATGACCTGCTGGTCGATTCCGGTCTGACCCTGCCACTTCCCAGTCCCCGCCCGCCCAGGGGGAGCCGCCCGAAGACAGTGTGACGCGGAAGCGAGATCACCCGCGGTTGGGCTGTGGACAACGCGCTGATGTGGATGACGCGCGGCTGAGCCGACTTCGCTCGCGGCTCCGGCGAGAACCTGGGCGGTGGTGTGTTCGCGGAGCCGCACGCGCGCCCAACAGACCGCGGCGGCGACCGGTAGCGCCGCCGCCAGGATGCCAGGTGACAGGACCTCGGTCAGATCCGGGCGAGGTGCGTCGCGGGGGTCGCTCGGGCCAAATGTCCGGTCGGGCACCGGGCCGGTGGTGGGGCGCCCGGCCCTCTGGACTCGGCGCTGCGCGGGGACCGACGCGGTCTTGCCCGGCGTTTCGGGAGGCAGTGGTTCGCTTTCATCGGTCAGCGGCACGGCGAGCTGCCGGTCAGGGGCATGGCGAGCCGTCGGCCAGTAGCACGGCGAGCCGTCGGCCAGTAGCACGGCGAGCCGTCGGGCGGAGGGTGCGCTCGGTCCGGACCGCCCCGCGCCGCGGGTTCTGAGGCCGAGGCGGGTGGTCCGGTTCGAGGTGCGGCTTGCCGCGGTCTGGACCACGGGCGGACCCGGAGCCGCGGTGCGGCCCCGGGCCGGGACCGCCTCGCGCGGGCGGGGCTCGGCGGGACGGAGGCGTACGAAAATGGGGTTCAGGAGAGCTTTGAGTTTGTGATCTTCGGGTTGCCGCTGCCCAGGTAGAAGATGCCGGGGAGGCCGTCGGTCTCGAAGCCGGCGCTCGGGTTGCGGCGCAGCTTGGAGTTGCGGATGACCAGGGTGCCGGTGCGGTCGTTGCTGACGAAGAAGATCGCGCCGCCGCCCTCGACGGCCTTGTTGTTCTCGATCAGGGTGCCGTCCAGGGTGAGGGTGAACTTGTTGCCGTCGAGGTAGATGGCACCGCCGCTGCCGCCGCCCGGGGTGCCGGAGCGGGCCGGGTTGGCGCCCTTGCCGACCGCGTTGTTGCCGGAGAAGTAGCTGTTCAGCACGGTCCAGGAGACGCCGATGCTGGACAGCGCCGAACCGTTCGAGCAGCTGCCGCCGGTGAACGTGCTGCCGACGACGTAGACCGGGGTGTCGCCGCCCTGCTCGAGCACCCGGATCGCGGCGCCGCCCAGGTCGGGGCCGGTGCGGTCGCAGCGGTTGCCGGTGAACCGCGAGTTGATCACCTTGAGGTGGCCGCCGCGGACGAAGATCGCCCCGCCGCCGCCCTGCGTGCCGTCGGACTTGTCGCCGGTGCTGTTGCCCTGGGTGAAGGCCAGGTTCTGCACGGTCAGGCGGGGCGTCTCCTGGTCGTAGCAGTGCGAGGTGGTCCAGCCCTGCGCCTCGTCGCACGTGTTCATGTAGAGGATCCGGCGCTTGCCGCCGCCGCTCAGGGTGACCTTGTTGCCGCCGTCAAGGACGATCTTGGTCTTGGCGTTGACCACCTTCGCGGTGCTGGTCATCGTGATGGTGACCGGGGCCGGCCCGCAGTCGAAGGTGATGATGCCGCCGGCCGCGACCGCCTTGACCACGGCGGCCGAGGTGCAGCTGGCCGGGGTGCCCTTGCCGACCGTGCGGTCCGGCTTGCTGGTGTCGACCGGTTTGGCCTCGGCCGGGATGCTCGCCCTGCCGGCCGGGTTGCCGGGCTTGGGCAGGGTGGACTCCTTGACCGGCTGCTTGGTCGGCGTCTTGCTCGGCGACGCGGCAGGCGACGGGGCCACCGAGACCGGGGTGCCGGTGGAGGCGGCCGGCACCACGGGGGCGGAGGTGGCCACGGTGGAGCCGGCGGCGGCATCGGCCGGCGCGTCGTCGCCGCCACACGCGCCCAGTGTCGCGGCGACGAACAGGCTCAGCACCCCGGCAAGCAGTCCACGTCGAATTCGCACCGGGCGATGCTAGCCGTTCCCGCTGATCAAGAGGGGGGCGCGTCCGAGGAACCGCGAACGACGAGGTGGGTCGGCAGGATCATCTGGTCGCCGGGCGCGCCGGTGTGGCCGAGCAGCAGGTCGAGGCCGACCGATCCGGATCGGTCCTTGGGGACGGTCACCGTGGTCAGCGGCGGGTGGCTCATCGCGGCCAGGCTCACGTCGTCGAAACCGACCACGCTGATCCGGCCGGGCACCGGCACCCCGCGGGCCGCCAGCCGGTGCAGCAGGCCGAGCGCGACCAGGTCGTTGTAGGCGAGCACCGCGGTGGCCGGACCGGCCAGCACCGGGTCGGCGGCGCCCAGGCCGCCCTCGAAGGTGGGCGCGACCGGGTCGAGCACCATCACCTCGGGGACCTCGGACAGCACGGCGAGGCGCTGCCGGGCAGCCCAGGAGTCCTCCGGCCCGCCGACGTACGCGATCCGTCGATGACCTGAGGCGATCAGATGCCGGACCGCCTGCCCGATCCCGTCGGCGATGTCCGCCACCACCGAGGAGAGCCCGGGCACCCGGCGGTGCAGCAGCACGGTGGTCGCCGGGTCGGCCGCTTTCCGCAGGTCCGCGTCGGGTGATCGGGGCGAGCAGAGCAACACGCCGTCGGTGTTGCGGCCGAGCGAGGCGAGCGCCTCCAGCTCGGCGACCGGGTCCTCGTCGGTGTCGGTGATGAACACCCCGTAGTCGACCGCGCGGGCCCGGGCGGTCACCCCCTTGGCCACGTCCGCGAAGAACGGATTGCGCAGGTCCGGGACGATCAACCCCAGATTTCCGGTACGCCCGGTGATCAGTCCCCGGGCGGCCCGGTTGGGCTGGTAGCCGAGCCGCGCGGCGATCGCCTGCACCGCCTCGCGGGTGCTCGCGCTGACCGTGCCGCCGGTCAGCGCGCGGGAGACGGTCGACACCGAGACGCCGGCTTCGCGGGCCACGTCCTGTACGGTCGTGCGCGCCACGTCGCCCCCTTGTGATGTCATCCGGCGGCGTCAGCATAACGAGAACCGCATCCCCTACTATTTGCCGCATGGCAAACAAAGCGCTGGATGTGTTGATCGTCGACGACGATGACGCCGACACGCTGATGATCGAGGAGGCGCTGCTCACCGCCGAGCCGCAGCCCTTGGTTCATCGCGTTTCGGACGGCAGCGAGGCGATGGACTACCTGCTCCGGCGCGGGGAGTACGCCGACGCCACCCGGCCCGACCTGATTCTGCTGGACCTGAACATGCCCCGGATGAACGGGCACGAGGTGCTGGCCCAGGTGAAGAGCGACGAGACGCTGAAGAGCATCCCGGTCGTGGTGCTGACCACCTCGACCGCGTTGCCGGACATCACCGCGAGCTACACCCAGCACGCGAACGCGTTCGTCACCAAGCCGATGGATCTCGACGGCTTCGAGGAGGCGGTCCGCAAGATCAAGCGGTTCTACGGCGAGGTGGCCATTCTTCCGTAGTGAAACATGTCACGGACCGTAGCGGTTAGGCCGCCCTTACAAGCTCACTAGCTGCACAAACGCCGTTCGCGCAGGCGCGCTGCGCGAACGGCCGGTGAGACGAAACTTGATCTGAACCTAGGTTGAAGTTTTAGAGTTCCCTTTCGCCCGGCGGCCGATCTTGGCTGGGCGGCTGTTGCACGCGACGACTGAGTGAGGGAACGCGACCATGGACCGCCCCCTGAGGGTTGCCGTCATCGGAGCCGGCCCGGCCGGCATCTACGCCGCCGACCACCTCATCAAAGCCAACCCGGACGTCACCGTCGACATCCTCGACAAGCTGCCCACGCCGTACGGCCTGATCCGCTACGGCGTGGCCCCGGACCACCCGCGGATCAAGGAGATCATCACCGCGCTGTTCCGGGTGCTGGACAACCCGCGGATCCGGTTCATCGGCAACGTCGCGTACGGCGTCGACGTCAAGCCGGAGGAGCTCAGCCGCTTCTACGACGCGACGATCATCGCGACCGGCGCCGAGAAGGACCGGGCGCTCGACATCCCGGGCATCGAGCTGCAGGGCAGCTTCGGCGCCGCGGACTTCGCGTCCTGGTACAACGGGCACCCGGACGTACCGCGCGACTGGCCGCTGGAGGCCAAGGAGGTCGCCGTCATCGGCGCCGGCAACGTCGCCATCGACGTCGCCCGGATCCTCGCCAAGACCGCCGACGAGCTGCTGGTCACCGAGATCCCGGACAACGTCTACCAGGCGCTCAAGCAGAGCCCGGTGACCGACGTGCACCTGTTCTCCCGGCGCGGCCCGGCCCAGGTCAAGTTCACCCCGCAGGAGCTGCGCGAGCTCGACCACTCGCCGAACGTCGAGGTGATCATCCACCCGGAGGGCATCGAGTTCGACGAGGGCAGCCTCGAGGCGATGCGCCAGACCCGGCACGTCAAGATGTGCGTGGACATCCTGCAGAACTGGGCGGTCCGCGACCCGCGGGACCGGCCGCGCCGCCTGCACCTGTACTTCCTGCAGGCCCCGGTCGAGGTGCTCGGCGAGGACGGCAAGGTGGTCGGCCTGCGCACCGAGACCCAGGAGCTGACCGGCGACGGCTGGGTGCGCGGCACCGGCGAGTTCACCGACTGGCCGGTCCAGGCCGTCTACCGGGCCGTCGGCTACCTGAGCAGCGCGCTGCCCGACCTGCCATTCGACACCAAGACCGGCACCATCCCGCACGCCGCCGGCCGGGTCCTCGACCTGGACGGCGAGCACATCCCCGGGATGTACGTGGCCGGCTGGATCAAGCGCGGCCCGGTCGGCCTGATCGGCCACACCAAGGGCTGCTCCGGCGAGACCGTGGCCAGCCTGCTGGAGGACATGGACCGGCTGGACCAGGCGCCGCAGCACGACCCGGCCGAGGTGATCACCTACCTGGAGCAGCGCGGTCTGCCCTACACCACGTGGACCGGCTGGCAGAAGCTGGACGCGCACGAGATCGCGCTCGGCGAGCAGCAGGGCCGCAAGCGGGTCAAGGTCGTGCCGCGCGACGAGATGACCGAGATCGCGAACGGCTGACGGTTTCGCCGAAGGGGGGCCCGGACGGGCCCCCCTTCGTCATTCGATCTCGATGACTTGGCCGCAGACCTTGTTCCGGAAGTCGGCCAGGGTGTCGAACAGCACCACGCTGATGTCGACCGCGCCGAACCCGTCGAACCGGGTCGGATAGCCGGCGAGAAAACCGGTGCCGTCCCCGCAGTACTGCCACATCGCGACCGAGCCGAGATCCCAGCCGGCCCGCTCGTAGATGTTCCTGGGCAGCTGGGCGGTGTAGCGCGGCACCCAGAGCCAGTCGCAGCCCATCCGGTCGGTGATTCCCTTGTCCCGCATCGCCCCGTTGCCGTAGAGCATGGTCTGCTGATTCGCCTGCTCCCGGATCCGCTCGGCGAACGCGGTGGTGCACTCGACGATCTGCGCGGCGGTCGCGGTCCGGTTGCTGTTGTTCTCCCCGCCCAGCTCGACGTCGACGATGGGAATGATGTCGCCGACGTCGAAACCGCCGGCCTTCTCGACGGTCCGCAGGTAGAAGTCCGCCTGCGCCGCCCCGTCCTGATCGAACTTGAGGAAGTGGTAGGCGCCGCGCAGCCAGGTGTCGCCGTACCGGTCCGGGACCAGGTCGTGCACCGCCGGCCAGTTGTCGTCGAACCAGGACGTGTGGAACGTGGTGCCCTCGGTCGCCTTCAGGATCGCGCCCACCACGTTCGGCGCGTCGACCAGCGCTTCCCAGTTGGGTTTGCCGCCGAGGTCACCGGAGTAGACGTCGACGAGCAGATTGCGTTCCGACATGGCTCGCAGCGTAGGCTTGCGGACCGCCGGCGAACTGTCGCGTTCACGCCTCGGTGCGCCCCTTGCGAGGACCGTCGCCGCCGACGAAACCGCGCGCGGTGCGGGTCAGCTCGGTGAAGCCGCAGGCGGTGAGGAAGCCGGCGTAGTCGTCCTCGTCCTCGTCGGCGTAGTCCAGCAGCCGGGTCACCCCGCCGAGCTCCAGCCAGCCGGCCGCCACGCCGAGCAGCCAGCGCCCGACACCCCGGCGCCGCCAGGCCGGCTCCACCCACAGGTTGCCGACGTCCGCCCAGGTGCCGACCCGCGAGACCCGGGGCCCGGCGTCCAGATTGGTGTCCACCTCGACGTAGCCGACGTCGGCGCCGTCCAGCACCGCGGTGAACCGCGTCCCGTTGATGCCCATCGTCCGGCGAGCGGTCAGTCCGGCCACCGGATCCGCCGGCCGCTCCAGGCCGCTGACCAGGACCACGAACACGATTTCGGTACGTCCGGAGTGCCGGAATCCGATCCGCTCGTAGATCGCCCTGATGTGCGGCCACTGCTCCGGCACGCCGTAGACGCCCGGGGCCGGCAGCGCCCCGTCGGCCAGCCTGCGGGTGACGCCCCAGCGCTGGAACTGGGCGTGGCAGGCCACCGCGAGCGTGTCACCGGCCTCGATCGCGTCCGGCCAGCCCGGCGCGTCCAGCCAGCAGACCAGCCAGCGGATCTCCCCGGCGCCCCGCAGGCACTCGCCGGTCTGCTCGCCGGCCGAGTAGCGCAGCAGGTGGGCGACGGCCACCACCCGGCCGCGCTGCTCGGCGACCAGGGTGACCCGGTCCCGTACCCACCGGTCCACCAGGTACTCCCCCGGCTCGGCCTCGAGCTGGCTGAGCACCGTCTGCACGGACACCGACACCCCCGGCATCACGGCGGCGATGTGCGCGTTGACCAGGGAGGTGACTTGCTCCCGGTCGGCCCGGGCAAACAGGCGGATCACGATGTCGGACATGGGCGGACCTTCCACGCGGGCGCTGAGAGAGCGCAGACAATGGACGACCCGCTACCGAGCGGTACCCGCCCACCGTACAACCCGCCGGCACCTCACCGCCGGGTGCACAGCTTCTCGGCGGTGTCCGCGGTGTCCTTCGAAGCGACCGTGAAGCAGTAGTTCTGGTCCTCCTGAAGGCCGTACACGGCGTAGTCGGTCGCGCCCGCCGGCAGCTCCTGGAACCGCTCCGGCGCCTTCCCGGCCCGGGCGCCGGCGATCACCACGGTGGCCTTGCTGCCCTTGGCGAACTTCCAGCTGAGCTCGACGGAGTCGCCCTTGTCGACCAGCCGGACGTCTGAGACCGGCCCGGCCTTCCGCGACGGTGCGACACTCGTCGGCCGGGAGGCCGACGGCGCCGCCGACCCGGTCGCGCCCGGCGCGCGGTCGGGGCGCCACGGCGCGGACAGCAGCAGTCCGGCGGCTGCGGCCGCCGTCACGAGTGCCCCGGCCGCGACGGCGGTCCGGCGGCGCCCGGTGTCCCGCCCGGCGGCCCGGTCGGGGTGGGTCCGCGGCACCGGCCGGGCGCCGTTGGTGCCGGGCCGGGTGACCAGCAGGTCGAGCAGGTCGGACGCGGTCGGCCGGTCGGCGGGGTCCTTGGCCAGGGCCCGCCGCACCACCGCGCGCAGCGGATCGGCGAGGCCGCCGAGATCGGGTTCGGCGGTCAGGATCCGCGCGGCCGTCCCCACCGACGACTCGGCGGCGAACGGGTTGCGGCCGGTGCCGGCGTAGGCGACGACCGCACCCCAGGCGAACACGTCGACGGCGGGAGTGACCGGCCGGTCCGGGCCGTCCAGCCGCTCCGGCGCCATGTAGGCGATCGTGCCGACCATCTGACCGGTGCGGGTGTGCTCGCTGGTCGACTCCAGCGCCCGGGCGATCCCGAAGTCGATCACCTTCGGCGAGCCGAGGGCGAACAGCACGTTGGTCGGCTTCAGGTCCCGGTGGACGACGCCCGCGCCGTGGATCGCGGCCAGCGCGGTGGCGACCCCGACCGCCACGCTGTGCAGCGCTCCCCCGCGCAACGGGCCCTGCTCGGCGACCACCTCGGCCAGACTCGGCCCGTCCACGTACTCCACGACCAGGTACGGCGGGTGATGGTCGGGGTCGGCGTCGAGCACCGCGGCGGTGCTGAACGGCGGCACCTCGCGCGCCCGGTTCACCTCGCTGCGGAACCGGGCCCGGAACTCGTCGACCGCCGCGAACTCGGGGCGGATCACCTTCACCGCCACGATCCGCCCGTCCGGGTCGCGGGCCTGGTAGACCGCGCCCATGCCGCCCTCACCGAGCAGCCCGAGCAATTCGTACCGGCCCAGCCGGCGGGGATCGTCGCGACGTAGCGCCCTGATCGGCATCCCGGGTAGACCCTCCGAACGCGGTCCGAAGCGGGCGGCACAGCCCACCACAGAGTAGGCCGTCGGCGGCCACCCTCGGCCCCGCCGCACCCCGGCCGGGCGACGGGCCGGCCGGGTGTCTCGCGCGGAAAAAGAGAGCGGCCGGCCGCCCCGGGAGCTCACGCGGAGAACCGCGGATCTCAACCGGTGGCAGCCGGCCGCCCATCTGTCCCGGGGACCCGAACCGGGTCGCCGGGCAGCATGCGACGTCAGAGCGGGCGGATGTTCTCCGCCTGCGGGCCCTTGGCGCCCTGGGTGACCTCGAACTCGACGCGCTGGTTCTCGTCGAGGCTCCGGAAGCCGGAGGCCGCGATGTTGGAGAAGTGGGCGAACACGTCCGGGCCGCCGTCATCCTGGGTGATGAAGCCGAAGCCCTTGTCGCTGTTGAACCACTTCACGGTACCGGTGCTCATCTGGGTTTACTCCCCCTGCTGACTGGTCAGAACCCGATCGATCTGACCAAAACAAAAACGCCTGGCGGGCCGAGATGCCCATCAGGCGTTGGAACGTCGCAGAATCGGGCTGCAACGGGGCAACCCTAACATGGCGCGGGGTCAGTGGGCGGTCCCGAGTACCGCGACCTCGGTGATTCCGGCGTCCTGGGCGGCGCCGAGGCCGGCGATCCGGTAACTGGTCAGCACCGGCAGCCACCAGTCCGGCAGGTGTCCGCGGCCCGGGTCGCCGACCAGGATCCGGGCGCCGCGGGCGGTCACCCGCAGCAGGAAGGCGAGCATCCGGGCGGCCAGCTCACGGTCGTAGAGGCCGTCGCCGACCAGCACCACCTCGGCGTCGCCGGCGTCGGAGTCGAGCAGGTCGCCCTCGACCAGGCGTAGGGTGACCGCGTTCGCGTCGGCGTTCATCGCGGCGGCGGCCAGCGCGTACGGATCGATGTCGTTCGCGGTGACGTGGGCGGCGCCGGCCTTGGCCGCGGCGATCGCCGCCACCGCGCCGCCGCAGGCCACGTCGAGCACCCGCCGGCCGGCCACCGCGTCCGGGTGGTCCAGCAGGTAGCGGGCCAGGGCCTGGCCGCCGGCCCAGGCGCTGGTCCAGAACGGGGTGTGCCCGGAGCCCATCTGCGACTCCAGCCGGGCCTGCAGGACGATGGCGTCGTCGGCCAGGTGCAGCCGCAGCTCGGGCAGGAAGGGTGGGCGGACCAGCCGGAGGCCGTCATAGCCGACGGCGCTGGAGGCGACGAACGGGGTCAGCGGGTTGGCGTCGAGCGTCGGCACGGCAGGCTCCGATCAGGCAGGGCCGCCTGATCACGGCTGGCTCGCCCGACCCTACCCGGATGTGTGGACTTCCGGCGCATAACGCACCGAAAGTCACACACCACGGCGGTCAGGCGGAGATCGGGTTGTACTGCAGCGTCCAGCGGTAGGCCTGCACGAGCCGGGTGTCGAAACCGGACGCCGACCCCCACAGGAAGATCCGGAAGCGGCGGTAGAGTTCCTCGCCCCAGCGCGCCACGATCTCCTCCCGGCGGGCGTCCAGGCGCTGCGCCCAGGCCCGGCAGGTGAGGTAGTAGTTGTGCCGGTCGTCCTCGACGTTGAGCAGGTCGAACGGCGAGTGCGCGACCTGCCGCAGGTACTGGTGCAGCAGCAGCGGCGCGGACCGGCCGGGGTAGACGTACTGCTTGAAGAAGGTCGACGCGGTGTGCTTGCGGCGCATCGCGAGCGCGTCCAGGTAGACCCGGCCGCCGGGCTTGAGCAGCCGGGCGTAGGTCTGCAGGGTGGCCCGGTAGTCCGGCAGGTGCTCGGTGACGCCCATGTTGACGATCGCGTCGTACGGCTCGGGCGAGTCGTACTTCAGGATGTGCTGCCGGACCACGGTGACCGGCAGGTGCTCCCGGGCGAACAGGTCGGTGAGGAATCTCTCCGACTCGGCGGCCAGGGTGACCGTGGTCACGTCGATGCCGCGCCGGGCGGCGTGCTCGGAGAAGGCGCCCCAGCCGCCGCCGACCTCGAGGACCCGGTCGCCCGGTTTCACCCCGATGTCGTCCAGGGCGATGTCGAGTTTCCGGGTGATCGCGTCCTCCAGGACCTCGTCGTCGCCGGCGAAGACGCCCTGGGTGTAGCAGCGGTGCCGGGTGTCGAGGAAGGTCAGGAAGAAATCCGAGTCCTCGTCGTAGTGCTGGGAGATGGCCCGCCGGTCGTGGTCGGTGCGGCCGTGCCACAGCGACGGCGCCCAGCGGCCGAGGAACGCGATCGGGTGGATGTCGGAGAAGAACCTGCGCATGTTCAGCAACGCGCCCAGGTCACCCTCGCAGTCGAGGTGGCCGCCCAGGTAGGCCACCGCGACCCGCAGCTGGTCGAGGGTGGCCAGCGCATCGTGGCCCGGGTCGTCGCGGACCACGATGCGGAACCGGGCCGGGGCGGACTCGGTGACGCCGAACGGGAGGATGGCGCCGTCCCGGGTCTGGATCTCGAAGGGAATCGGTGAGCGGTCACGGAAGTATTCGTCGTAACGCCGGCTGAAGACGTCGGCCAGATTTCGCCGCCTCATGCCGTGATCCTCCCACCGATATCCACGTCTATCCAGGTGCGGGATTCCTCAGGAGACGGTCGCGGCGAGGGCGGACTGCTCCCGGATGGCCCACGGCGATCCGTACGCGGTGAGCAGGTCCAGGAACGGCCGCGGCGGGAACGCCTCCGGGCCGAGCACGCCGGCGCCCCGCCACACGCCACTGGCGACCAGCTCCAGCGCCACCACCGGGTTGATCGCGGTCTGCCAGACCACGGCCTGCGACCCGTACTCGGCCATCGACCACTCGTTGTCGACCACGTGGTAGAGGTAGACCTCGCGCGGCGCACCGTCCTTGACCCCGCGCACCCAGGTGCCGGCGCAGGTCTTGCCGCGCATCCGTTCGCCGAGCGTGGCCGGGTCGGGCAGACTGGCCGCCACCACGTCGCGCGGGGACACGGTGACCGGGCCGTTCGGTCCGGGCACGATCACCCCGTCGGTTTTGTCCAGGCCGATCTGGTGCAGGGTGCGCAGCGTACGGATGAAGTCCTCGCCGAGCCCGTACTTGAAGGTGACCCGCTTCGCCGCCACCCAGCGCGGGATCAGCAGCACCTCCTCGTGCTCCACGTTGACGCACTGCACCGGACCGATGCCCTCGGGGAAGTCGAACACCTCGGGCTCGCTGAACGGCGCCGTGGTGAACCAGCCACGACCCTTCTCCCAGACCACCGGCGGGTTCAGGCACTCCTCGATGGTGGTCCAGATGTTGAACGAAGGGGCGAACTCGTAGCCGTCGACGGTCAGGTTCGCGCCGTCCCGCACACCGATCTCGTCGATCTCGTCGAACAGCTCGTCGGCGGCGTACCGGGCGAACACGTCGGACAGCCCGGGCTCCACGCCCATCCCGACCAGCGCCAGCCGGCCGGCGGCGGCCCACTCCTCGTGCCGGGCGAACTGGGCGTCGCCCAGCATCACGCCGGGTTTCTCGTAGGGCTGCGACGGATGCGGCTGGGACAGCGACATCGCCATGTCCAGATAGGTCACCCCGGCCTCGCCGGCCGCCTGGAACAGCGACACCACGAACCGCGGGTCGGTGGCGTTGAGCAGCACGTCACAGCCGGTCCGGCGGAGCAGCGCGACGACCGCGGCCGGGTCGGAGGCGTCCACCTCCGCGGCCCGGAACCGGGGGTCCCCTACCGAGGTCACCGCGGCCTGCGCCCGGTCCCGGTCGTAGTCGGCGACCACCATCTCGTCGAAGAACGGCCGCCGCGCCGCGATCCGGGTGATCGCCGTGCCGACGCCGCCCGCTCCTACCAGCAGGACACGCATGACCTGCTCCTTTCCTTGCCTTTCGGATCAAAAGGTTGTGGGGCCCCGCCACAGATCAAACTTTCCGGGTACGTGTAAGGTCAACTGTGTTGGCATAAGAAGGTCGAGGTTCCGCCATGCCGAAGGCCGTGGTCAGCGAGGGCGACCGGCGCCGCCGCCGGCCCACCCGCTCGGGCACCGTGCTGTCCGAGACACTGATCATCGACACCGCGTTACGCCTGCTCAGGGAGCACGGCAGCGCCGGTCTGAGCGCCCGCCGACTGGGTCTCGCGCTGGACTGCGACCCGAGCGCGCTGTACCGCTACTTCCGCGGCATGGACGACCTCACGCTGGCGATCGGCGACACCCTGATCGGGCAGGCGCTGGCCGGCTGGTCACCCACCGGGGTGTGGCGCGACGACCTGCGCGCGCTCGGCCTGCGCTTCCACCGGGCCTACCTGGCCCACCCGCAGGCCGCGGTGCTGACCACCAGCCGGGTCACCGGCCGGGCCAACGAGCTGGCCGCCGACGAGGCGGTGCTCGGGGTGCTGCGCCGGGCCGGCCTGCCGGTGCCCGAGGCGGTCCGGATCTACCACGCGTTCATCGACCAGACGCTGGCCTTCGCGGCGCTGGACGCCGCGTCGCTGGCCCTGCCCCGGGCGGCGCTGCGGGCCGAGGACGAGGTGTGGCGCTCGACGTACGGGCGGCTGCCGGCCACCACCCACCCGCACGTCGCCGAGGCCGCCCCGCTGCTCGCCAGCGAGATGGTGGAGAGCGCCTACCCGGCCGCCCTCGACCTGCTGCTGGACGCGCTCGCCGGCCGGCTCGCGGCCGGCGTCACGGGGCCGGCACGGGCCGGCAGCGGCGCAGCTCGGGGGCGGGCTCGCCGGTCCTGAGCTCGGCCGCGAGCAGCCGGCCCACGGTCGGCGCGAAGGTGATCCCGGCGTGCAGGACCGCGACGTAACGGCCCGGTCCGACCGCCCCGACCAGCGGTCCGCTGGCCGGCGCGGCCCGCAGCACCGTCCCGGCGGAGAGCGGCCGCAGTTCGCCGTCCACCCGGAAGATTTCCCGGACGCGGTCCAGGCAGGCGTCCGGATCCCCGCGGGTGATCAGCAGGTAGCGGCCGGGGCGTGCCTCCCGCACCACCAGGCCGGGCGCCGAGACGATGTGCCGGACCAGCCCGGGCGGGCCGGCGAACCGCATCCCGAAGGCGGGCGACGCCCCGATCGGCAGGTCCACCCCGGCCAGTTCCGGAGTCGCCACCCCGGCCGCGAAGATCACCGTGGCGCCGGGAGGGACGACCTCCTCCCGGTACGGCGTATGCGGCCGGTACTTCGCGCCGAGCCGCTGCGCCGCCCGCAGGATCGCCGGGACCGCGGTGAGCGGGTCCAGCCCGGCGTCGGTCGGGATGTGCACCGCCGCGTCCGGCGGTTCCCACAGGTGCGGCTCCATCGCCGCGACGGTGGCCCGGCCGACCAGCCGCATGCCGGGCGCGATCACCGGCGGTGGTGGCCAGTCCAGCGAGCCGGTCCAGCGGTAGGCCGCGCCGGGCACCTCGGCGGCGAGCCGGCGGTGATCGTCGAGGACCAGGTGCAGCAGGTCCTCGGAGCCGGGCGGCCAGGTCCCGCCGGAGACCGCGCCGAACCAGGCGAGCGAGCGGGCGGTGGCCGGCGGCACCCCGGCCGCGCTGTCCAGGATCTCCACCGGCAGGCCGGCCCGGGCCAGCTCGTAGGCGACGCAGACGCCGACGAAGCCGGCGCCGACCACGAGGTGACTCACATCGGCTCCGTTCAGATCGCGGTACCGGGCGGGGACTTGAGCATCGTGGCCGCCTCCGCAAGATAGCCGCCGCGGCCGGCGCGTGCCGCCCCGGCGGCCAGCCGGACCAGGTCGATGTTGACGCCGGCGGCGCCGCTCGGGTCGTGCACCTTCAGCCGGACGTCCAGGCTCACCTCGGTCCCGGCCCAGCCCCGCGCCTCCAGGTTCAGGTGCGCGATCTTCTGCGAGCCGAGGTGCGGCATGAACCCCAGCGGCGCGATCTGCACCTGGTCCGAGCCGAGTGCGTTCACCTTGGACCGGTGCTTGGTGTCCGGGTTCTCGACCAGGTTCCGGAAGTCCTCGGTGCCGCCCAGGTTGACCTGGTACGAGCTGGTCAGCGTGAGCCCGCGCTCGGCGAGCAGCCGCAGCAGCGTGTGGTGCACGACCGAGGTGCCGAACTGGCTGGTCAGGTCGTCGCCGATCAGCGGCAGCCCGGCCGCTTCGAAGCGCCGCAGCAGCTCCGGGTCGCGGGCCACCGGGTCCGACGTGGTGTTCACGAAGGCGGCGCCGGCCGCGAGGGCCACCTCGGCGTACGACCGGGCGATCGCCGGCCGGCCGCTCGGCGCCGAGTAGAGCAGCACCTCGGCGTCCCGCACCGCGGCGGCCACCCGGTCGATCTCGTCGTCGCCGGTCAGCCCGCGCTGCACGGTGACCCCGGACGGGTCCAGGGCGGCCTCGATCCGCGGGAAGTTGTTCGGCGCCGCGAAGATCGCCTCGTGCAGGTCCCGGCCGACCTTGCCCGCGGAGAGCGCGAAGGCCGCCACCACTTCGACGTCGCCGACCCCGATCCCGGCCACCTCCGGCCGGCTGATGCCCACCCGGCTCCCGGTGCGCCGATAGTACGAGATGCCCTGGACCAGCGCGGATGTGTTGTTGCCGACCCCGACCACCGCGACACGTGCTCTATCGATCATGGACTTACGGTAGGCGGCCGCCGCCAGCCCAATCCGGGCTGGCACCATGGCGCGGTGACAGTCGCCCTCCGCCGGTGGATCGACGATCTGCATCCCCGGCTGCGTCCGGTGCTGGCCGCGATGCTGGCGGCCGGCGTCGTGCTGGTCGTCCTGGGTCTGGTGGGCGACCTGGCCGGGTTCTGGTCGGACCTGCCGTTCCTGACCAACCTGGTGTCGG
Source organism: Actinoplanes octamycinicus (assembly GCF_014205225.1). Taxonomy (NCBI): domain Bacteria; kingdom Bacillati; phylum Actinomycetota; class Actinomycetes; order Micromonosporales; family Micromonosporaceae; genus Actinoplanes; species Actinoplanes octamycinicus. The sequence continues at coordinate 8,028,559 of NZ_JACHNB010000001.1, forward strand.
CGCTGACCGGCGCCCTGTTCGGCGTCCCGGTCGCGATCGTGGTGGTGCAGCGGCTGCTGCAGGCGCAGGCCGACGCGTCCGATCTGGCCGCCGCGTGGCGGCTGGCCACCCGGTCGGCGCACGAGATGCGGATCGCCGCGCACACCCTGTCCCGCGCCGACGGCAGCGCCGCCGACCTGGCCCGGCACCTGGCCCGCTGCGACGTCGCGATCGGCGAGGCCCGGGAGTGGGCGGACCGGGCGCTGACCGCGAAGCCCCGGCCGCGGCGGCTGCGGGCCAGCATGTACCAGCGCACCTACCTGCGGCAGGTGCTGGCGCTGCACGAGGCGGCGGGGCAGGCGCTGGCGGTGTTCGCGTCGACCGGCCTGGCCGGGCCGGCCGCCGCGACGGCGCTGCAGCGGATCCGGTCCGAGGCGGCGTTCCTGCACGACCAGGTCCGGCCGGCGGTGCTCCGGCTGGACGGGCGGTGGCTGCCGCCGGCGCAGGCCGAGGCGGTGGAACACGTCGACGACAGCTTCCCGGCCGGGCTGCCCCGGATCGGCGCCGCGCGGGTCCGTGCCGTCGAGACGTTGCTCGCCGCGGTGCCGGCGGCGCAGCTCGCGGCGCTGCTGCCGGAGGCGGACGAGGCCCGCAGCGACCTGCCGGACCGGGATCAGCCGCTGCCGCTGCCGGCCGTGCAGACCCTGATGGAGCTGCGCGCCGGCCTCGGTTCGCTGGCCACCCAGCTGGACCGGGCCCGGCAGATCGCCGACCTGGTGGACGGCATCCAGCAGGCGGTCGACGACGGTTGTCGATCAACGCGGAGGGCTACCACTGGGTAACCGCGCGGCGTAGCGTGGCGGCCAGGCACCGTCCGACGTCGGAGGGAAAGACACCGATGACCACGACGAACGGGAAACCGGCAGACGTCTCGGAGAAGCAGGCCCGGCAGGTCGCCGAGGCCGCCCGGGAGACCGAGTGGCGCAAACCCAGCTTCGGCAAGGAGCTGTTCCTCGGCAAGTTCCAGCTGGACCTGATCGACCCCTGGCCCACTCCCCCGGACAGTCCGGAGGCGGACGACTTCCTCCGCAAACTCGACGCCTACGTGCGCACCGAGCTCGACGGCGACCGGATCGAGCGGGAGGCGCGGATCCCCGACGAGGCGTTCCAGGAGCTGGCCCGGCTCGGCGCGTTCGGCATGAAGATCGACAAGGAGTACGGCGGGCTCGGCCTGTCCAACCTGCACTACTGCAAGGCGCTCACGCTGATCGGCTCGGTCAGCGCCTCGACGGCGGCACTGCTCTCCGCGCACCAGTCGATCGGGGTGCCGCAGCCGCTGAAACTGTTCGGTTCGGCCGTACAGAAACAGGCTTTCCTGCCCCGCCTGGCCGGCGGCGAGGTGTCGGCGTTCCTGCTCACCGAGCCGGACGTCGGTTCCGACCCGGCCCGGCTCGGGACGGTCGCCGAGCCGGTCGAGGGTGGTTACCGGCTCAACGGGATGAAGCTGTGGGCCACCAACGGCACGGTCGCCACGCTGCTGGTGGTGATGGCTCGGGTCCCGGGCAAGGGGATCACCGCGTTCGTGGTCGAGGGCGACTCGCCGGGGATCACCGTCGAGCGGCGCAACGCGTTCCTCGGCCTGCGCGGCCTGGAGAACAGCGTCACCCGCTTCCACGACGTCTTCGTGCCCGAGGAGAACGTGATCGGCGGCCTCGGCAAGGGCCTGCGGATCGCGCTGACCACGCTGAACACCGGTCGGCTGTCGCTGCCCGCGATGTGCGTCGGGGCCGGCAAACGGGCGCTGACCATCGCCCGCGAGTGGTCCGCGGAGCGGGTGCAGTGGGGCCGCGCGGTCGGCACCCACGAGGCGGTGGCCCAGAAGATCGCCTTCATCGCGGCGACCACCTACGCGATGGAGTCGATGCTCGACCTGTGCTGCCTGATCGCCGACGACGCGCGCAACGACATCCGGATCGAGGCCGCGCTGGTCAAGCTGTTCGCCAGCGAGATGGGCTGGCGGATCGCCGACGAGCTGATCCAGATCCGCGGCGGGCGCGGCTACGAGACCGCCGAGTCGCTGCGGGCCCGCGGCGAGCGCCCGGCCGAGGCCGAGCAGATCCTGCGGGACATGCGGATCAACCGGATCTTCGAGGGCTCCACCGAGATCATGCACCTGCTGATCGCCCGAGAGGCGGTCGACGCGCACCTCGCGGTGGCCGGCGACATCATCGACCCGGAGGCGGCGTTGGCCGCCAAGGCCCGCGCCGGGGCGCGAGCCGGCGGCTTCTACGCGCGGTGGCTGCCCACCCTCGCGGTCGGCAAGGGTCAGAATCCTTTGCAGTACGGCCAGTTCGGTCCGCTCGCGGCCCATCTGCGGTACGTCGAACGCGCCTCCCGCAAGCTGGCCCGGTCGACGTTCTACGCGATGTCCCGCTGGCAGGGCAAGCTGGAGCGCAAGCAGGGCTTCCTGGGCCGGATCGTGGACATCGGCGCGGAGCTGTTCGCCATGTCGGCGGCCTGCGTGCGGGCCAACGCCTCGCGGCAGCAGGCCCAGCTGGAGCTGGCCGACCTGTTCTGCAGGCAGGCCCGGCTGCGCACCGAGGCGCTCTTCGCCGCCCTCTGGGACAACACCGACACGCTCGATGTGAAAGCGGCGAAACGGGTGCTGGACGGGCGATACGCGTTCCTGGAGGACGGCGTGGTGCATCCGGCGTCGGACGCCGCGTGGGTGGCGCCGTGGCAGGCCGGCGCGGCCACCGTCGAGGACGTTCGCAGGCGCATTCCTCCTGCTCAGTGACTTGTAACCGGCGTCGGGTACGGTTCGGGAGGCATAGCGGCGAGGAAAACGGGGAGCCAGCCGGGGTGGGAAAGACTGAACAGTCCGCCGTGGCGCACGCCCGGCGGATCCGCCGCTCGGACCCCGACAGCAGCGAGACGCTCCGCCCGCCCGGCCGGTACCCCGGCCGGACCGGCGGCAAGTGGGGTTTCTGGTCGCCGCCGGTGGACCGCTCCGGGCGTACCGTGAAGCTTGCCTCTGAGGCCGATCGGGTGGAGCTCAAGGTGGTCTCCTCGGAACGGCAGTGCCGCGCGCTCGACCTGGAGCGGCACGCGGTGCAGACCCGCCGGGTCTACTTCCTGGACACCCCGGACCTGGCGCTGGACCGGCACGGCCTGATCGTCCGGGTCCGTGACATGGGCGGGCGCCCGGACGACGCGGTGGTCAAGCTGCGCCCGATGACCTCGCACACGGTGCCGAAATGGCTGCGCCGGAAGAACTCGCTGGAGGTCGAGATCGACGCGATGCCGGGCCGCCGGGTCTGCTCCGGCTCGCTCAAGGCCCGGCTGGGCCGTGGCGTGGTGGCCCGCACGGTCGCGGCCGGGCGCCCGCTCACCAAGCTGCTGCCGCAGCCGCAGCGGCGGCTGCTGTCCGCCTGCGGCCCGGCCGGCCTGTCGCTGGGCGACCTGGTGGTGTTCGGGCCGGTCGAGGTGCACAAGTACAAGTTCCAGCCGGTCGGCTTCGACCGGCAGCTGGCCGCCGAGCGGTGGACCTACCCGGACGGGTCCACGCTGCTGGAACTCTCCACCCGGTGCGCGGTCGGCAAGGCGCCCGAGGTGGCCGCCCAGCTGACCGAGGTGCTCGCCGCGCACGGCGTCACGCCGTCCGAGCGCCAGCTCACCAAGACCGATCTGACCCTGCGCTACTTCGCCACCGCCTCCTAGCCCCGCGGTACGACCCGGGAACTAGCTCCACGGGGTGATGTCCACTCCGTACTCCTCTGGTGACACTCCTCCGGACCGACCTCCGGAGGAGCAGCGATGGCCGTCATCCCGCACCCGAAGCCCCTCGATCTGACCGGTTCCGTGGCCGCGACCGCACTCGTCTGCCTGTCGCTCACCCCGTCGCTGCTGCCCCGCACCTGGCTGGTGCAGGGGCTGGTCAGCGGCCTGTGCGCGGTGACCGGTTACGCCGTCGGCTGGGTGCCCGGCCGGCTGATCCGGTCACGCCGGCCGGGCTGGGCGTGGCCCGCCTTCGCCGCCGTCGCGGTTCCGGTGCTGTCGGTCGCGGTCTACCAGGGCTGGCGCTGGCAGCAGGAGATCGGCCTCCTGATCGGGGTGCCCGGGCCGGCCGCGGTGAGCTGGCCGCTGCTGCTGCCGGTCGCCGGCCTGGTGTTCGCCCTGCTGGTCGGCGCCGTCCGCCTGGTGCGGCACGCGGCGGCGGCGCTCCGGCGGCGGGAACGCCGGCAGCGGACCGCGGCCGCCATGATGGCGCTGTGCACGCTGGGACCGGCCGGGGTGGCGGCGCCCTCGGGCACCCTCGACTCGCTCTCCACCACGCTGGACCGCCGGGTCACCGGTGTCGTGGCGCCGGTCGAGGCGACCCGGTCGGGCAGCCCCGTCTCGCTCGTGCCGTGGGCCACGCTGGGCCGGGAGGGCCGGTCGTTCGTCACCAGCGGATCGTCCACTCCGCACGGCACGCCGGTGATCCGGGTCTACGCCGGGCTGCGCAGCGCGCCCACCACCCGGGACCGGGCCCGGCTCGCCGTCGCCGAGCTGGAACGCACCGGCGCCTTCGACCGCGCGGTGCTCTGCCTGGTCATCCCGACCGGCACCGGCTGGATCGACGAACCGACCGTGCAGGCCCTGGAGGACGAGTACGACGGCGACACCGCGGTCGCCGTCATCCAGTACGGCGCCCTGCCCAGCTGGCTGTCCCTGCTCGCCGAGCCGCAGCGGTCCGCGGACGCCGCGCACGACCTGCTCGACGAGGTGCACTGGGCCTGGTCGCGGCGGCCCGCCGGCAGCCGGCCCCGGCTGCTGCTCTACGGGCACAGCCAGGGCGCGCTGGCCGCCCAGTCCCCGTTCGGCACGGCCGGCGACCTGCTCGGCGAGGTGGACGGGGCGCTGATCAGCGGGCCGCCCAACGCCAGCCCGCTCTGGGCCGGACTGGTCGCCGGCCGCAGCCGGACCTCCACCGAGATGGCCCCGGAGCTGCCCGGCCAGCCCGGCGTCCGGTTCGCCGACGAGGCGGCCGACCTGAACCCCGCGGCCGACCCGGCGGTCCGGCCGCGCCTGGTCTTCCTCCAGCACGCCACCGACCCGGTCGTCTGGTGGTCGACGGACCTGATCCTGCGGCGGCCGGACTGGCTGCACGAGTCCCGCCCGGACGCGGTGCTGCCGTCGGTGCGCTGGATTCCGTTCGTCACCTTCTGGCAGGTCTCCGGCGACCTGGTGAAGGCCCTCGACGTCCCGGCCGGCTACGGCCACGGTTACGGCGACGAGGCCCGCGCCGCCTGGCGCCTGATCACCGGCGCGCCGGCGGCGGAGTCAGAGGTGCTCCGGGCACGCTGAGGCCCCCGCGCTCTTTTGCCGCGGGCGACCTCGGTGGCCGTCGCGGCGAGACGCGGCGGACGCGCCGCCGGCCACCGCGAGGCGCGCGACGGTCCGGACCGCTGCGCGCCCCGTGCCGGTGGGCTGGCTCCCATGGGTCTTTCCAGGGTGCTGAGGGACCCGTGGAAGCCAGCCGCTACCGGGTGGCGGTCACGGGCAGAAGTCCAGGAAGCTGACCCGGTCGTTCCAGAACGATCCGAACGTGTTGCCGAGACTGCGCACCTCCCGCCCGGCCGCGACGGTGACGTACCGGCCGGTGCCGCGCGCCGAGTCGTAGAGCCGGACCGCGCAGGTGGTCCGGTTGCGGAACGAGCTCATCTTGTTGTCCCATCGGCTGGGCAAGACCCGGTCGGCCCGGAAGTCGTCCTGGAAGCCGTGGAAGTCGTTGTGCTCGTAGAGGCAGGCGTATCCGGACGCGTGGCAGCTCTCGGCAGCCTGCGCCGGCGTGCCGGCCAGCACGCCGGCCAGGCTCGCGGTCAGCGTCAGCACCGTCGCCAGTGCCGCCCGGCGCACCGTTCGTGGCCTCAGAGTTCGGTTCATCAAGCCCTCCTTGGTCGGTTGGATGAGCCGATGATGGACATCGCCGGAAGGCCGGAACAACGCCTAGCTGTCCCCGGGGATCGGCTATCTGTCCTGCTCAGACACTTCGGCGCCGGACCGGGTTGCCCGCGGCGATTACGGTTTCCAACGACACCGATCGATGTGAGAGAGCATGGCTACCCAACCGGCACCCTGGTGGAAGCAAGTCGACGACGCGGCGCGGCTGATCGCCTCGGCGGTCAACGCGGCTGCCGCGAAAGCCGGCCGGGACGGGGTCTACTCCCCTCCCCCGGGCCAGCCACCACCGCGTCGCCGGCGCCGGGCCGCCTCGCTGCGGCACCTCGCCGAGGTGATCCGGACCCACCGGTTGGCGCCGGGCGTGACAGTCGACAAGGACGTGGTCGGCGCGGTGCTGGCCGGCGACCGGCGGCAGCTGAGCAACCCGGTGGTGGTCGTCGCGGTCGCCGCCGCCTCGCACCGGATCGCCGGCGTGCCGTTCGTCCGGGTCGACGCCCGCCGCCTGGTCGTCGCCGTCGCCCGCCTGAACAGCCTGGTCCAGGCCGCGGAGGAGGCCGACCGGCGAGCACCGGAGCTGCTGCCGGTCCGGCAGCCGGAGACCGCGCTCGCCGGGACGGTGCGGCCGATGCCGCTACCGATCACCCGGGCCGGCGTGCCCAGCCGGACGGCGCGGCGGGTCCGGCTGCTGATCGTGCTGGTGGTCTTCGCCGCCGGGGTGCTGGTCGGCGTGACCGGCTCCCGGCTGGCCACCTCGTCGGCGTCGGTGGCGGACCCGCCCGCCTCGCCCACCGCCGCCCCGGCCTGCCGCCCGGCCGGCGAGTCCGGCCCGCCCGGCGCGGTGGTGATGGGGCTGCCCGGGACACCGGCAACCGGGTCGGCCCCCGCGGACTGGTGGGCGAACGACCTCGCGGTCGGCCTGACCCCGGCGGCGCGTGGGTTCGTGGCGGTGGTGCCGGCCGGCTCGACCCTGCCGCAGCAGCTCATCGTGATCCGCAGCGGCATCACGCTGACCGCCGGGCACCACTACCGGTTCGACTTCACCGCCACCGGCGACCGTCCGGTGGACGTCCTGCTCCGGATCCAGGACCGGACCCCGCCGCTGTACCGGCCGTCGCTGGTGCAGAGCGTCCCGATCAGCCGCGTGCCGTGCCGGCGCAGTTACGCCTTCACCGCCGGGATGACCAGCCGGACCACCGGCGAGGTCACCTTCCAGCTGGGCGGCCAGGGCGCCTACACGGTCACCGTCGCCGACGCCGTACTCGTGGAGACCTCACCGTGAGCGGCGCTCAGCCGAACTCCTGGGAGATGATGTGCACGCGGTTCGCCGCGTGGTCGGCGCGGACCGTGTCCAGCCCCTTGCGATCGAGCTCGGCCGCGAAGCCGGCCTGGGCCGGTCCCAGCGCCATCATCGCCAGGTCCGGATCATCGGAGGTCAGCGACAGGTCCTCGGCGATCACCGTTCTCATCAGAGCGTCCGCCAGCGGCTGTGCGTCCTCGTCGACCGCGATCAGGACCAGGAGCTGCTGGACGCCGGTCTCGGCCCACCGGGCGTGGGCGATCCACACGCACCGCACCTGCGGATGCCGCAGGATCCGGTCCGCGAACGAGTTCCGCAGCGCCACCGCGACCGGATGGGTCGACCAGGTCAGCATCACATCCTTGCCGCCCATGTCGCCCCGCATGCGCTCCCGGAGGACCACAGAGATCAGCGCCAGCGGAAACTTGACCCACTGGGTGGGGGCGAACAGCGCCAGTTTCTGCACGCCGGTCTTCTCGGCGATGTCGATCAGCCGCGGCCCGTCGCAGAACGCCGACCCGGCGGCATCCGGCAACCACTGCTCGCGGCAGGCCTCGCTTGTGTAGGCCGGCAGTACCGGGCCGGTGTCGTCGACACTGATGAACATCACCGAGTGGCGCTCGTTGATCGGCACGTAGACGCCGCCGTCAACCAGTGCGACGAGCATGGCTTCGGCCTCGTCGTTGGATCGGCCGCGCTCGAGGATGGCGGCGAGAGCATCGTTGGCACCGGACATCGACGGATCGTAACGCGCCGATCACCACCCCACTGCCCCTTGATCGAACTGATCAGGTGAGACCGATGTTCATCGTTCTGCTGCGGTTCGCCGAGAACCGGGGCGCCGCGGCCCAGCACATGGCCGGGCACCAGGCGTGGATCCGACAGGGTCTGGAGGACGGCGTGTTCCTGCTGACCGGCAGCATCCAGCCGGGGCTGGGCGGGGTGGTGCCGGCGCACGGCATGGACCGGGCCGGGGCGGAGCGGCGGGTCGCCGCCGACCCGTTCGTGGCCGAGCGGGTGGTCGAGGCGGAGATCATCGAGGTCGCGCCCGGGATGGCCGACAAGCGACTGGACTTCCTGCTGAGCTGACGAACGCGCGGACCGGAGCAAGCGTGGTTCACGGCCGGAGAGGCGTTCGGACGGTCCGGTACGGGCGGCCGCCTAGGATCGGCCGGTGCTGACGTGCAGGATCCTCGGGCCGGTCGAGATCGAGGTGGACGGAGTTCCCGTCGCCGTTCCGGGACTGCTTCCCCGGCGGCTGGTCGCCGCGCTGGTTGCCGGCCGGGGCCGGTCGGTCAGCGAGGACGCCCTGCTCGCCGTGCTGTGGGGCGGTGCGCCGCCGGCCAGCGCGCGGGACTCCCTGTTCGCCTACGTCTCGCGGCTGCGCCGTGCGCTCGGCGGGTCACGGGACTCGCTGGTCCGCACCGGTGACGGCTATCTGCTGCGCACCGACAGCACCGACGCGGACCGGTTCGCGGAATCCGTCGAGCGCGGCCGCGAGCTGCTCGCCGACGGCCGCGCGGCCGAGGCGGTCCCGGTCCTGGCCGCCGCGCTCGCGATGTGGCGGGGCGAACCCTACGCCGAACTGGCCGACGACGCTGTCGCGGCGGCGGCCCGGGCTCGTCTGGCCGGCCTGCGGGCAATGGCGGTGGAGGAACATCTGGCCGCCCGGCTGGGGGCCGGCGACGCCGCCGGCACGATCGACGATCTCGAGGAGGCGGTGCGCGCTGAGCCGTACCGGGAACGGCGCTGGGAACTGCTGATCCTCGCCCGATACCGCAGCGGACGGCAGGCTGACGCGCTGTCCTCGCTGCGGCGCGTCCGGACGCTGCTCGCCGAGGACCTGGGCGTGGACCCCGGCCCGGCGTTGCAGGACCTGGAACGCCGGCTGCTGCTGCAAGACCCCCAATTGCTCCTGGTAGCCGGGCCGCCCGCGACCCCGCGCCCGTTGTCAGCCTTTCTCGGCCGCGAGGCCGAGCTGGCCGCCCTCGACGCGCTCGTCTCGGCTCATCGGCTGGTCACACTGGTCGGACCCGGAGGCGTCGGGAAGACCCGGCTGGCGCTGGAGTACGCCGCCGACCGGGCCTGGTTCGTCCGCCTCGCCGACACCGCGGACCCGGTTCAGGCCGTCGCCGCCACGCTGCGCCTGCACACCGCGAACCGCACCGCGATCACCGCGGCTCTGGCGGACCGGCCGGGGCTGCTGCTGCTCGACAACTGCGAACACCTCGTCGCTGCGGTCGCCGAGCTCGTCCTGCACCTGCTCACCCGGTGCCCGCGGCTGCGGATCCTCACCACCGGCCGGGAACCGCTGAACGTGAGCGGGGAACGCCTGCTCCCGGTGCAGCCACTGCCTGCCGCGCAGGCGGTGGCGCTGCTCACCGACCGGATCACGGCCCAGCGCGGCGGCTGGCATCCGGACGACGCGGACAGCGCCCACCTGGCCGGCATCGCCGCCGCCCTCGACGGCATCCCGCTCGCCCTGGAACTGGCCGCCGCCCGCGCCCGGGTGGTCAGTCTCGGCGACCTCTCCGACCTGCTCCGAGACCGGTTCCCCGCGCTGGGCACGGTGCCCCGGGGCGCGATCACTCCGCATCAGACCCTGGAGGCGGCAGTCGCCTGGAGCGTGGACCTGCTGCCACCCGCCGAGCGGTCGCTGCTGCTGCGGCTGTGGCCGTACGAGGGCGGCTTCCCCCTGGCCGCGGCAGACGCCGACCTCGACCGGCTCTCCGCGCTGGTCACTCGATCGATGGTGGCCGCCGACACCGGGGTGTCCCCGACCCGGTACCGGCTGCTGGAGATCATCCGGGCCTACTGCCGCACCCGCGACCCCGACCCCGCCGCCAGCCGGGCGGCGCACGCCGCCTGGGCACGGGACCTGGTCGCCCGCTGGGTACCGGAACTGGCCGGCGAACACTCACCGCACGCCATGCGCTTGCTGCACCGCGACCTCGCCAACGTGCACAGCGGGATCGAGCACGACCTGGTCGCCGCGCCCGAGGCCGCCCTGCGCACCGCGTCGCTGCTACCGTGGTTCTGGTTCCGCAGCGGTCAGGTGAGCGACGGTCTGCGGCTGCTCGAGGCCGCCCTGGCCGCGGCTCCGCACGCCCCGCGCGTCGACCGCGTCCGGGCGCTGTCCGGCGGTGCCACCGTGCGCTTCATCGGCGGCGACATCCCGGGGGCGATGCGGTGGCTGCGCGAGGCACACGACCTGCTGCCCGAACCCGAGGATCATGCGGAACGCGTGGTGCGGGCGCAGATGCTCTACTACGACTCGGTGGTCCATCACGCGACGCAGGACTTCGCCACGGCTGAACAACGGGCACGCGAATCCGTCGCCGTGGCCCGCACCTGCGACGACCGCTGGCTCGTCCCGGCCGCCGAGGTGTGCCTGGGATTCGCCCTGACCGGTCTCGGCCGGCTGGACGAGGCACACACCGTGTTGGTCCGAGCCGTCACCGAGGCGCTGGCGTCGCGGCAGGGCTGGTCGGCGGCGCTCGGTGAGATGGGTCTGGGCTGGCTCGGATTGACCGGCAACACGCCGCTCGGCCGGCCGTCACCGATCGGTCTCGCCGACACGCTGGACGCCATTCGCCGCTCGTTACGCCTGTTCCGCGCCGAGGACGACCTCGGCAACCTGCTCACCTGCCTGCACCTGGGCGCGCAGGCCCTGGCGCTGGCCGGGCGGACGCACACCGCCGCCGTGCTGCTGACCGCCGTCCGCGGGTACGCGGTACGGCGCGGCGTCGACCCCGACCTGGTCAGTCCCGCGCTGACCGCCGCGATCGAGGCGACGATGCACGACGCGGACTGGGCCGGCGCTGCTGACGCCGCCCGCGACCTCGGCGAACCGCAGATGATCGAGCTGCTGGACCCGGCCCGCTGAGCGGCTTGCACGGCGATGCAAGTGACGGTCAAGGGCGGACGGTGAGACTGGCGCGGACCATCGACCGACCGCGCCGAGGAGCACCATCGTGTCCGCCATCCGTACGCCGTACACACAGGAAATGATCATGATCCACCGGGTGTTCCGGCGGGAAGCGGCCCAGCTGCAGCACTACGTCGGCGCGACCGCGACCGGAGACGTCGCCCGGGCCCGGCAACTGGCCGAGGTCATCCGCGAGTACATCGGCGGACTGCATCACCATCACAGCGGTGAGGACCAGCTGATCTGGCCCCTGCTGCACGAGCGGGCCCGCCTCCACGACGACCTGGTGTCGCTGATGGAACGACAGCACCGGGACCTCGACGACACCCTCACGACGGTCGAGGAACTGCTGCCGCGCTGGGCGGGCACCGCGGCCGACCCGGACCGCGCCGCCCTGATCACCGCCCTCACCGAACACCAGCGCGTCCTGCACCAGCACCTCACCGACGAGGAGACGAAGGTGATGCCGCTGGTCGAGCAGCATCTGGCCCTCGCCGAATGGGAACGGGTCGGCAGGAACGGTCTGGAGAACATGCCCAAGAACAAGGTGTTCCTGGCCCTGGGCGCGATCCTGGAGGACGCGACCCCGGAGGAACGCGCCGAGTTCATGAAGAAGGTTCCGCTCGCCGGCCGGATCGCCTGGAAGCTGATCGGGCAGCGGCAGTACCGCACCTGGCGCGCCTCGGTGAGCGGACAGCAAGCATGAGCCGCGAACCCCGCCACGGCGCGGTGCGCGCCCTGCCGGCCGTGCTCGACGCCTACCGCACCTGCGAGCTGGCGACCCTGACCAGCAGCGGCTCACCGGTCGCCTGGCCCACCTCCGGGCTGCGACGCGACGACGGGACGTTCCTGCTGACCACGTCGCTCGGCTACCCGCAGAAGGCGTTCAACATCCGCCGGGACGGCCGGGTGGCCCTGCTCTTCTCCGATCCCACCGCGAGCGGACTGGACACCCCCGAGCAGATCCTCGTCCAGGGCGTCGCGGCCTGCCCGGACGAGATCCACGTCGATCCGGTCGGTGACCTGAGCCGGCTCTGGGCCCGGTTGATGCAGCGACAGCCGTCGAGTCAGAAGTACCTGAACTGGCCGGCGACCGTGATGGCCGACTTCTACTTCATGCGGCTGCTCATCACCGTGCACCCCACAGCCGTAACCACCCGGGCGCTGCCGGCCACCACCAACGCCGTGCCGGCCGGCACCCGGCTGACCGGAGCCGAGGTGGTGTCGCGCTACCGATCGGTGGTGCTGACCGCCACCGACGCGCTCGGCGCTCCGGTGCTGGTACGCACCTCGGTCACCGCCGAACCGGACGGCTATCGGGTCGCGGTGCCCGACGATGTACCGGTCCGCGAGGGGCCGGCCGGTCTGCTGGTCCACCGCCACGACGACAAGCTGTGGAATCTGCACAACGCAAACATCCGAGGACATCTGGTGGCCGACGGGAAGGGCTGGCTGCTGGCGCCGGCTCGGCTGGTCGAACCGGGCCAGCGGCACCGGCGGAGCGTGTTCGAGCCGATCAGGATCGGACGCGAATGCCAGGCGACCACTCGCCGGTACCTTGCGCGCCGCAACCTGGCCCGACCGGCCATCCCGTGGGGCGCCTACCGCGCGATCCGGGCGGGGATCCAGTCCTGACAGCGGCAACGTCCACCGCCCGCTCCCGGCCACCGGATCGCCCGAGTTCGGCCTCGGCCAGGACCAGCGAGCCGGCCACCTCCAGGGAGTGCCGGGACCGCCGGGAGTGGGCCTGGCCCGTAACACGGTGCACGCCCGGCTGCGCCGGCGACGGTGATCTGCTGGCGCGGGTGGTGGCCCGGGACACCGACGACCTCTACCGGATCACGGAGTCGATCGTCGCCATCCCGGGCGTGGTCCGCGGCAGCACCTCGCTGGTTCTCAAGGAGGTGGCCCCGCGCAGCGTCACCGCGCTGGTGCAGCGGCTCAGCGCACCTTCTCCGTGACGACCGCCGGCTCGGCGTCGTTGTCGAGGACCCGGTCGTGGCGGAGCGAGGAACGGGCGGTCTCCTTGGCGAACAGGACCGAGACGACGGTGAGGACGCTGGCGACGGTCATGTAGATCGCGACCGCCGTGGTGTTCGGCGCCTCGACGTCGCCGAGCAGCTTCAGCGCGATGATCGGGGCGAGCGCGCCGGCCAGGATCGAGGCGAGCTGGTAGCCGACCGAGGCGCCGGTGTAGCGCACCGAGGTGCCGAACAGCTCGGAGAAGAAGGCGGCCTGCGGGGCGTACATGAGCGCGTGCAGGAGCAGGCCGACCAGGATGGCCAGGATGATCTGCGGCTCGGACTTGGTGTCCAGCAGGCCGAAGAAGACGTACATCCAGAGGGCCAGGCCGATCGCGCCGGTCAGGTAGAGCGGGCGGCGGCCGACCCGGTCGGAGAGCGCGCCGAAGAGCGGGACCACCACGAACTGCACGGCGGAGCCGATCAGCAGCGCGGTCAGGATCTTGCTCTTGTCCGAGGCGGTCCCGGCGAACGTGGTCAGGTAGGTGATCGAGATGACGGTGACCAGGTAGTACCCGATGTTCTCGGCGAGCCGCATACCCATCGCGATGAGCACCTCGCGCGGGTAGCGCCGGACCACCTCGAGCAGCGGCTGGTGCTCCTTGACCGTCTGAGCCCGCGAGGCCAGCGCCTCCTGGAAGACCGGCGACTCCTCGATGCTCAGCCGCACCCAGAGGCCGACCAGCACGAGGACCGCGCTGAGCAGGAACGGGATCCGCCAGCCCCAGGAGTTGAACGCCTCGTCCGACTGGACCAGGGCGAGCAGCCAGAGCACGCCGGTGGCGAGCAGGTTGCCGAGCGCGACGCCGGCCTGCGGCCACGAGGACCAGAAGCCGCGCCGGGCGTCGTCGCCGTGCTCGGCCGCCATCAGCACCGCGCCGCCCCACTCGCCGCCGACCGCGAAGCCCTGGGCCAGCCGGCAGGCCAGCAGCAGGATCGGGGCGGCCAGGCCGATGCTGGCGTAGGTCGGCAGCAGGCCGATCGCGATGGTCGCGACGCCCATCATCAGCAGCGAGACGACCAGCATCTTCTTGCGGCCGACCCGGTCGCCGAAGTGCCCGAAGATCACGCCGCCGAGGGGCCGGGCGGCGAAGCCGAGGGCGTAGGTGCCGAAGGCCAGCAGGGTGCCGGTGACCGGGTCGGACTTCGGGAAGAACAGGGTGCCGAAGACCAGGGCGGCGGCCGAGCCGTAGAGGAAGAAGTCGTACCACTCGACGGCGGTGCCGACCAGGGAGGCGAAGACGACCTTGACTATCGGGGCACGTGTCGCGGTGGCTGACATGTGGATCCTCTCGAACAGGTGTGACGTAGGTAACGGGACGCTACGTCCCCGCGGGCCGGGAAGCCCATGGATGGCATCCACACATCGCCATGCCTCTAGGTGTGGTCGGGCTCCAGGGGCGCCCGGAGCCGGTGCAGGCGCAGGGCCAGCTGGACGTCGAGCACCCGGCGCGGGTGCTGCCAGTCGCCGCCGAGCAGCTGGGCGACCCGGTCCAGGCGCTGGGTGACCGTGTTGACGTGCACGTGCAGCGCCTCGGCCGCCTTGGCCAGCCCGCCGCCCTGGTCGAAGTAGACCTCCAGGGTGGCGATCAGCGCGGTGCCCCGGCGGTGGTCGTAGTCGATCACCGGGCCCAGCACGCCGCGCACGAACCCCGGGACGTCGCGGCGCTCGCCGAGCAGCAGGCCGACGTACCCCAGGTCCTTGGTGCCGGCCCCGGACCCGGCACGACCGAGAGTGATCAGCGCGCTCAGGCACTGGTCGGCCTCGCGGAACGCGGGCGCGACCGCGGCCGCGCCGCGGGCCGGACCCGCGCCGCCCGCGGTGACCGGCCGCCCCAGCGCGCGGCCGAGCTCCCGGGCCACCTGTTTCGCGGTGCCGGCCGGGTCCTCGCCGGGCAGCAGCAGGGTGACCCGGCCGTCCCGGGTCATCGCCAGGCCGCGCCGGTTGGCGACGAAGGTGCGCGCCCAGGAGACCGCGCGCTGGCGCAGCCCCTCCCCCGGGTCGTCGCCGGCCGCCACGATCACGTACGGCGCGTCCAGGTCCAGCCCCAGCCGCGCGGCCCGGTCGCGGACCGCCTCCGGGTCCCGCACCGGGCGGCTGATCAGGTCGTCCAGCAGGTCGCCGCGGACCTGCGCCTCGGCCTCCGCCACGGTCCGCCGGAACAGCAGCAGCAGCGCGGTGACCTGCGCGGCGCGCTCCAGGATCCGCTGGTCGGCGGCCTCCAGCGGCTCGGCCGGGCGGAACACCAGGGCGCCCAGGTTGTCCGCGCCGGCCACGATCGCGGCGATCACCACGTCGTTGCGGCGGACGCTGCGGCCCTCGCCGCGGGACGCCGCGACCGCCTCGCCCACCGTGGTCTCGTCCGGCTCCGGCATCAGCACGTCCCGGCCGGCGCTGCGGGCGGTGGCCAACGTCCGGCCCTGCGCGTCGATCACCAGCAGCGCGCCCTGCAGCACGTCGACCAGGTCGGCCGCCACGTCGTCGACGCCGCCGCCGCGCAGCACCACCGAGGTCATCCGGTCGTGTGCGGCGGCCGCCCGCTCCACCGACTGGCTGTGCGCCTGGATCGTCGCGTTGGCCGCGGACAGCTCGCCGAGCGCGGTCTGCGTCTCGCTGAGCAGCCGGGCGGTGTCCAGCGCGACCGCCGCGTGCGCCGCGAGTGAGAGCAGCAGCGCGACCTCCTCGCGGGCGAACGGCCGCTCCGCCCGGTTCGCCGCGAAGAGCACGCCGATCACCGTGGAGCCGAGCCGCATCGGCACGCCCAGGATGGCGATCAGGCCCTCGTCGCCGACGCCCATGTCGATGTCGGTGGTGTGCGCGAACCGGGCGTCGCGGGGGTAGTTCGCGGTCGCGTACGGCGTGCCGGTCAGCGCGACCAGCCCGCCCAGGCCGGCCCCGGGCGGCAGCCGCAGCTTCTGGAAGCTGGCCGCCACCGACCCGTCAGTGATTCGCATGTAGGTGTCGCCGCGCTCGGCGTCGTTCAGCGTCATGTAGGAGACGTCGACGTTGAGCAGCGTCCTGGCCCGGT
The DNA here is from genome assembly GCF_014205225.1 of Actinoplanes octamycinicus. NCBI lineage: Bacteria > Bacillati > Actinomycetota > Actinomycetes > Micromonosporales > Micromonosporaceae > Actinoplanes > Actinoplanes octamycinicus. Next base: position 8,044,759 of record NZ_JACHNB010000001.1, read on the forward strand.
GCACGATGGCCCGCAGCACCGCGTCCACGTCGCGCAGCCCGGCCAGGTCACCGGCGGTGTCGTAGAGCGCGGACAGCTCCTCCTCGCGGCGCCGGCGGCGCTCGAGCAGGGCCCGGACCCGCAGCGCGAGCAGTTTCGCCTGCTCCAGCTCCTCCAGCTCGGCGGTGCCGGCGCCGGCCGACCGGGCGGCGATCAGCGGCCGCTCGAACTCCACCAGGGCCGCCTCCCGGGCGAGCAGATCCAAGTATTCAAGTCCACTCACCGGCGCGTTCATGGCGACACCCTACGAGGCCGGGTGCCGGACGTCACATGTGGGTTTCGCCCACCCGGGCGCGACCGATCATGGTTGCGGAGCACATGTCAGGAAGTCGAGCAGCGCCTCGGCCACCTGACTGGGCGCCTCCTCCGCCTGGTGGTGGCCGGAGTCGACGACCCGGTGCCGCAGCGGGCGGTCCAGCCAGGGCGCCCAGATCGCCGCCGGGTCGCCGTGGACGTCCAGGTCGTCGCGGGCGGATTCGAGCAGCAGCGCCGGGCAGCGAACCCGGCGGCCGGCCGCCCGGTCGGCGGCATCGTGCTCGCGGTCGACGCCCAGGCCGGCCCGGTAGTCCTCGCACATGCCGTGCACCACGGCCGGGTCGATCAGCGCGGCCCACAGGTCGGAGTGGTTGCCGGCGCCGAGCACCTCCGGGCCGGGAAGGCGGTACCAGGCCTGCGGGTCGGCGTTGATCATCGGCTCGGCCGGTTTCTCGGTCTGACCCAGGAACCACCAGTGCCACCAGGTCTTCGCGAACGTCTCGTCGGTGCGTTCCAGGTGCTCCAGTACCGGCAGGCCGTCCAGCACGGCCAGGTGCGTCACCCGGTCCGGGTGGTCCATCGCGGTCCGGAAGGCGACGAGCGCGCCGCGGTCGTGCCCGGCCACCGCGAACCGGTCGTGACCGAGCGCGGACATCAGGGCGACCACGTCGCGGGCCATCGCGCGCTTCGACGACTGGGCGTGGTCCAGCTCGTCCGGCGGCAGCGTGGAGCCGCCGTAGCCGCGCAGGTCCGGGGTCACCACGGTGTGCCGGGCGGCGAGCAGCGGGGCGACCGCGTGCCAGGTGGTGTGGGTGCGCGGATGCCCGTGCAGCAGGACCACGGGCGGGCCGTCGCCGCCGTACCGGACCCGGAGGGTCACCTCGCCGACATCCACGCGATCGAGTCGAAATCCGTCGAACATCCACCGGGTCTTACCCCGGATGGAGTGACCGATGCCGCATCCGGTAACTCTTCCGTGCCGGGGCGCGGCTGCCGATAGGCGGGTCATGCGTCTCCCGTCCCGGCCCGCCCGCACGGCCAGCCTGCTCGCCGGCGCTGCCGGTGGCTGGCTGGCGGCCACCGTGCTGATCGGCGTGCTGGGCACGCTCGTCCCGGTCCCGTCCTGGTCGCTCTGGCCGCTGACCTTCGCCGCCGCCGCGACCACGGTCGGCGCCTGCTGGCTGGCGGCCGGCACCGGGACCGGCGCGGCCCGGGCCTTCTGGTGGCGGCTCGGCGGCGCGGTGGCTCTGCTGGGCATCGGCACGGGCGGGCAGGCTCACGAGCTGCTGAGCCATCCCGGCGCGTTCCTGACCATGACCCCGCTGAGCGGGGGGTTCTACCTGGCCGCGGTGACCCTCGCGGTACTCGCGCTGCTGCTGCTGCCGTCCCGGCGGCGGCGTACCCGGCGGGCCACCGTGGCGCTGTGGCTGGACACCACCGTCGTCGCGGTCGCCTCCGGCTTGATCATGCTGCGCGGCGTGGCGCTGCTGCCGGTCCCGGTGAACAACGGCGCGGTCGCCACCGCGCTGCGGATCCTGGTGCTGGCCGCCGCCTGCGCGGCGGTCACCGCGGTGGTCAAGGTGGGGATGAGCGGCACCGGCCCGGTCCACGGACCGGCCCTGTGGATGCTCAGCCCGGTCGGCCTGCTCGGCCCCGCGTCGATGCTGATGGCCCCGGTCTTCCAGCGCTGGCCACACCTGAACGCCATCGTCGTCGTGATCCCACCGCTCGCCGTACTGCTGACGCTGGCCGCGCGGGCACAGATCCGGGCCAACCTGGCCGGCCGGCCGGACACCCCGGTCGTCCAGGACGACGCCGACACGCCCGGGATCAGCCGGATCCCGTACGTCGCGGTCGGCGTCACCGTGGTCATGCTGCTCGCCGTGACCCTGCTGACCGGCTCCCTGCCGGGCGGGCTCGCGGCCGGCGCCGTGGTGCTGATCGTGCTGGTCCTCGTCCGGCAGCACGCCGCGCTCAAGGACAACAGCCTGCTCGCCGGCCAGCTCGCCGACCAGGCCCGGCACGACGACCTGACCGGCCTGCCGAATCGCCGCGCGTTCACCGGCACGCTGCGGCAGCACCACGAGGGCGCCACCGTGGCGGTCTGCGACCTGGACTCGTTCGCGGCGCTCAACGACCGGCTCGGCGACGCCACCGGCGACGAGATCCTGCGCCAGGCGGCGAACCGGATCGCGCTGACCGTCGGCGGCTCGGCGCACGTCGCCCGGCTGCTCGGCGACGAGTTCGGGGTGCTGCTGCCGGCCGGTCACCCGCTCGCCGACGGCGACCGGCTCGCGGTGGCCCTGGTCCAGGCGTTCCAGGCGCCGCTGCCGGTGGGCGAGCACGACCTGCTGGTCACCGTCACGGTCGGCTCGGCCGCCGGGTCCGGCGAGACGGTGCCCGATCTGCTGCGCCGCGCCGAGCTGGCGTTGCAGGCCGCGCAGCGGGTCGGCACGAACCGTCAGCAGCGGTACACCGGCGAGCTGGACGCCTCCGCCCAGCACCACGCGGACCTGGCCGCGGCCCTGCGCCGGGGTCTGGAGAACGGCGAGTTCCGGCTGTTCTACCAGCCGATCGTGGAGCTGCCGCTGGGCCGGATCAGCGCCGTCGAGGCCCTGATCCGCTGGTTCCCGGACAGCGGCGGCGCCCCGGTGTCGCCGGCCGAGTTCATCCCGGTCGCCGAACAGACCGGCATGATCGTCGACCTGGGCGCCTGGATCCTGGACACCGCCTGCGCCGACGCGGCCGCCTGGCGGCACCGCTTCGGCGACGCCGCCCCGCGGATCAGCGTCAACGTCTCGGCCCGCCAGCTGCTCGACCCGGAGCTGCCGGCCCTGGTCGCCGAGGTGCTGCGCCGCCACGACCTGCCAGCGCAGCAGGTCACCCTGGAGATCACCGAGACCGCGGTGTTCGCCGGCGGCCCGGCGCTGCAGACCGTGCACGCGCTGCGCGGGCTCGGCGTCGGCATCGCGCTGGACGACTTCGGCACCGGCCACTCGTCGCTCACGCTGCTGCGCACCTGCCCGGTGACCACGCTGAAGGTGGACAAGTCGTTCATCGACGAGCTCAACGGCAGCCCGCAGCAGGAGGCGATCGCGGCGTCGCTCAGCGGCATCGCGTCCACGCTCGGCCTGCGCGCCGTCGCGGAGGGCGTGGAGACCCAGGACCAGGCCGACCGGCTGCACGTGCTCGGCTACCGGTTCGCCCAGGGCTACCACTTCGCCCGCCCGCAGCCGGCCACCGCGATCCACGAGTCGTTGCTCGCCACGGCTCGCGCCGCCTGATCGAGGACTGAAGAATTCCCGGCCGCCGGGCACCGGTGTTCACTGGTGGTCATGCCGGAACATGAGACCTCGGTCGAGGAGCAGTGGCTCTGGGACAATTACGCCAGCCTGCACGAGTACCGCGCCACGCTGGGTGCGCCGCCGGTCGATCTCACCGGCCAGTGGATCGCCGTCTACGGACGGTCGGTGGTCGCTTGGAACCCCAGCGTCGAACAGTTGGCCGCCAACCTCGGGACCGAGGCGTTCACGCCGCTGTACGTCTATGTCATGGGCCGGCCGGAGCTGCCATGACGACTGTCGTGTACGCCTGTGACCGGCATCCGTACCTGAGTGGTCCGGGCGGCCGGCCGGCGGCCGCCGTGGCCCGGCCCTGGGCCGAGGTCGCGGTCTGGTGGAACGGCACGCGGTCGCATCGGGTCCTCTGCCTGGTCGACACCGGCGCCGACTTCACCGTTCTGGACACCGGCACCGCGGCGGATCTCGGGATCATCCCGGTCCAGCTGCCCCCGCGCCGCTTCCAGCTCGCCGACGGCGCCTGGGCGATCTACGGCGAACAGAGCGGCGTCCAGCTGTCCTTCGCCGGCACCACGGTGACCGGCGCGGTCCTGTTCGGCGGGAACGGCCCGGCCATCCTCGGTCGTGACGTCCTGCTCAGCGCGCCGAGGAGCCTCGACCTGGGGTTCGACTCCCGTGGCTGGAAACACACATGACCGGTCGCCGGCTGGCCGCGTTCGCCGGCACCGTGGGCCTTCTTGTCGCCGTGCTGGCCGGCGGCGCCGCGTCGGCGCCCCGCAAGGGCAGCCTGACCTACTCCACCACTCTGATCGCACCGGCGGACCGCAGCTTCGTGCTGCTGGCCGACGGCCCGCCGCCCGCCGGAGCGGGCCACCTGGTGAACGCCGAGGGCTTGAAGCAGGTCGCGGTCGCGGCACGGGCGGACCCGAACCGGACCTGCGGCGCCCGCGGCGACCGGACGCTCGGCTTCGGCAGCGACCGGTGGTGCGTGCGGCTGACCGGGCTCACCGCGGGTGACAAGTACACGGGCACGCTGCTCGGGGACCGCACCGAGGTCTCGCTGACCGCACAGGCCCGACATCCGTGGTGGCTCCCCGCCCTCGTCGCCACCGGTGTCTTCGCCCTCGCCGTCGGTGTGGCGTGGCTCGTCGGGACCTGGGCACCCGCCTGGATGACCGTCGGCGCGCTGTGGCGGGAACTGAGGAGGGCCGGCGGAATCGGTGGACTACCGGCCTGGGCGGACGCCGCGGCCGGGCGCTACGGGAAAGCCTTCGCCCTGAACCGGATCCAATGGGCGCGACGAGAAGGTGTGCCGGAGGTCCGCGCCATTCGTACCAGGCTCGGCCAGGCGATCGCCGACCTGCCCGGCTGTCCCTTGAAGACGGAGGCACAGCATGAGGTCGCTCGCGGTCAGGAGGTCCTCGCCGCGGATCTGCTGACCGACGACGGCAACCGGGCGGTGTGTCCGGCGGAGCTGCTGCTCACCGCGGTCGACCGAGCGGTCGCCGGTCTCACGGAGTTCCACCGGCTCATCACCGCGCTCAAGAAACAGATCAGCGATCCCGACCTGATCCGGAAGACCGACAACATCGTCGCCCTCGCCGACAAGCTGACCAAGGACCTGAAAGTCACCGGCATCGACGCTTACCTCAGGCAGCTGGAGCAGTGGGTGGGAACTGTCCGGAGCTACACCGCCCCGGACAATGCTCCGATGGTGGCGGCCATCCTCGCCGGGAGCGCGTTGCCGGTGACCATCGCCGACCAGGCCCGCCGCGCCGCCTCGGCGGCGGTGACCGGCGTCCGGTACGCGAGCTACGCCCTCCCGGTCGTGCTCGGCGGGCTGGTGCTGATGGCCGCCGCCGTGCTCACCGTGCTGGCCTCGCTCTATCTGCCCAACCCGGTGTTCGGTGACGTCAAGGACTACCTCGCCCTCGCCGCGACGAGTTTCGGCTCGGCCCAGGTCGCCGCGCTGCTCACGCTGCTGCTGTACCTGCGCGGCCCGGACGCCTGGCGGCCGGTGACCGGCGCGGTTCCGTCCGGCCAGTAGGTTCGAGGGGTGAGAGCGCTGATCGTACGCGGGGGCTGGGCCGGGCACGAGCCGGTCGCCGCCACCGACCTGTTCCGGGGCTTCCTGTCGGACAACGGGTTCGCGATCCGGGTGGCGGACACCCTGGACGCCTATGCCGAGCCCGGTGACTACCAGCTGATCGTGCAGTGCTGGACCGGCGCACGGTTCACCCCGGAGCAGGAGAAAGGCCTGGTCGAGCGGGTTCGCGCGGGCGCCGGGTTTGCCGGGTGGCACGGCGGGATCGTGGCGACCGGCTACGAGGCGCCGGACTACCAGTTCATGGTGGGCGGGCGGTTCGTCTGCCATCCCGGGGACTTCGTCGACTACACCGTCGAGATCGCCGGGGAGCATCCGATCACCGCCGGGCTGAGCGACTACGCGGTGCACACCGAGCAGTACTTCATGCACGTCGACCCCACCCTGACCGTGCTGGCGACCACCACCTTCACCGGGGCGCACGGCGCGCCGGAGACCGCCGGGGCGGTGCTGCCGGTGGCCTGGACGCGGCGGTTCGGGGCCGGGCGGGTCTTCGTGCACACGCTCGGGCACAGCCCGGCCGACCTGCTGGTGCCGCCGACCCGCACGATGATCGAACGCGGACTGCTGTGGGCCGCCGCGGGTGGCGCCTGACCGCCAGACTGTGCGTGTGGCGCGACGCATCGACAGATTCCCGATCATCTATCGCTTCTTCGAGGCGCTGACCCGGGTCACCGGCCGGATGATCACCACCATCCCGCTGGTCTCGGCGTTCCTGCTGGGCCTGGTGGTCAACGAGGTCTCCGACCCGGGCAAGCGCGACTTCGGCGACGTCTTCACCGGCCTGTACGGCCTGGACCGCGGCCCGATCGTGTGGATCAACATCGTGGCGACCGCCCTGCTGATCCTGGTCCCGCTGCTCTACGTCACGCTGCGCGCGGTCACCGGCAACACCTCGCAGGCGGTCCGGCTGTCCCGCCGGCTGCCGGCCTACATCGACCCGGCGGCCCGCCGGTTCAGCGCCGGCCGGATCGCCTGGGGCAGCCAGCTCGTCCTGCAGAGCTGCCCGAAGATCACCGAGGGCTGGCGGTCGTCAGAGGTGCGGATCACCCTGGACCCGACGGTGTTCGCCTTCGCCCGGGAGGACGACGCGGCGGCCTTCGAGCGGTGGCTGGCCGCGACCGACGACGACCGGATCGCTCGCGGCGAGAAGTTCCGGCTGATGGAGAACCCGGACTCGTTCGTCGACGATCCGGGGCTGCGGCTGCGGGTGCAGGAGACGGCGTACGCCCAGGCGGTCTACGTGAACCGTGCCGTGACGGCCGACAACGATCAGCGGGAGCGGCTGGTCGGCGAGACCCTGCAGGGACGGCTCCGCTACCCGCACATCTTCGCGCTGCACGCCACCGTGGTCACCGCGGACGGCTGGATCCTGCTCACCCACCGCAGCCACAAGGTCGCCTACGAGCCCGGCGCCTGGTCCTGCTCGCTGGAGGAACAGCTGGCCAAGGACGACCTGAACGCCGCCGACGCCGAGGTGCTGGACCGCTGGGTGTGCCGGGCACTGGTCGAGGAGCTCGGGCTGTCCGCGCACGAGGCCCGGCAGGCGCAGTCCCGCGCGCTCGCCGTCTTCCTGGAGAGCGAACGCCTCAACATCGGCCTGATCGCCCTGGTCCACCTGCCGCTCGACCGGGAGGAACTGGAATCGATCATCGCGCACCGCCCCCGTCAGGACTACGAGTTCCAGGCGTGGGATTTCCTGCGCTGGTCCCAGCTCGCCGCGGAACTGGTCGAGCCGTCCCGCGCCTACCATTCCAGCGCGGGCCTGCGGATGTTCTTCGCCGGCCTGGTGAAGTTCGGCGTCTTCGGCTTCCACGAGCGCATCGACCGCGCCCTCCGCTGACCGAGTCCGTTCCCTCCGGCTTCACACCGATTTCCGGTACGCGACCGCGCTGCGCCGCCGCCCTCTGGCTGGCGCCTCAGCCGCGGGTAGGGGTCACCGTTGCGCAGATGGACTGCGCCCCCAAATACTGCGTATTTCCGGCGCTGGCCGGAGCGGCGATAATCACAGGGCGTCATTTGCGATTTTCGACGCGCCGCCAGTAGGAGTGCCTACCATCACGTCCAGCGGCGGAAGCTACCCGAGAAAGTGGCGCCGATACCGAGAATGGTGGCCAGTGGGGTGAATTTTTTCCCGCTCGATACATTCGCTGCGCGTGATTGACATGTGGTCGATCCAGGATTGTCCGTCATGAGGCCCTTTCGTAGGACTGCTGACAGCCCGGACTCGCACGTGTCGTGGGCGGCCGACGTGATCGAGCTGGGTGCCGTGTTCGTCGCTGCCGGCCTGGCACACCTGTTCGTCGGCATGGTCGGTCATCACGCCGACGGGGCGGCCATCCTGGTCGTCAGCGGTGCCGCCCTGATCGCCGTGATGCTGCTGCACCGCTGGTGGAGTGCCCGGCACCGCACCAAGACCGCCGCCACGCGGGCGCGGGTGGCGGTGATGCAAGACCTGTTGTCCGTCCCGGCGGGCGACCGCAACCTGTTGCGGCTGCGCACGACGTTGCCGGACCGACCGGGCAGCCTCGCCGCGCTCAGCGGACAACTCGCACGCCTGGACGTCAACATCCTCGCCATCCAGGTGCACCCGAACGCCCACAGCGCGGTCGACGACCTGCTGATCGCAGCTCCCCGCGCGGTGACTTCCCAGCAGGTCATCGCGGCGGTCGAGGCCGGCGGCGGCACCCGGACCCGGGCGGGTCACGCCGACGCCCACGACCTGGTCGACCCCGCCACCCGCGCCCTGAGCCTGACCGCACGCGTGCTGCGCGAGCCCACCATGCTGCATCCCGCCCTGCTCAGCCTGCTGTCGGCCGACGCCATGGCGGTCGAGCCCGGCAGCTTCGACCCGGCCACCACGGCGAAACTGCACGGCCCGGACGGGCAGCCACTGTACGTCTCGCGCCCCGCCCTCGCGTTCACTCCCACGGAACTGTCGCGCGCCCAGGCCCTGATCAACGTGTGCGCCCAAGCGCGCGTGAAATAGCCCGGCTTCATCACCGCTGCCGGCGCTCACCCGATTCAGGGCAGCACGAACTGTTCATTTCCGTCAGGCAGCCGTCCGGGCTGCTCAGCGGCAGAAACTGTTCTTGGCCGACCGCGCCGGATCCGTCACCCACGACGGGCTTCTCCGGGTGGGTGGCAGGGCGGCTTTGCGGATGGGCCAGGCCTGGCCCGCGCCGCGCCGATGGTTGCCCTTGGCCTCCAGAAGCTGGCCCTATCACGGCCACACCGTCGATCCGGCGGCGGTCGAGCAGGCGCTCACCGCCAAGAATGTTTTCGTCGAGGAGACCCGCGCGAACCTTTGTCGAGGCCCCGGGAATCGCCGGCTCCTAACCGGCCCCCGCACCATTCGGAGCCAGGTGGGACAGGGCGAAAATCAGCTTGTCCAGAACGCCGGGGAAAGGGGACTCGGTGACCGACGGCAAATGGTCGCGGACCGCGACCAGGTGGGGGTATTCACCTGGCGGCAGGGACGAATAGGCGCGCCGCAAACCCTCCTCCTCGGCCTGCTGCTGGGCCGGGGTCAGCTCGACCGCGTCGATCGCGGCCAGGGCGAGGACCGCGTCGATGAAGTCGGCGTAGTGCCGGACCGCCTCGGCCGGCGGGAAACCGGCACTGAGCAGCAAACCGACGCCGATGTTGTCGCCGCGCAACTCGTTCGGCCCGGTGGTGAAGCGGCTGGCCCGCAGGGTGGCCAGGCGCGGGTGCCGGACGATCGAGTGGTGCACCCGCTCGCCCAGCTCACGCAGTGACGCCGCCCAGTCCGGCCCCGGATCGAAACCGGACAGGCTCTCGCTGATCAGCCGGTCGGAAATGGCGATCAGCAGGGCGTCCAGGTCGCGGAAGTAGCGGTAGATCGCGGACGGGTCGGCGCCCAGCTCGACGCCGAGGCGACGCACGGTGAGCGCGTTGCCGCCGGGCGCCTCGATCAGACGCAGCGCGGCATCGATGATCATGTCCGGTTCGAGGACCACTCCGCTGCGGGTGGGCCGCCGCCGGACCCTCAGGGAACTGCCCCGGGTCGTCGCCATCGCTGGAACTCCTTATGTCAACGCATTGACCTAAGCATAGCCGGTTCGCTTTCCTAGAGCTCTGACCAGGGAGGATCAGCATGCGGGCGGACACACCGGCCTACGACCTCGATATTCGCACCGACGAGAAGCGCATCCGTGCGGCTCTCGCCGACGCTGCCCAGACGCCGTTCTGGCTCGAGGATCCCGGTCGGCCCACCCCGCAGTCGTCCCTGATCGGCACCCTCGACACCGACCTGCTGATCGTCGGCGGTGGTTACTGCGGGTTGTGGACCGCGCTGCAGGCCAAGGAGGCCGACCCGGGCCGCGACGTGGTGCTGGTCGAGGGCTCGGAGATCGGCTGGGCGGCGAGCGGCCGCAACGGCGGGTTCGTCGACGACAGCCTCACCCACGGCCGGCAGAACGGGCAGCGGTACTTCGCCGAGGACCTCGACGTCCTGGAGACCCTCGCCCAGGAGAACTTCGCCGGCTTCCGCGACTCGCTGACCAGGCACGACATCGACGCGGAGTGGGAGGAGGAGGGCTCGCTGGAGGTCGCCACCGAGCGGCACCAGCTGGCCGAGCTGCGTGAGATGCCGGGCCGCTTCTACGACCGGGAGGAGCTGGCCGGGCTGGTCCGCTCGCCGCTCTACCGGGCCGGCGTCCTGAAGGAGTCCGGTGCCGCGCTGGTCCACCCGGCGAAACTGGCCTGGGGCCTGAAAGCGGCCTGCCTACGGCTCGGCGTGCGGATCTTCGAGCACACCCCGGTGACCAAGCTCACCGACCGTGGCCGGACGGTCCGGGCCACCACCGGCATGGGCACGATCCGCGCCCGGCAGGTGGTGCTGGCCACCAACGGTTTCCCGTCGCTGCTGCGCCGCAACCGGTTCCTGACCATCCCGATCTACGACTACGTGCTGATGACCGAGCCGCTTACGCCGGCTCAGCTCGACGCGATCGGCTGGCACGGCCGGTTCGGCATCGGCGACGCCTCGCGGCAGTTCCACTACTACCGGAAAACCGCCGACAACCGCATTCTCTGGGGTGGCTACGACGCGGTCTACCACCGCGGCGGCGGCATCCGGCCGGAGTTCGACCAGCGGCCGGAGACCTTCGCCCGGCTCGCCGACCACTTCCTGCGCACCTTCCCGCAGCTGGGCGACATCAAGTTCAGCCACGCCTGGGGCGGCATGATCGACATGTCTACCCAGCTGGCCGCGTTCCAGGGCCTGGCGATGGGTGACAAGGTCGCCTATGCCGGCGGCTTCACCGGCCTCGGCGTGGCCGCCACCCGATTCGCCGGCACAGTGATGCTGGAACTGCTGGCCGGCGCCGACACCCCGCGCACCCGGCTCCGGATGGCCACCAAACGCCCGTTACCGATCCCGCCGGAGCCGATCGCCTACCCCGCCGTCCAGGTGATCCGCCGCGCCATCGCCCGCGCCGACCGCAACGGCGGCCGGGACGGCCTGATCCTCAAGACCGCCAATCTGCTCGGCTTCTCCTTCGATTCCTGAGGTCCGCTTCTCCAGTGACGGCCCGCTGTCCCGCGGGCCGTCACCTCGGCCTTACGCGTACGCCTCGGCGACCGCGGCGAACGCCTCCTTCGGCTCCCACCGCTCGTCGCGTCCGTCGCCGGCGACCCGGACGATCCCGTAACTGGCGAGATCCAGCTCACCGGCGAAGTCGAAGAGCGCGAAGCTGAACACGAACGTGCTGTCCACCCCACCGGCATCGAACTCGGCGAGCACCTCCCGCAGGTAGCGCGCCTGCTCCGCCTCGTCGCGGTCATGGTTCCCGGTCAGCCGCAGCGGCGCCCGGGTGACCGGGTCGTACTCGACGATGTCCAGCGCCTCCGCGCCCCGATCCGCGGCGCCCCGATAGGTGGCGCAGCCGAACTCGGTGATCGCCACCGGCTTGCCCTGCGCGACGAGCGTCCGGATACCCTCGGCGAACCGGTCCGCGATCGCCGCCGACCGGTACAGGTCGAGCGACACGATGTCGAAGATCGCCCAGTCCACCTGCTCGAACGGCACCGCCGCGTAGGTCACCCGGCCGCCGAACCGCTCCCGCACCAGAGCCACCGCCCGGGCCAGGAATTCGTTGACCCGGGCGCGCACCGTGCCGAGGTTCGCCCGCATCCCGGCGACCCGCTGCGCCACGTCGTCGCCGGGCAGGAAGTCCCGGTTCATCAGGCTGAGCTCGGCGCCGGTCACGAACACCACCTCGGCGCCGCGCCGCCGCAGCGCCTCGGCCCGGCCGGCGCACTCGGCGAACAGCGCCAGCATCTCGTCCTCGGTCAGCTCCAGCGGGTAGGGCGAGAACCACACCTCCAAGCCCAGGTCGGCGGCGATCGACGCGGCCAGGGTGAGCCGGTCCGGATCGCCGCCCATCACCCGGACCGCGGTGCAGTGCAGCTCGTCCCGGATCACCCGCAGGTCGCGCTCGACCGCCGCGCGCGTGAAGCCTGGCCGCCCGAGCTCCTTGCCGATCACCCATCCGGTGTCGTAACTGATCCCGTTCGCACGCAAGACAACCTCCTTAGGGTACGACCAGTACCTTAAGCGCACGTCGGCAGCGTGGACAAGTCGCGTGGCAGGGTACGATCCGTACCGTCAAGGGGGTTGATCGTGGTGGAACGGGTCCGGCGGCGGGGAGCGGCGCTGGAGGAGGCGATCCTGCAGGCGGCGGCCGAACAGCTGATCGAGTCGGGCTATGCCGGGCTGACCATGGACGCGGTGGCCAAGCGGGCCGGCACCAACAAGAACGCGCTCTACCGCCGCTGGCCGGACCGGCTGGCGCTGGGCATCGCCGCCTACCGGCAGATTGCCCGCACGGTGCCGCCGCCGGACACCGGCGACCTGCGGGAGGACGCGCTGGAGATGCTGCGCCGCGCCAACCGGCACTGGAGCTCGCCGCTCGGCGCGATCCTGCGCGAGCTGCTGGCCGCCGCCGGCGGGGCCACCGCGCGGCTCACCGACCAGTCCGCCGACGCGATGGCCGCCCCGTGGCTGATCATCCTGGGCCGGGCGATCGCCCGCGGCCAGGCCTCACCGGAGGCGCTGCACCCCAGGGTCGCCACGGTCGCGATGGTCCTGCTGCGCAACGAGTTCATCACCCGCGGCACCCCCACCGCCCCGGACGACGCCCTGGTCGAGATCGTCGACGAGGTCTTCCTGCCACTGATCCGCAACCGCTCCCCCGCTCGCTGAACCCCGCACCGTCTGGAGCCACTCCCCCGGCAGAGGCCGCCCCGGCCCTCACCGCTCCCCGGCCAGGCTTTCGATCCGGGCCGTCTCAGCTGCCATTCGCCGGCCGGTCGGGCGCTCACCGGCCGTTGCATCGCGGGCTGTCCGAGCGGGGGTGCTTGCGGGCGTACGCGAGCAAATGGTTGAACGGCGACGGACCGCTTCCGTGAGCGGAAAGCGGTCCAGGTCGCTGTCAGACGAGCGCGGCGGCGGGTTTCGGGGCGGCTGCGCGGCGGGCGGTCAGGTGCAGGTGGAGGCCGGCGACGCAGGCCCACACCGGGAGGGCGAAGACGGAGAGGCGCTCCATGCCGCCGATGCCCAAGAGCGGGCCCTGCTGGGCGATGAACAGGACGCTGCCGATCACGCCCAGTCCGGCGAGCGTGATGGTGACCGGCCGCAGCGGGGCGAGGAGGGTGCCGCGGGGCACGCACGCGGCGGCGACCAGACCGGCGTTTCCGGCCAGGAAGACGAGCAGGGCGGCGAGCAGGTGCAGGTTCTCGTTGACGTCCGCGGGGAACGCGCCGGCCAGGCCCAGACCGGTCGCGCCGGCCAGCACGAGCCGCCGGCTCCAGCGGACCGACCGGCCGGCGCCCCAGGACCGCCAGGTCAGCACCAGACCGGCCACGAGCAGGGCGGCGGTCAGCACGAAGGCGACGTTCATCGCGTCGTGCCAGGGCGAGCAGACGTACCGGGGGCGGGTGGTGTCCCAGACCCCACACGTCACGTTGCCCAGGTCGCTGACGTTGTTGGTCATCCAGCTGAAGGCCGGATCGGTCCAGGCGAGCCCGACGACGAGGTTCGCGATCAGGAAGAGCGGCGCGGCGGCGGCCCAGCAGAGGGCTCCGAGGGTGGTCCGGGAGGTGGTCGGCATGCCATTGAGTAGATCAACGGTGCGGGGGTCCGGGCACTACCGCTGGATGCCGACTCCGGGGTGTGGCTAGCTCTACCCCCCGGACCCCGCCCAGGCGGTCCAGCGGGTGACCTCGATGCGCAGGAACGGGCCCGGCGGCGGCTGAACCGTGTACTGCGGGTAGCGAGCGAGCAGGGCCGGCTCGGGCACGTCGGTGACCGTGGCCAGGCCGTCGGCGCGCACCCACCACAGCTGGTCCCAGTCGTCGGAGTAGTGGTCGGCGAGCACACTGACCCGTGGCTCGTGCTCCACGTTGGCCAGCCGCCGCAGCCGCCGGTGCCGTTTCGGCTTGCCGTCGACCGCGGTGTGCAGCACGTCGCCGACCAGCGCGAAGACGATCGGCACCAGGTGCGGCGCGCCGTCCGGGGTGACCGTGGCCAGCCGGGCCACCCGGACGCTCGCGAACCGCTCGGCCGGCGTCATCGGCGGGTGAACTCGCCGATCGCGCGCTCCCACTTCTCCAGGGTGGCCTCGACGACGCTCCACGGCCCGGACGGCAGCCAGGCGGTGGCCCGGTGCACGCCGGCCGCCTCCAGCTGCTCGAGCACCTTCGCGTCCGGCGGGACGCCGATGACCTGCACCGGGACCGGCCGGTCGGCGCGGGCACGCAGCTCGGCGATCCGGGGCAGCAGGTCCCGGTCGTTGTAGTTCGGGAACCAGCCGTCGCCCCAGGCCAGCACGCGGTCGAAGACGGTCGGGCCGTCGCCGCCGACCAGCACCGGCGGCCACGGTTTCTGGGCCGGTTTGGGCCACGACCAGATCCGGTCGAAGGTGACGAACTCGCCGCTGAACGACGCCTCGTCCTCGGTCCAGATCGCCTGCATGGCCCGGATCCGCTCGGCCAGCAAGCGCATCCGGGTACGCGGGTCCGTCCCGTGGTTGGCCATCTCCTCCCGGTTCCAGCCGGCTCCGACGCCGAATTCCAGCCGCCCGCCGGACAGGTGGTCGACCGAGGCGACCTCCTTGGCGGTGGTGATCGGATCACGCTCGACCACCAGGCAGACCCCGCTGCCGATGCGCAGCCGCCGGGTCGCCGCGGCGGCGTCGGTCAGGGCCACGAACAGGTCGTACGTGTGCCAGTACTTCCGGGGCAGCTGCGGTCCGCCGCCCCACGGGCTCTCCCGGCTCGCCGGGATGTGCGTGTGCTCGGCGAAGAACAGCGCGTCCTGGCCGCGCTCCTCGACGCGCCGGGCCAGCTCGCCGGGGCGGACCGCGTCGTGGGTGGGGAAGTAACCGACACCGAATTCCATGCCGTCCACCCTATGGCCGGACCGATCACGCCGCGGGCTTGCGGCCGAAGGCGTAGATCACCCGGGCGGTGCGCAGGGTGTCCGGGTCGGTGGCGCGCAGGTCGGTGAGCGCGCCGGTGTAGGACTGCTGGAACTCGGCGAGCTGGGCCGGGGTGAGCAGGGCGAGCGCGGCCTGGTGCGGGCCGTGGGCATGCGCCTCCCAGGCGTGCTCCAGGTCGGCGGCGCTGAACTCGACGGTCTCCACGACCTGCTCGGCCGGCTCCAGACCGGCGTTGCGCAGCGCCTGCTCGCAGCGGTCCGGGGTGCCCAGCGGCGCGGCCGGGTCGGCCAGGTCGAGCCCGAAACCGGCGGCCAGTTTCCGGAAGACCCGGGCGGCGACCGGGAAGCCGTCGTGCATGGTGGAGAACCCGACCCGGCCGCCCGGGACGAGCAGACGGCGCCACTCCCGCAGCGCGGTGTGCACCGGCAGGTAGAGCAGCCCGGCCGAGCAGAGCACCAGGTCGAACGAGCCGTCCGGGAACTGCCGGAGCCGGCTCGCGTCGGCCTTGACCAGCTCGACGTTCGGCGCGCTGACCGCCTGCCGGGCCTGGTCGAGCATCGCGGCGGAGATGTCCACCCCGGTCACCCGGCCCTGCGGCCCGACCGCCCGGGCGGCCGCGATCGCCGCGAGGCCGGTGCCGGTGGCGGCGTCCAGGACCCGGCTGCCGGGCACCGGGGCGGCCAGCTCGACCAGACGCTCGGCGTAACGGACGTGCCAGGTGTGCCGGGCATAACCGGCGGCACGCTGGTCGAAGGTCATGCGGTTCCTCCCGTGGCCGGACAGCTCCGATCTCGCCCATCACATCACGGCGGAGGTCGCCGGCGACGAAAGCGCCGGGAGCCGGAGAGCCTCTCGGATGCCACCATGGTGGGCATGGCTGAGGAGGACGAGGACAGACATGCTCGGCTGGCCCAGGAGGCGGCGGTCCGCGGAGAACGTGCCGCGCGCCGGGCTGCGGAGGCGGGGCGTCGAGCCGCTGAGCTCCACGAGTACATGAAAATGATCGGCGAGGGCGTCGCGGAGGTTCCGCCGGTGACCGGCGAGAATCGGTTGGTCCGCGCCCGGGAGCACGCGAGGCGGAGTGCCGAGCGGGCCGCTCAAGCACATCGCGATGCGGCGGCGAGTCACGATCATGCAGCCGAGCTGCATGAACAGGCGGCGCAGCAGTTCCCGGAGGAGGCGGAGGCACATCGGCGCGAGGCGCGACGGCATCGTGACGAGGCAGCGACGGCGCGCCGCTGGGCCGACCAGGAGCCACACTGAGGATCGCTTCGTGCGGTGAGCAGCGCATCGAGTCCGCCATGTCCGCACGGGGAGACACTGAGCGACGCGCGGCCGGCGGGGCCGACGGAGCCGCCCCTGCCGGTACGGTGACGACGAAGGCAGGACAGTGACCTCGGAGGTTCAGGTGACGTCGGAGGACCCCCAGTTCGAGGCGCTGTTGGCGTACCTCAAGGAGAGCCGCGGTTTCGACTTCACCGATTACAAACGCGCCAGTCTGATGCGCCGGGTCGCGCGGCGCATGGCCCAGGTCGACGCGCACGGCTACGGCGACTACCTCGACCACCTGCAGGTTCACCCGGACGAGTTCACCGCCCTGTTCAACACCATTCTGATCAACGTGACGAGCTTCTTTCGTGACCCGGAGGCGTGGGCCTACCTGAGTGAGCACGTCGTCCCGGCGCTGCTGGCCGAGAAGGACCCGGATGCGCCGATCCGGGTCTGGAGCGCCGGATGCGCGTCGGGCGAGGAGGCGTACACGATCGCGATCCTGCTCGCCGAACTGATCGGCGTGGATCAGTTCCGGCGGCGGGTCAAGATCTATGCCACCGATGTGGACGAGGAGGCGCTGGCCGAGGCGCGGCTGGCGACCTATACGGACCGTCAGATCGCGGGACTCCCGGCGCACCTGGTGCAGCGGCACTTCGAGTCGACCGGCGGGCGGCACGTGTTCCGCAAGGACCTGCGCCGGTCATTGATCTTCGGGCGGAACGACTTGATCCAGGACGCGC
The DNA here is from genome assembly GCF_014205225.1 of Actinoplanes octamycinicus. Classification (NCBI taxonomy): domain Bacteria; kingdom Bacillati; phylum Actinomycetota; class Actinomycetes; order Micromonosporales; family Micromonosporaceae; genus Actinoplanes; species Actinoplanes octamycinicus. The sequence goes on from NZ_JACHNB010000001.1 coordinate 8,061,932, forward strand.
CGATCTCCCGGGTCGACATCTTGACCTGCCGCAACGCGTTGATGTATTTCAACGCCGAGGCTCAGTCGCGGATCCTGTCCCGGCTGCACTTCGCGCTCGCCGACGGCGGAGTGCTCTTCCTCGGCAAGGCGGAGATGCTGCTCAGCCGGGGCGACATGTTCACGTCGGTCGATTTGAAGCGACGCATCTTCCGCAAGGCGCCGGTATCGGCACCACGCGCCGCACCGGCGGCGGCGCGGCCGGCGGCGGCCGGGACACTGTGGGCCGACGGCACCGAGCTGCTCGGCCTGGACCGGCTGCGGGACGAGGCGTTCGCGACGTGCCCGGTAGCACAGGTGGTGGTGACCGTCGACGGTGTGGTGGCCTTGACGAACCGGCGGGCCGAGACGCTGCTCGGTGTGTCCACCCGCGACGTCGGCCGGCCGTTCCGCGACCTGGAACTGTCCTACCGGCCGGTGGAGCTGCGCGGTTACATCGACCAGGCGCAGGTGGAGCGGCGCACGGTACGCGTCCCCGACGTGGAGTTCGTTCGCCCGGGGCTGGAAGCGGAGACGACCGTGCTGCGGGTGGACGTGAACCCGCTGAGCGGCGCCGACGCCGGTCTCCTCGGCGTCGCCCTGGTCTTCCAGGACCGCACCGAGGCGGGGCGGCTCAGAAGCAAGCTGGACCTGACCACCCGGCAGGCCGAGACGGCGTACGAGGAGTTGCAGTCGACCAACGAGGAGCTGGAGACCACCAACGAAGAACTGCAATCCAGCGTCGAGGAGTTGGAGACCACCAACGAGGAGTTGCAGTCGACCAACGAGGAGCTGGAGACCACCAACGAGGAACTGCAGTCGACCAACGACGAACTGCAGACGCTCAACAGCGCCCTGCGGGATCGTACCGCCGAACTGCACCGCAGCAGGACGTTCCAGCACGTTCTGCTGGCCAGCCTGCCGGCCGGGGTGGCCGTCGTCGACTCGGACCTTCAGATACAGGCGTGGAACCGCAACGCCGAGGACCTGTGGGGCCTGCGTGAGGAGGAGGCCCTCGGTGAGCATCTGCTCAACCTGGACATGGGTCTGCCCACCGATGGCCTGCGACCCCTGCTCCGCTCGGTCCTGTCGGGTGAATCCACCCGTGAGCAGATGACGGTGGAGGCCATCAACCGGCGCGGTCATACGGTCAAGTTGCAGGTGGTCTGCGTGCCCCTGGCCGACCACACCCCGACACCCGACGGAGCCATCATGGTCATGACCACTGACGCCGTTTGACCGGGTGGAGCGCCGCGGCGGCTGCGTTCAGACCGGCGCGGTACCGGCTGCGGGCATCGCCTCCATCACGATGATGCACCCGGTGGGCACACCGGCGGCGTCCCGCAGCGGGCTGCATCCGACCCGCGCCGTGATCGAGCGGCCGCGCCGGTTGACCGCTTGCAGCTGGATCTCCTCGACATCGGTCTCGCCGCCGAGCGAGCGACGGATCAGCGGCCGGACGTGGTCGACCGGCAACCCGATGTCCAGGTTGAGCAGGTGCTGGTCGACGGTTTCCGCGGCTCGGAGGCCCCACAACTCTTCGGCCTGCCGGTTCCAGACCCGCACCCGCAGGTCCGGGTCGACCACCGCGATGCCGGCGCGCAGCCCGGACAGGATCGCGTCCAGGAAGGCGTTCGCCCCGTCCAGCTCGGCGCTGCTGTGGTGCAGTTGTTCGTTGATGCTCTGCAGCTCGTCGTTGGTCGACTGGAGCTCCTCGTTCATCGTCTCCAGTTCCTCGTTGGTCGACTGGAGCTCCTCATTGGTGGTCTCCAGCTCCTCGACGGTGGACTGCAGCTCCTCGTTGGTGGTCTCCAGTTCCTCGTTGGTGGACTGCAGCTCCTCGTACGCCGACTCCAGCTCCCGGTTCGCGCGCTCCAGGTCGGCCCGCAACTGTTTGGCCGCGCTGATGTCGTGGAAGACCAGCGAGACGCCGAGCAGCCCGGCATCCCCGTCGACCAGCGGGCTGACCTGAATGTCGAGATACCGCGTCTCGCTCGCCGGGCGGCGCCACTCGACCTCCGGAACGTCCACCGCCCGCCGCTCCACCTGGGCCTGTTCGATGTAGCGGCGCAGTTCCACCGGCTGGTAGGAGACGTCCAGGTCGCGGAACGGCCGTCCGACATCCCGGGGTGACACCCCGAACAGCGCCTCGGCCTGCTGGTTGCTGAGCGCGACGAGCCCGTCCGCGGTCACCACGATCTGCGCCGCGGGACCGGCGATCAGGGCGGCGTTACGCAACCGGTCCAGCCCGACCAGCGCCTCGGCCGTGGGCGCGGACGGCTGATCGGCATAGCGCGGGCCGGAGGTCACCATCGGCCGGGCCGTGACCTTGCGGAAGATCCGCCGCTTCAGGTCGGTCGGCAGGAACAGGTTGCCATGGCTGAGCAGCATCTCGGCCTTGCCGAGAAAGAGCGCACCTCCGTCGGCCAGCGCGAAGTGGAACCTGCCGAGGATGCGCGCCTGCGTCTCGGCGTTGAAGTACATCAGGGTGTTGCGGCAGGTCAGCAGATCGACCCGAGAGATCGGAGCGTCCTGCACGAGGTCGTTGCGGCCGAAGATGATCGAACGGCGCATGTCCTTGCGGAACACGTACCGGTCGCCGACCTGTTCGAAGTAGCGCTCCAGCAATCCGGCCGGAACACTCTCCACCTCGCGAGCGCCGTAGGTCGCGTGCCGGGCCTCGCCGAGCTGCTCCTCGTCCACGTCGGTGGCATAGATCTTGACCCGCTCACGGAACTGCTCGGGCCCGAGCATCTCACCCAGCATCATGGCCAGGGTGTAGGCCTCCTGGCCGGAGGCGCACCCGGCGCTCCAGACCCGGATCGGGCTGCCGTCGGGCTTGGCCGCGATCAGCGGGAGCAGCACGTCGCTGCGCAGGAATTCCCACGCCTCAGGATCCCGGAAGAACGAGGTCACATTGATCAGGATGGTGTTGAACAGCGTGGTGAACTCTTCCGGATGCACCTGGAGATGATCGAGATAGTCGCCGTACCCGGCGACGGAGATCTGTGCCATCCGCCGGTCGACCCGGCGGCTCAGGCTCGACCGTTTGTACCCGGTGAAGTCGAAACCCCGAGCCTCCTTCAGGTACGTCAGGAGCGCCTCGAACTCATGATCCACCACCTGGTCCATCTCCCGCTCGTCCTTCCCGATCGCCGCCGATCACGCTATCGCAGCGCCGGACGGCGACCGTCGCGCCACCGCGTCATTCCTGCTGGATCGCGTTGGATCGGGCGAGTTGGTCGAGCAGCGCGCGGATCAGCACCCGGGCCTTCTCCGCGTCGTCGGTCATCTGCTCGAACCGGCCGGAGACTCGCCCCCCGGCACTTCCGGCCATCCGCCGGCCGAGCTCGGCCCGCTCCTCCAACGCGCGCAGCGCCAGCCACAATGCGCTCTCGGTGGCCACCGCCTGCTCATCGAGCAGACTCTCCGGCGACCAGGCATGGCCGATCCGGCACCGGAACCGCGGGACCGGCGTCTCCCCCAGCGTGAAGAGGGCGCCGCCACAACTCGGACACCCGAACCCGGACGGGGACACCGGTAGCTGATCGGTGCTCACCTCGTCGAACGCCTCGATCGCCACCTCGCCGACGAGCAACGGATCAACCGGCGCGGCGAGACCGGCAACCTCCTCCTTGGTGAGTTGCGCCAGCAGCTCACCAAGCCCCGCCGCGGCCTTGACCAGCGCGGACGGCACCCGGGTCAACGCGGCCCGCGGCATCGAGGGGTGCAGCGCCTCAGCCGGGTCCTGGACGACCACCAGACCGCCCGCCGCGGCCACCACCTCGGCGCCGGCCGCTCCGTCGTCACCGCTGCCGGACAGCACCACCGCGACCACCCGGTCGCCCAGCGCCCGCACGGCGGACCGGAACAGCGGGTCGACCGCCGGGCGGTGGCCGTTCTCGGCCGGCCCGTGACTCAGCCTGACCCGGCCGTCGATGACCATCAGATGCAGATCGGCGGGCGCCACATAGATCCGTCCCGCGGTCAGCACCTCACCGTCGACCGCGGCCGCCGCCGGCAACCGTCCCGACCGGGCCAGAATCTGCGGCAGTGCGCTGGGAGCACCCCGGGGCACGTGCAACACCACCAGGACGGCCGCCGGAAGGCCCGCGGGCAGGCCGGCGACCAGAGCCCGGAGTGCCTCGACCCCGCCGGCCGAGGCTCCCACCACGATCAGATCCCGGTTGGTCATCGCCGGCTGCCAGCAGTCGTTACCGAACGTGCGTGAGCCGCTTCCTTCCGCCCCACCTCGTGCGCCCCTTCGGTGCATCGGTCGAACCCCGGATCCGGGCCGCCTCCAGGCGGTGTGGTGTCAACGCGCCGGTAGTGAGAGGTCCTGCGGCTCAGGCCCCCATCACCGTATCCCGGCCGGCCCGAAGGCCGGAACACCGGCCGGCGGGCAGCCACGATCGATGCGCTCCGCGATGCTCACCGAGCCGCCTGGTCCGGCGAGGTGCTTTGGCTGAGCCAGCGCTCGATGCAGGCGAGCAGGTCCTCCGCGTCGACCGGTTTGGTGACGTAGTCGCTGGCGCCCGACGAGATGCTCTTCTCCCGGTCGCCGTGCATCGCCTTGGCGGTGACCGCGATGATCGGCAGGTTCGCGTACTTCGGCATGGCTCGGATCGCCGCGGTGGCCGCGTAGCCGTCCATCTCCGGCATCATCACGTCCATCAGGATCAGGTCGATGTCGTCGTGCTGGGCGAGCACGTCGATGCCCTTGCGGCCGTTCTCCGCGTAGACCACCTCCATCCCGTGCAGCTCCAGGATGTTGGTCAGGGCGAACACGTTGCGGGCGTCGTCGTCGACCACCAGCACCTTGCGGCCGGCCAGGTCCTGCGCCAGGCCGGAGACGCCGGCCATCGTGTCGATCGGCATCGGCGGCGGCATCACCGGGTGCCCGGCCTCGGTCGACAGGTGCAGGGTGATCCGCTCGCGCAGCTCGTCCAGGCTGGCCAGCGGCTCCAGCGGCCGGGTCTGCGCCAGCGCCTGCAGCAGCGTGTCGTTGCCCAGCGGCGCGTGCTGGCTGCGGTACACCAGCACCGGCAGGTCGCGCAGGTCCGCCTCGTCGTGCAGCGCCTTGAGGAAGTTCGCGCCGTTGTCGCCCGGCATGGCCAGGTCGAGCACCACCGCGTGGAAGGGCTGGGCGCGCAGCTCACCGATCGCGGCGTCCGGGGTGATCGCGGTCGCCACGTCGATCGCCCCGTGCGTCTCGGACACCGAGGCCGCGGCGCCCCGCGCGATCAGCGTGAGCAGGCCCTCCGCCTGGCTCTCCACGACCAGCAGCCGGCGCGGCGCGGCCGGTCCGGCCGGCGGCAGCGGCACCACGAGTTCCGGCCGCACCGGCGGCGTCGCCACCACGCCCGGCCCGGTGGCCTGCTGGACCGGCATGTAGAGGGTGAAGGTGCTGCCCTGCCCGAGCGCACTCTGCGCGTTGATCTCGCCGCCGAGCAGCCAGGCGATCTCCCGGCTGATCGACAGGCCCAGCCCGGTGCCGCCGTAGCGGCGGCTGGTGGTGCCGTCGGCCTGCTGGAACGCGTCGAAGATCGCGGTGAGCTGCTGCTCGGCGATGCCGATGCCGGTGTCGGTCACCCGGAACGCGATCACCGTCTCGTGCCCGGCCAGCGCTGGCGAGAGCTCCTCGGGCCGGGCCAGGTCGATGCGCAGCCGGACCCCGCCCTCCTCGGTGAACTTGACCGCGTTGGAGAGCAGGTTGCGCAGCACCTGGCGCAGCCGCTGCTCGTCGGTGAACAGCCCGGCCGGCACGTCGGCCGCGGTGGACACCTCGAAGTCCAGGCCGCGCGACGTGGTCAGCGGGCGGAACGTCGCCTCGACGTAGCCGAGCAGGTGGCGCAGCTCGAACTCCTCCGGGGTGATGTCCATCTTGCCGGCCTCGACCTTGGACAGGTCCAGGATGTCGTTGATCAGCTGGAGCAGGTCGGTGCCGGCCGAGTGGATCACGGTGGCGTACTCGACCTGCTTGGGGGTCAGGTTCCGGTTCGGGTTCTGCGCCAGCAGCTGAGCGAGGATCAACAGCGAGTTCAGCGGGGTACGCAGCTCGTGGCTCATGTTGGCGAGGAACTCGGACTTGTACTTCGAGGCCAGCGCGAGCTGCTGGGCGCGGGCCTCGAGCTCCTGGCGGGCCTGCTCGATCTCCGAGTTCTTCGTCTCGATGTCGCGGTTCTGCCGGGCCAGCAGCGACGCCTTGTCCTCCAGCTCGGCGTTCGAGCGCTGCAACTCCTCCGACCGGGCCTGCAGCTCCTCGGAGCGGGCCTGCAGCTCGGCGGCGAGCCGCTGCGACTCGGTGAGCAGCACATCGGTACGGGCGTTGGCCACCATCGTGTTCACGTTGACGCCGATGGTCTCCATCAGCTGGTCCAGGAAGTCGTGGTGCACCTGGGTGAACGGCGTCATGCCGGCCAGCTCGATGACGCCCAGCGCCTGGTCCTCGACCAGGATCGGCACCACGACCACCTGCATCGGGGCGAGCGAGCCGAGGCTGGACGAGACGGTGAAGTACCCGGGCGGCATCTCGTCGACCACGATCCGGCGTTTCGCCACGGCGGCCTGGCCGACCAGGGACTCGCCGAGGGCGTACCGCTGGCCGGAGCCGTTGTGCCCGTAGGTGCCGACCACCCGCAGGTCGGCGCCCGCGCCGGTGTCCTCCACCAGCAGGAAGGTGCCCAGCTGCGCGCCGACCAGCGGGACCAGCTCGTTCATCACCAGCGAGGCGACCACCTCGAGGTCACGGTGGCCCTGCATCAGCGACGAGATCCGGGCCAGGTTGGTCTTCAGCCAGTCCTGTTCCTGGTTGGCCCGGGTGGTCTCGCGCAGCGACTCCACCATGAAGTTGATGTTGTCCTTGAGCTCGGCGACCTCACCGGAGGCGTCCACGGTGATCGAGCGGGTCAGGTCACCGGTGGCGACCGCACTGGTGACCTCGGCGATCGCCCGGACCTGCCGGGTGAGGTTCCCGGCCAGCTCGTTGACGTTCTCGGTGAGCCGCTTCCACGTACCGGAAACGCCCTCGACCTCGGCCTGGCCGCCGAGGCGGCCCTCGCTGCCGACCTCCCGGGCCACCCGGGTGACCTCGGCGGCGAAGCTGGACAGCTGGTCGACCATGGTGTTGATGGTGGTCTTGAGCTCCAGGATCTCGCCGCGCGCGTCGACGTCGATCTTCTTGGTCAGGTCACCCTGCGCCACCGCGGTGGTCACCTGGGCGATGTTGCGCACCTGGCCGGTGAGGTTGTTCGCCATCGAGTTGACGTTGTCGGTCAGGTCCTTCCAGGTGCCGGCGACGTTCGGCACCCGGGCCTGACCGCCGAGCCGGCCCTCGGTGCCCACCTCGCGGGCCACCCGGGTCACCTCGTCGGCGAACGCGCTGAGCGTGTCCACCATCGTGTTGATCGTCTGCGCCAGGACGGCGACCTCGCCCTTGGCCTCGACGGTGATCTTGCGGCTCAGGTCGCCCTGCGCCACCGCGGTGGCCACCAGCGCGATCGAGCGCACCTGGTTGGTCAGGTTGGAGGCCATCACGTTGACGTTGTCGGTCAGGTCCTTCCAGGTGCCGCCGACGTTGAGGACCCGGGCCTGACCGCCGAGCCGGCCCTCGGTGCCCACCTCGCGGGCCACCCGGGTCACCTCGTCGGCGAACGCGGACAGCTGGTCGACCATCGTGTTGATGGTCTCCTTCAGCTCGGCGATCTCGCCGCGCGCGTCCACCCGGATCTTCTGGGTCAGGTCACCGCGGGCGACCGCGGTGGTCACCTCGGCGATGCTGCGCACCTGGGCGGTCAGGTTGTCACCCATGACGTTCACCGACTCGGTGAGGTCCTTCCAGGTGCCGGAGACGCCCTTGACGTCCGCCTGCCCGCCGAGCCGGCCCTCGGTGCCCACCTCGCGGGCCACCCGGGTCACCTCGTCGGCGAAGCTGGACAGCTGGTCCACCATCGTGTTGATGGTGTTCTTCAGCTCCAGGATCTCGCCCCGGGCGGTCACCGTGATCTTCTGCGACAGGTCGCCCCGGGCCACCGCGGTGGCCACCTGCGCGATGCTGCGCACCTGGTCGGTCAGGTTGCCGGCCATCGAGTTCACCGAGTCGGTCAGGTCCCGCCAGGTGCCGGCGACCCCGCTTACCTGGGCCTGCCCGCCCAGCCGGCCGTCGGTGCCGACCTCCCGGGCCACCCGGGTCACCTCGTCGGCGAAGCTGGACAGCTGATCGACCATCGTGTTGATGGTGCTCTTCAGCTCCAGGATCTCGCCGCGGGCGTCGACGGTGATCTTCTGCGACAGGTCGCCGCGGGCCACCGCCGTGGTCACCTGGGCGATGTTGCGCACCTGGTTGGTCAGGTTGCCGGCCATGAAGTTCACCGAGTCGGTCAGGTCCCGCCAGGTGCCGGCCACCCCGGGCACCTCGGCCTGCCCGCCCAGCCGGCCCTCGCTGCCCACCTCGCGGGCCACCCGGGTCACCTCGTCGGCGAACGACGACAGCTCGTCGACCATGGTGTTGATGGTGTTCTTCAGCTCCAGGATCTCGCCGCGCACATCCACGGTGATCTTCTGCGACAGGTCGCCGCGGGCCACCGCGGTGGCCACCTGCGCGATGTCGCGGACCTGGTCGGTGAGGTTGCCGGCCATCGCGTTCACCGAGTCGGTCAGGTCCTTCCAGGTGCCGGAGACACCCGGCACCTCGGCCTGCCCGCCGAGCTGGCCCTCGGTGCCCACCTCGCGGGCCACCCGGGTCACCTCGGAGGTGAACAGCGACAGCTGATCGACCATGCCGTTGAAGACGGTCGCGATCTCGCCGAGCAATCCCTCACCGTCGTCCGGCAGCCGGGTACCGAAGTCGCCGTCGCGCACCGCGGTCAGACCGGCCAGCAGTTGCCGCAGGTCACGGTCGGCCACCGCCGCACCGGCCACCGCACCGGCCGCCGGTTCGTGCATGGTCACGTCGTCGTCCACAGGAAGATCTCCACCGCTCGCCGATTCCCCACCGCGCCCAGGCCAAGCACGATGATCGGCGGTAAGTATGCACTGATCCCCGTCGGTGGCCGTACCGACGTTCGCGCCTGCGGGGGACGGACCGCTCCCGTACCGGAAACGGTCCGCCGGGGTTGCCGTCAGGCGAAGGTGGAGAACGTGTGGGTGGTGGTGGAGGTGTAGACGTCGCCGGGGCGCAGGACGGTGGACGGGAAGGCGGGCTGGTTGGGGCTGTCCGGGAAGTGCTGGGTCTCCAGGGCGAAGGCGTCGCCCTGCCGGTACTGGCGGCCGGAGACGCCGCGGAGCCGGCCGTCCAGGAAGTTGCCGGAGTAGAACTGCAGGCCCGGCTCGGTGGTCTCGACGGTGAGCCGGCGCCCGGAGCGCAGGTCGTCGGCCACTGCGGCGTCCGGGCCGGACAGCACGTAGTTGTGGTCGTAGCCGAGACCGAAGGCGAGCTGCGGGTCCGGGTCGCGCAGGCGGGCGCCGATCGGCTGCGGGTCGCGGAAGTCGAACGGGGTGCCGGCGACCGGCGCGACGGTGCCGGTCGGGATCAGCGTGGCGTCGACCGGCAGGTAGTGCGCGGCGTTGATCCGCAGCAGGTGGTCGTTGATCGTGCCGGTGCCCTCGCCGGACAGATTCCAGTAGGCGTGGTTGGTCAGGTTGACCACGGTGGCCCGGTCGGTGGTCGCCCGGTAGTCGATCCGCAGCCGGTGCTGGTCGTCGAAGGTGAAGGTCACCGTGGTCTCGACGGCGCCCGGGAAACCCTCCTCGCCGTCCGGCGACGTGTAGCTCATCCGGACCCCGCCGTCGTGTTCGGCGGCCGACCAGACCCGCTTGTCGAAGCCCCGCGCGCCGCCGTGCAGCGCGGTCTCCCCCTCGTTCGCCGTGATCTTGAACGTCTCCCCGTCCAGGGTGAACGTCCCGCCGGCGATCCGGTTGCCGTAGCGGCCGATGGTCGAGCCGAAATACGGGTTCGCCGGGTCCAGGTAGCCGGCCAGGTCGGCGAAGCCGAGCGTCACGTTGCCGAGAACGCCGTCGCGGTCCGGGACCAGCACCGACTGGATGGTCGCGCCCCAGGTGAGGATCGACACCGCCGCTCCGTCCGCGGCGGTCAGCGTCCACTTCTCGATCCCGGTGCCGTCGGGCAGTGCGCCGAACGGAGTGCTGTCGATACTCGTCATGATCCAGTTCTACGCTGGGCCCGGAACGCTGACAACGGAGGTCCCCGCATGCGAGCGCTGGTTTTCACCGGGCCCGGCCGAGCCGAGGTGCGGGACGTGCCGGAGCCGCAGGCCGGACCGGGGCACGTGGTCGTCGAGGTGGAGCGGGTCGGGGTGTGCGGCACCGACGTGGAGCTATTCACCGGGGAGATGAGCTACCTGCACACCGGGGTGGCGTCCTATCCGCTGCGGCCCGGGCACGAGTGGGCCGGGACGGTCGTCGCGGCCGGGCCCGGGGTGGACCCCGGCTGGGTCGGGCGGCGGGTCACCGGCGACACCATGATCGGTTGCGGGGAGTGCGCCCGCTGCCGGGCCGGGCGGCACCACGTCTGCCCGGCCCGGCACGAGCTGGGCTGCCGGGACGGGCTGCCGGGGGCGCTCGCCGAGCGGCTCGCCTTCCCGGCCGCCTATCTGCACGAGCTGCCCGGCTCGGTGGACGCCACGCTCGGGGCGCTGGTCGAGCCGGGCGGGAACGCGCTGCGGGCGGTCCGGGCGGCGGCCGTCGCGCCCGGCGAACGGCTGCTGATCATCGGGACCGGGACGATCGGGCTGCTGGCCGCGATGTTCGGCCGGGCGCACGGCGCCGAGGTGCACCTGCTGGGCGAGCAGCCCGCCGAGTCGGTGTGGACCCGGGCGACGCTGCCGGACCTCCCCTGGGACGGAGTGATCGACGCGACCAACGGGGCCGGGATCCCGAAGCTCGCGGTCGACCTGGTCGAGCCGGGGCGGACGGTGGTCTACATCGGGCTGGCCGGGACGCCGAGCCTGGTGGACACCCGGGAGATCGTGCTGAAGGACGTGACGACGGTCGGGCTGCTCGGCGCGTCGGCGGGGCTGGGCGGGGCGATCACGGCGTACGCGGAAGGAAAGGCCGACCCGCGGCCGCTGGTCGCGGCCACGGTCAGCCTGGAGGAGATCGTCGGCGTGCTGGCCGGGAAGCGGCCGCCGGGCGCCGGTCCCGGCCCGAAGTTCCACGTCGACCCGCGGCTCGGTCAGGGCAGGTAGATCTGCTCCAACCGGACGACCTGGCCGTCCTTGATCCAGAACTGGATGGTGCTGTCCTCCGGAACGTCCTTGAGGAAGGTCGCGAGGCTCACCTTGGTCAGCCCGCTGCCCTTGAACTCGGCGATCAGCGAGTCGGCGGCGACCGGGACGGTGCGCAGCTTCTTGTTGTTGTTCCGCAGGTAGTAGCCGGTGCAGTAGTCGTTGTCCTGCTCGGTCTCGCCGTCCTCGGCGCAGGCCTTGACGGCTTGCTTGCCCTCGTACCACTCGACGAGGTCGTAGGTGATCTGCCGGGTGCCGGCGTCGCCGGAGCGCAGCAGCGCGTACTGGTGGCCGGTCGCCGGATCGGTGGAGCCGGACTGCTGCGCCTTGGTGGATTTCGAGCTGGGCTTGGCCGACGTGCTGACCGGCGCGGCGGAGGTGACCGGCGCCGCTTCGGTCGCGGTGGGCGCGGTGGCAGGGGCGCCTGTGGTCGCGCTGCCCTTGCTGTCGCAGGCGGCGACAAACAGCAGGAACAGTATCGGTACGAGAGCAAGCCTGCGGCTCATGTCTTCTCCGGGAGGGCGGGGCGTTGTGCCCTCGAAAGATAGGCCCCAGGCGCTACATCGCGCTGGTCGGTCATGGCAGTCCTGGCGTCCTCGATCAGCAGGACCACGATCAGGCGGCGCACACGGGCCACCGACCGAGCAGGTGATGGTTGCTGGGCGCCTGGTACGCCAGCAGCCGTCACGCCGTTGGCGGTAGCCCCATCAATTGCAGCGGGAAGTACAGCCGGACGCTGGTGGCATCGGTCGTGGTCCGGGTGAGCACGGAGTCCGCCGCTTGCCGGGCCACCCAGAGACCCATCGGGTCTTGCACGCTGACCGGGGACCGGTATCCGGCGTCGCCGGGGATCGGCCGGCATCCCGCGTCGTCGACCTGCACGATCAGGCTGTGGTCGCGGGCCCACGCGCGGACCCGGACCGGTGGGGCGCCGTGTCGGAACCCGTTGCTGATCACTTCCGAGCAGGCCAGCACCAGCTGGGCGTGGGCTGGGGCGTCGAATCCGTAGCTGTGCGCCCAGGCTCGCAGGTCCGCACGGCTGAGACGGAGCTGGTTCTTCGAGGTCAGCCGGGTGTCGAGGTCTACCTGTGCGGGCAACGGCGTCAGCGGCTGCTGGCCGCGCCGGATCAGGTAGTCGGCCGGATCGACGAAACGGGGGTTCGGCACCTCGCCCAGCGGCGTCAGCTCGTGGTCATGCGTTTCGTAGATGGCGTCGATGATCTCGGCGGGATACCGGCGGGCGTCCCACACACAGGTCCGCGAGCAGGTGGCTTCGGTGACGGTGTCGTTGGCGGCAGCCTCGTACCCGATCAGGGCGGTGAGACGGTCGGGCACCGGCGTGCCGTCGAGGGTCGGGTCCGGCTCACTGACCAGGTAGAGCGGCTGCCTCCTGGCATGCCGGTCCTGCATCACGCTGGCCAGATGCGAGATGGCGACGCCGAGGCGGGTACTGCGGGTCAGCGACGGGACCCACTGCACCATGTCGGCCGCGGCGCCCATCCGGTCGCGCACCCGGCGTTCGGTACCGGAACTGACGGCCACCAGCACCGCCCGCCCCGCATCGATCTGCCGGTACAGGTGCGGTACCAGCGAGTCGTCGATGGTCGTGTCGGACTCGACCACCAGCGCGGTGTGCCGGGGACCGTCACGGCGGGTCCCGTCCAACGTCGCGGTCAACGATCCTCCCCTCGTCACCGCCTGCGGGAATGCCGGGAATTCAACTCTTGTCCCTGGTATATCCGGCGTATTGCACAGGTGCAACGTCAGCGCCACCTGCGTGGAGCACAGCACCCGAACGGTCCTGTTCGCGCCCTTGGCCAGGGCCCCGAGCTGGACCAGTGCTGCAGGGTTCAGGGGCCGGCTATGTGAGAAGGCTTTCGACGCCGAGCATGCGCAGCACCTGTTTGACGCTGCGGTGAGGGTTGCGCAGCGTGCAGCTGAGGCCGCTGCGGGCCGCGGCCTGTTCTACTGCCAGCAGCTCGCGAACGCCGGCAGCGTCACAGAAGGTCACTCGCTCTGCGTCGATGACGAGCGTCGCAGCGGTGGTCCCTCCAAGGAGGGTCGTCAGCCAGCGTGCCAGGTTTCGGGCGTTGGCCATGTCGATCTCGCCGTCGAGGGTGACGACCAGCTGCTGGCTGTCCGTTCGTGTGACCGCGCCTGCCAGGGTTCCTCTGCTGTCGGCGCGCCAGTGGTGGGAGGCATCCTTACGCACGGCGATCCTGGCCGCCTCTCCTGCCGACGCCGCGCGCGGGCCGCCGTGGAATGGCCATGCAGGAACAGCTGGTCCCGGCGACCGGGGCTGCATCGGTCGGTGCGGCATCGGTGAGCGCTGCGGTCAGTTCTGCCATCTCCTACCCCCCAGGAGTAGTCGGCGTGAGGGCGTGCAGCGGGCTCAATGCGACGGACCGAGCATCAGATGCTGCAAGACGCATCTATTGAAGCCGGATGCTTGAGCGTCCGCGCACTTGAAAACTTTTGCAGCTGAGAAACAATACCATCGTTCGAAACATCATTGTCATGTTGAGCGTCGTCGGTCGCCCGGGCTATCGATCTGATCTTCCGGATTTCGCCGTGTATGTTGGACGCACGCTGCGATACTGCGCTGCTCAGCGGCTGTAGGAGCCGACAATGTCGTGACTCAAGCCATGGTGAGGGACTTCTTGTGACGGTGCCGCTGTACCAAGCGAAAGCCGAGATGTTCCGGACCCTCGGACATCCGGTGCGTATCCGCGTGCTGGAACTGCTCCAGTCCGGCCCCCGGCCGGTCCGCCACCTCATCGACGAGATCGACATCGAGCCGTCCAGTCTGTCGCAGCAGCTCGCGGTACTGCGCCGAGCCGGCATCGTCGTCTCGTTCCGCGACGGTGGCCAGGTCATGTACGCGTTGAGCACGCCCGCCGTCGCGGATCTGCTCGCCGCCGGCCGCAACATCCTGGCCGAGGTTCTCACCGACCGCGGCGGTCTGCTTGCCCAATTGCAGGCCCATCAGGACTCCAGCTAGCCGCGCCAGAGACCCAGCGCCCCGGGCTGGCCCACGTAGATCGACAATGCCTGCAGCAGGCGCTTCTCATCGAACCGTTCCTCCGTCATACGCCCTCATCGTTTCCATTCAGCGTGGCGTTGTCGCCACCGCACCGGAGACTGCGGCTCGGGTGGAGCGCGTGCAGCACTCGGCGGCCTTGGATGTTGGGGTTGAAACCGGCTCACTGTCGATTTGAAGAATTCTGTAACTTCAGATTAATGCGATCCGCAAATGGTAGAACGTGATCGGGTGTGCCGGAGTGTGGGTCACCCTTCCGGGTCGTGCGATGAGGGGCGGGTGTGGTTGGTGCCGATGGGTGCGGGCTCCTGCGTCGCGGCTTTCGTGTGCCTCCTCGGGCAGCAGCACCCCACCGACAGTGCCGGCCGTTGCGGGTCCAGTGGTGCGTGCAGGTGGGCGACGATCCCGGCTGTCAGCGGGGCGCAACCGGCAGGAATAGTTTCTCCGGGGGGAATAGATCCGACACAGACGGTAATGCCCGGCGAAGGAAAGTCGCCATCAAGATCATGACGTGGTGCGCCACGCAGTCGTCGCTTCCTCAGCTTCCCGATGATCACCGCTAGATGGGACCGCTCGTGGTTCGGTTGAACGAGGCAGTGTTGCGCGATCCGGTGCGGCTGGCGGCGGTGGGCGCCGTCCGCCGCCGATGGCCGGCCGCGCCGCCGCCGATGGATGCGATCGCCCGGCTGGCGGCGCGGCTGCTGAACGCGCCGATGGCGGCGATCACGCTGGTCGACGACGTACAGGAGCATTTCGCGGGTGTCCACAAGCTGCCCCCGGAGCTGACCGGCGACGGGCGGGCGTCGCTGACCTACTCGGTGTGCAAGTACATCGTCAGCCTCGACCAGCCGGTCTGGTCCGCCGACCTGCTCGCCGAGCAGGACGCGGAACTGCGCGAACATCCGCTGGCGCGACAGTTCGGGGTGCGCGCGTTCGCCGGGGTGCCACTGCGCGACGCGGGCGGCCTGCCGGTCGGGTCGCTGACCGTCCTGGACATCGTGGCCCGGCCGTGGCCGGTGGAGCACCTGAGCACCCTGGCCGAGGTCGCCGCGCTACTGCACGATGCGGATCAGCCGGCCGGGCCGGAAGCGGTGGACGGGCTGAATACCGGGGCCTTGCTCGACAGCGTGCAGGAAGCCTTCCTCGCCGTCGATCCGGACGGCGTCGTCGTCGGTTTCAACCAGGCCGCCCAGCGGTTGTTCGGCTACACCGCCGAGCAGGTGTGCGGCCGGCACCTGGACGCCAGCCTGATGCCCGGCTACGACGGGCAGCCGATCGACCTGGCCCTGGGCCGGCTGTTCGAGGCGGCGCCGCGCCGGCCGGTGCTGCGCAGCCTGACCATGCGACACCGCGACGGGCACCGGCTGCCGGTACGGGCCTCGCTGTCCGTGATCCGCAGCGCCGCCGGCGCCCTGGCCTGCGTCTTCCTCACCGACCTGACCGAGCAGAACGCCGCCGAGCAGCTCGTCGACCGGCACAGCAGCTTCCTGACCGCGCTGCTGGACAGCCTCTCGGTCGGGGTGGTCGCCTGTGACGAGACCGGCCGAGTCGTACTGCTCAACCACGCGTTGCGCGAGGTCCGGGGGTGGCCGAAGGACGCGCCGTTGCCGGCCGACTATCCCGCGACGCTGGGAAGTCTGCTGCGCTACCCCGACCTGCGGCCGATGCCGTGGCAGCAGACACCGCTGATGCGGGCCTTGCACGGCGAGCATGTCGTCGACGCCGATGTGATCGCCATCGTTCCAGGTCACCGGACGCGCCGGTTCTCCGCTACTGCCCAGCCGATCGTCGGCGCCGACGGCCGCCGGCTCGGCGCGGTCGCGGTGGCCCACGAAGTCACCGCGCTGCGCCGCGTGGAACGCTTCCGCATCTGTCATCAGGAGGTCGAACAGCAATTTCGCGTCGCGAAGTCGGCCGCCGACGCGGCGCCGGACATTCTGCGGGCGGTGACCTCCGCGCTGGGCTGGCCGTGCGCGGAGTTGTTCCTTCTCGATGAGGTCACCGGGTTGTTGCGCTCGGCCGGGCACTACGACGCCACCGGCCACCACGATGACGGGTTCTTCGGGCACACCCCGGTCCGCGGCCAGGGCATCACCGGCCGGGTCTGGGACAGCGGCCAGCCGATCTGGGTGCCCGACATCGCCGGTCTGGAGCAGCCCACACCATACGAGCTGGACCGCATCCGGATCTGTCTCGGCCGGGGCATCCGCACCGTGCTGGCGGTGCCAGTGCGTGACGGCGGCACCCTGCTCGGCGTGCTCACCTGCTACGCGAACACTCCGGAGTTCCACGAGGATCTGCTGACCGTGCTGCTCGACGGGGTCGCCGCGCAGATCGGTGTCTACGTGGCGCTGCGCCGCTCGGAACAGTTCGCCCGGCAGCTGACCCGCGCCCAGGACGACTTCATCGACCTGGTCGGCCACGAACTGCGCACCCCGCTCACCTCGATCGCGGCCAACGTCGGCCTGCTCGCCGACGAAGCGACCGCGTTCGACCCCGACCATCGGCACATGATCGAGGTGATCGGCCGCAACACCAGCACCCTGCAGCGGATCGTGGACACCCTGCTCGACCTCGCCGGCCTCGACTCCGGGCAGATACCGCTCAACGTTCAAGACGTCGACCTCTCCCGGGTCGTGTCCGACGCGATCACCGCCGCCAGCCGGCCCGGCATCGACACCGACCTGCCCGACCAGCTGCACGTCGGCGGTGACCCGGCCCGGCTCCGCCAGGTCGTCGACGACCTGCTCGCCAACGCCATCACCTACAGCCCACCCGACAGCCGGATCACGGTCACCCTGCAAGATCACGGCGGGCTCGCCGAGTTGACCATCGCCGACCACGGGATCGGCATCCCGGACGCGGAACACGAACGGGCACTGGACCGCTTCTACCGCGGCAGCAACGTGCGCCACCACGGCATCTCCGGCAGCGGCCTGGGCCTCAGCCTCGCCCAGACCATCGTGCGCCACCACCGCGGCACCATCACCCTCGACGACAACCAGCCCACCGGCACCATCGTCCGAGTCCGCCTGCCGCAGCACCGGTCCCGGCTGTAACGCCGGCAACATAGGTGTTCCGGAACTGCCGCCGTGCCACCTGGCCGGCGGAGGCGGTGCCCCCACCGTGACCAGCCGGCACACCAGATGGCTGTGGTCAGGCCGGGACGTGCTCGTCGGCCAGTTCTGCAGCGATCGTCCGCAGGACGGGAAGCAGTTGTCGCAGCTCGTCACGGAGGGCGGCGACGGTGGTGTCAGGTTCGGGGAGCTTTCCGGCGCGGGCGGTGTGTTCCAGATCGGCGAGCAGGGCGGCGAGAGTGGTGGCGCCGAGGTTCGCCGCGGAGCCCTTCATCGCGTGAGCGTGATCGCGGACCGCTCCGGCGTCCCCGGTGGTGAGCAGTTGCTGCAGTTCGGTGACGCTGTCCGGGGTTTTGCTGATGAACGAGGTGAGGATCCGGTTCAGCAGCCGGCGCTCCGCCGGTCCGGGGTCTCCGTCGGTGATCTCGTCGAGCCGGGTCCGGATGGCGTGCTCACGGGCTTGCGGGACGGCTGGCTCGGTGACCGGCTTGCCGGCGGGGTCGCCGTCGCGCGGCGTGCGGTCGGCGGCGGAGTCGAGTGCGGCGGCCAGGTCGCTGGGACGTACCGGTTTGGCGAGGAAGTCGTCCATGCCGGCGGCCGCGCATGCTGCCCGGTCTTCCTGCAGGGCGTTGGCGGTCATGGCGATGATCCGCGGTTGGCGGGCGCCCGGGATCTCGGCGCGGATGCGGCGGGTGGCGTCGAGGCCGTCGAGGACGGGCATTTGCATGTCCATCAGGACGACGTCGTAGTCGGCGCGCAGCATGGCGTGCACGGCTTCCAGGCCGTTGGCGACCGCGTCGACGCGGTGACCGAGCTTGGCGAGCATGGTCTGGGCGACCTTCTGGTTGATCTGGTTGTCCTCGGCCAGCAGGATCCGCAGGACGCGGGCCGGCCGGGCCACCGGTGGTGCGGTAGCGGGCTGCGCCACGCCGGCCGCCAGCTCGGGAGTGAGGATCTGCGTCAGCGTGGTGCGCAGGGTTGCCGGGCGTACGGGTTTGGCCATGACGGCGGCGAACACGTCGCGCTGGCCTGGCTCGGGACGCCAGGTGACGCTGCTGAGCAGTACCAGCGGCATCAGCGTGACGCCGGTAGCCGCGGCACGCGCGTGAAGCATGTGGGCCAGCTGCAGGCCGTCGGTGTCGGGCATGTGCATGTCCAGTACCGCCACGTCGAAGGCGCCGCCGTTGTCGATCGCGGCGAGTGCCTCGGCTGCGCCGCCGACGGCGACGCAGGTGATGCCCCAGCTGGTCAGCTGGGTTTGCAGCACGGCGCGGTTGGTGGCGTTGTCGTCGACGATCAGGACCCGCCGGCCTGCCGGGGTCGCCGGCACGGTGTCGGCCGGTTGTGGGCAGGCGTGCAGCATGACGGTCGTGGTGAAGGTCGAGCCGACGCCTGGCGTGCTGGTGACGGTGATGTCGCCGTCCATGGCCTGGGCGAGGCGGCGGCTGATCGCCAGTCCGAGCCCGGTTCCGCCGTAGAGGCGGGTGGTGGAGTTGTCGATCTGGCTGAAGGAGCGGAACAGCCGGTCGGTGCGGTCGGCGGGGATACCGATCCCGGTGTCACGCACGGCGAGGTGCAGTCGTACCGCTTCGTCGCCGTGGTGCTCGGCGGTGGCCGTGACGACGACTTCGCCGGTGGCGGTGAACTTGACCGCGTTCGACAGCAGGTTGACCAGGATCTGCCGCAGCCGGGTGACGTCTCCGCGCAGCAGAGCGGGACACGACGCGTCCACCTGGGCGATGAGTTCCAGGCCTTTGTCGGCGGCGTGCACGGCGACCAGGGCCAGCGAGCTGTCGATGCAGTCGCGTAGCTCGAACGTGGCGTCTTCCAGGTCCAGCTGCCCCGACTCGATCTTGGAGAAGTCCAGGATGTCGTTGATGATCACCAGCAGTGCTTCGCCGCTGTCGCGGACGGTGGTCACGTACTCCCGCTGCTCCGCGGTCAGCTCGGTGTCGAGCAGCAGTCCGGTCATACCGATGACGGCGTTCATCGGGGTGCGGATCTCGTGGCTCATCGTGGCCAGGAACGCTGATTTCGCCTGGGCCGCGTTCACCGCTTCGTCGCGGGCGGCGAGCACGGTTTCGGTGGCGGTGTTCACCGCCTGCGCCATCTCGGTGATTTCTGCCGTGCCCTGGACACGGTGCTGCGGCGCCTGCTGGCCGGCGATGACCGCCCGCGCGGCGGCGGTCACGCCGGAGATGCTCTTGCTGACCTTGCGGGTGGCCCAGCCGGCGCCGGCGCCGACGAGCAACGCCGCGGCCAGCGAGCCCCACAGGATCACCCGGCGGGTCTGTGCCCCGGCGGCAGCGCTGGCCTGCAGGTGCCGGTCCAGCACCTGCTGCTCATGCCGGCGCATCGCCTCGATCGTGTCTTCGACGCGGGTCATGTAGGCGGCGCCACGGTCGGTGTTCACGACCGTTTGCGCCGCGGCGAAGCCGCGGGTGCGGCGCAGCGTGACAGTTTCGGCGAGCTCGTCGAGTTTGGCGTGCAACGGTGCGCGCAGCTGGGTCAGCAGGCGCCGTTGCGTGGGGTCACCGGCGGTGAGCTGCTCGATGACCGTGACCGTGCCGGGTATCGCGGTGATCGCCTCCTGGTACGGCTGCAGGTACTGCTCGTCACCGGTGATCACGAAGCCGCGCTGGCCGCGTTCGGCGTCGTCGACCTGGCTCACCAGCCGGGACAGCTCGGCCAGCACCCGGTGTGCCTGCTCGACCGGCACCCGGTCGTCCACCAGCGATCCGATGCGCACGAAGGCGCTGCCACCGACGATCACCAGCGCTGCGACCGCACACACGTATCCGGCGGTCAGCATCCGTGCGATGGTCCATCGGCGCAGCCGGCCCACCAGCCGGGACGCGAACGCCGGCCGGCGGGTCGGCAGACTCCTTGTCGCGATCACACAGCAGTCATCGTCGGCCGGCTGACCATTTCAAGCGGGCTACCCGAACCGCAACTCCACCCGCCGATGACCTCACCTCGGCACCTGGTCCGAGTGCCGCCGGGACCCTACGACGGGTGATCTCCCGTCGCTGACCACTCCCGGGCCGGCTCCTCGACGCGGGCCTGCGCCCGCCCCAGCATCCGGATCGGGCGGACCGCCAGCAACGCCAGGCCGGTGAGCAGCCCGGCCACCGCGCCGACCAGCAGCACCCGGTCGGTGCCGAAGGCGGCGACCGCCGGGCCGGCCAGCGCGCTGCCGATCGGGTACATGCCGACCGAGCCGGCCACCTCGTAGGCGTGCACCCGGTTCAGCACCTCCCCCGGCACCTGGGTCTGCACGCTGGTCGCCCACATCACGCCCCACACCCCGATCCCGGCGCCGACCACGACCTGGGCCACGGCGAGCAACGCGACCGGCCAGCCGAGCACGATGCCGAGCGGATAGATCGGGTAGCCCAGGATCGCCACCGCGCCGGCGGCCAGCGGCCGGGCCGGCTTGTACCGGATCGCCAGCAGGCCGCCGGCCACGGTGCCCGCCCCGAGAGCGCAGTTGAGCAGGCCGAACGCGGTCGCGCCGTGCGCCGGGACGAGGACCCCGGCGGCGACCGAGAGCTGCGGGCCCCAGGAGAGCACGGCGAAGCCCATCCAGATCACGATCACGCCCCAGAGCCAGGTGCGGGACCGGAACTCGTGCCAGCCGACGACCAGGTTGCGCCACAGTCCGGCGCCGGCCGGCGGGGCGGGCACCGCGCCGAGGCGGAGCGCCAGCAGGCAGGCCGCGCTGGTCCCGTAGGCCACCGCGGAGATCAGCATGACGCCGCCGGTGGCGCCCAGGCCGACCAGGGCGCCGGCCAGCGCCGGGCCGGCCAGCCCGGTGAGCGCCTCCGAGGTGCGCAGCACGCCGTTGGCGCCCTGCACGTCCCGGGACACCAGCGGGACGGTCGACGCGGCGCCCGGCTGGAACATCGCGTTGGCGGTGCCGGCCACCACCAGCAGCGCGTAGAGCTGCCAGAGGTGGTCGATGCCACGTAGGAAGAGCCCGGCGAGCAGCACGTGGGCGGCGAGGTTCGCCAGGTCGGCGGCGATCATCATGCGGCGGGCGGTGAACCGGTCGGCGAGCACGCCGCCGAAGAGCACCAGCACGGCGAACGGGCCGACCAGGAAGGCCATCGCGTAGCCGGCGACGTCCAGGGCGTAGCCGGCGCTGAGCAGGCCGGCGGCGACCGCGACCGGCAGCATCGCCCAGCTGAGCAGGCCCGCGCTGCGGGCGGTGAAGTAGTACCGGAAGTTGCGGGACCAGATGTCCGGCTCGATGCGGCTCATATCGAGGGACGTTACGTGCACATGCATCTAATGCACAAGAACTAAATGAGCACGCATCTAGTGCAGGTGCATGTGATAGGGTCGGCACATGGAGGATCTCGTCGGCCAGTGGCGGCAGCTGGCCGCCCGCCAGGTGCGCATCGGCAACGCGCTGGAGCAGGTCCTCACCCAGCGGCACGGGCTCAGCTGCCACGAGTTCGAGGTCCTCGATCAGCTCGCCGAGGTCGCCGAGGGCGGCAAGCCGCGGGTGCAGGACATCGCCGACGTCGTCCCGATCACGCAGAGCGCGCTGTCCCGGCTGATCGGCCGGCTGGAGCGGCAGGGCCTGATCGAGCGGCGGCTCTGCGAGGCCGACCGCCGCGGCATCAACGTCTTCCTCACCGAGGCCGGCCGGGCGCGGCACGCCGAGGCCCACCCGACCTACTGCGAGGTGCTGGCCCGCGAGCTGCCCGCCGAGCCACCCGCCCGCCCGCTGGGCCTCGGCAAGATCGTCACTCCAGACTGAAAACCGATTTCCGGTACGAGATACCGCGCCGCCCACCCGGAAGGCGGACCGACCGAGATCGTCGCCGGTGGGCCGCGCGGCTCGAACCGGCCGGCCCCTCCTCACCCGGGCCGCCTGCTGCCTGGACGTCCTGCGCACCGGCGGTGATCCGGTCCTGCGGTAGGTTGGCCGCGTGAAGGTGATCGAGGGCCGGCTGATCGAGACGCCACTCGAGGCGGGTGTGGAGCGGCGCGCCTTCGGCGAGTTCGTCGGGCCGCACGGCGAGCTCGCGTCGTACGCATTCGGCTGGGCGACGGCGCACGAGCAGGACGTCGCCCGGCTGACCGTGGGGATCGGCGCCGGCAACCCGGGAGGCGGCAGCTTCCACGCGATCATCTTCAGCAAGGACGGCAGCTACGCCTGCTCGCTGGTCGACGAGCCGTTCGAGCGCGTGCCCGAGGGCGGTCCCGACCTGACCGCTGCCGAGGCCCGCGCGCACGAGGACCTGCCGTTCATCTGGTGGGTGGTGGACCGGGTGATGGAGCGCGACCGCCGCGCGCGGTGGATGAAGCATTGGCTGCTCGGCACCACCAGCATCCAGACGGCCGAGGTCTTCGCGCGGACCGAGCCGATCCTGTACGTCAGCCACGACGCTGATGACGGCCTGTGGCAGCTCATCGGCGCCAGCGACGCCGATCCGGCGACGGGCCGGATCAGCCATCTGCACCACGCCGTGGAGCACGACCCGACGCTGCTCGACGTGCTCGACCTGGAGCCGGGCGAGAGCGCGTACCGGAGCGGCCCGCACACTCCCTGGACCAGCGAACCGTCCGCTTAGCCTCGACCCGCCCGGGCGGCACTGCGGACCGCGTCCACCACCGGCTCGAAGACCCCCACCGAGCCTGGGCGGCACCATGACGACCGGACGCCGAGCCGCGCGGGTCACCGTGGACCGGAGCGGCTCGACGTCTCGCCGTGCCCGATGCTGATCAGCGGCAGCGCAGCCAGGTGAAGTGGTAGATCGTCTGGATGCTGCCGTCGGTGGAGTCCATCGTCAGGTAGCTCACGTCGGTGGAGCTGCCCTTGGTGACCCGCAGCTCGGTGTTGATGTTGAGGTTGCGCTGCTCGCCGCAGGGCCGGAAGACCTGCGCCGCGATCGGCACCTCGTCGGTGGCGATCCAGTTGTCGTCCAGGGGCGCGGCGATCGCGTGGTTGGCGTAGCTGCCCACGGTCATCCCCTGGAAGTAGTAGTTGGCCCGCTGCTGGGCGGTCGCGCCGCGCTGCAAGAACCCGTATCCCCGGTAATCGACCTTGGCGATCGCGAAGGTGTACCCGGAGGGCGCGTTGACCAGCACGTTGAGCTGGCAGTTCTTCCGGTTCTCGGTGACCGGGACGCCCGGGCCGGCCTGCGCCAGGTAGGCGCTGTAGATCGCGGTGAAGGCGGAGTGGTCCGGCGAGACCGCCACATCGGCGGTGCCCGGCGCGCAGCCCGAGCCGGCCATCGCCACCAGTTCGATGGAGAGGTCGCCGGTGGGCGGCGGATCGGTGATGACGAGTCCCGCGGACGCCGGCGACGCCAGGAGCAGCGACGATGCGAGCACGGCGAGAGCAACACATCCGCGCGTTAACAACCTTTTCATTTCTTTCCCTTCGGGCTCGGGGACGGGCCAGCACAAGCTATTGACTGTCTTCAATGCGAGTCAACAGCGATCGAACGAATCAATTGATTTCTTCGTGCCTGCCGGGAAAGAGGTCGACCGAGGCCAAACCAGCGCAAAAGAGTCTTATCCCTCTACCTTACGCGGCTTAAGCGGGGTTTCACCCGGCAGCCGGAGCGATCGGTGATCATTTATAGATTGATGCTTGTGCATGCCTTATGGTCGCCACTACGGTGTTCGCGGATGCAGCAGCAGCCATTCTGGAATCGTTCAAAACCGCGCCCGGCCCATCCCCCCTGCTCCGGAAGGAATTCCATGAAGAACAGCAAACGTGTGATGACGGCCGTGCTGATCACGGCCCTCGCGTTGCCGCTCGGCACGCCCGCGCACGCCGCCCCGGCAGCCGACGCGGCCGCGGCCGCGATCACCGTCGAGGTGATCGCCAGCAGCGGGTCCGGGTGCGCCGCGGGCACCGCCTCGGTGGTCGGCAACGGCGACAACACCGGGTTCCGGGTCCGGTACCGGGACTTCGTGGCCGAGGCCGGCGGCGACGCCGGCGTCGCCGACCGCCGCAAGAACTGCCAGCTCGGCGTCCTGGTCAGCATCCCGGACGGCTGGACCATCGCGATTGCCTCGGCCAACTACCGGGGCCGGGCCGCGCTCAAGGCCGGCGCGAGCGCCCTGCAGCGCACCAGCTACTACTGGCAGGGGTCGTCGGCGACCGAGCGCAAGGACGTGACGTTCAGCGGCCCGCTCAACGGGCTCTGGACCACCTGGGACGTGGCGCCCGTGCTGACCTATGCCGCGTGCGGCTCGCAGAGCGTCCTCAACATCAACACCGAGCTGCGGGTCAGTCCCGGCTCCTCCACCGGCACCAGCACGATGTCGATGAACAGCACCGAGGGCGACGTCGACACCCTGTTCAACTACAGCGTCTCCGCCTGCTGACCGCGCCGGCCGGCCGAGGTGTGGGGCGCCGAGCCGTTCGGCGCCCCCTCCCGGTCACCGGGTGATACGGACGTCGTCCACGTAACCCCGATAACCGCCGGTCGCGGCCGGCTGGTCGTACCCGATGTCCAGCTGCACGATCTTCTTGCCGGCGGCCACCCCGCCGATCGGGACGCTGACCAGGTTCCAGGTGTCGAGGGTCAGCTTGCCGCACTGGTACGCCGGATGGGCCCGGTTGCCGCGCTGGTCCTTGGTGCCGGAGTCACGCAGGCTCTTCCGGGCGCCGGTGGCCGGGTCCACCCAGATCAGGTCGACCGCGACGCACGAGCTGTTGCTCCCGGTGGCCATCCCCCAGCTGGTCGCGCCGCTCTGTGGGTAGATCCAGTAGGACAACCGGCTGGCCGGTGTCACGGTCAGCTCACCGAAACCGAAAACCCTGGTGTACGCGTACGACGAGCTGGCATTGGTGTCCTTGCCGGAGTACATCAGCACCCGTCCACCGGAGTGCGCGCCGGTCGGGCTGGTCCCGTTGAACAGCTCCGGCCCGGTCAGCGTGCCGGTGATGCCGCCGACGTTGCGCAGGCCGCCGCCGGGCGCGGTGGCCGAGACCGAGTTGGTCCAGGTGTTGCCGGCCTGGAACTCCTCCACCCCGCTGGCGAACAGGTCGCTGGAGTTCCAGCTCGCCTCCGCCTGGCCCGCGGGCTGGAGCACCAGCGCGCCGTCGTCGCCGAGCCGCAGCGTCGAGACGCCCCGGCCCTGGCTGCCGGAGGCCCAGAGCGGCCGGTCGGCGTAGTCGTACAGGACCAGGTTGCCGTCCTGCTGGTTGGTGAGCCGGTACGCCTTCTGGCCGCCCTGCGCCCACACCGCCTTCGGCGTGCCGCCGCGCAGGTCGTAGAGGACCAGGTTGCCGTCCGCCTGCATCCAGAAGGTGTACTGCCCGTTCGCCGCCTTGAGCGCCGCGCCGCGGAACAGCGAGCGGCCCGGCGCCAGCGTGGGCAGCCAGTCGTCGCCGTTCAGCACGCCGCGCAGGTCGCTGTACATCGGCTCCTTCGGCCGGCCGGCGTTGTCGCGCAGCCCGAAGTGGCACTCCCCGTCGCGCGGGTTCCGCACGCACAGCTCGTGGTCGGCCGCGGTGTCCTGGAAGGAGTAGAGGAACAACGGTCCGGTGTACGGCCGGGACCGCCACATCCGGACACCCTCCTCCAGCGCGTCCCGCACCCGCTCCACGGTCTGCGGCTGCCGCGAGCCCTCGCTCGGGAAGCCGAACTCGGTGCCCCAGATCTTCTTGTCCGCGTCGCCGTTGCGGACCATCACGTCGCGCAGCGCGGCCAGGCCACCGCAGAGCGGGTCGTCCGGCCCGAAGCCGGACCAGTAGCGGTACCAGTTGACCGTGCCGTGGCAGGGATCCTGCGCGTACGACGGGATGTGCCCGCCGGTCCAGTCCGGGTACGGGTGGTAGGCGACCGCGTCCATGAACCTGGCCTTGCCGCTGCGGTAGCCGTACTCCAGCCAGTCACTGGCCTCGTTGTCGTTCTGGATGACGCCGTCCTTCTCGTAGACGTCGCCGCCGCCCGAGCCGCCGGCCAGCACCACGCAGGCCGGGCACCCCGCGTCGATCTCCAGGTAGGCGTGCTCCACCAGCTCCCAGTAGCGCTGCATCCGGGTGGTGGTGCTGTTGTCCCCGAAGCTGGCGAACCGGGCGAAGTTCGGCTCGTTCCAGATCTCGTACGCCTGCACCTTCGGCCCGAAGTGCGCGACGGTCTGCCGGACGATGCTCTTCCAGGCCTCCGTGTCGGTCGGCAGCCAGTGCGGCTCCCGGCCGCCGTTCGCCCAGGTCGGCGCGTAGTCGAGGATCAGCAGGACGCGGACGCCGCGCGCGTGGGCGGCGTCGATGTTCTGGTCGAGTTTCTGCCAGTTCAGCTCGCCGTCGCGGGTCGGCTGGACCCGATCCCACTGCAGGTCGAGGCGGACGATCGGCTTCTTGTCGCCGAGGTAGTCGTCCATCGCCGCGATCCGCTCCGGCCGCCCCTCGGTGTCGCTGCCGTCGCTGAACCCGACGTCCGCCGCCGTGAACACGTACGGCTCGGCGACCGCCGCCGGCGCCGCCGAGCCCGGTGCCGCGATGCCGAGAAGAGCCCCCACCACGACCGGAATGACGCTCCACGCCGTGATCCGTCTCATCGATCCTCCCCCGATGCCGCCCGGCCCCCGCCGGCGCGGCATCGAACGGTATCAAGGTGCTCGACGGGGCGATGGTGCCCGGCCCCGCGCCACTGCGGGCGACGCCAACACGCCGAACACGGCGGCCGCGTCGGACTCCTCCTGCGGGCGGTGTGGCGTGCGCTACATCGCCTCAAGGGCGGGTGTGCCGCGACGACATGGCGCGGCGTGAAGAACAAGGTGATCTGGGTGCTGCTGGGCGCGACGGTGCTGGCGGCGGTCGCGATGTGGTGGCGCCGCGAGACGCTGACCTCCGACATCATCTACTTCGCGTGGGCGGTACCGCTGGCCGTCGCCGTCTGCATCACCGCGGCGCGCCAGCCGGCGAAGCGTAACCGGGTGCCGTGGTGCCTGATCGCCTTCGCCCTGGTTCTGTGGCTCAGCGGCGACACCGTGCAGACCGTGCAGTACTACTCCGGCTACGTGCCGCCGGTCGGGCTCTCGGACGTGCTGTGGCTTTCCGGCTACCCCGCCATGGCAGCCGCCCTTCTGATGATGGCCCGCTACCGGGCGGCCGGCCGCGTCCGCGGTGTCGTGCTCGACGCGCTGACGCTGACGTTCGCCGCCGGGATCGCCGCCTACGTCTACTTCTGCCTGCCGATCATCGCCGAGGGCTTCACCACCCTGGAGAGCGTGACCCCGGCCCTGTACCCCCTCGGCGACGTCATGTTGCTCGCCGGTGTGCTCATGCTGTTCCTGTCCCCCGGGCGGCGCGGCGGACCCACCTACTTGATGCTCGCCGCCGCCACGCTGTATCTGCTCACCGATTCGGCCAACAACGTGCTCTTCTACGTGGTGCACAGCGACACCTCGTGGAGCTTGGACGGCGCCGTCCTGCTCGGCAACTGCCTGCTCGCCTGCGCTGGACTGCACCACCGCAGCGACGAGCTCACCGAGCCGGGCCGAGCCGTCGAGGTGCTGCACCCCGCCCGGGTGCTCTTCCTCGGGGCGGCCCTGGCAACCGCGCCCACCGTCGTGCTCACGCACACCGGGCTGGGTCCCGGCGGCCGCACCATCCTGATGGCGGCCACCCTCGCCTGCATCGCCTGCGTGCTGACCCGCTTCCTGCAAGCCGTCCGCGAACTCGAACGCACTCAGGCCCAATTGGCCTACCAGGCCCGGCACGACCCGCTGACCGGCCTGGCGAACCGCGCCGCCTTCACCGAGCACCTCGAGCAGGACACCGCCGGGGTGCTGCTCTACCTCGACCTCGACGGGTTCAAAGGGATCAACGACCGCGACGGGCACGAGGCCGGAGACGCCGTGCTGCAGGCGGTCGGTCAGCGGCTCAGCGCGGCCGTTCGCAGCAGCGACCTGGTGGTCCGGCTCGGCGGCGACGAGTTCGTCATCGCTTGCCCCGCGGCGGACACCGCATACGGGGAACTGCTGGCGCAGCGGATCGTCGCGGAGGTGTCGCGCCCGGTCGAGTTCGGCGGGCGGCACCTCGTCGTCGGCGTCAGTGTCGGCATCGCCGCGCACACCCATATCTCAACCGGCTCTCGCCACGCCGCGCTGCGCGCCGCCGACGAGGCCATGTACGCGGCGAAGAGCCGCGGCAAAGGCAACTGGGTCGTCGCGGCGTAGCCAACTTCCTTACCGGGCGACGGCCGAGACCCAGCATTGCGTCGAACAGGCTCGGCGGTTGCGCGACGCGGGGTCGCGGACCGCCCGTGCGATCAGCCAAACGCCGCCAACCAGGGCCGGTGGAGCCGCAACAGTGGCAGGATCTGGAGGTACGCGGACCCTACGGTCGCCGATCCAAGACCGTATGCCGCACCGGGCACTAAGGGGCTCCAGATGGTTGACACGGTCAGCCAGGTCGGCTCAGCCGGGCCGAAGGGACTGTTACGCAACAAGAAGATGCGCCGGCATCTGCTGATCAGCGCCAGTGTGCTCGTGGCCGCAATGGCGACGTTCCTGCCCCTGTGGTCGCTGACCAGCAGCAACTTCGACAAGGTCGAGCACCGCGACGCCGTCCGGCAGGCCACCGGGTTGCAGGCGGCGTTGAACGCCCAGGCGCAACGGCTGATCGACTTCGGGATCACCAACTCGGTCTGGAACGGCGCCGTCGACGTCATCCGCACTGGCGACCCCGACCTGGCGCTGAAGAACTTCCCGCCCCACCTGATCGGTGGCGCCTACCATTTCGCCGGGCTGATCGCGGTGAACCGAGCCGGGCAGATCCGCGGTGGCGGCCTGGTGGTCAACGACGTCTACCAGCATCGGCCCGGCCAGTTCCCCGATGCGCCGATCCTGCAACGCATGTGGCAAGCCGACGCCGCCGCCGGGACACCGGCGTGCGGATTCGTCGCCATCGCCGGGGCACCGCACCTGTACTGCGGATTCCCCGTCTACCACACGCACGGCAAAGGCAGCAGCAACGGCGGCTTGATCATGCTGAAACCGGTCGACGCCGCCCTGCTCGCCACCCTGTCCGAGGCAACCGACACCCAGGTGTATCTGAACTCGGACCCCGGCCCGGACCAGGTAGGCCACGGAGAACTCCCCACCTTGCTCGGGCCGATGACGGTCAACACCGATCTCTCCCGCCATGCCATGACCGCCCACGCGACCGTCACGGGCGTCGACGGGCAGGTCGTCAGCCTGCACGCCGCCCGGGACCGGCCCATGCGCGCGATGGCCTCCACCACCCTGCACATGGTGCTGCTGGCCGCTGCCGGGTTCGCCGGCGTCATCGTCGCGCTGATGATCCTGCTGGTCCGCAGCAGCGTCGAGGTACAGGTCGGCCCGCTCCGGCACACCACCGAAAAGATCATGGAGTCCGGTGACCTGAGCTTGCGAGTGCCCGCCGGCGGCGGGGGCCACATCGCTGCGCTCGGCAGCACTATCAACGCCATGCTGGCCGCCCTGCAACAACAGGAACAGCAGATCGTCCAAGCCCATAAACGGGAGGAACAACAGCTGAAGAACCGCCGGCTGGAAAGCCTCGGTCAGCTCGCCGGCGGCGTCGCCCACGACTTCAACAACATCCTCGCGGTGATCAGCAACTACGCCGAGATGATCTCGGAAACGCTGACCGCGCCGGTACCGGACCCGCAGGACCTTGCCGAGGCGCGTAAGGACGTCAGGCAGATCTGCCGAGCCGCCGAACGCGCCACCCGGCTGACCAAACAGCTACTCGCGTTCGGCCGCCGCGACATCATCCAGGCCGAGGTCCTCGACCTCAACCAGATCGTCGGAGACGTCGAGCCGATGCTGCGCCGCACCATAGGCGAACACATCCACCTGGCCACCACCCTGGACCGGCAGCTGTGGCCGGTCCACGCCGACGTCGGCCAACTCGAACAGATCCTGCTCAACCTGGTGGTCAACGCCCGCGACGCGATGCCCGGCGGCGGCACCGTGTGCATCGACACCAGCAACGCCGACCTCGGCGGAGACGACCTCAGCGGCGCCTCTCAGCTGCCGGCCGGCCGCTACGTGCGCCTCCGTGTCAGCGACACCGGCAGCGGCATGCCACCCGAGGTGATCGAACGTGCCTTTGAACCCTTCTACACCACCAAACCACAAGGCTCTGGGACCGGCCTCGGGCTCGCTACCGTGCACGGCATTGTCGCCGCAGCCGGCGGCGACGTGGACATCTACTCCGAGAACGGCATCGGTACCACCGTCACCGTCACGCTGCCCGCCGTCGACACCCCTGCGGACACCCTCGCATCCGACACCCACGACCCCGTCGAACCGGTCGCCGACAGGCCGCCGCACGAGACCATTCTGATGGTCGAGGACGAGGACGACCTGCGGGTCATCACCGGCCGCATCCTCACCCGCGCCGGCTATCACGTGCTGACCGCAAGCGGCGGTGAACAGGCCCTGCATCTCGCCGACACCCACCCCGGCCCCATCGACCTGCTGCTCACCGACGTGATCATGCCGGAGATGACCGGGAACCAGGTAGCCGCCCGCATCGAAGCCACCCGCCCCGGCATCCCGGTGCTCTACATGTCCGGCTACGCCGAACCCGTTCTGGCCGAGAACGGCACTCTTCCCGAGGGCGTCACCATCATCGAGAAGCCCTTCACGAGCGCGCAACTCCTGGACCACATCCGCATCCGTCTCCAGCAAGCCGGGAGCCGGCCGCCAGACGGCTTCTTTGTCAGCCGGTGAGAGCGACATCGACCGACAAGGTACGGCTAATGGCGGCCGGTCAGCGGGCCGGTTCGAGCTGCACGACCGCGCTCACCGGGCCGGAGCCCTCGGGCAGCTCGACGGTGAGTCCGTCCGTCATGAGAGCCGCCCCGGACACTCCCCGGTATGTCGTCTCCGGCTCCAGTCCTCGCGGCCGGACGAGGACCCTGCGGTCGGTGCCGGCGAGGCGCCAGACGAAGAGGACGCTCCGGCCGCCCAGCACGTACTGTGACGCGGCGAGCGAACCCGTCGGTGGCAGCAGCCGGTACAGCGTTCCGTGCTGGACGATCGGCCGGATCGCCCGGTACCGGGCGATCATCTCGGCCGCGTAGGCAAGCTCCTCGTCGGTCCACCGGGTCAGGTCGCCGCCGAGGCCGAGCACCCCGGCCATCGCCACGTCGAAGCGGAACGGCAGTGGCACCTCCCGGCCGGTGATCGGGTTCGGGCTGTCGGTCACCCAGGCCACCATCGTGCCGGGCGAATAGACCTGGGTGTAACCGTGCTGGATGCCGAGCCGGTCGACGGCGTCGGTGTTGTCGCTGGTCCAGGCCTGATCGGTGCGGGCCAGGATGCCCAGGTCGACGCGGCCGCCACCGCCGGCGCAGGCTTCCACGCGTACGCCGGGGTGGGTCTTGCGCAGTTGATCGATGACGGCATAGACCCCGTGCGCGTGCCCGATCGCCGCCTGCGGCCGGGCCTGGGTGACGGCCCGGTTGAAGTCCCACTTCAGGAAGGTCAGCCCGGTCTCCCGGATGATCCGGTCGAGCTGCCTGAAGGCCCAGTCACGCACGTCGGCGCGGGTGAAGTCGAGGACCAGCTGGTGGCGCAGCTCGGTGACACGTGTCCCGGGTTCGTGCAGGGTCCAGTCCGGATGCGCGCGGAACAGCTCGCTGTCCGGATTCACCATCTCGGGCTCGACCCACAGCCCGAAGGCCATGCCGAGCGACCGGATGTGATCGGCGAGCGGCCGCAGGCCGTCCGGGAAGCGGTCCGGGTTGGCGAACCAGTCACCGAGACCGGCGCGGTCGCTGGTGCGCGCGCCGAACCAGCCGTCGTCGACGACGAACAGCTCGACGCCGAGCCGGGCGGCACGCTCGGCGAGCGCGCGCTGTCCCGCTTCGGTGACGTCGAACGAGGTGGCCTCCCACGAGTTGTACAGCACCGGCCGCAGCTCGCCGGCGTGCGGCAGCACATGCGCACGCTGGTAGTGGTGCCAGGCGCGGCTGGCCGCGCCGAACCCGCCATCGGCGTACAGCGCGGCGCAGACCGGCGAAACCGCCTGCTCCCCCGGCAGCAGCCGGGTCACCGTGCGGTCGTGGCCGGCGGCGGCAAGCACCGAGCAACGGCCGGCCGGGGTGCGGGACACGGTGATCCGCCAGGATCCGCTGAACGCGAGCGCCGCCGACCACACCTCGCCGGTCTCCTCGGTGGCGGTGCCGTCGTCGAGCATCACCCACGGGTTGGTGGCGTGCCCGGTCACGCCACGCCGGCTGATCAGCGTGGTCTCGGCGACCGGGAGCACGACGCGGTGCAGCGCGCCCTCGCGGGCCCAGCCGCCGGTGACGTGGCTGAGCCGGTAGTTGTCGCGCACCGGCAGGCACCAGACCGCGGCGGCGTGCGCGTCGAGCACGATCGCGTCCGCGGTGGCGCCGGTGTGCCGGACCACCGACCAGCGTTCGATGACGTCGGTGCTCGGCCGCACCCGGTAGTGCAGCTCCACCTCCACCGCGCCGGTGAGCCGGACGACCAGTTCGTCGCCGCGGATCTCGTGGCCGGCCACCGTGAGGCCGGCCTCGCTGCCGAAGGACAGCGCCGCCGGGGTGAACATCGCGCCGCCGGCGATCGGGAAGTCCTCGGCGCTGTCGAGCGGGCCCTCGAACGTGTCGTCGAAGGGCGAGCGCCACGCCGGGATGGCCGCCGCCTCCTCGGCGCTGATCCGCGGCCCCCAGTGGATCGGGCGGACGGTGTGGTCGAGCCGCAGCGCGTACGTGGTGTGCTCGGTGTGCAGGGCTATGGTGGCGCCGTCCGGCGACGGTTCGATCAGGGGCAACGTGGCGCTCCGGGTGACGGGGGCCGGCCCACGCGGACGGTGGACCGGCCCGGGTGGGCTATTCCTTGACCGGAATCGACTGCGACTTCAGCGTGTTGATGGTGCTGGCCTGCGCGTCCTCGAGCGCCTTCGTCAGCGTTCCCTGGCCGGTGACGGCCTTCTTGAAACCGTCGGAGGCGTCGGCGTAGGTCTGGGTCATCGTCGGTCCCCAGGTGAAGTCCGGCTTCACCTGCGTGGACGCCTCGGCGAAGACGTCATAGATCGGCTGGTTGCCGTAGAACGCGACGCCCTCCTTGAGCGCGGGCAGCGACGCGCCCTCCTTGGTGGCCGGGTACAGCTGGGCCTCCTTGTTGAGCAGGGTGAGCGCCTCGGTGGAAGTGTTCAGCCACAGCGCGAACTTGGCCGCCTCGTACGGGTGCTTGGAGCTCTTGAAGACCGCGGTCGACGAGCCGCCCCAGTTGCCGGCGACCTTCTCGCCCGCGTTCCACTGCGGCATCGGCGCCACCGCCCACTTGCCGGAGGTCTTCGGCGCGCCGCTGAGGATCGAGTTGGCGCCCCACACCGCGGAGACCCAGGTCCACGCGCTGCTCGAGTTGTAGGCGTTGTCCCACTCCGGGGTCCACGGCGGCACCGAGGAGACCAGCTTCTTGTCGAGCAGGCCCTGCCAGTAGTCGGCGACCTTCTTGGTGGCGTCGTCGGTCATCGTGACGCTCCAGTTGGTGCCGTCGTTGGCGAACCAGTGGGCGCCCGCCTGCCAGGCCAGCCCGGCGAACTGGTTGATGTCGCTCTGCGAGAAGTTGGTGATGTAGCCGCCCGCCGCCTTCACCTTCTCGGCCGCCGCGGCGTACTCGTCCCAGGTGGCCGGGACCGGGATGTTGTTCTTCTCGAACAGGTCCTTGCGGTAGAACAGTGCCATCGGGCCGGCGTCCTGCGGGATGCCGAAGACGTGGCCCTGCTCGCCGAAGGTCACCTGGTTCCAGGTCCAGTCGACGAACTTGCTCTGCGACTGGGTGACGATGTCACAGCCGCCGAGGTCGGCCAGGCCGTCCTGCACCCGGAAGCTGGGCAGCGCGTCGTACTCGATGTGGCCGAGGTCGGGCGCGTTGCCGGCCTTGAGCTGGTTGAAGAAGTTCTGGTAGGTGCCGGCGTTGCCGCTGGGACCGGTCTGCACCTTGACCTGAATGTCCGGGTTCGCCTTGTTCCACACGGCGACGACCTTGTCCATGTTCGGGACCCAGGTCGTGTAGGTCAGGTTGACCGGACCGCTGGACGGCTGGCAGGACGACGCCGCACCGGTGGTGCCGGCCGAGGTGTCGTCGCCGGACGAACACGCCGCTATTGACATTGTCGACATCAGCAAAATGGCGATGGAACGAGCGCGCAAGCGCATTTTTCCTCCTGGGGAGATTACTTGATCGAGCCGGTACCGAGGCCGCTGCGCCAGAAGCGCTGCAGGGAGAGAAATGCGATGATCATCGGAGCGATCGAGATGAACGCTCCGATCAGTACCAGGGCCCGCAGCTCGGGATGCCCGTTGATCTGGGACTGCCACGAGTAGAGGCCGAGCGTCACCGGGAACAACCGCTCGTTGCCGAGCATGATGAGCGGCAACATGAAGTTGTTCCAGACCGCGACGAAATGGAACAGGAAAATGGTCACGAAGGCCGGCGCCATGAGGCGTGCGGACACCGTGAAGAAAGAGCGCACCTCGCCGGACCCGTCGATGCGCGCCGCTTCGAGGAGCTCGTCCGGAACACTGGCGGCGGCATAGACGCGGCCGAGGTAGACGCCGAACGGGTTGACCAGGCTGGGCAGGAAGACCGACCAGAAGGTGTTCGCCAGCTCCACCTTGCTGAAGATCAGGAACAGCGGCAGCGCGAGCGCGGTCGCCGGTACCAGCACGCCACCCAGCACGATGTTGAAGATCGTTTCCCGGCCGGGGAACACGTACTTGGCGAGTGCGTAACCGCACATGCCGGCCAGCAGGGTGCCGATCAGCGCCGCCCCGACCGTGTAGGCGATCGAGTTCGCCATCCAGCGCAGGAAGATGCCGTCGTTGTAACGGATCAGGTTGGCGACGTTCTCACCGAGGGCGAAGTGGTCGGGCCACAGGCCGCGCCCTTCGGTGACCTGCCCGTCCTTCTTGCCGGCGGCGACGAACAGCCACCACAGCGGGGTCAGGAAGTACAGGGTGAAGACAGCCATGACGAGCATGGCGGCGTACCGCGGCACCCGGAAGGCAGCCATCATCGCACCCCCTTGCGCTGGGTGAACTTGAGGAAGGAGAACGACAGCACGAACGTCGCGAGCGCCAGCACCACGGAGAACGCGGCGGCCAGGCTGAAGTTCGGGACGCTCGAGGTGCTGAGCACGGTGAGGTTCGGCGTGTAGGTGCTGGACACCGCGGAGCTGAAGCTGCGGAACACCTGCGGCTCGGCCAGCAGCTGAAGCGTGCCGATGATGGAGAACACCGTGGTGAGCACGATCGCCGGCAACACCAGTGGGATCTTGATGGACCACGCGGTGCGGAAGGCTCCGGCGCCGTCGATCTTCGCGGCCTCGTAGATCTCGGTCGGCACGGCGAGCAGCGCCGAGTAGATGATCAGCATGTTGTAGCCGACGTAGACCCAGGTCACGACGTTCGCCATGGCCCACAGCACCAGACCCGGCGAGAGCAGGTCGGCGTTCGAGGTCACCGCGGTGAACGGCGACAGGTTCGGCGAGTACAGGTAGCCCCACATGATCGCGGCGACCACGCCAGGCACCGCGTACGGCAGGAAGTACACCAGGCGGAAGAACCGCCGGCCCTTGACCAGGCCGGAGTCGAGCAGCAGCGCCAGGAACAGCGCCACGCCGAGCATGATCGGCACCTGCACGGCGCCGAACAGCAGCACCCGCTCGACCGACTGCCAGAACGGCCCGTTGCTGAAGACCTGCCGGTACTGCACCAGACCGCCGAAGACCTCCTTGGCGGGCCCGAACGTGCCGGTGCGCTGCACGGTGTGGAACGACTGCCACACCGCGTAGCCGATCGGGATCAGATAGAAGAGCGCGAACAGCACACCGAACGGCGTGACGAAGAAGAGAATCGCGCTGACATGCCGTTTCCTCACGGCCGGGCCTCCTCACGCACGACGCGTACGCCACCGGGCGGCACCCGCAGGCGGCCACGAACCATCTCGCCGCTGATCAGGTCGCACCCGGTGACCGCGTACTCGATCTCGCGCGTCCCGTGGTTGATGACGAAGACGTACGTCCGGTCCTCGCTCGCGCGCCGCACCACCTCGACGGACCCGTCGTTCTCGAAGCCCTGGTCCGGTCCGATGGCGGCCCGCAGGACGCTGCGCATTGCCTCCGGGTCGAGGGCGGTCGCGACGTACCAGGCGTTGCCGTTGCGGGTGATCGCCGGAGTTCCGGGCAGCGGGCCATCGACATACCGGGCGATGACCTCCGCGGTGGTGGTGCGCAGCCGCTCGGTCCACAGGCCGGCCTTGCCGCCGTTGTCCAGCGTCACGGTCGTGCCGGGGACGAGCGGCGCGAATTCCTCGGCGGTGACGCCGAGCAGTTCGCGGAACGCGCCGGGGTACCCGCCCAGCCGGATCCGGTCGTCGCGGTCGGCGATGCCACTGAAGAAGGTGACCAGGACGCGGCCGCCGCCGGCGACGAACTCGGTGATCGCCTTGGCCTGCTCGTCGGTCACCAGGTACAGGCAGGGCACCACCACGAAGCGGTACCGCGACAGATCGCTGTCCGGGCTGATCACGTCGGCGGTCACGCCCAGCTCGCGCAGCCCGAAGTGGGCGGCGTGCACCTGGTCGAGGTAGTTCACCGCGGTCGACGGCCGGCCCTCCTGCTCGGCCGCCCACCACGACTCCCAGCTGAACAGCACCGCCGTGTCGGCCTGCACGGTCGAGCCGGCCACCTCGGCCAGCCTGGTCAGCACGGAGGAGAGTTCGAGGACCTCGCGCCACTGCTCGGTGTCGGTGCCGGCGTGCGGCACCAGCGCCGAGTGGAACTTCTCGCTGCCCTGCGCCGAGGCGCGCCATTGGAAGAAGCAGATCGCGTCGGCGCCGCGGGCCACGTGGGTCAGCGTGTTGCGCAGCAGCTGGCCGGGCTCCTTGGCCAGGTTCACCGGCTGCCAGTTCACCGCGCCCACCGACTGCTCCATGAGCATCCACGGCCGGCCGCCGGCCAGGCCGCGGGTCAGGTCGGCGGCGAAGCTCAGCTCGGCGGCCGGCTGCCCGAGCCGGTGGTCCAGGTAGTGGTCGTTGGCGATCACGTCCATCCGCGGCGCCCAGCGCCAGTAGTCCTGGTTGCGGATGTGCGCGGTGACCATGAAGTTCGTGGTCACCGGGACGCTCGAGTGCCGGCGCAGCACCGCCGCCTCGGCCTCGTAGTAGCCGAGCAGTTCGTCGGAGGAGAACCGGTGGAAGTCGAGCATCTGCGCCGGGTTGCGCAGCGACAGCGCGGTCCGCGGCGGCAACACTTCGGACCACTCGCCGTACCGCTGGCTCCAGAACGACGTGCCCCACGCGGCGTTGAGCGCGTCGAGGGTCTCGTACCGCTCGGTCAGCCAGGCCCGGAACCGCTCCGCGCTGGCATCGCAGTAGCAGAGCGCGTTGTGGCAGCCGAGCTCGTTCGAGACGTGCCACAGGGCCAGCCCCGGGTGCTGGCCGTAGCGCTCGGCGACCCGCTCGACCAGCGCCAGCGCGTGCTCGCGGAACACCGGCGAGCTCGGGCACCAGGCCTGCCGGCCGCCCGGGTACCGGCGGGTGCCGTCGGCGGCCATCGGCAGGATCTCCGGGTGGCGGGCCGCCAGCCACGGCGGCGGGGACGCCGTCGCGGTGCCGAGGTTGATCCGGATGCCGTTGCGGTGCAGCAGGTCGACGATGTGGTCGAGCCGGTCGAAGTCGTACTCGCCGGCCCGCGGCTCGAGGTCGGACCAGCCGAAGATGTTCACCGCCGCCAGCCCGATGCCCGCGGACTTCATCAACGCGACGTCCTCGGCCCACACCTCGGCCGGCCACTGCTCCGGGTTGTAATCGCAGCCCAGCGTGATCACGGGCGCCTCTCCTCACTGTGCACGTGCACACATTTCCGTTGGGAAAACTCCGCAGGTCGGATGTGTGAACGAGCACACATTAGGTTCACCGTTGATCAACGTCAAGGTGGGGAAGCTAAAGTTTGCTGGTGAGCGCGCCAGGACCACCGGCAAGGACCGGCAAGAGGGCCACCGTGCACGACATCGCGGCCGCGGCCGGGGTGTCGCGGGGCACGGTGAGCCGCGTGCTGAACGGCGGCTATGTCTCGGTGACCGCGCGCGCCGCCATCGAGCGGGCCATCCGCGAGGTCGGCTACGTGCCGAACACGGCCGCACGCAACCTGGTGATGCAGCGCTCGCAGGCGGTCGGATTCATCGTCCTCGAACCGCACACGCTGTTCCTCGAGGATCCCAACATCGGCGGCATCATGCTGGGGGCCAACGCGGCGCTGTCCGCCGCCGACTACCAGATGGTCAATCTGGTGGTCGACTCCGAACGCGACACCGCCCGCATCACCCGCTATCTGAGCGGCGGTTTCGTGGACGGCGCGATCATCGTCTCGGCGCGCAGCCACGACCCGATCATCCAGGTGGTCGGCGGCCTGGCGCTGCCGTCGGTCTTCGTCGGTCACCCGCGCGACCTGCACCCCGAGATCCCGTACGTGGGCATCGACAACCTCGCCTCGGCCGAGGAGATCACCCGCCGCCTGCTCGCCACCGGCCGCCGCAGGATCGGCATGATCGCCGCGGCCGTCGACCGCGACTCGGGCGCCGACCGCCTGGCCGGCTTCCAGCGGGCGCTGGGGCCGCTGTTCGACGAGAGCCTGGTGGCCGAGGTGCCGGTCTACGACTTCGCCTGCGGCGCCAAGGGCATGCGTACGCTGCTGGAGCGCGAGCCCGAACTGGACGGTGTCTTCGCCGCGGCCGACTCGGTGGCCGCCGGCGCGATGGAGGCCCTCCGCGAGTCCGGCCACCGCGTGCCGCAGGACATCGGGGTGGTGGGCTTCGACAACAGCTCCTGGGCCACCCGGACCCGCCCGCACCTGTCCACCGTGCACCAGCCGGCCGACGACATCGGCTCGCACGCGGCCGACATGGTCCTGCGCCAGCTGCGCGGCGACCCGATCGCCGAGCGTGGCCTGCTCCTGCCCTCTCCCGTCGTCTGGCGCGACTCCGCCTGAGCCGGCTGCTCAGCTTGACTTTTAACCAGTTCGGCGGGGCTTGGTGCCCTTCTTGTGATGGGTCGGTCGCTGATGAGCCTGGCCGGTGACCAGGATGAGTCCCACGTCGTGACGGGCAGCGGGCTGCTGGTTGCGGGAGCCGGGCGGCCGTCCAGGGCCGGGCCGACTGGGTTTAGGCGCATGCGCTGGTGAGCCGCTGGTCGCGCGGAGTTTCCGAAACCCCCGCCGCACCCGGGCCGGCGTGAGCCGCTCCGGCGCCATCGGGCGTTCCCACGGTCGGCGCAAGTCCTGGGCGAGGGGCCGAGCGAGACGCAGCTGAGTATGCGCAGCTATGACCAGCCACGTCCAGCGGTTCGCGGCGGCGGGCTCGCGGAGTTGCGGGGCGGTCCAGCCGAGGGTCTGTTTGAGTAGGCGGAAGGTGTGCTCGACGTCGAAGCGGCGTAGGAACGCCTGCCAGCACCGGTCGACATCAGCATTGGTGGCGTCGACCTTGGACCACCACAGCCAGAGCGGCTTCGGCTCACCCCGGCTGGGCAGGTGGTCGACGGTGAGCCGGATGACCGTGCCCTCGATGATCGGCAACGGCTCGTCGTGACCCACCCAGGCGGCGCGGCGGGTCAACCGGGGGTGTAGCCGGTCCCAGGCTTGTGCCAGGACCTGGCCGTAGAGCCGGGTGTCGGTGTGCGTGACCGCCCGCTCGACGTCCCAGGTGGCGGGGTCACCGAAGATGAACTCACCGCCGTGCTTGGCCGGCCGGCCACCCTCAGGGTTGTAGATGCGTGGTGGGGTCGGGCGGCGCAGCACCCGGTCCGAGCGCATCCGGCCGAGGATCTCCACCGGTAGGTCCCGCAGCAGCCAGGCGATACGCGGGGTCTCGTAGCCGGCATCCAGCACGATCAGGAGGTCCGGCCGGTCTCCAAGGCGGCGATGATCGAGTATGGCCAGCCCGGGATCATCCGGTGTTCGTCCTTGCCGCGCCCGTAGGTGTGGCAGAACGAGCGCTGCGGACTGCAGTCGCCGTCCGGGCGCAGCCACGGCGAGACATCCACTGCGAGCACCAGGCGGCCGTCCGCCGCCCGCGGCAGCAGCAAGCCGGCCAGCTGCCGGCGCAGCGCTTCCACGTCGATACGCCCCGCGTTGAGCGCGTCATACAGGGCGCCGTGGCCCCCCGGTGCTCCGGAGCCAGCGACAGCCCGACCAGCGTCTTCACCGGCCCATCGGTGCACAACGGGGCGTCCGTCAGCTCGAACAATGCGTCGGCCCGCCTGGTCATGCATCGGTAGAGCTGCTCCCGGAACCTCGCCAATACATCGATCGCTTCCGCCTTCTCCGTCACGACCGCCACAACGAGCATCGATAGGTGTCGGATGCGCGCATCCTCACGG
This sequence comes from Actinoplanes octamycinicus, assembly GCF_014205225.1. Classification (NCBI taxonomy): domain Bacteria; kingdom Bacillati; phylum Actinomycetota; class Actinomycetes; order Micromonosporales; family Micromonosporaceae; genus Actinoplanes; species Actinoplanes octamycinicus. The sequence goes on from NZ_JACHNB010000001.1 coordinate 8,102,688, forward strand.
GATTACGCTCGGTCACCGTCGGCCAGACCGGAAGTGGGGCCCTTACGAACGCGCTCAACTGCCGAGTTGAGGGCATTCGGCATGTATCGCCGGGTGGCGGATCCGCAACACCGCTCGGCGCGCAAGAAGCACGGGGTGGCAGTCTCAGACTCTGAAATCGCGCCCTTCGACGTCCGGGTCTCCAGCGTTACGAGTACCGTTCCGGCCTACACCTTCAGGTCGCGGTACCAATTCATGCGAGCCGGTCGCCGGCTCGGCAGTGGCAGGTCACGCAGCCCGCTCCTGCAACCAAAATGTACCGAGTTGGCCGCCACTCGACACCCGGCATCGGCGAAGGCACCTGTTCGTTGCTCAGGAATCAGGTTGCCGCCTCGGAGCGTCGAGTGCTCAAGTCAACGGATTCCTGTCTTCAGTTGACGGATTGCCGATATGCGGACGACGGATCCGTTCGCCTACCGGGAGCCTGCCAAGATGCGCCGTAGAGCAATGTCGATGCTTGTGGCCGCCGCAACCTTCATCGCCGAGGGTGCTTTTGCTGCACCCGCAACGGCGAGCTCGAGTTTCACGTTCGATGCGTCGCCGGAGCCGGTGAAGAAGGGCGCTTACGTCACCCTTTCGGGACGCGGCGTCGCGGACGCGGAGATCGACTTCTACTTCAAGGCTGACGGTAAGTCGACGTGGGTGTACCAGAACTACACCCGAACGGCATCCGATGGCCGCTACTCGAGGAGGCAGGCGCAGAACAACTCGGGTACGTGGAAGGCTGTTGAGTGGTACGGCGAAGACGCTCAAGGACCCAGTCGAACCGATCATGTCCAGGTGCGCGGTGTGCAGTTGCCAGGCGTAGTTACTCACTACGGTGGCTACTACGCCACAGTGAAGCCGTCTTCGTTCGACCCCAGTACGACGACGCCTTGGTGGTTCACGGGTGTCCGCTGGACGAGGCTGACGGCCACTGCCGGCGCCGCCGTCGGCACGATGCATGTCAACGACTGTGAGCCTGACTGCGCCGACGGCAAATACCGCACCGAGCGGGTCACGTTGACGTTCCGCCGAGTGCGGAGTCACCACGGCGCTCCGGTGTTCACCGAGTTCCGGGTCGACAACGATCCGTACTGGACTCCCTTGACACCCAACAATTAGCCGCACGAATGCGCCGCCACAAGCCGTCTGCCGGTGATCCTCCGAGTAGCCCTTCGGTTGCTGCCCTGGACCTCATGTTCAGTCCTCGTACGCGCCGATTCGGTCGTCCAGCGCCTCGATGCGTCGTCGCAGAGCTCGTGCGTCCTGGGGCGGTAGCACGCGTAGCACCCGCTCCAACACCTTGCGACTATCTCGTGGATCAGGGCAGCATCCGGCATGGCCGTAATAGAGCATCTCCGCTCGGTCTTCGTGTGAGGCGCGAGCGAAGGCCTGCCAGGCTTTCAGCGCTGCAGCAGCGGCCCCGGGACGGAGATCAGTTCGCTCGAGATGAGCGATCCGGCTCAGGCCCCTGGCGGAAACCCCATCGATAACGGTGATCCGAACACCAGGTTCGCGTCGGTCAGGTAGGGCAGCGCGGACCTGCCCGGGCGACTTACGCCTCATTGCTCCTGAAGATTCCTGCGCACCTGAGACATACTCACATACCGCAGACAACGCTCGGTCGCGGCTTGCCGCCACCCGCCCGGCTCGATCACCGGTACTCGCCGTAGTCGCCCTGGGTGACGCAGCGGACTGGACCGCGGGGGCCGTCAGGTTGGAGCCGGAGGTTAAACGGCAAGCTCAGCCTCGTGGTGCGGGGCGGCGATGAGACCGCCCGCACGTCAGCTGCGGCATGAGACCGGGCGGGCGCCCGGATCAGTGATCCGGGCGCCACCGGGTGCGGTCGATCCCAGCGAGGATCCGGGCCTGCCGCTGTTCGACCGTCATGGCCGCGGCCCCGCGCTCACACCGCGGCGAGCCGGGTCGCGTCGGCGCTCAGGTCGTCCGGCTGCTGCTGCGCCGCCAGCTCGGCGGCGACCCGCGCCTCGTACCGCCCGACCTCGGCCTCAGCCTCGGCCGGCGACCAGCCGAGCGGCCCGGCGATCAGGCCGGCCGCGGCACGCGCCGCGGTCACCCCGCGGTCCGGGGTCTCGATGGAGATCCGGGTACGCCGGGTCAGCACGTCGTCCAGGTGCCGCGCGCCCTCGTGGGTGACCGCGTAGACGACCTCGGCGCCCAGGTGGTCGGGGGCGCCGGCCAGCGGCTCCCCCAGCGCCGGGTCGGCCTCGATCAGCGCGAGCACCTCGTCGACGAGCGTGCCGTAGCGCTGGAGCAGGTGCTCGATGCGGGACACGCTCAGGCCGGCGCGGCGGGCCAGCTGCGCGCGCCGGTTCCAGGCGGCCCGGTAGCCCGCCGCCCCGAGCAGCGGAACCTGATCGGTGCAGGACGCCGGCACCCGGGCGTCGAGGTCCTGCACCGCGGCGTCCACCGCGTCCTTGGCCATCACCCGGTACGTCGTGTACTTGCCGCCGGCCACCAGCACCAGGCCGGGCGCGAGCCGGTCGACGGCGTGCTCGCGGGACAGCTTCGCGGTGGTTGCCGCGTCGGCGGACAGCAGCGGCCGCAACCCGGCGTAGACGCCCTGCACGTCGTCCGGGGTCAGCGGGGTGGCCAGCGCCTTGTTGACCTCGTCGAGCAGGTAGCCGACGTCGCGGGCGGACACCGACGGGTGCGCCTTGTCGAGGTTCCACGGCGTGTCGGTGGTGCCGATGATCCAGTGCCGGTCCCACGGGATCACGAACAGCACGCTGGTGGCGGTGCGCAGGATCATGCCGGTCTGCCCGGCGATCCGGTCGCGGGGCACGACCAGGTGCACGCCCTTCGAGGCGGTGATCGTGAACCCGCCGCGCTCGCCCTTCATCAGCGAGTGGATGTCGCTCGTCCACACCCCGGTCGCGTTGATCACGGTGCGGGCGCGGATCTCGAGCTCGGCGCCGCTCTCCGTGTCGCGGCACCGCACACCGACCACCCGGCGGCCCTCGCGCAGGAAGCCGATCACCTCGGTGCGGGCCGCGACCTGGGCCCCGTACGCCATCGCCGTACGGACCAGGAACATGGTGTGCCGGGCGTCGTCGACCTGGGCGTCGAAGTAGCGGATCGCGCCGACAAGCGAGTCGGGGCGCAGTGCCGGGAACGCCTTGAGCGCCTCGGTCCGGCTCAGGTGCCGGTGCCGGGGCAGACCGGCGCCCCACCCGGACAGTGCGAGCGTGTCGTAGAGCGCGACGCCGGCACCGGCGTACAGCCGCTCCCAGGCGCGGTGCCGCAGCGGGTAGAGGAACGGCACCGGGCGGACCAGGTGCGGCGCGAGCCGCTGGATCAGCAGGCCTCGCTCCCGCAGCGCCTCGCGGACCAGCCCGAAGTCGAGCATCTCCAGGTAGCGCAGTCCCCCGTGGATCAGCTTGCTGGACCGGCTCGACGTGCCGCTGGCGAAGTCGCGGGCCTCGAGCAGCCCGACGGACAGGCCGCGGGTGGCGGCGTCGAGCGCCGCGCCCGCGCCGACCACGCCGCCGCCGACGACCAGCACGTCGAGGTCGTCGCCGGCCGACATCGCGGTCAGCGCCCGGGTGCGCGCTTCGGGTGAGATGACTCCGGTGTTCATGTGGCTCTCCGTTCGTCAGCCGACGCTGACCCAGTCGAGGGTGCGGTCGATGGCCGCTCGCCAGCGGGTGGTTCCTTCGGCGCGCCGCCGCGGCGACCAGGACGGCAGCCAGCGCCGGTCCTGGCGCCAGTTGGCGCGCAGTTGTTCGGGGGATGTCCAGAAGCCGACGGCCAGCCCGGCCGCGTAGGCGGCGCCGAGCGCGGTGGTCTCGGCGACGGCCGGCCGGCTCACCGGCACGCCGAGGATGTCGGCCTGCAGTTGCATGCACAGTGCGTTCGCGGTGACGCCGCCGTCGACCTTGAGGCAGTCGAGCTCGGTGCCGGAGTCGCGGGCCATGGCCGTCACGACGTCGCGGGTCTGGTAGCAGATCGCCTCGAGCGCGGCCCGGGTGATGTGCGCGGCGGTGTGGTAGCGCGACAGCCCGACGATCGCGGCGCGCGCGTCCGGCCGCCAGTACGGCGCGAACAGCCCGGAGAACGCCGGGACGAAGCAGACGCCTTCGCTGTCGTCGACCTGGGCGGCCAGTTGTTCGCTGTCGCTCGCCGAGTCGATGACGCCGAGCTGGTCGCGCAGCCACTGCACGGCCGACCCGGTGGCCGCGATCGAGCCCTCCAGGGCGTAGACCGGGGTGTCGCCGCCGAACCGGTAGGCCACCGTGGTGAGCAGGCCGTGCGTCGAGCGCACCGGGGTCGTGCCGGTGTTGAGCAGCACGAAGTTGCCGGTGCCGTACGTGCACTTGGCCTCGCCCGGCGCGAAGCAGGTCTGCCCGATCAGCGCGGCCTGCTGGTCGCCGATGGCGGCCGCGATCGGCACCCCGGGCAGCGCCACGCGAGCGTGCCCGTACACCTCGGCCGAGGACCGGATCTCCGGCAGCATGGCCCGTGGGATGCCGAACAGCCGCAGCAGCTCGTCGTCCCAGTCGAGCGTGTGCAGGTTCATCAGCTGGGTGCGGCTGGCGTTGGTGACGTCGGTGAGGTGCCGGCCGCCGGTGAGGTTCCAGATCAGCCAGCTGTCCATCGTCCCGAAGACGACGTCGCCCGCCTCCGCGCGGGCCCGCAGTCCCGGGATGTTGTCGAGCAGCCACCGCACCTTGGTGGCCGAGAAGTAGGTGGCCGGCGGCAGCCCGGTGCGCTCGCGGAGCAGGTCCGCGTCCAGGGCCGGGATCACGCCGGCGGTCCGGGTGTCCTGCCAGACGATCACGTGGTGACACGGCCGGCCGGTGTGGCGGTCCCAGACCAGCACGCTCTCGCGCTGGTTCGTGATGCCGACGACGGCCAGGTCGGCCGCCGTGAGCCCGGCGTCGAGCAGCGCTCCGTCGATCGTCTTGAGGGTGTTCTCCCAGATCTCGTCCGCGTCGTGTTCCACCATGCCGGGCCCGGGCAGGATCTGCCGGTGCTCGCGCTGGTGCCGGCCGATCTCGTGGCCCGCCCGGTCGAAGATCATGAAGCGCGTGCTGGTGGTGCCCTGATCGATCGCGCCGACGAAGTCCGCCACGTCGCCTCCCTGCCGTCTGCCTGCGCGGCGACGCTATGAAGCCAACAGCCGGGAATCAACGCCGGCCGTGCGACAATGTCGCACGTTGCCGGGGCGGCGGCCTGGCGGTAGGGTCGCGCCGTGCCCGGGATGATCCAGTCCATCGAACGGTCGTCCGCCGTGTTGCGGCTGCTCGCGGCCGGTCCCGGCCGGCTGCGCGTCAAGGAGGTCGCGGACGCGCTGGGGCTGCCCAAGTCCACCGCGCACAGCATCCTGCGCACCCTGGAACACGTCGGCTTCGCCGAGCAGGATCCGCGCACCGCCCGCTACCGGCTCGGCCGCGCGCTGCTCGACCTCGGCAACGGCGGCCTCGACGTCAACGAGCTGCGCTCGCGGGCCCTCGACTGGGCCGACACGCTCGCCACCCGCAGTGTCGAGGCGGTGCGCATCGGCGTGCTCGAGGGCACCGGCGTGCGGGTCGTGCACCACGTCTTCCGGCCCGACGGCACCACCCAGGCGATGGACACCGGCCTGATCATTCCGGCGCACGCGACGTCGTTGGGCAAGACCCTGTTGGCGTACGACGCGACGGCCGCCGACACCGTGATCCGGGCCGGGCTTGCGGCGTACACCCGGCGGACCGTGACCGACCGGCGAGAGCTCGCCGCGGCCCTCGCCGAGACCCGCCGCCAGGGCTGGGCCGACGCGGTCGACGAGTGGCAACCGGGGCGGGCCGGCGTCGCGGCGCCGATCCGGAGCTTCGGCGGGCTGGTGGTCGGGGCGATCGGCGTCTACGGGCCGGCCGACCGGGTCTGTGACGGCCGGCTGCGGCCGCGGGCGGCGCTGGTCGAGCAGGTGTGCGCCGCCGCCAACGCGATCTCGCGGGACCTGACCGAGCCACGGTCATGACCGAGCGCTACGTCCTCGCCATCGACCAGGGCACCACCTCGACGCGCTGCATCCTGTTCGACCGGCGGGCGACCGTCGTCGCGGTGGCCCGCGCCGAGCTGCCGCAGAGCTATCCGCGGCCCGGCTGGGTGGAGCACGACGCGGCCCGCATCTGGCGCGACACCCAGAAGGTGATCAAACGAGCGCTGGCGTCGGCCGGGATCGGGCCGGACCGGGTCGCGGCGATCGGCATCGCCAACCAGCGGGAGACCGTGGTGGTGTGGGACCGCCGAACCGGCACGCCGGTGGCGCCGGCCATCGTCTGGCAGGACACCCGCACCTCCTTACTGGTCGCCGCGCTGGACGTCGCGACGTTCCGGGACAAGACCGGGCTGCCACCGGCGACCTACTTCTCCGCCCCCAAGGTCCGGTGGCTGCTCGACAACATCCCGGGACTGCGCGCCCGAGCGGCGGACGGCGACGTGCTGTTCGGCACGATGGACAGCTGGCTGATCTGGAACCTCACCGGCGGCCGGCACCACCTCACCGACGTCACGAACGCCAGCCGGACGATGCTGATGGACCTCACCACGCTGCGCTGGGACCCTTCGCTCGTCGACCTGTGCACGATTCCACCGGCGATGCTGCCCGAGATTTGCTCGTCGGCCGAGGTCTACGGTGCCGCCGACTCCGTGCTGCCCGGCGTGCCGATCGCCGCGGCCATGGGCGACCAGCAGGCCGCGCTGTTCGGGCAGACCTGCTTCGAGCCGGGCGACACGAAATGCACCTACGGCACCGGCGGATTCCTGCTGATGAACACCGGCTCGACGCCGGTGCGGTCCGCCCACGGCCTGCTGACCACGGTGGGTTACCGGATCGGGAACGAGCCGGTCGCGTACGCCCTGGAGGGGTCCATCGCGTTCGCCGGCTCACTCGTGCAATGGGTACGCGACGGGCTCGGGCTGATCGGCACCGCCTCGGAGATCGAGACGCTCGCCGGCACCGTCGCTGACAACGGCGGCTGCTACATCGTGCCCGCGTTCGCCGGACTGTTCGCGCCGCACTGGCACAGCGAGGCACGCGGCGTGATCGTCGGGCTCACCTCGTACATCGGCAAGGGCCACCTGGCCCGCGCGGTGCTCGAGGCGACCGGATGGCAGACCCGGGAGGTGGTCGACGCGATGAACGCCGACGCCGGGCTCGCGCTGAGCACGCTCAACGTGGACGGCGGGATGACCGCCGACAATTTGCTCATGCAGATCGTCGCGGACGTGCTCGACGTGCCGGTGGTGCGCCCGATGGTGGCCGAGACCGTGTCGCTCGGCGCCGCCTACGCGGCCGGCCTGGCCACCGGTTACTGGTCGGACCTGCAAGATTTGCGCAACAACCGGCACCGGGCCGGTCGCTGGCTGCCGGCCATGGACACCGGGCGGCGCGCCGCCGAATACCGCAGATGGCAGCGCGCCGTCGACTGCGCGGTGTTGTTCAGTTCAGCCGATGACGGCCAGAGGTAAATGGCAATCCAGGTGCCCACCAGCGGAACCGGGCAGTTCGGCGGGTCACTGTTCCAACAGAGCGCCCTTTGCTGCTGGACGCGGTCATCCTCGATCTCACCGGTCTGGACACCGAGACGTACGCGTTGATGCACGCCGGGCACGTGCACCTGCGGTGACCTCAGGCCAGGATGTCCCCGGGCCGGACGATGCCGCGCTGGTAGGCGAGCACGACGAGCTGGGCGCGGTCGCGGACACCGAGTTTGGACATGGCCCGGTTGACGTGGGTCTTGGCGGTGAACGGGGACAGGTAGAGGCGTTCGGCGATCTCGTCGTTGGACAGGCCGTGGGCGACGAGGACCAGGACTTCGCGTTCCCGGTCGGTGAGCCCGGACAACGGTGCGGGTTCGGAGTCGGGCAGTGGTTCGAGCTCGGGTTGGCTCAGGAATCGGGTGATCAGCGTCCGGGTGGCCTCCGGGGACAGCAGCGCCTCCCCCGCGGCGACGGTCCGGATGGCGCGGACCAGGTCGTACGGTTCGACGCTCTTGCCGAGGAATCCGCTGGCGCCGGTGCGCAGCGCCCGCACGACGTTGTCCTCGTTCTCGAAGGTGGTCAGCACGAGGATGCGGACGCCGGCGAGGGCGTCGTCCGCGACGATGTGACGGGTGGCCTCCAGGCCGTCCATCAGGCATCCGGAGATCCATGAGTACGACGTCGGGGCGCCGGTCCCGGGTCAGGTCGACAGCCTCCACGCCGTCGCTGGCCTCACCGACGACCTCGATGCCCGGTTCGCTGTCCAGGATGAGCTTGAAGCCGGCGCGGATGAGTGCCTGGTCGTCGGCGAGGAGGACTCGAATGGTCACGACTGCTCTTTCGGGGTGGGGGCGGGAAGTACGGCACGGACCCGGAACCGGCCGTCGGGACAGCGTTCGGCGGTCAGCGTTCCGCCCGCCGCTGAGGCGCGTTCACGCATGCCGACGAGGCCGTAACCGCTGGTGGGGCCGGGTGCGCCGATCCGGTTGGTGACTTCGAGCAGGACGTGGCCGGGCGTGTACTCGATGGTGAGGCAGGCGGTGCCGGTGCCGTGCTTGTGCGCGTTGGTGAGCGCTTCCTGCAGGATCCGGTACGCGGCGAGATCCACCACGGCCGGCAACTGCCGGGCCTCGCCGTTCTGGTGGTGCTCGACCTTCAGTCCCGCGGCCCCGGCGGCGTCGAGCAGTTTGACGATCCGGGCGAGACCACGAGTGGGTTCGTCGGGATCGTCGGGCTCGTCGGGTTGGCGCAGGACGCCGACGATCGAGCCGAGCTCGCGCAACACGGTGTCCGAGGCACGGCGGATGTGTTCCAGCGCGGAGTCGGCCGCCTGGGGCTGGTGCCGCAGGACGTGCCGGGCGGCGCCGGCCTGCACGTTGATCACCGCGATGTGATGGCTGACCACATCGTGCAGCTCCCGGGCGATGCGGATGCGCTCCTCGACAACGCGGCGGCGGGCCTCCTGGTCACGGTTCTGCTCGGCGCGGCGGGCGCGTTCCTCGACCTCGGCGACGTACGCCAGGCGGGTGCGGGTGGCGTCGCCGACCGCGGCGGCCATCCCGATCCAGGCCAGCGAGCCGATGTTCTGCGGCGCCCACCAGTCGCTGGCTGACGTGAGCACGGTGGCCAGGTAGAGCGGCAACGCGACGGCGACGGCCATCGCCCACGTCCGGCGCCGGTCGAGGCGGGACGCCACGGTGTAGACGACGACCACCAGGGCGATCATCAGAGCCGGTTGCTGCGATCCCGAACGCAGGGTCAGGGCGACGGTCGCGAGGTCGGTGATCAGCAGGACCGGTATCGGCCACAGGCGCCGGCAGGCGACAGCCGCCCAGGCGAACAGCGCGGCGCCGACACTGCCGGTGCTCACCGGACCGGTGGGCGGGTGCGGAGTCATCGCCACGAGCACTGCCGGCGCTGCCAGGATGCCACCGAGCAGCGTGTCGATCAGCACCGGATGCCGGCCATCGCCGCGGCGGATGAACCGCATTGCCCTGGTGAACATGGCATCAACGCTAAGCGGCGGTGCGGACGCGGTCGTCGTTCGGTCGCGGTAGTCGATCACTCCGCACCTACTGCGGCCGCAGTAGCGCGAGATCTTGAGCTCAGTCGCAATCGCCCTCTTCCCGGGGATATACGGCTGATCTACCACGTACGCAGTAGAGGCCGTTCGGCCAGATGACTGCGATCAGACGACGCGGCGGCGACACCCGCTCGGTCATCGTTGTCCGAGCCGGGCGTACACCTTCCGTTCACATCTCATTCGCCCGCCATTCGCCCTGTTCCTCGACAGATTGGCTGCCCCATGCGTTCGTTGTTCCGCCGAGGCGGTGCACCGCCGGACTCCACTTCCGAAGCCCCGGCGGAAGACCTGAACGACGACCACGTGGGTCACGCTCTGCGGGCGCCGAGCAAGCTGCACTCGTTCAACCGGTACGAGATCAAGTACCTGGTGCCAAGCGACCAGATGGGGCAGCTGCGCGACGAGATCACCGCCCGGCTCGACTACGACAGCCACGGCGCCGACGGCGGGTACGGGGTGTGGAGCACCTACTACGACACCCGGGACCTGCGGTTCTACTGGGAGAAGATCGAGGGTCTGAGGTTCCGCCGCAAGCTGCGGGTGCGCCACTACGGCGACCGGTTCAACGTCGGCGAGAAGACCACGGTGCACATCGAGATCAAGCAGCGGGTCAACCGGGTCACCCAGAAACGGCGGATCGCGCTGCCGTACCACCTGGCCCGCGATCTCTGCGACCGCCGGCAGATGATCGAGCACGACCCCGCACAGAAGGCCTTCGTCGAGGAGGTCCTGGAACTCGTCTCGCTGCTGGATCTGCGTCCCACGGTGATGACCGGCTACCAGCGGGAGGCGTTCGTCGGCCGCGAGGCCGACACCGGCCTGCGGGTCACCCTCGACCATCGGATCCGCGGCCGGGACCGCGACTTCGACTTCGCCGCCGACGCGGAGAATCGGCTGATCGTGCCGGCGAAGTTGTCGGTGGTCGAGTTCAAGGCCAACGAGCGGGTCCCCTACTGGCTCACCGACCTGGCCGCCCGGATGAACATGTCGATCGTCCGGGTCTCCAAGTACTGCCAGGGCGTCGAGGCGTTCGACCGCGCCCCGCGTTCCGTCTTCCACATCCCCGATTCCGAGACAGTTGAGGTCTGAGTTTCATGCCGTTCGAAGTGCAGGACCTTTCCGGTACGTTCAGCGTCGGTGACATCGCCATCGCCCTGTCGCTGTCGTTCCTGCTCAGCGCGATGATCGCCTGGGTCTACCGGTTCACCCACCGCAACGTGTCCTACAGCCAGTCGTACGTGCAGACGCTGGTCATCCTCGGCATGCTGATCTCGCTCATCATGCTCGTCGTCGGCTCCAACATCGCCCGAGCGTTCGCCCTGGTCGGCGCCCTGTCCGTGGTCCGGTTCCGCAACGCCATCAAGGAGACCCGCGACGTCGGGTTCATCTTCCTGGTGATGGGCGTGGGGATGGCCGCCGGCACCCGCTTCTACACCCTGGCCATCGTGGCCGCGGTCGTGATCAGCCTGATCATCGTGGTGATGTACCGGTTCAACTGGTTCGCGTCCAGCGTCCAGCGTCAGGTGGTGAAGGTCCAGGTGCCGCCGGACGGCAACTACACCCAGCACATCCAAGACGTGCTGATCTCGCTCACCAGTGAGTTCGAGCTGGTCAGCATCGAGTCGATCCGCGGCGGCGCGCTCACCGAACTGATGTACACGGTCCGGCTGAAGAAGGGCACCGAACCCGGGCAGCTGATCTCGGCCCTGGGTGAGCGCACCGGCGGCCAGCGCGTCACCGTCCTGACCGGGTACGACCAGACGGACCTGTAATGAAGCGCCGGCTGGTCCACCGGATCCCGGTACGGGTCCGGCACTACTGGAAACTGCTCGCCGCCTGCGCCGCCACGCTGCTCGCGCTCGCCGTGGTGTTCAGCACCGTGCGGGTGGCACCGCTGGTGACCAGCGCGAGCAGCGAGTCTGCCGACACCGTCACGCAGAACGTCGAGGGCAGCACCGACCTGTTCGACGCCACCCGGACGCACAGCATCAAGCTGGCCTTCCGCGACGCCGACTATCAGGAACTGCTCGACTCCTTCTGGGACGAGGGCGAGAAGGAGTGGCTCGAGGCCGACCTCACCATCGACGGGATCACGATCCCAAGTGTGGGGATCCGGTTGAAGGGCAACTCCACCCTGTCCGGGCTGACTCGCAACGGTGAATCCCGCCCGAACGGATTCGGCGGCGGTCGCCCGGGTGGCGACGGAGCAGGGCCGCAGATGCCGGAGGGCATGGAATTGCCGGAGGGCATGGCGATGCCGGAAGGTCGAGGCGGTCCCGGAGGCGGCGGGTTCGGGGGCTTCAGCTCGCTCAAGGCCGAGGAGCCCGAGACGCTGCCATGGCTGATCCGCTTCGACGAGTTCGTCGAGGGCCGCCGCTACCAGGGCCACCGCGAGATCGCGGTCCGGGTGGCGGGCATGGGCGGCGGCAAGACCGTCCTCAACGAGGCGGTCTCGCTCAACGTTCTGAACACTGCCGGCCAGCCGGCTCAGCGGTACGCCTACACCAGCTTCACCATCAACGACCGGCCCACCACCGCCCGGCTCGTCGTCGAGCACCCGGACGAGAACTTCGCCGACACCATCGGCGGCAACGGGGTTCTGTACAAGAGCCTGGCCACCGGTCAGTTCACCGACCAGGGCGACGACCAGACCGAGTACGCCGACGACTTCAAACAGATCTCCAAGAAGGGCAGCCAGGACCTGCAGCCGGTGATCGACCTGATCCGCTGGGTCAACACGGCCAGCGACGCCGAATTCGACGAGCATCTCGGCGACCACATCGACGTGGCATCGTTCGCCCGCTACACCGCCACCCAGAACCTGCTGCTCAACTTCGACGACATGGCCGGCCCCGGCCGCAACTACTACCTCTGGTACGACCTGGACACCAAGAAGTTCTCGGTCGTCGGCTGGGACTACAACCTCACCCTGAACGGCAACGCCGAGCAGGACCCGAACGAGGCGGTCAGCATGTTCGGCGGTGGCGGCTCCCGCGGCGGGCGGGGCTTCCAGCCGCCGGAGGGAATGGAGCTGCCCGAAGGCATGCAACCGCCCGGTGGCGGCGAGGGCGGGCCGCGGGCGATGGGTGGGCACAAGCTCAAGGAACGGTTCCTCGCCAGTGCCGCCTTCAAGTCGGTCTACCAGGACGCCTTCCGCGAGCTGTACCAGAAGATCTACGGCAGCGGCGCCGCGGCCTCCGCCCTCGACGCGACGCTGAAGGTGTTGTCCAGCGTCGACGGCTACGACGAGCAGGCCGCAACCAGCGAGGCAGGGAAGCTTCGCACGCTGATTCAGCAGCGTACGGCGTACCTCGCCGGCAACGCGATCATCAAGGGCTCCTGAGCCCGGCCTCCCCGTGTGGCGGTGCCGGTCCCCGACCGGCGCCGCCACACGTAAGAAAAGGGACGTGTAATGACAGGCGTCCCCAAGGTCTGCTGGTCGACGGCGACCAGGCAGGAACCCAACTCCTGCTGTCGGCGCTCACCACCTATGACTGGGAGGCCCGCACAGCCGGCACCTGCGAGGCAGCCGCCTGCACAGCGACCAGGGCCCGGGTTTCGACGTGCAGAGCGGGCTCGGCCATTACCACTCCTTGGATCGCGTGGACACCGGCTCGGGCGGTGTGAACGGTTTGACGAACAGCGGCGAGCCGAATATTTGACTCGCACCTCGATGAATTGGCGACGATGGTCGGCCACGGCCGCCAGAAGCGCTGACCGGATCTCGCTGGCAATCTCGTCGTCGGCCAGCTGGCGTACCGTGCCGCGGCGAATCCACACGTCGATCTCACCGTTCGCCTCGCGGGTAACCGTGACGATCCCGGCATCCGACCGCCCAGTGGCCCGGATGTTTCGGACAGCCTCGTAGGAGCGTTCCAGGTTGGCCATCGAGATTCCCTACTCCGGTTCCGACATGGTCAGTGCCTTCTCCATGGCCAACCGGCTCAGATCATTCGCGTACGCCACGGCGCCCTGCTCGTCGTCACGCAAATTGATCTGCACGGCCGACGATCCCCACCGCTCATTCGCCGCCGCCCACGTGGTGACGCGGGTCCACAGGCTGGTGGTCTGGACGCACACTCGGAACGCCGCATAGTCCGGCGGAACCGGCACGTGCTGGTCGGTGGCTCCGCACTGCGCCTGAGCCACGTCATCGCGGCCGGCGTCCTGGTCGAGCGCGACGACCGTGAACAGATCCAGCGTGCCGGTGTATTTCTGGTCCGCGGTGATGAACGAGATCGTGCACAGTGAGGAGGACTGGTACTTGCCCTTCTCACGTCCCTTGTCGGGATCGGTCACCGTCCAGACGCCGCCCAACTCGGCCCGCAGGCTGGGGGCGATATCGGTGCAGGTGGGCACCCACGGCCGAGCACGGAATGAGCCGAACCACCACACCAGGCCGCCGGCGATCACCAGCACCACCGCGAGCCCGGCCACCATCGAGCGGCGAGACAAGCTCACCACCGACCTCCATGGCGTCGCTCGTTTGCACCGTCGCGTGGCGCGTCGCCATCCGCTTCGGCCTGGAGCGCCGCCCAGGCAACCCTCGCGGCAGCACGAACCTGACCGACAAGAGACTCATCCGTGTGTCGATGCATACCTTGCAGGTCTACCTGCACCTGACCGACCTGGTCGACACGCAAATGGACAGACCGATCGGGTGAGTAGACGTCTGCATCGGGCTGCCAGTCCTCGAGTGTCACGGCTTACTCCCTGCCAACTGCATCAATTCCTGCACGCGATATCCCGGTCACCACCTCACGTCAGCGACTCTCCAGGTGCTCAAGCGGTCGGCGCGAGTGCGGTGGAGACCTCCGTCAGGTCGTCGGCGGAGAGCGCGGCCGGACCGGCCGGGTTGCGGGTGCTGTACCGGCCGTCGCTGACCGAGATGCCGCTGTCCGCCCGCCAGTGCGGCCACCAGGCCGGCTTGCGCAACAGGTGCGCGGCGAGCTCCTCGGCGCCCGGCCCGGCACCACGCCTCACCAGCGCGGCGGTGACCACCTCGGTCGCCTCGGGCGGCAGGTCCTGATCACCGAACGCCGGCAGCAACAACAGCAGCCGGCCCTCCGGGTCGGTCACGCCGTACGGCGCGCCGGTGAACTGCGCGGCCGTGACGAGTTCGGGCCAGCTCAGGCCCGGACGGAATTCGTGCCCGCCGAGAATCGTCAGCCGCACCGGATGTTCGCCACCTGGCCGGCAGATCAGGAAGTCGCAGGAATGCTCGCCGGGAATGTTGCAGAAAACCACATTGATCTCGTGACGGTCGCGCAGGCCCAGCCGAAACACCGGCCAGGCGTCCGAATCGGTCAGCCGGGCGGAATAGTATTGGTAGCATTGCTCACTGTCCACACCGAACGCCCGGGTCGTCAGGGAATCATCTTCCGGTGTCATCTGCGACGACAGATAAGTGGGCCAGAACAACTGATCGCCAAGCAGTGTCATCCCATCTGTCAGGGGATCCTGCTCATATCCGAATCCAGCAATTTTCACGCCCATACTATGCCATGTGGCGGCTCGGCCGGAAAGGCCAAGCGGGGTGAGCCGGAATGCCTGGTGTGTGGTTTCGACTTTCCGGATCACCTCTTCCCAACCGGCCGGAAGACTGTAGGCCTCCTCACCTGCATCGGGCTGCGCGACGGCCAACTTGATCTTGTATTTGTTGGTTGCCGAGCTCCACACCTTGCCCACCGAGGTGCTGCTCTTGTCAGCCAGATACGGCCGCCGCATGCCAGTCAGCTTGCCTGCCAGATCCGCTGCGTCCTGAGCGCCCTGCTCGCTGCCGGCGACACCGGCCTCGTCGGCTTGCTCGGCGGCGCTCTCCTCCTGGTTGATCTCGTGGTCAGCCCGGACCGGCGTATGTCCGTCGTTCTCCACCAGGCCGATCGGGTTGCCGCCAGCGAAGGCGTACCGGTTGCCGGTCCAGGGGTTGATGCCGAGGTTCATGTCGACGAGGGCCCCGTTGTAGCTGTCTCGGGTGGGAACCGGTTCAGTCCCGGGGTGTAGGCGAGGAAGCCCATGTCGTACGAACCGGACTCGTGGTCCCACCGCTTTGCGTTGAGCCGATACGCGTTGTACGGCTCCTTGGCCGGTTCCGCACTGTGCGGCTTGTCGACGCCGGTGAACTGGGCGCCGTCGTCGCTGCCGTAGGCCGTGTAGCCATAAGTGGTCTTGGTGTCGCCGGATCCGTCAGTCAGGGTCTAGACATCGGTGTGCGCGTTGTAGCCGTAATAGGCATCCTCGGTGCTGCCTCGTCCTTGTGGGGTTACCTGCGACAGCCGCTGTCCCCACGGCGAGTACTGGTACGACGCAGCCGTGGAGGTGTGCAGCTGTGCCGGGCGATCCGGGTTGACTTGGCCACCGCCGCCCTATCAGTGGTATTCGTCAGCGAGAGCCTGGTGCTGGTCGGCTCCCGGTCCCTCGACGCGCAAGCCATCACCATCCTGCGCCAATCATTCGATCGCAGCAAGAACGGCGGATGTGGAGAGTCTTGACCGGCGAACAGAGCGAACTCCATCCGGTTGCATCGATTTTGAATGCCACATCGGGCGGGTTGAGCCGGCGCCGAACCGAGGAACCGGTGCACGGGTCTGTCGAGATCGGCCGTGCAGGGGGCGGCGACCGGTTAGGAGAGGTCGCTGAACTCGTGCAGCAGTGCGGCAATCTCTTGGGCTGCGGTGGTGAGTTCGGAGAGTTGTCCGGGGGTGAACGGGTGGGCTGCGGTGCCGAGGATGCAGTGGGCGCCGACGATCTGGCCTCGGACGGTGACGGGTACTCCGGCGTAGCTGGCGATGCCGTCGATGGTGACGAGGGGATTGGTGGCCTGTTCAGAGCGGTGGGCGTCGGGGATGACGTAGGGCCGACCAGTGGTGATCATGTTGGCGCAGAAGGACCATTCCACCGGGGTGCCGTCCGCGGCTGCGATCCAGGTGTCGTCGAGACCGGTGGAGCCGACGGTCATCTGGGCGGTGTTGAACACCAGGGTGGCCAGGCTGATCGGCAGGCCGGTGCGCGCTGCGGTGCGACTGGTGATGTGGTCGAGTGCGGTGCGCAGAGCGGGGTTGTCGAAGTCGATGCTGGCCAGTACGCGCATGCGTTCGGGGTCGGCCAGGATGGTGGGCTGTTGGTGCTGGGTCATGAGGTTCTCCGGGGCGGCTGGCGCGGGGTTCGCTGAGGCGGGATGGTTTCGCTCGTCGGCGGCTCAGACGCTCAGGTTTAGCGCTCGGTAGGTCACAGCGCGGATCTTCTCGGAGCGGGCGGTGACGCGCAGCAGGTCGCCGATGTTCATGAGGTCTTCGGTCAGGCTGACCAGGTCGTCGATGGTGTAGGGCCGTGACAGGCGCAGCTTCTTGATCGAGAGGTCGACCAGGGCGCGGGCGGCCTCCGGGCCCAGTTGGGCGCTGAGGGCGGCGGTCAGTGACGCGGGGGTGGGCTGTTCGAGGTTGTGGCTGGGGATGGTGGGCATCGGTGGTTGCTCTCCTCTTCTGGTAGCGGGGCGTTCCATGGCGGTCAGCAGCGTGCGCACGCGGCGGAAGCAGCGCCGCAGGGTCCAGACCGCCTCGGTGAACAACACGAGCGGCAGCACCGCACCCCGACCCCGGCCAGCAGGACGGTGGGGATGCAGTGCCGCCATCCCCACCGCTGCCCGCCGAGGGTGTGCACGGTCATGGCTGCGCCGCAGGCGTCAACAGGTCATGGTCGGACAAGCGCTGCAGCAGGTCCTGCAGTTGCTGCCATTCCGCGCCGGTGAGCCGGGAGTGGTACTCGGCAAACTTGGTCTCGCACCGGGCCAGTGCTTCGTCGAGTACGTCGGCACCGGCGTCGGTGATGACCACGACGACCCTGCGCCGATCATCTGCGGCACGTTCCCGGTCGATCCAGCCACGCGCGGCGAGCTGATCGGTGACGGTGGTGACTGTTGACGGGCTCAACGACGTCCGTTGCGCTACCTCGATCAGTGACAGCCCATGCGTGGCGTGCGCGAGTTCGTACAGCACCCACCAGGCGCCTTCGCTGATACCGACGCTGTCGACAGCGGCCAGCGCGTGCATCGTCATCCGGCGACCTACATCGGCGATGACCAGCTCGACCGGCAACCGCCGTCTGACCTTCGGTGCGTTCACACTTGTTCTGATCGGCGCGATCGTGCGGTTCCGAAGGATTCGAGCCGCAACGAAATTTCTCGTGCGGGTCCGGCTGGCCCAACGTACCGATCATCGAGCAAGTCAGCCGTTGTCATGTCCGGATGCCGAACATTTGCGGGCCGGGTCGTCTTTTGAGCGCCACCAGACACGGACTGATCCCGAAAGCGTGCAAAGAATGTCCAGGAATCGCAGTGTTCGAGGGCTGCACAACCTCCAGGCGGCGCGCCTGCGGGCTGATTCCTGATCCGATGCCGGGGATCGGGCAGCGGGGTCACTCGTTGTTGCGGTGCTGCCGCAGCAGCGCGAGGATCTCTTGCGCCGCGGTGTGCAAGGTGCTCACGTCGGTCTCGTTGAAGGCGCGGGTGTCGGTGCCGACGGCGCAGTGCGCGCCGAGGATCTGGCCGTTGGGGGCGAGCAGGGGCACCCCGGCGTAGCTGCGTGCGCCGTAGACGGTGACAGCGGGGTTGGTCATCCAGGCCGGATCGGTGGTGGCGTCGGTAACCAGGTAGGGCCGGCCGGTGGCCACGACCTGGGTGCAGAACGACCATTCGGCCGGCAGGCCGCCGACCTCGGTGATGGAGTCGGGCAGCCCGGTGGCGCCGGCGATGTATTCGGCGCTGTCCAGCATGATCGACACGAGGCTGACCGGTACCTGCAGCTGGTCTGCGGTGCGTGCCGTGATCTCGTCGAGGCGAGCGCGCAGTCGCGGGTCGTCCCAGTGGTATTGGGCCACCTCGGTGAGGCGGCCGATGTCGGCCAGTGCGGCAGGCAGTGTCATTCGGCGCTCCTGATCACGGCGTGGGCGGCGGACAGCTTGTCGTACGTTTCGGCGCGGATCCGCAGCGCCTGAGCGCACAAGCCCAGCACGGGATCGGTATCGGCCATGACGGCGATCAGCCTGTCGAGGCTGTCTCGGTCGGCTTCCGTACCCGTAAGGTTTGCCCGCTGCAGCAGCTGCGACCACAACCGGCTGGTGTCGCCGCGGAGGCGTCGCACAGCTTCTTCGGCGTCGGCGAGCCCAGGACGGGTGATGCCGTACACGCTGGCCGGGGGCCCGCCGCCCGACTCGGTGGTCCTGGTGGTCATCCGTTGTTCGGCCTTCCTCGGGTGTGAGCTCCAGGGGTGTGGTCAGTAGCGGAAGACCTGGACCAGGCTGTTGAGTTTGACGGCGAGCTTGGACAGGTCGTCGGAAGCTTCCTGGCTGGCCCGTGCGCTGTCGGCGGTGGCCGTGGTGACCTCGGCCACCCCGCCGAAACTGGCGGAGACCTCGGTGCTGCCCTGTGCGGCCTGCGTGATGGCCCGGCTCATCTCGGCGGTGGTCGCCGACTGCTGCTCGACGGCCGAGGCGATGGTGGTGTTGTAGTCATTGATCTGGGTGATGATCTGGTGGATCTGCTGCACCGCGTGGGCGGCGTCGGTGGTGCTGGCCTGGATGGCCGACACGCGGTTCGAGATGTCCTCGGTGGCCCGGGCGGTTTCCTGCGCGAGGTCCTTGACCTCCGAGGCGACCACGGCGAAGCCCTTGCCCGCTTCCCCGGCGCGGGCCGCCTCGATGGTGGCGTTGAGCGCCAGCAGGTTCGTCTGCTCGGCGATACTGGTGATCAGCTTGACTACCGCGCCGATCTCCGTGCTGGCTTGCGCGAGAACGTTGATCTGCTGGGTGGTGGCGGCCGCCGCCTCCAATGACTGCTGCGCGATCTGCGCGGCCTGCCCGGCGTTGCTGGCAATCTCGCTGATCGACGCCGACATCTGCTCGGCGCCGGCCATGACGCTCTGCACACTGGCGCTGACGTTCTCCGAGGCGGCAGCCGCGCTGCCGGCCTTGCCGGAGGCCTGTTCGGCGCCCTTGTTGAGCTCTCCGGAAACCGCCGACAGCTCCACGGCCGCCGACGACAACGCGGTCGCGGTCTCGGCGAGTTCGCCGACGGTGTCACGTACCGCCGCTATGGCGGTGTCCAGGTCGCGGCTCATCACGGCCAGCTCGTCGCTGCCGGTGACTCCGGCGCTGCCGGTCAGGTCACGGCGGGCCAGGGTGGCGACCACCGCGCCGACCCGGCGCAGGTTGCCGACGATGGCTCGCACCACGATCAGCCCGAGCGCCGACGCGACGGTGATCCCAGCGACCAGCATGACCAGGATCGTGGTCCTCGACGTGCGGTAGGTGGTGGTGGCCTGCTGCAGGCGGTTCCTGGCGTCAGCCGTCTCCCGTTCGACGATCTGCGCGACGCTGGCCTCTGCCTGCTTCGCCGCCGGGGCCAGCAGGCTGTCACGTAGTTTCTCCACGGTCGCGGCGTCGTGGCGGCGGCTCGCTGGCAGCACCTGCTCATCCCGGATGCGCTGATAGTCCGACCATTGCTGCCGTACCTGTCGGGCCAGTTCCGGGACAACGCTATTGGACGCGTACGCGTCCAGATCCGCGGCGAAAGCCTCATCGTCGGCGGCCAACGCCTTCTCGTACTCGCTCTTCTTGGTGCTGGAGGTCGACAACGCATGGTTGAGCACGTTCTTACGGGTGCTTTCCATGTCGACCCGCACCATGTAGATCCGTTGCACCGGTAGGAGCCCGTCGGTGTACAAGCTCTCGGCGGCAGCGTTCATCGAACCCATCCGCAGCACGGCCAGAGCGCCGACCACCGCGGCCACCACACTCAGCAGGCCGATCGCGGCCAGCACCTTGGCACGCACCCCGAGACCGCCGAGCAACCGCGGCGCCCTACCACCGGCACGCTCATCATGATCCACAGCTACGCCACCCGCCACCGCTCGGCTGTCTCACTACCGGTCCCTAAGAAGGATCGACGCGAGCAACGAAACCCTTAGCGCGCCGCCCCGCCGTACCCGATGGCGCCCAGCCCCGACGGGCATTGGCGGAATATCCCGTTCCGCTTCCTTTCGGACCGTGCCCGAGGCCCCAGGGCCGGCAAACGGTCGTCATCTTGAGTCGCCCGGTGGGCGTCCTTCATGTTGGGCAAGGGCAGGCGAGGGGCGGGCGATCACAGAGGTGAAGCCACGTGGTCGAGGATTTGCTGCAAGTCCCGGGCGGATCGGTAGATGACCTGCAGCTGACGCACTTGCTGCGGGTCTAGGGTGTCGTCGTCGCGCAGGATTTCCGCCCAGCCGAGGATCTTGGCTATCGGGTGGCGGATGTGGTGTGACAGCTCATGCCGGTGCTGTTCGGTGCCCAGACCGTGCCACAGAGCGCTGAGGTGCGGCAGGGCCTCCGCTGGCGCCGGCAGGTTCCGGGGGCGGGGAAACCCGTACATCGCGGCCAGCGACTGCCGGCACAGGCCGCACAGCGGCAGGTGGCCCTGCCCGTCGACGGGCTCGGCCGGGCGCAGACATGCGATACGGGTACTCGGGTCGACCATGACGCAGCAGTCGACGTGGGCCGCCGCGAAGTCGTCGAAAGTGACCCCGTGGCCGGTCAGCAGATCGGCGAGTTGCGCAGCCGGGCAGTCGTGTACCCAGATACGGTCCCGGCACAGCCGGTAACAGCCGTCCCCGCCGTCGACCGATGGGATCGGCGACAGCCGCCAGCCGTTGACATGGACCAGCTGCATCGTTGTGTCCTCTGCTCGATGTTCCCGGCGAACCCTGTGTCCGCCAACATCGGCGCCGATGGCCTCCCGCGGTAGAAACGCCAGCCCCGCGCAGTGGTGCAGTCACGGAGCAGGTTCCTACGCCGACCCCAACAAACGCAGGCGTGCCACCGCTACGGCCGTACTCGACGCGACCCTGTCGTTGCTGTTCGCAGGTCGGCCAAGCCTCTAGCCATCGTCGCCTCCGCCTCAAGGGCGGACACCGACACAGCGCAGGCGAAAATGAGGCTCCGTGCACCCGTCTCCAGAAGACGACTGGGGCCAGGCGCCGGACGATCCGGAACACGGCCGCACCGCCGCGTGCGTCCCGTCATGCTGCTCCCGTTCTGCACCGCTCAGGAACCGTGGTTCACAGCCGAAATAGGGGTCATGCCGGATCAGACATTCCTGCTGGCGAATATGGTCATCGCGGTCGCGTACGCGTCGATCACGGTGGCGATCCTGGTGCCGGTAGCCCGGGCTGGGCAGCTGCGCACCAACAAGCTGGCCGTGGCCACGGCGATGATCTTCTTCAGCTGCGCGGTCGGGCACGCCCTGCACGCGATCATGGCCTATCAGACGATCATCCAGGGTCCGGCGATGCACCACATGAGTGGCGCCGCGGTCGGCTGGTCGTGGACCTCCGCGCTGTGGGACGCCACCACCGCCGCGATCGGTGTCTACTACTGGACCCTGCGCCGCGGGTATGGGGTCTTGCTCGGCCCGGGCGGCATCTACGTCGATCCCTGGGGCCAGCACCGCCTCGATGAGGCAGCCGCCCGAGAACGCGCCGCCCATGATCTGGCCGAAGCTCAGCGGGCGACCCTGGCCACCGTGGTCCAGCACAGTGACGACGCGATCGTCGGACTCACCCCCGAAGGGCTGATCACGGCCTGGAACCAAGGCGCCGAGAAGATCTTCGGCTACACCGCCGCGGAGATGCTCGGTCGGCCCACCACCATGCTGGCCGACTCAGAAGGCGCCGAACATCAGCATGACGTGCTGGCGAGCATCCGCCGCGGTGACGGCGGCCGCTCGTACGAGGCCCGGCGGCTGCGAAAGGACGGCACCCCGGTCGATCTGGCGCTGACCCTCACCGCGATCCATGACCAAGCCGGCACGGTGATCGGGGTATCCGCGATCGCCCGGGACATCACCGCGGCCAAAGAGGCCGCCGAACGCCAGCGGGCCGCCGAGGAACGCAGTCACAAGGCGCAGCGGATGGAGAGCCTGGGCAAACTGGCCGGCGGCGTCGCCCACGACTTCAACAACATCCTGGCCATCATCGGCAACTACACCGACTTCGCCATCGAGGAAACCAGCGACAAACCCCAAGTCCAAGCCGACCTGAAACAGGCCCGCACCGCGGTCGACCGCGCCACCAACCTGACCCGGCAGCTGCTCACCTTCACCCGCGGCGACGCCATCCAACCGCAGGACATCGACCTGAACGCCTCGATCGCCGAGGTGCACGCCATGCTGGAACGCACCATCGGCGAGCACATCACCTTGATCGCCCTGCCCGCCGATCAGCCGCCGATCGTGCACGCCGACCCGGGCCAGATCCAGCAGATCCTGCTGAACCTGGCGATCAACGCCCGTGACGCGATGCCGGAAGGCGGCACGATAGTGCTGGAAGCCAACACCGCCGTCCTCGACGGCGACGAAGTCAACATGCAGCCGCCGCTTGCCGCAGGCACCTACGCCCGGCTACTGGTCAGCGACACCGGCCACGGCATGTCCGCCGCCACCGCCGCGCGGATCTTCGAACCGTTCTACACCACCAAACCCCAGGGCAAAGGCACCGGGCTGGGCCTGGCCACCGTTTACGGCATCGTCACCGAAGCCGGCGGCAGCATCAACGTCTACTCCGAGGTCGACATCGGCACCACCTTCCGGATCTACCTTCCCCTGGTAACCGCTCCTGCCACGACTGACCCGGTCACCAGCCAGCAGGCGCCGCCACCCGGTGACGGACGCACCGTACTGGTCGTCGAAGATGAGCCGGCGCTGGCCCGGGTCGTGGCCCGCATCGTCGGCAACGGCGGCTACCACGTGCTCGTCGCCGGAAGCGGCCCCGAGGCCCTGCACCTGTACGAGCAGCGCGGCTGCGACATCCTGCTCACCGACGTGATCATGCCGGAGATGTCCGGCCCCCGACTCGCCGACATCCTGCATGCCCAGGATCCGGACCTACCCGTGGTGTACATGTCCGGTTACAGCAACGGCCTGCTCGGCAAAACCCACGTCCTGGACGACGACATCACCTTCCTGGAAAAGCCGTTCACCGCCAGCGACCTGTTACACAAACTCGCTTCCACCCGCCGGACAGAGATCCGGCACTGACCATCTGCATTCCTCTCTGGCCGCCTCAGGCATGTTCGTGGTCTGCAACAGGAACCAGGTCTCACATCAAGGACCGAATGCCCAAGGTCGCGATCGATGGCCACGCGGGCGAACGCACCGATGGGCCGACGACGGACATGCTGGAGGAAAATCGCGGCTGTTGAAGGAGAACGCGGAGCTGCGCCGGGCGAACGAGACCCTGAAAGCCGCCTCGGCGTATTTCGCTGCGAAGCTCGACCCGACCCGGCGACGGTCCTGACGTTCATCGACACCGCGCACAGCAGCCGCCCGGTCAGCGCATACCGGTGACTGCGCCCATCCGCCAGTGCCAGCACCGCGGTGGCCTGCTGCGCCCGCAGGAAGTCGGCACCGGACACCAGCGCCGGATGGGTCCGCACCGCCGAAGTTTCTCACTCCCCCGCGGGTTCCACACCCGCACCGGTTCGGTACTCGTGGGCATCATTACCTCAGGCAGTACGGAAATCGCGGGAGGCAATAGCGCGCTCCCGAAAACTGGACACCATCTCAGCATTTGAGGCATCGATCACCGCAACCTCACCGGCCAGATTTTCGATTGATTTCAGCACGGAAGACACTACTGGCGTCTCCAATATCTCTGATTCGGATAGACCAGGCTGCCGATGAATGATCACATAATCAGCAATCTCGTAGTAGTAATTAGCCACCAGTACGCCACACTCACTGGTTCGCAACTCGGCACATCGAAGTCCGTAACACACGGCCGTCAATACATGCGTTCCCGCCGAAAGGAGACCGTCTTCGTCGTCGTAGAGGATTGCTTCAGCCTGGCTATGTAGATCTTCATTCTGGCGCAGGTCCGCGAGGGGATGCGGGACGCTATGCCAGCACAAGTCAACGGACCGTGCCACGATGTCCCGAGGAATCCGGTCGGCCCCGGGCGCCGTCGACCCGAACTGATCGACCAGGGCTTCCAGACAGGCGGCCGCGAACGCCACCCTTTGCCCGGGGGTCACCATCTCCAAGGTGGAATGCAACTCGTCGACGTTCAGCATGTTCGTCAGTCTACAAATATCTGGGATCGATGATCGACCCCCCGAACCCATTGGGCCATGTCGCCGTATGAGGACTGTGCACGATACCGCCCGATTCCCGAACAAACAATTCGCACAAATTGCAAAACTCGCGCTGACTTCCCACCGCCCGCACGTCCTGGCCATCCTTTAGCGCGCCCCCGACAGCCGTAGGTTCGCCATGCTGAACGTCCTCAAGGGCCGACCGTTCCTGTCCGGATCGGACAGGGGCACGTTGCCCCCGGGTCAGGTCAACCTGGCCTACATAGTTAGGCCCATCGGTTTTGATCACGGCAACTGTCCGCATGTCGAACGCAACATAGTCGGGTTTAGCTTTTCACAGATGCCAGTTGTGGATTTGATGGGCGCGGACAAGAGCCTCGTCCGCGCCACTCTCCAGATCCGAGGATTGTTGCGGTTTGGTGCCCATCGGGTCGACCAG
Organism: Actinoplanes octamycinicus; assembly: GCF_014205225.1. NCBI lineage: Bacteria > Bacillati > Actinomycetota > Actinomycetes > Micromonosporales > Micromonosporaceae > Actinoplanes > Actinoplanes octamycinicus. Next base: position 8,127,839 of record NZ_JACHNB010000001.1, read on the forward strand.
GCCGGTGGGCTGGTTGAGCACATAGGTGTAGAGGTTGGTGTCGCCGGAGGCGAGGCCGAGCGGGTCGCGGCTGAGGAATCGACCGGTGCCGGGGGCGTAGAAGCGGGAGCGGTAGTTGTAGAGGCCGTTGCCTTCGTCTTCGCGGCCGGTGAAGCGGATGGTGTTACCGCTGTCGTTGCCGTTGACGGTGGTGGTGCCGAACGGGTCGTAGCTGTATTCGGCGTTGACCGCGGTGGTGTCGGCCAGGCCGATGGTGGAGCCGAGGCTGTCGGTGAGCAGCGATTGGGTTCTGGTCGGCGTGATGCGGGCGAAGATTTCGTCGATGCCGCCGGGCACCATGTGGGCGGTGGCGGTGCCGCCGACGTTTTCTTGGACGGCGTTCTGCCCGGCGAAGAGGTAGTTGGTGGTGGTGCCGCCGGTGGTGCGGGTGTCGCGGCGGCCCATGCCGTCGTAGCCGCAGTTGACCGTCAGACCAGGCTTGCTGTAGGCGGTGAGCTGGTTGCGGGCGTTCCAGGTGTACGTGGTGATGCCGTCGGATTTGACGTTGCCGTCGGCGTCGTAGCTGTAGCCGCCGCCGGTGCGCTGGTCGGCGTCGTCGTAGCTGACCGGCCCGAAGGCTGCCGGCAGTTCGACGCGGGCGTAGCTGCCGTCGAGGTGGATCGGCTGGCCGACGGCGTCGCGGGTGTAGGTGATCGCGCCGAGGGTGCTGGTGCCGCGGGTGTAGGGGATGCCGGTCAGGCGGCTCGCATTGTCGTACCCGTAGGTTTGGGTGATTCCGGCCGGGAGCGTGACCGTTTTGCGGCGGCCGGCGGCGTCGTATCGGCTGTTGGTGACATCGGTGCCGCAGGTAACGGTGAACAGCTGACTGGCCGCGAAAGCTTAGGCCGGACGGTATTCGACCTCCGGCCGTCCCGGGCCGCCGTATCGTGGCCAGCGGGTCACCCGCCCGGAGTCCGCCAGGTGTTCGAGATAGCGGCGAGCCGTTACCCGTGAGGTGCCGGCGCGAGCCGCGACCTCGGCGGCCGACAGGCCCCCCGGGGCGGCCACCTCCCGCAGAGCGGCCAGCACCAGGTCGAGCGTGCCGGCGTCGAGCCCTTTGGGCAGGGTGTCCTGGTCGGTGCCGCGCAACGTCGCGAACACCCGGTCGATCTCGTGCTGGGCGGTCACCCGTCCGGCTTCGCGCAGCTGGCTGCGGTAGCGGGCATAGCGGTCGAGCTTGTCGCGGAAGGCCGCGAAGGTGAACGGCTTCAGCAGGTAATGGGTGACGCCGAGCGCCACCGCCTGCCGGACCATGGCGATGTCCCTGGCCGACGTCACCGCCAGCACGTCGGTGCCGCTGCCCGAGCTGCGCAGCGCCCGGGCCACCTCGAGACCGTGCAGGTCGGGCAAGTTCAGGTCGAGCAGGACCAGATCGATCGGCTGGGCCCGCAGCGCCGTTAGGGCGGCGCGCGCGGTGTGGGTCACGGCGACGACCACGAACCCGTCGACCTTTTCGGTGTACGCGCGGTGCGCGTCGGCGATCAGCGGCTCGTCGTCGACGACCAGCACCCGGATGGCGGCCGTCATGTCGGCACCGGCAACCGGACCGTCAAAACCGCGCCACCGTGGGGAGCGGCCGTGACCGCATAGCTTCCCCCGTACCGTTCGGTGACCTGCCGGACCAGCGACAGGCCGACGCCGCGCCCCGGCCCCGGCTTGGTTGACCAGCCACGACGGAATGCCGCGGCGGCCTGCTCCGCGCTGAGACCGGGACCGGTGTCCCCCACCTCGACCAGCACCTGGTCGTCCTGGTGGCGCACCAGGACGCGGACGCGGCGGGGCGGTGCGGCCCCGGCCACCGCCTCGAGCGCGTTGTCGACCAGGTTGCCGACGACGGTCAGCAGGTCGCGGCTGGGCAGTGGCTCGCCGGTCAGCCGGGAATCCTCGTCCACGCACAGCTCCACACCTCGTTCGCCGGCCTGAGCTGACTTGCCGAGCAGCAGCGCGGCCAGCGCCGGCTCGTCGACCGCGCCCACCACCCGGTCGGTGAGCTGCTGGGCCAGAGCCAGCTCCGCGGTGGCCAGGTGGATGGCTTCCTCGGCGCGGCCCAGCTCGACCAGCGTGAGCACGGTGTGCAGCCGGTTGGCGGCCTCGTGCGCCTGGGCCTGCAAGGCCTGGGTGAGGCCGCGGACCGAGTCGAGCTCGCCGGCGAGCGTGCGCAGCTCGGTGTGATCGCGCAGCGTCAGCACGGTGCCCAGGCTACGACCTCCGAAGCGGGTCTCTCGGCGGCTCGCCACCAGCATCCGGTCGCCCGCGAGCACTGGCTCGTCCACCGTGGGCTGCCGGGAGGCGATCAGTGCGGCCGCCTCCGGCGGCAGAACGAGATCGGCAGCTGGTACCCCCGCGGGCACGCCCAGCAGCCGGCGCGCCTCGTCGTTGATCAGGGTCACCCTCCCTTGGCGGTCGACGACCACCAGGCCCTCGCGGACGGCGTGCAGGACCGCGTCGTAGTACTCGTACATCCGGGTCATCTCCGCCGGGCCGAGGCCGTGCGTCTGCCTGCGCAGCCGTTGGCTGAGCAGCCAGGAGCCGGTCCCGGCGAGCAGCAGCGCCAGCCCGGTCGTGATCGCCATCGCCGGTACCTGCGCCAGCAGACCACGATTGATGGAGGCGGTGGTGATGCCGACCGAGACCAGCCCGACGATGACGCCGCTGCCGGGATCACGGATCGGGACGACGGTACGTATCGATGGGCCCAGGCTCCCGCGATACTCTTCGATCACGGTGCCGCCACGCAGCGCCCTATCGATCGAGCCATCGAACGGTCGCCCGATCCTGTTCCATTTCGGATGTGTGAAACGGGTCCGGTCCGGAGCCATCACCACCACGAAATCGGTCTCGGTGGCCAGCCGGGTCGCTTCCGCGAACGGCTGCAACACGGCGGTGGGGTTCGTCGCGCGCAGCCCGGCGGCCACCGCCGGCGAATGCGCGATGGTCTCGGCCACGCCGACCACCTTGGCGATCGCGGCGCTGCGCGCGTCGCGGCGGGCCAGCAGAGCCGCGCTCGTACCGCCGGCCGCGACCAAAAGTGTCACGACCAGCACTTGCAGGGCGAAAAGCTGCCCCGCGATGCTCCAGCGCCGGGTCATCGTCGTCGGCCTCAAATCCTTGAAGGAAAGCGAAGTGGTGAACAGAATGAACGCAAGGATGCTCCTTGGTGAGACCCAGACCACAGTCTGGGCATGGCAACTTCCGCGTCAACACCGGTCCGCCGCGACCGGATCCACTACCTCTATCCGGCGGTCGTCGTCGCTGTCGTGCTCGGTGTCGCCGTCGGCTTCCTCGCCCCGGACGTCGCCGTCGAGCTGCGGCCGATCGGCACCGGCTTCGTCAACCTGATCAAAATGATGATCACCCCGGTCATCTTCTGCACCATCGTGCTGGGAGTCGGCTCGGTGCGGCAGGCCGCCAAGGTCGGCCGGATCGGCGGCCTGGCCCTGGGCTACTTCCTCGCCATGTCCACGGTGGCTCTGCTCATCGGGCTGGTGGTCGGCAACCTCGTGCATCCCGGCTCGGCGCTGCACCTCAGCGAGTCGGTGGCGCAGGCCGGACAGAAGGCGGCCGGCGACACCGCGGCCGAGGGCACCGCCGACTTCCTGCTCGGCATCATCCCGACCACGCTGCTGTCCCCGCTGACCGAGGGCAACGTGCTGCAAGCCCTGCTGGTGGCGTTGCTGACCGGCTTCGCGGTGCAGGCGATGGGCGCACGCGGCGAGCCGGTGCTGCGGACCGTCGGGGTGATCCAGCGGCTGGTCTTCAAGATCCTCGCGATGATCATGTGGCTGGCGCCGATCGGTGCATTCGGCGCCATGGCTGCCGTGGTCGGCGCGACCGGCGTCGACGCGCTCATCAGCCTCGCCCAGATCATGCTGGGCTTCTACGCCACCTGCGCGATCTTCGTGGCCGGAGTGCTCGGCACGCTGCTCTGGGCGGTCGCCCGGATCAACATCTTCACCCTGTTCCGCTACCTGGGCCGCGAGTTCCTGCTGATCCTGTCCACCTCGTCGTCCGAGTCGGCACTGCCCCGCCTGATCGCCAAGATGCAGCACGCCGGGGTCAGCAGGTCGGTCGTCGGCATCACGGTGCCAACCGGGTACTCGTTCAACCTCGACGGCACCGCCATCTACCTGACGATGGCCTCACTGTTCGTGGCCCAGGCGATGGGCGACCCGCTGTCGGTGGGCGAACAGGTCTCCCTGCTCCTTTTCATGATCATCGCGTCGAAGGGCGCGGCCGGGGTGACCGGCGCCGGCCTGGCAACCCTCGCCGGCGGACTGCAGAGCCACCGCCCCGACCTGGTCGACGGGATCGGGCTGATCGTGGGCATCGACCGATTCATGTCCGAGGCCCGGGCGCTGACCAACTTCGCCGGCAACGCGGTGGCCACCGTGCTCATCGGGGTGTGGACGCGCGAGTTCGACCGGGACCGGGCACGCTCGGTGCTGCGTGGTGACGATCCGTTCGACGAGACCACCATGGTCGACGACGAACACAACGCACCCGAGCCGGTCGCCGGCGAGCAGGTGGCCCGATGAGGGTCACCGCGCTCGGCGCCGCCACGCTCGCCGCCGCGGCGCTGCTGGCCGCACCGGCCGGCGCGAGCGCGCACCACCCGGCCCGTTGCGGGCAGTCCTCGACCGGCAGCCCCGGTAGCACGACCACCCACACCCTGACCAGCGGCGGCGTGCAGCGCAGCTACCGGCTGCACCTGCCGGACGGCTACCGGCAGGACCGGCCCACCGCGCTGATCCTGTCCTTCCACGGGCGCACCCGCACCGCCGAATATCAGGAACAGCTCACCGGAATGTCGGGGCTGCCCGCCATCCTGGTCTACCCGCAGGGCACCGTCGGCAACGACGGGCAACCTTCCTGGCAGGGCGCGCCGTACTCATCCGGCGCCGACGACGTCCAATTCACCAGCGACCTGATCACTCAATTGCAGCGTGACCTGTGCGTCGACCCGGCCCGGGTCTACGCCACCGGAAAGTCCAACGGCGGCGGCTTCGCGGCCCTGCTGGCCTGCCGTCTGGCCGGTCGGATCGCCGCCGCCGCACCGGTCTCCGGCGCGTTCTATCCGCAGGGCGGCGCCTGCAACCCGGTACGGCCGGTGCCGATCATCGACTTCCACGGTGGCGCGGACACGACCATCCCGTACGCCGGGGACGCCACCAAAGGGCTGCCCGCGCTGCCGGACTGGCTGGCCGGATGGGCCGGCCGCAGCCGCTGCCGCGCCGGCGCCAGGAGCAGCACCCCGGTCGCCGGGGTTACCCGGCTCGCCTGGCCGGGCTGCGCGGCCGACGTGGTGCACTACCGGGTCGACGCGCTCGGGCACACCTGGCCCAGCACCACGCCGAACAACGACTCGGCCACCCCGACCGTGCTGGACGCCACCCCCCTGATCTGGAAGTTCTTCCGCGAACATCCGCTCGCCGGCGCGCCGGTGGTGAACACCGCAGGCGGACTTCTGCGCGGCTACGCGAGCGCCGGCGTGGAGGCGTTCCTCGGCGTCCCGTACGCCGCAGCCCCGCTCGGTGACCGCCGGTTCCGCGCACCACAACCCGCACCCGGCTGGTCCGGCATCCGGCCGGCGAGCGCCTTCGGCGCGAACTGCCCGCAGGGTGACCACGGCAGTGAGGACTGCCTGTTCCTCAATGTCTACCGGCCGGCCGGCACCCGCTCCGGCGACCGGCGTCCAGTGTTCTTCTGGATCCACGGCGGCGGCTTCACCGGCGGCTCCGGCGACCAGGACGGCAGCGCCCTGGCCCGCACCAACCGGATGATCGTGGTGACCGTCAACTACCGGCTCGGCGCGCTCGGCTTCCTGGCCGACCCCGCGCTGGCGGCTGCCGACGGCTCCGCCGGCAACTACGGCCTGATGGACCAACAGGCGGCGCTGCGCTGGGTACGGCGCAACGCCCAGGCGCTCGGCGCGAACCCGGGCAAGGTGACCATCGGCGGCGAGTCCGCCGGCGGCGGCTCGGTCTGCGCGCAACTCACATCCCCCGCGGCGACTGAGCTGTTCCGGGCCGCGGTGATCGAGTCCGACGATTGCCTGCACGACGTCGACTCGCTGGCACACGCCCAGCAGCGGGGTGCCGCGATCGTGGCCGGCGTCGGGTGCGCCGACGCCACCGACGTGGCCGCGTGCCTGCGCGCGGCGCCGGTCGCCGCCCTGATCAGGAATACCGGGTACATCGCCCCCAACACCAGCGGCCGGACGTTGCCGGCGGTGCCGGTCACCGCGATCGCGACCGGCAGGTGGAACAAGGTGCCCGTCCTGCTGGGCAGCAACCGCGAGGAGGGCCGGTCGTTCGCGACCTTCGCCACCGGCTACAACGAAGCACATTACCGGCAGTGGCTCGCCGCCGGGCCGGCGTGGCCGCCCGCGCCCGGCACCGTCAGCTTCGGAGCGGACGCAGCCGAGCGGATCGCCGAACGCTATCCGCTCGCGAACTACCCGGCTCCCTACCCGGCTGCGTACGCGATCGGTGCGGTCATCACCGACAGCGGCACGCGGGGACTCGGCGGTTGCACCCAGCTCTCCCTCGCTCAGCAACTGAGCCGGCAGACGCCCACCTACTACTACCAGTTCGAGGACCCGAGCCCACCCCGGCTGTCGAGCACACCGGCCGACTTCGACTATGCGGCGGCACACGCGTACGAACTGCCCTACCTGTGGCCGGGGATGAAGGACGGGTCCGGGCAGCCCTTCCAGGACCGGATGTCGCGGGGACAGCGGCAACTGTCGGACCGGATGATCCGGGCCTGGGGGTCGTTCGTGAACCGGGGCAGCCCGGAGACGAACTGGCCGGCTCTGCGTGGCGGTGACGGGCGGCTGGTCTCGCTGCAGCCCGGCCCGGCTCATCAGGTAATCCGGGCAGGCGATGTGTCCCGGGCCCACCACTGCGATCTCTGGGATCAGCTCATGAAGGAGAAATGATGCGACACCGTAAGGCGCGGCTTCTCGCTCTCATTACCGGCGTCCTCGCCCTGCTCCCCGGGTACGTGGCCGCGACCCCCCTGCGGTCCGACGCGGCCACCTTGTCGCCGATCGCCAGCCTTTCCCTGGTCAACAACCTCTCCAGGAAGCCGATCCTGGGAGTCAGTCCGGTCCTCGACGACACGGTCGTCGACCTGACGAAACTGGCCAACCGCAATCTCAGCCTGCAGGCAAACCTCACGTACGGTGCCTCCGCCGGAAGCGTCAAGTTCACGCTGTCCGGGGCGACCGGATCCGCGTACACGCGCACGGAGAACGTCGCCCCGTACTTCCTGTGCAACGACTACGTCGACTGCCCACTGCTGGCCACCTCGGACAGCTACACCCTCACCGTGCAGGCGTTCTCCGGAGCCGACGCCTCCGGCGGCACGCTCGGGAGCGCGTCCGTTGTGCGCTTCCGGGTCTCGGCGACCGCCGTCGCGGTCCCGGCGGTCGACGTCCTGTTCGTCGGAAACAGCCTGATCGGCACTCCCACCGTCTCCACCGGCCAGGACACGCCTCAGGTGCTGCAGAGCCTGGCGTCGGCGGCCGGCCGGACGGTGAACGTCACCAAGGTGATCCACTTCGGGAACACCCTGCAGCAGACCTGGGATGCGGGTGAGGTCGCGCCGGCGGTGAACGGCTCCAAGAAGTACGACTACGTGGTGCTCCAGGAGTACAGCTCGCTCGTTCCCACCAACCTCACCGCGGCAACGAATACCCTGCTGAACACATACGCTGCGGCCATCGCGAAGGTCCTGAAACCCGGCGGCAAGGTGGTGTTGTTCAAGGACTGGGCGATGGTGGACCCGGCGCCATTCGCCAACCGCGCCGCGTACGTCGCCGCACTGGACGCCAATTACGCCACCCTCTCCGGCAAGCTCACCCTGCCCACCATCGTCGCCCCGATCAGCGACACGTTCGAGACCCTGATCGCGACGAAGGGCACCTCCTACCTGATCATCGCCGACGGCAAACACCCACACGGCAGGGCGATCTACCTGAATGCCGCGACGCTCTACGGCATCCTGTTCCGCTCGTCGCCGCGGAACCTGTCCAACCTCTACGTCGACAGCGACAGCACGACGGCACCCCAGCTACGCGCCGTGTCGGCCACGGCGGTCGGCTACTGACGCGGAACTCAACAACTTCACCGCCATGAACATCGCCGAAGGCCTCAACTTCACGGCGCCAAATGCGAATAACCGACTCAAACGCCTAGTCGCAGCGCGCATTCTCATCCGCCAACAGCGGGTAGCCGAATATGAGGTATCGATCGGCGAACATTGGAGCGCATTTCATCAACTTGTGCCGACATCAAGTTTCCCAACTCGCCTCCTCCCGAACCAAGGTCCGAAAACGGCCGCACCTCGGGAAGAGCACACCGGCTATCAGTACAATTCCTATCAAGCAGGATTGCCGCACATGGCGGCTGGCTAGCTCCTAATATCCAACCGGCCACTCCCTGAATCAAAGCAGAGAATTCACGTGAAGGAAGCCTGCTCGATCGCATCGTATCGGGCAGGCTTCCTTCAGGCTGGACGAAGGGGAATCTTTCAGATCGTTCGGATCTTAGAGACCTTGTGGAAGGCTATTTGCTGATCGACGATCTCGGCCAGCCTCGCAGTATCTCGTGATCGCCGCTCCAAGTCTTCGAGCCAGGCTTCACTGCCCTTCCAGGTCGGAGGCAGTCGCGAAGTGGGCCAAGCGGTCGCCAGCTCACGTGCTAACCGCAAGCTATCGGCGACAGAGTCTTCGATCCCTGCGACCGCAGGGATAAGAACACTATCCTCCACTTCAATAACTGCAGGCGCCAAACCTTTCTCAAGTCTATTTAAAGCAAACTGGCGATATACGTCAACAATCTGCGGGATAGTCGGCCAATCTTGCAACGGTAACGCGCTCTGGCGCTCCAGGAGTCGCGCAGCATCAGCCAACGCTGTGTCGTGATCAGCGAAAGCAATCTGCATACCGTATCCGTTCGGCCCGGCTAGTTGCTGGCGAAGTGTCAGCGTCAGTACTGGAGGAAATTCGCGTGTCAACGCATGGACGTGACAGACCGGTTCGTACCGGTCTCCCGAGCTAGTGCGGTCCAGCGTGATGCCTTGCAATACCGGCCCGACGCGCCGCAGGAGAACCAACGACCTGAAAACATCGAAGTTTGGGAACTCTTTTGCCCAGTCGGCGGTCGCTCGCTTGACCGTTGCTGCAGCCGGTTTACTCACGGGTTCACCTCCACTGACTTCGTATAACCGGGAACGTTGAGCGCGTTCTTGATTGCCTGGGCCTTCGAGAACCCCTTGCCGGGGTTTATCACGAATTTGTAGTCATAGACTACACCCGTCGCGTCCGTTCCCGGGTGCCTACTGCAGTGGAATAGTTGCAGATAGGACCAGCATGGCATTGGTTCATGTCAATATAGCGACACCAACCATTGTCATATGTCTCGCCGCCCAGACTCGGTATACCAAGGGTTGAGCACTCGGTCGAGGCCGGAGGCGCCGCCTTTCCAGCAGTTTGAGGATGGCCAGCGGGACGGGACATCCCGTTCAGCCTGGCGTCTGCAGCGGCCCGCGGGCGGCAGCGAGGAATTCTGAGCGGCATGGGGCGCAGGTCTTTCGGTGCTGGCCGAGGTGTTGAGGGCAACGGTCGGCGGTGGGTGGCGGCGGCAGGGCCGCACCTCGGAGCTGCTGCGGTCGGCGCGACCACCAGAGGTGCTTGGAGACTTCCTGTGGAGCCACTTCGTCTGACGTGCTTCGGGTGTCGGGGGTAGTCGTGTGCTTGCGGCCATTTTGTCGGGGGTCGGTTCGCTTGGTGACGGCCCGGATCACCTGGTTGATGGCGTTCGCGGCGAGGCGGTAGATGGTGGTGGCGCCCTTTCGAGTGCGGGCGATCAGGCGGCCCAGGGCGACCAGCTTGGCGAGGATGCGGGTGACGGTCCGGTCGCTGACGCCCACGTAGCCGGCGATGGTGGCGACGGACGGGTAGGCGTCGCCGGCGCCGTTCATGTGGGCGGCTACGGCAATCATGACCATGCGTTCGTTTTTGGTGAGGTCTTTGGAGGCGAGCAGGGCAGCTTTGACCAATTGACCGCTGGCGAAGGGTGCATTTCCGACTGCCGGCTCGGTCGGAGGCTTCATTTCGACATTCCTTTCAGGAATTCACGATGAAACGATTCATTTTGCGGACAGAACTATGGCCATGGCGAATGGCCGGGACATCATTCGGCGTTGAGATCTACGCCGCGGGCATGTAAAAAGGCCGTCGGTTCGACCGCGTTCGCCTCGGTGGCGGGGCCTTCGGTGTGGGTTTCCAGGTGTAGGTGCGGGCCGGAGGAATGGCCGCTGCTGCCGACTTCGCCGATGAGTTGGCCGGTGGTGACTCGCTGTCCCACGGTCACGGTCGGGTGGTGGCTCATGTGGCAGTAGCGGGTGACGGTGTGGTCGGCGTGTTCGATTTCGGCGTACCAGCCGCAGCCGAGCACGGTGACCGGGTCGCCGTCGACGTCGCAGGAATACGGGGTGCCGTTGGGGCGGTGAGCGTTGCATCGGACGGTGATGACAACGCCGCTGGCGGCGGCCCGGATCGGACTCCCCCGGGCGGCGATCAGGTCGACGCCGTCGTGACCGGGACGTTCGGTAGTGCGGAAGCCGGAGCCGACTTCGCCGTTGACCGGTTTGGTCCAAGCGGTGGTGCAGGCGGGGCCGGCTGACGCCGACCCGATGGCGGAGGCGGCGACGAGGGCGGTCGCTGCGGTTTCCCATTTCGCGTACGCGGTGGGGTAGGCGCTGCGCTGGACGGCCTGAGCCACCTCGGTGAGTGGCCGGGTCTGCCAGTCGGGGACGGTGAGCAGGCGCTGGTAGAAGGCGGTCGCGGCGTAGGCAGGGTCGCGGACCTGGGCGGGTGTCCCCCAGCCCTGGCTGGGGCGTTGCTGGAACAGGCCAAGGGAGTCGTGGTCGTTGCGGGCGCCGAGGTCACCGAGGTTGCGCAGGCCCGATTCCTGCAGTGCGGTGGCGACGGCGATGATCTGGCCGCGCGGCGGGATGTGCAGGGACGCGCCGACGCGGGCGATCAGGGCGGCGTTCGCGCGCTGCTGCGGGCCGAAGTCGGCGGCGGCTGCAGTCGAGGCAGGGCAGCTGGCGCTGGTGGCGGTGGTGGTGAGCAGGGTGACGCCGCCCAGGCACAGGACCAGGGCGGCGGTGGTGCCGGTGGCGAGGGCGGGCAGCAGGCGGGCGCTCATGGCCGTACGCAAATCATGGTTTTGTCTCCACGAAAAAAGAGGTGGGCGGCCACTGGTGTGGCCGCCCGGATCGGGTCAGGTGTGCAGGTCGGTGAGGATGTCGGTGGCGCTGCTGACCGGGCGGGTGCGCTGGTCGCGGCGCAGCAGGTCGTGGCCGCCGGCGGAGTGGGCTGAGGTGATCGGGCCGGGGACGATCAGGGCGGCGCGGCCGAGGTGGGCGGCGTGGCGGATGGCTTCGAGGATGGGGCTGCGTAGGGCGGCTTCGATCAGGACGGTGCCGGCGGTGAGGGCGGCGAGCAGCCGTTGGGTGTAGAGGATGCGGCTGCGGGTCGCCTGGGCGCCGGGCGGGAACGGCGAGAGCAGCAGGCCGGTGTCGGCGATGGTGCTGAACAGGTCGTGGTTGACGGCCGGGTGCGGGCGGTCGAGGCCGGTGGGCAGGATCGCGATCGGCGGGCAGCTGGTCAGCAGGGCGCTGCGTAGCGCGGCGGTGGCGATCCCGAACCCGCCGTCGGCGACGATCGTGTGCTGCTGGCTGGCGAGCTGCTGGGCGAGGTCGGTGGCGGCGTGCCGGCCGTAGTCGGTGGCGGCGCGGGAGCCGACGATCGCGACCGAGGTGGCCGGGTCGGGGATGGCGGGGCCGCGGGTCCACAGGCACAGCGGCGCGTCGGCGGCGGGCAGGCCGGTCGGCCAGCCGGGGTCTTCCGGGATGAGGACTTGGCTGGTGCGGGCGGCGGCGCGCTGCGCGGCGACCCAGAGGCGGTCGGGGGTGCAGGAGCGCAGTTCGGGGCGCAGGGCGGTGCGGGGCAGCGGTTGTTCGGCCAGCAGGGTGACCGTTTGCTGCGGGCCGAGGACGGTGACCAGGTCGGTCAGGTCGGGATTGGCGGGTTCGAACAGCCAGGCGAGCTGGATGCGGGCGGCGCGAACGTCTTCAAGGGCCATCGGATGGCCCTCCTTCCCGGGAGAGTACGGGTGGGGCCGCGGCCTTCCGCGGCCCCACGATGGGGTGGGGTCAGCGGGTGGGAACCGGCCGGATGGCCAGCGGTGTGTGCTGCTGCCAAGAGGCGGCCAGCACGGCGGAGCGGGCCGGATGGGGCACGACGTCGTAGTCGTCGAGCCAGACGGCGTGCCAGGTGTCGGCGGGGCGGCCGCGCCGCAGAGCGGTGTCGTCGCTGGTCGGCAGGCCGGCTTCGGCGGCGCGGGGCTGCGCCCGGTAGTGCGGCATCCGGCCGGACAGCATCGGGCAGGCCCGGGTGCTGTAGGCGGCGCACGGCGGGCACAGGGCCGGCTCGGAGGTGCAGGACAGCAGCAGGTCCGCGGGCCGGGCGAACAGGATCAGCCGGTCACCGAGCCGGTGGCCGCAGACCTGGCAGCGGCGGCCGAGCAGCAAGGCCCGGTGCCGGCCGTCTTCGAGCAGCCCGAACAGGTACTGACCGTCGGCGGTGCGGGGTGTGGCGATCGGTACGACCAGGCCGCTGCTGGTCGGGCGGTGGTGCAGGTGAGCGGGGATGTCCATCGGTTCACTCCCGCCAGGTGCCCGGGTCGAGGCTGGTCAGCGGATCCGTGTTCGGGATGGGTCCGAACAGCTCGGTGAGCAGGGCTCGGGGGCTGGGGGCGCGGCGGCGGCTGCCGGGGAGTTTGCGGCCGTATCTCCACTGCCGGTTCCAGCTGCCGTCGCTGCTGAGCAGCAGGGCGTAGGGGGCGAGCAGGTGGCAGCGCAGCAGGGTCGCGGTGACGGCCAGGTCGTACGGCTGGCGGTTGGTCTTGCAGAAGTTCGCGACCCACATCGGCCGGTCGTCGTCGGGTTCGGGCAGCGGGAGGACGAAGGTGTCGGCGGACCGGCCGGGTTCGGCGTCGCCGTTGAAGCTGATCTCGCTGTCCGGGTGCAGGCTGGGGCGGCCGTAGCCGTAGGGGCCGGTGATCGTGATCCCGGCGCGGCGGACGGCGTCGATGATGCGGACGGTGTCGCCGATCAGTTGCGGCCAGCAGGTGCGGTAGCCGGGGTCGTTGACCAGCAGGCTCCAGTAGTGGGTGTAGCCCATCGCTCGGGTTCCTTTCGAAGGTGAGGGGAGTCCCGGGCGGCGGCGCGCCCGGGACGGTGGTGAGGTGGCCGGGCGTCGGCCGGTGCTGGTGCTGCTGGGTCAGTCGTCGTGCAGGGTCCGGCGCAGTGCTTCCGGGCTGATGCCGGCGTGGATGGCGCGCCGGAACAGGTCGGCGAACTCGTCGTCCGGGTCGGCTTCGCAGGCGCGGTGGGCGGCGAGCGCGGCGGTGACGCCGTCGCCGCGTTGCAGGGCGGCCAGGGCCAGGTAGAGGGCGGGGGTGGCGGCGAGCTGGCCGGATCCGGCGCGGCGGGTCAGGTCGGTCCACACCTGCACCTGCTCGGTGGTGCCGTGCACGCGGGTGATGGCGGCCTCGCGTAGCTGGGTGGAGGTGAGCAGCAACAGCAGCAGGGCGGCCCGGTCGTCGGACAGCCGGGTGCGGGTGGTGGCGGCGGTGACCGCTTCGTCGAGCAGCGTCGCGACCAGCTCGGCGGCGGTGTCGGCGTGCATCGGGAGCCGGCCGGATCGGAGGGCGGCCCGGACCGCGGTACGCATCCGCTGGCGTTCGTCACCGGTGACCGGAGCCAGCCGGGCGGCGAGGGCGTCGCGGTCGGGGGCGATGCTCACCCCGGCGTAGGTGGCGGTGGCGGCGACGATCGAGGTGCTCGGGTCGTACGGAAGCCCTTTGATCTTGCAGTCGGGTTCGTCGCAGCCGACGTGCCACACCTGGTCCTCGCCGACGCGCATCGCCTGCAGGACGGTCACGCCGGCCTGTTCGAAGACGTCGATGGCCTGCTCGATGGCCTGCTGCATCGGCTCGCGCGGGCCGTAGCCGATCAGCATGACCTCGGTCATGTCGTTGGCCAGCAGGACGTGGGCCAGGTCGTGGGCGGTGTGCCGGTAGTCGGGGCCGTCCGGCAGTTCCTGGGCGCCGGCGCATCCGACCGTGCCGTTGTCGATGGCCAGGAAGGTGAGGCTGTTGTGCGGCTGGTAGCCGAGCAGGTACGGCACGACGGTGGCGGCCTCGGTGGGGTTGCTGAGCCGGATGAACGGTCGTTGCATGACGGGTTCTCCTCGCGAGAGAGGGGAACCTGCGCACGATCCGGCTGCTCGCCGGGACGGTTGCGCAGGTTCCCCGGCGACAGGGATAGAGGGGTGTCAGGGGCGGAGCGTCGGGTAGTGGCAGAGGCAGTAGCCGAGCGGCATGCCGCAGTCGCAGCAGGCCCCGCACCAGGCGCATTGTTCGTCGCGGTCGGCGAGCGGGCCGCCGCAGGCGCGGCAGACCGGCCATCGGCCGATCAGCGGGTCGGGCGAGGGCAGATAGTCGCGGTTGGAGTACCAGATCCCGTTGGCCCACTCCCCCGCGTGCTCGTTGAGCAGGTAGGAGGTGTGCCGGAAGCGGCGGTCCACGCTCAGGATGACGATCTTGTTGGCGGGTCCCATCCACTGCTGCAGCCGCCTCCTGGTGCGGCGGTGGCGCAGCGAGCCGAGGCTCGGGATCAGCTCCTCGGCGGCTAGCTTGGTGTCCGAGCGTGGATCCCGGCGACGTACCCGGATCGGCAGGATTCCGTTGTGGGCCAGGACGGTGCGCTGGTCACCGCCGACCGCGTACGGGTGGCAGTTGGCCACGTCGATCCGGCCGGCGGTAGCCAGCCGGGAGTGGAACAGGGCGTCCCCGTCCGGATGCCGCGTCCGGGCGGCGGCGAACTCGTCGATCAGCCGATCGGCGTTCATCCCGCGCCGGACCAGCAGGCCGGTGGTGGTGACGATGGCGAAGCCGTGCCCGTCGTCGTTGAGGACCGCGCCGTTGGCCAGGGCCTGCAGGTCGGGCCGGACGCTGGCGGGCAGGAAGGTCAGCAGGCACATGCCAGTGCCTCCAGCTGGCCGGCCAGCGGCGTGTACCGCGGTTGATCATCGAGCCAGTCGGTGAACGCCGGCCAGGTCCAGCCGCCGGCGGCGACGGCGGCGAAGTCGAGGGTGCGGGTGTATTCGACGGAGGCGGCGGAGAACGCGAACGCCGCCTTGATCACTTGCGGGTCCAGGGAGCCGGCGAAGATCCGCAGCTCGAAGGTGTGCAGGTTGTTGGTGTTGATCGCCCGGTACTTGTCGCCGTAGTAGTTGTCCTTGACGTACCGCTTGACCGCGCGGCGGTCCTCGTCGCGGAACGCCGCCCAGCCCGGGGCGTGCCGCCGGGCGACCCGCAGAACCTGCGGTTCGTTGCGGTAGATGAACTTCATCCACCGGTATTTGTGCGCGTCTGACGAGAATCCGGCCTTCGACAGGTGCACGTGGATGCCGGTGGCCTCCGAGGTGATACAGCCGCTGGCGCGCAGCCGGCCGAGCAGATCCCACGGGAAGTGTTCGAGGGCCCAGTCGTAGGACATCGGATGGGTGACCATCTCGAATCCGCAGGTCAGCGAGTCATCGTGTTTCAGATAGCCGAGTTTGCCGAGGCCATTGCTGGCGATCTCGGCGCACCGGTACGGGTCGCCGTCGCCGATCTCGACCTCGATCTCCGGGCCGAGGAACAGCGGTCCGGTTCCGTGGAAGACCGGCCGCGGCCGGTAGTCGTACGGGCGGACCAGACCGTCGAACGAGGTGCCGGCGTCGTCGCAGTAGCCGCAGTCCCCGCATTCGCACGGGCAGCCGTTCGCGCAGCGGTCCTCTTCGTGGTGCCAGCCGGAACACGTCCCGCACTGCAGGTAGCAGTAGTCGCGGCAGGCGAGACAGATCCGCTGGCCGTCGGTGGTCTGGACCAGATTGTCCGCGCTTTGATCGCAGCGCTCACACACCGTGGTCTGCAACGGCATGGTGGTACACCTCCAGGAGGGGTTCCCGGCACGCAGGCGCACCGGGGTCTCCACTCCCGGTGAACGCGCCTGGCGCTGATCGGGATGGATGGATGGCAGCCGATGGCTGCCGGGTCCTAGCGGGACGCCAGGACGATGCCGCCGCCTTGGCGTTTGGCGGCGTACATCAGGCGGTCCGCGCGGGCGAACGCCCGCCGGTGGTCACCGCCGGTGAGCCGGCAGACGCCGGCACTGAACCGGACCGCGAACGGCCGGCCGAACAACGCCATCGGCGCCGCCAGCACGGCCGCCAGAGCGTCCTGAACCTGTTCGGGTGGGCGGCGGCTGATCAGGACGAACTCGTCGCCGCCGAGCCGGGCCACCAGCTCCCCCGGTCCGGCAACCGAGCAGAGCCGCTCGGCGAGGGTGGCCAGCAGGGCATCGCCGCCGGCGTGCCCGAATCGCTGGTTGACGCCGTGCAGGTCGTCCCCGTCGACCAGCGCCACCGTCAGCTCCCCCGAGGCCTGGTCGAGGAACTGCTCGGCGACCCGGCGCACGAACACCCCGGTCACCGGATCGCGGCGGGCCTGCGCCGCCTCGGCGCGGGAGCGGGCGACGAGCGCACTGACGAAAGCCGCGTGCGCCGGGACCAACGCGGCCAACACCGGGCCGACAGCACCCAACACCCGATCCGCGACCACCGCCCCGGCGACCAACAGCACCTCCGCCACCAGAACCACCAGCACCCCGCAGGACACGGAACGTTCGATCCGGCCGGTCATCGGCGGGCCTTCGGCTCCGTCACCGCGGCGACCAGCACATCGCGGCCCTGCCGGACGGCCAGGCAACGGTTGGCTGTTTCCAGATAGGTCAGCCGGGTGTCGAGCCGATCGCCGGTCTCGGCCAGCAGGGTCTTGCCGTCCGGGTAGAGCAGCCGCTTGCCCGGCACGGCGGACAACCAGCCCAGGTGCGCGTAGGCGTCCAGACCCAGTTGCAGCGCCTCCAGGTGCCCGGTCGGCAGGTCGACCGGGCGGTGCGGCAACGCGTTGAACACTCGCATCGCCGCGATCCGCGGCTGCGCCAGGTAGTCCGCCTGCGCCCGGGCCAGCTCGTATTTGGCCGGGGCGTCGCGGTGCCGGTCCAGGAACATCCAGTACGGACGGGCGGCCGGGGTGCCGGCGACCGCCGCGCGCCAGATCTGCCACCGGTGCCAGTGCATCCGGTGCCCGCAGGCCCGCATCGCGTTCAGCTCCAGGCGACGGATCGGTCCGCCGGCGACCGTGCCGCGGCGCGGCAGCAGCAGCGTGCCGCGACGCCACCAGGTGGTGGCCGGGAAGTGCCGGACCAGCGCGGTCACGGACAGGTTGACGGCCGACAGCCGGGTGCCGACGGCTTCGGCGAACTGGGTGGACGGGGTGTCTGCCGGCAGGCAGACGAGGGTCAGACAGGACATGGTGATCCTCCAGGGATCAGAAAGAAGGGGAAACAGAGGTGCGCCGACAGGCGCGCGGGACGGCACACGGCCGTGCAGAGTTGCGGTTCGCCAATTGCCGACGTACGGAGCGAGCCGACCTGCCGGGCACCAAGGCGCGAGAGGTGGGCGGTGGCTACCGCGATCGTGGGCGGCGAAGCCCGCGAGGTGGAACTAAGGGGTCACAAACGTGATGGCGTGACCGTAGCCGCCGTACCCAACAGCCCGCATCTGTTGGCCGTCAGCGGCGTACCGTTGACGACGGGCCACCGGGCTTGCGCAGGTCATTGCACTGATCGCAAGCAGAGAAACTGGATGACCTCGGTGTTGGACGACGCGTTGCGTCGGCTGCGTACCACCAACAGTCTGTCCAATCGACAGCTCGCCGGCTTTTCCTTGCGAGCCACGGGCAGATCAACAAGCCGGAAACGGGCGTCGCTAGCCAACCCGGAGATCACCATTGCCATCGAGGCAGCCCTGCACGCCGGCGACCGGCTCATCGCCACGTTGTGCAGTGCGGTGCCAGCCGGGGTCGAAGGCGAGCTGGCGGTGCTCGAAGTCGCCCAACAGGGCCGCGGTCACGGACGCTCCGGATATGGCGAGCAGATCTCAGGCGCGGTCAGCGGCCAGTTCAGCCACACGGGCGCGGACCTGCTGGTTGTGCGGGTCGACGGTGATGGCGGCGCGCAGCAGCTCCAGCGCCTCGGCTGGTTCCGCGGCGGCGGCCAGGTCCAGGTAGGCGGTGAGTGCCTGGCGGCGGAACCGTTCGCGTGGGGCGGTCACCCAGGGCCAGTCGCAGCCTGCGGCGAGTTCGCCGGTGTAGGCGTCGACGATGGCCCGCTGGGCTTTGTGCCGCTCTGCCGCGGTGACGGCCTTGTCGAGGGCTGCCACGGCGGCGCGCCATGGGCGTACGTCGAGATCTGTTGCGGCGGTGAGCCGGTAGCGGCCGTTGGTGTGCTGCAACAGTTCGACGGGCGTGCCTGCTCGCAGGTCTTTGCGCAGGTCGCTGATCGTGACGTGCAGGCGGCCGGTGATGGTGGCGGGGCGCAGGCCGGGCCAGATCGCGGCGATGATCTCGTGGCCGGTGGCGCCGTCGGGGTGCAGGGCCAGGTAGGTGAGGACCTGACGGCCGGCGCTGCGGCGCACCGGGACCGGGCGGCCGTCGACGGTCAGTTCCCAGCCGCCGAGCAGGCGTAGTCGCGCCACCCCCGAGATCCGTTCCGGGTCCGGCGCGGGTGGTGCCGGGTGGGCCATGGTGAGCAGGGTGAACAGGTCCGCGGCGGCGCGCGGGTTGAGCACACACAGGCGGCGGTCGCGGCTGACGGTGCCGTCGGCGGCGACCTCCCAGCTGGTCGCAGCGTCGCCGGGTCCGGTGCACACCCAGGTGCCCGCGGTGGTCGGCGCCTGCAGGGTCAACGCGACCTCGCCGGTGGCGAGGTCGTCGAGGTCGTCGACGGCGCGCAGCCCGGCCGGCAGTGGCCCGCTGCGGTACGGGTCGTCGAACAGCTCGCCGAGGTCGGCCCAGGTCATCACCACCGGGCGGTGAGCGAGCAGCAGGGTGATCAGCAGACCGCGCAGGGCGTCGCGGGCGCCCGGGCCGGTCAGCTGGATACCGCCGGGTGGCAGGCTGCCCGGGTCGAGCAAGGCAGCCGGACCGGTGCCGCCGTCGGTGGCGGCGGTGATCGCGGTGACGGTGACCGGCAGCGGCTGCAGGTCCTGCTCACCGGGCGCGGCGGGACGGTAGTCGCGGCGGCGGCGCAGCCAGAGCGCGGCGGCGGTCGTCGCGACGGCCTGGCCGACCGCGGCCGGCACCCAGCCGGCGCCGTCGGGCAGGTCGACGCCTTGCGCGGCGGCATCGGTGGCCGGTGGGGCCGTGACCGCTGGGGCGGCGACCACCACGGCGGAGCCGCCGACCACGACCGCGCTGGCCACCGATCCCGCGGTCAGCCGTCCCGGCCGGGGCAGGCTCAGATGGGCCCGGGCGTGCCGGTAGCCGCGGCGCAGCAGGTGAATGCTGAGCAGCAGCCACAACCCGCCCAGTGGGATGGCGGCCAACGCGATCGCCTTCGCCGGGGTGACCGGGTCGCTTTCGAGCAGCTGGCTCCAGGACGGCAACGACCAGTGGGTGAGGCCGACCACGATCAGCACCGGTGGGCCGGCGACCAGGATGCTCGCGACGAGGAGGGCGCCGACGGCCCGGATCGTGCGGATCACCGCAGCAGCGTCCACAGGCGTTGCATCCACCAGCCCAGCACCGCCACGGCGACTGCGACACCGATCGGGTTCTGCAGCCGCCAATCGGTGATGAAGAACCCGAACACGCCCAGGGTGGTCGCCGCGATGGCGCGCAGCAGCACGACCCGGACCAGCAGCATGCCGATCCCGACACCGATCAAGGCCACGCCGATGCGCTTGGCGGCCACGTACACCACGTGCGGCGCCCACACCCACCAGGAGCTGATCACGTAGGCGAACACCAGGTCCCCCACCGCGATGATCAACAGCGGCGTCATCGGGAAGGCCAGGAACGCCTCCCAACCGCCGGCCGGCGGGTATGGACGACGGCGAATGATCACAGCGAACGTGATGGCGACCGCCGCGATCGGCAGGATCGGCAGCAGCGCCCACCGCAGCGGGATCCGATACGGATAGATGAAGTAGAGAGCCGCGCAGACCGCGAACAGGGTGGCGACGATCAGCGCGATGACGGTGCCGGCGACCAGCCCGGCCGACAGCTGCTCGCGGCCGTCCCACCGGCCGCGCAGCCGTTCGTCCTGCGCCAGCACCGCACCCAGCCACGGGCCGGCGGCCAGGCACACGGCCAGCACCAGCAGGCAGGAGATGACCAGCTCACCGTAGTTGGCCATGACCCACCACGGCCGGGTGTGCAGGACCCGCGAACCGCTCATGTTCGCGGAGAACACCATGTGCAGGAACATGCCCAACGCCAGCAGACCGGGCAGCAGCAGACCGAGGATCCGGCGCAGCGGCGGGGCGGGCGGCGCCGCAACCGCGTCGGCCACGCCTGCCGGTGCGGTCGCGTCCGCGGCGCCGAGGACTACGGCTTGGCCGGGTGCCGGGGGCACCTGCACTTCGACGCCGAGGCGCTGCTCCAGGGCGGGGCGCAGGGCGGGCATCGCGGCGGCGGCGCCGACCGCGTAGACCGCGGACAGGTTCGCCGGGGTCAGCTCGGCCGCCTCGACCGCGGCCGCGGCCAGGTCCGCGGCCCGCTGCAAGACCGGGGCGGCGGCCTGCTCGACCAGGGCAGCGTTGAGCACGACCGCAGGATCAGGCGGGGGCAGCGGGACGGTCACGGCGGGCTGGTGCGAGACCGCTTCTTTTCCGGTACGCATGCTCGCCAGCAGCGGCCACGACGGTGTCCCGCCTTCGACGCCGGCGGCGGGCACCAGGACGCCGGCGAGTTGCTGGTCGATCGCGTGGCCGCCGGCGTTCGCGTCCTCGAGGGTGGACAGCACCTCGAAACCCGCCGGGCCGCGGCGCAGGACAGTGGCCTCGGTGGTTGCGCCGACGTCGCAGATCAGCACGAACGCGCCGACCGGGAGCTGTACGCCGGAGCGCAGCTGCTGGTCGGCGGCGGCGATCGGGGCGTCGACCAGCTGCGGCAGGCCGAGACCGGCCTGGTTGGCGGCGCTGCGCAGCCAGGTGCGCCGGCGCGGACCCCAGCCGGCCGGGACGGTGAGCCGGACGTCGTCCGGGACGCTGCCGAGGATCCGGTTGGCCTCGGCGGCGAACAGGCGCAGCGTGGCGGCGACGAGGTCGGCGAGGGCGACGCTGCGGCCGTGCCGGGTGATGGTGGGCGATCGCTCGGCTCGCGGGGCACCGACGAAACCGTCCGGGTCGGTGGCGGCCAGCCGCCACGCGGCGTTGCCGACGGTGATCTGGCCGGCCTGATCGACATGGGCGGCGCTGGTCGGTTCCGTGCTGCCGTCGATCATCAACGGCTGCGCCGGTTGACCGGGAATGACCAGAACTCCGCGAGTGCAGGCGGTCCCGTAATCGATCACCAAACGCGGCATGCCGGGCTGCATGACGGACAGTCAAACAGATGATCGCCGATGCGTCAGCCCCTTAATGGCGGGCATCGGAGCTATTTCTCGCCATAAATCGTCCGTGACGGCAGCGCGGTCACAACGAACTGTCGCTGCAGATACATCCCGCAGTCACCGAACACGCGCCCTGAGCGCTGACGCCGTCACCACCGATGACGCCATTAACAAATTTTAAATTTGTCAATTTTCGTTTCCGTCACGCTTTCGCCACCGACCTCGCGGTTCGCGGCCTCCAACACTGCAGGATCCACAGCTCTATCTCTGACTCCAGCCAGATCCGGCCGAGGCTCAGCTCTGTGTACGGCGCTGGGAAATCCTCGCGGCAGGTGAGCTGCTGCACGCGCTGCCGGCTGACCCCAAGCCGCTTGGTGATCTCACCGGAGGCCATCAACCGAGGTCCTTGGCCCCGACGCCAGCAGCGCACACGATCCAGGTCGCCGTCCGTCGTCCCTTCCCCGCTCATCGCGCCACCCGACGTTCGCCCGTGCGCCGGTGGTCCGACCCATTGGCACGTTCCGTTGGCGAGGTCGCTGCGGTGTTCTGCTGCGACATCAGCGCCCATTTGGTGGCGTTCTTCGTAGCGAAATCGTCGACGACCGAGGGGTTGATCGTGCCCCCGGTCGAGCGCCGTGCCGGCCATGCCTCGGTCACGTGTGAGCGGCGGTCCCGTGCCATCGAAGTCCCTTTCCGGTGAAGAAGCCGAGCGGTGCGGCGGCCGCACGTGCCCGGGGGCGATCGGGTGCCGGGTGCGCATTCGGAGACGTGGGATGCGCGCCCGGCGGCCGGGCCCGACGCGTAGGGCGCCGGGCCCGGGGCCGGTCACCGCGCGGGCGGGCGGGGCCCGCGCGGTGGCGGGGTCAGCGGTGACCCGGTGACAGGGTGCCGCTGACCGTGAGGGCGAGAATCTGGGCAACACCCCGGGCGTGGCCGCTCGGTTCCGGTGTGCCGCCGGTCCTCGCCGGACTCAGGTCGGGGGCCGCCACATCGGGTACAGGTTCGGGCCACCCGGAACGATCGGGTACGGGGTGAGCCGCTCATAGCCGTACCGCTGGTAGAGAGCGCTGTTGCGCTGTCCGGTTGCTTCCAGGTAGGCGGGCCGGTGCTGCTGGTCAAGCTGGCTGTGCTGGTGCTGCAGCAGCGTGCTGCCGAGCCGGTGGCCTTGCTCGCCGGGTCGCACGGCGATTAGGGCCAGGTAGGTGTGTGGTCTGCCGTGGGGATGGTGTCGCCGCATCGCTTCGTCGAGGGCTTGGAAGCGGGGCAGGGCGGTGCCGGTGATCGCGGCGAGCCGCTGGTCGTAGTCGGTGATCGGGGCGATGGGCTGGTCGGTGATGTCGTACCAGACCGCGGCGGCGCCCTGGTCGATGAGGTGGACGTGTCCGTGTGCGGTGGCGTGTTCGGCGAGCATGGTGAAGTAGTCGGGGTAGATGCGGCGGCGTACCGTGCGGTCGGGTTCGAGCCAGTCGGCGAGGTCGCCGTCGAGGAACGCGGCCGCGAGGATCCGAGCGATCTTGGTGGTGTCCTGGCTGGTGGCGCGGCGGATGCGGGTGGCGATGTCAGTGGGTGCCATCAGGCGTCCCACCGGCCGCTCGGGGTGGCCGGCTGGCTGGTGGCGTCCATCAGCGGCCTGGTGGCGCCGGCGCCGATGACGGCGTAGACGCGGGGCCGGGCGCCGCGTAGGCAGAGCGCCCACAGCATGCCGAGCAGCGCGGCGATCGCGAATCCGCCGGGGAAGATCCACCGCCAGGGTGAGGTCGGGGCGACGCCGAGCAGCACGTTGAACTGCTGCACGGTCAGGTAGAGGATCCAGCCCAGTGCCCCGGCGGCCACGACCGGCGCGAGCAGGCCGCGGCCGGCGCCGACCCCGATGCGGTTGTCGGGGTGCAGGAAGTAGGCGGCGACCGCGATCGAGGTGACGAACATGAGGATCAGGACGCCGAGCCCACCGGTCACGGTGATCCAGAAGAACAGGTTGATCATCGGGTCCCAGCCGGCGTAGGCGTAGGCGCAGAGCACTGCGATCGCGATGACGCTTTGGGTGAGCGATGCGACCTTGGGCGAGCGGGAGCGGACGCTGGTGCGGGCGAGCGCTCGGGGTAGGACGCCTTCGCGGCCGAGGGCGAAGAAGTAGCGGGCGCAGGTGTTGTGGAACGACAGGAGGGCGGCGAACAAGCTGGTGATGAACAGCAGATGCCCGACGATGAGCAGGAGCGACGGCAGATACGGGGCGGCCAGGTCGAAGATCAGTTCGGTGCCGTGCTCGGTCGCGGCGGCCACAATCGCGTCCGGACCGACCGCGACGGTCATGGCCAGCGCGCACAGGCTGTAGAGCACGCCGATGATCGCCAAGGCGAGGTAGGTGGCTCGGCGGACGGTGCGCTGCGGATCCCTGGACTCCTCAGAGAACACGGCCGTGCCTTCGAAGCCCACGAAGCCGGTGATCGCCGTGACCAAAACCGCGCCGATCCCAGGGGTGAGCAGCTGCGCCGGGGTGATGGCCGTGAGGTCGACGTGGCCTGCGGCCGGATGAGTGACGTGCACGCCGGCGAGCACAACCGCGACGGCGATCTCCGCGATCAGCAGGACGGCCAGGACCCGGCCGTTCAAATCAATCCGCCGGACCCCGAGCACGGCGACCAGGACCCAGCCGGTCAGCGCCCACAGCCACCACGGCGTACCCCAGCCGGTGTGCGCGTCGACGAACGCGGCGGTGACCACGCCCAAGCCGCCGTAGAGACCGATCTGCATCGCGTTGTAGGCCACGACCGCGATCGCTGAGGCTCCGACGCCGGGGATTCGGCCGAGGCCGTGGGTGACGTAGGTGTAGAAGGCGCCGGAGTTGACGACCTGGCGGGACATCGCCACGTAGCCGACCGAGAAGACACCCAGGACCAGGGCAACGAGCAGATAGCCGACCGGGATGCCGATCACGCCAGTGACGGCCCAGCCGGTGGTGGCACCGCCGGCGATGACGGTCAGCGGCGCGGCGGCGGCCATCACCATGAAAACGACTGGCCATACACCGAGCCGGCCCGCGGCCAGGGTCTGCTCGACGGTGTTCACCGGCCGGGTTCGAGAGGGATAGGACACGGAAGAAGCTCCTGTCAGACGACGAATCCGAGAAGCGGGGAACCAGGGGTGGGAGGGCGGCTGGTCAGACGCCGACCGTGATGGTGTTGCTGACCAGCCGGTCGAGGTGACGCAGCAGGTCGGGGACCGGGTGCCGGGTGCGTCGGCTGTCCTGGCAGAGCCGGTCGATCACATGAGCCGGGCTGCTGAACACCCGCTGGTACACGCCGGTGGACAGGCACAACCCGACCAGCACCCGATCGAACTCGTCGAGCTCGCGTCCGTGCTCGGCGGCGGTGTTCAACCGCGCGCAGGCCCAGTACGCCCGGTTGTTGCTGGTCGGCTCGTAGACGACCCGCGGCGGCCCGAACAGCAGCCGCCGGCGGGGCACCTCAAGGAGGTCACCGGACCGCACGAGCCGCTGCGCCACCTGGTGGTAGATGTCAGCCCGGCCCGTGGTGGGCGCGGTGGGGCGGGCGGACAGGTAGCGCAGCCAATCCAGCACCGGCAACGGCTGCGGCTGGCTCGCGATCTCGGTCAGGACGGTGTGCGCGAGCGCCTCCTGCGGCGGCCGCTGATCGGTGACGACCAGAAGGTCGTTGTCGACCGTGACATGCCCGGTGACCGCCAGCTCGGCGATCACCGCACAGGCCAGCCCGGCACCGGCGAGGTCCCGGTCGACGCGCAGCCGGGCACCGTCATGGGCCAGACGGAACAGGTCGTCGGCCAGCAACGGCCACGACGTCTTCCGCGCCGGTGCCGGGCTGTAGCGCTGGGAGGAGGCGGCCGGATGGCCGGGTACCGCGGCATAGGGCGCCTCCACGGTCGGCAGCTGCTGCGTCTGTCTCGACGCGGCCTGGTCGAAGACCGGCTGCGGCGGGTAGCCGGACGGGGTGGGGCCGGCGGCGTGCCGACCCGGTGACACCGACGGGCGCGGATCGGAGTGTTCCCACGGATCAGGCAAAGGCATAAGACCCCCGAACGAATACGGACACACGGATAGGAGGAGACGGTGTGAGCAGCGGGTACGGCATGCGGTGCACGAGCGGCAGGCGCCGCTCCCTGCCCCGCCCTGGAGGCACGCGGCCCGGCCAGGAACATCCCGGCTGGAACGGCACGGGAGCTGTCTGGCGAGTACCGGAACGCCTCGGCGTGCACCGGCGTTGACGGCGTGCAGGGCAGGCCGGACAGTTCCTGCAGCGTGAGCCGCTCACCCCGGCATCTGTTCGGTCCGGCGCTCACTGTGCCCCGATGACTGTCGATCCGGCTGGCCGTAGTGACCGCCACTCGGCGAGCTGCTCGGCGGCCAGGCGGTCCTGCGCGGCCATCGCCGCGACCAGCTCCGCCTCGGTGCAGCCGGCTGCGTGGGTGAAGTGGCGCCAGCGCACGCGGTGTTGGGCCCGAAAGCCGGCCGCTTCGCCGTTGCGGCTGTCCCACCAGGTCACCGACCAGCCCGGGTGTTCACGATCCAGGCGCTCGCAATCGTCCAGCCGCTCGTCGGGCCAGCCGAGCCGCTCGGCGATCACCCGCCGGTTGCGCCAGGACAGGCTGGTCTCGTCCGGCCCGGTCACCGTGTCACCACCAGAGCAATGGCCGGCCGCCGCCGGCTCTCGTGAACCTGGCCGGTTCTCAGGAACGGGCGCCGGGCGATCCGGTTGGTGCATTGCTGGCCGATGCCGGCGCCGCACGCCGGACAGCTCACCGCGAACGGGTGGATCTGCTGATCGCCGGCGCGCATCAGGACACCTCGCAGAACCGGTCGATCGACCACACCAGCTCGTCGGGGTAGACGCACTCCACCGACTCCTCGCCCCCGGGCCAGGGCCTGCTCGCCTGATACACCCACCGCTGCGGCGAACAACCGGGCAGGCACAGCGCCGGGGCGTAGCTCACGACCCAACCCGGCAACTCACTGGCAAGCAGGGAGACCGCCATCTGCGGGTCGAGGGGCCAGACTCGGGACCGCCGGACCGGCCGCTTCACGGCAGCCTCCGGATCAGCGCGGCGAGCGCGGCCTGCTGCCGCCGAGCCGGGCACGGATACGCGTCCACCCCGCACCTGCACCCCACCGTCCACGGCCGGCAACGCCTCCACCGCCGGCACCGACCGTGCCCGATCACCGTGCTGCGCATACCCGCCTCCGCCCTCCCGCTCCAGTCTCGAAGCGATGGCGGCCGCGCAATCCCAGGTACTCGACGAGACCGGCCGCCACCGCGCTTATGGGCGACAACGGGCAAGCCTCGCGATCGGGGTGAACTCCTGGTCACCTGCCCGCCGCCGCACCAGGAAAGGTAGGGCGACGGTGAGCTGATGAAAGGGAGAGTTTCTCCCCCTAGCCGACGTATCCCCCGTCGCCACCCAACCCGATCACCAACGCGAGTTCGCGGGCATCCTCACCGACCACGCCGGGCCGGTCGACCAGTTCGGCCACTGCCGCCCGGGCCACCGGGTGGTGCTTGGTGGTGTCGTGGGACTCTCGCAGTGCCTTGGCCAGGTGGTAGAGCACGCCGACGTCGTCCTTCTGCGACCGGCGCTGACGGGCTTGCTCGATCAAGAAGAATGCTCTGCGAGTGTGGGACGGCAGCGTTCGCAGGGCGACCTTCTTGGCGGCCTGCTCGGCCTCCCCGAACCGGGCCAAGTCCGTTTCGATCGTCACCCGGTAGATGTCCACTGCGGTGACGCCGTACATCAGCCAGGGATGGTGGTAGGTGCTGCCGAGGCTGCGAGCCACGTCGGCCGCCGTATCCCAGTGCCGCCAGGCGGCGCCGGCCCGGCCCGCCTTCGCGTGTGCGAGCGCCAGGCCGAGGTGCACCTGCCCCCATACCGCGCGGGTGTCCGGTAGCTCGCCGGGTTCGAGCTGACCAAGCGCGTCGGTGAGGACGTCGACCGCAAGGTCGGTCTGGCCGCTGGAGCGGTAGAGGTGCGCGTAGTACCAGGCGGCGATCGCCACTGCGACCGGATCGTCAGCCTCCTGCGCCGCGCTGAACGCCCGGTCCGCGCTGAGCCAGGACAGTTGCTCGGCCGGCTGGTACGCGTTGAGCAGCTGCACCAAGTGGTACACCCGGGCCAGCTCGACACGGGCCCGACGCTGATCAAGGCCGTTAGCCGCCAGCACGGTGGCCCGGGCGACGGCGACCAGGTCGGGCAACACGCCAGCGATCGCGGTTCGCTCGGTCGAAGTTCGGTGCCAGGTTTGCCACGCCATGTCCACGCGGCCGACCAGCTCAGCGACGGGGATCGCATGGTACGCGGACGTGATCGGCTTAAGCAGCGCCGCGGTGACCACATCTGTTCCGGTCACCGCAGCCTTGGTGGTACTGCTCAGCGGAATTCCTGGAGTGCCGGTCAGGTCGGACAGGTCGTCGACGTCGAGGGCCTCGGCGAGATGGATCAGCATCGGAAGTCGGGGCTGCATGATCCGTCCGGTCTCCAGGTGCTTGACCCAGTCCGGTGACCGGCCGACCAACCCAGCCAAGACCGCCCGGGACTTGCCGGAGCGTTCGCGCAGGGCGCGCAGCCGCATACCGAAGAGGTTCTCGTCCGGACTGGTCATGGGGTGCCCCTCCCACGGTCGATGCCTCGACGGTACCGCCCTGCGGCGCGCGCGAGGGGAGTGAATCCGTTCCGACGGAGACCAATGCCTATCATCCATGCTCGACCTTGCAACCCCTTGCGCTGCGATATCAACCGGTCACGAAGGATTGCACCCAGGTGCATCGCCGCAGTACAGAACTCGCACGGCCAGCAAGCAGAACCCCCGGTTTCCCACCCCCACGAAACCAACGGTTTGGCCTACGTCGTGTATAGGCCGGTCAAGGCCAGCACCTACCAGCCACGCGACGAGCCCACCGTAAAGGCGCCCGGACCGGTCGAAATCCTGCAGAGGCTGCCGGCCGTTCACCCGCACTACTCGTCTTCCCGGGCATCGCCTGCCTCGATCGCCTCAAGGCGGACTGCACCGCCGACCATGCCAGCGCCGGCTGAAGGTGCTCCGGAGGAATCAGCGTGGCCGTCACCGATGCCGACAACGACCTAACCGCAGACAGCAGACCGACGGCCCGTCCATCTGCTCGTCGTCACTACCCGAACGCTGCCGCCTGGTACCCGCATGATGCGCAGCGTCAGAATCCGCAGCCGAGTCAGCCGACTCCGCAGCGGGCCAGACTAGGTATTGCGAAGCCATTTCCCATCCCGGCAGCCATATGACGCATCCAGGACTTCCGGCGGCAACCTGTACCACCACAAACTTACTCCTATCTATTTCCGGGGTTGTTCGCAAGAGCGAACTCGGAGTACCGATGGGAGCCCATGCGCCGTACCTGGCACCTTGTCGCCGCGATCATCACCGGAACCCTCGGCGCCGCGGTTATCACCGGCCCGGCCGCCACCACCCCGCCCGCAATCCCCAGCAAAGCGACCGCGCAGAGCCAGCTCAACGCACTGACCGTCGCCGCCGAAGCCAACGCCGGCACCTATGACCGGAACCTGTTCCCGCACTGGATCACCATCTCCGGCAGCTGCGACACCCGCGAAACAGTCCTCAAACGCGACGGCACCAACGTCACCACCACCTCCACCCGCTCGGCCACCGCCGGCAGCTGGTACTCCCCGTACGACGGCGCGACCTGGACCGCCGCCTCCGACGTCGACATCGACCACATCGTTCCGCTGGCCGAAGCATGGCGCTCCGGCGCCAGCACCTGGACCACCAGCCGCCGGCAATCCTTCACCAACGACCTCACCCGGCCCCAGCTGATCGCCGTCACAGACAACGTCAACCAAGCCAAAGGCGACCAGGACCCGTCCACCTGGCAGCCCCCACGAACCGCCTACCGCTGCACCTACGCCAAGATGTGGATCACGGTGAAGCACTACTGGGCTCTAAAGCTGCAGTCGTCGGAGAAGACCGCCCTGCAGACCATGCTCAACACCTGCACCACCTGAGACCAGCACCCAGAGACGCATGTTGGCTCCGGGCGCCTGGGCTTCGGCACGACGCAGCTCACCGGCCCCGGCCACCGGGAACTGCCCGGAAGCCGCTGGCAGAGTGGTGTCGGTCCTTAAGCGGCTGGGGAACGATCGGTTCTCCGACGGCCCCGCCGTAGCACTCTCAACCCCGGCAGCCAACGATGCCCGGCCCTGCGGCACCTGGCCGGAATCAGGCTCCGGCCGCCCCCGAGCGGTGAAGGTCCTGGACCGCGTTGCCGGGCATCATCGGCCGATACCCGGACGCGGCAGGCGTTCGCCACGCAGGCGGATCCTCGACCGCCGCCTGCAGCCGCTCGGCTACCTCGGCCACCACCTCACCGACCGCCTCGGGCTGCACCCGCTCGTACGCGCTCTGCTCGTCGCTCAGGTCGTCAGCCAGATCGGTGGTCGAGCCCGGTACGGCCTCTTCGAGGGCGCGGGCGATCCGCAGTGCGCCATGCGCGCCCACCTCGTACTCGCGGCAGGCGGTAGCGGTCGCGTCGAGCACCGCCGCGGCAGCGGCGACATCATCCCGGTCGGCCTGAACGGAACTCACCTTGGCAGGGTACGGCCGCCGACCCTGGGCCATCCGGAGATCCGGCAGATCCGGCTGGCGTCCGACCGCTCTCTGGTGAGCCGTAGCCGGGCGCCGACGAGACCCCCCGGCGCGGACCGCCTCGCGCAGCGACCGCGCCGCCATCTGCCCGGCGACCGGGTCGGGTCAGCCCGGTGCCGCAGTACAGCGCCAGCCAGCCGAGCTGAGCGACACGACGCGTTAAGCCGTCGGGCGACCAACCAATATGCCCCAGTAGAGGAGCGACCCCGGGGATAGCTCGCTCAGCAGCCAGCCGTCGTCCGGCCGCCCGGTCAGGGTGACCGTCCAGTCCAGCAGCCCCTCCGGCGTTGGTCCGCCATCATGACTAGCGACAGGCCGACCTGCGGCTTCATCAACACAGCGCTATTAGCTTCATCAGCGGCGGTCGGCAGGATCGACGAGGCATGCGCCCATGGCCGGCAAGCCGTCGATCTCGCTACACGTACCGCCTCGGTGCGAGCGGTCCAATGCGTAGCTCAACTCCGGGCTGACCTCATCCCTTACGAGGGAGAAAAGATCGTCACTGAGCTGGTCGACTACATACACGAGGTGCTACCGGCCGCTGGTTTTGTTCGCGAGTTCGGGTGCCAGATGTCGCTGAGTTTCGGCACCACCGAGATCTCACCTATTTCGATGTTCGCGAGTTTGGCTCCACCCCGACCGAGACCCTTCAGGCGTCGCCGGTCGGCCCTATCGTTCACGCAGGGTGACGGGTGGCTGAGATAGTGCGCGCCTTGTCTGCGGCGGATCCGTGTACGTGATCATGGGAAGGGCAGCGGATCGGCACCGTTCAGCCGGTGGGTCGTGTCGGTAGGCGGCCGGCGAGGGCGTGCACCTCGTCGGCGTAGACGCTCCAGAGATCGCGGGAAAGGAAGTGGCCGGCGTCGGGCACGATGCGCAGCCGGGCGGAGGGCACGGCGGCGGCGATGTCCCGGGCGGCGCCCGGGCGGACCAGCGGATCCTGCGCGCCGTGCAGGACCAGGGCGGGTGCCGTGATCCTGCGCAGTGGGCCACCGGACCATGCGGCGCCGATCTGGCGGCTTTGCGCCTTGGCGTCGCGGAAGCTGGTGACCTGGTGTGCGGCCTCCTTGGCGACGAGATCGCGTACGTCGTCTTCGGTGATGCGCTGGCCGGAGGCGGCGAGGATCCGGGCGAGGGCTACGGCGAGGCCAAGGTCGCCTTCCGGGGTGGCGGGGTAGTGCAGGCGTGCGAACTTGACCAACGGCGCGACGTGCAGATAGCGCAGGACGCGCAAGCCGCGGGCGTCGCTGGGAACGGCCGCGGAGCTGGTCAGACTGAGTACCCGGCCGGGGTGGCGGATCGCAATGCGCTGGGCGACGAGACCGCCCATCGAATGGCCAAAAAGGTGCGCGCGTTGCCAGCCGAAGGCATCGAGAACGGCGATCGCGTCATCGGTGAGGTCCTCGGCAGTGTAGGCCGACGGTGAGCGGCGCAGCAGGGCCGCAACCGGTGGGCCAGTGTGCCGGGCGGCGGGCAGGTGGGTGGACTGCCCGGCGTCGCGCTGGTCGTAGGCGGCGACGTGAAAGCCGCGGCGGACCAGCTCGGCGGCCAAGCCGTCGGGCCACCAGAAGCGGGACGTGCCCAAGCCCATGACCAGCAACAGCGGATGGCCTCCGGCCCCGCCGAGGTCTTCGACGGCGATCCGGATCTCGCCGTTACGTGCGTACTGCGTCATCGTCTGCGGCCCTTCAAATTCGCGAACAGCGTACGCGAACACCGTATGCGAAGATGGGACGCGACGAAAGAGACGCGGGAAAGGAGCGGCACGTGACCGGGCACCAGGAACCGGTGATCTGGCTACGCCGGGAACGCGCCGCGGGCGGCAGACCGGCCGAACGCAGCCGCGCCGAGATCACCGCGGCCGCGGTACGGCTGGCGGACCAAGAGGGCCTGGAAGCCGTTTCGATGCGGCGCGTCGCCGGTCTACTCGGCACCGGGGCGGCGTCGCTGTACCGGTACGTCGCCACCCGCGACGACCTGCTCGACCTGATGATCGACAGCACGGCCACCGAGTACCAGTTGGTCGCGCCCAGCGGCGACTGGCAGACCGACCTGCTCGCCCTCGCCCGGCAGGCCCGCGACATCATGCGCCGGCACCGATGGCTGCCCGCCCTAGTCATCGGCCGACCGGCGCTGGGACCACACGGGACCGATTTGCTCGAGCACGTTCTCGAAATCCTCGACGACCATCCCGCCGAGCCGGCCCGCAAACTCGAAGCGTTCGCCCTCCTCAGCGGCGTGACCGCGCTGTTCGTCCAGAGCGAGACGGCCGCCACCAGCGCCGCACGCCATAGCGCATACCTCCGCCACGCCGCCGCATCGGGGCACCACCCGCACATCGCCGCCCTGGTCGCCGCCACCCCGAGCAAGCCACAGCCGTCGGAGCCTTTCGCCACCGTGCTCGCCGGCGCCCTGGCCGGCGTGCTCGGCTCTCCAACGGATCACGTTTGACATAGGACACAGCAGCTCACCGAGGCACGCACCGCAGACCTGTCCAACCCGTTACCGGATATCCGCACATCGGACCCGCGCACCCGCGCGCCGCGTGGCTTCATGATCGCTTGCACGCAGCGTGAGCCGGCTCCTAAGGAACCGTCGGTGCCGCCCGCCGGGCAAGACCCGCAAGTGGTGCCGGTTCTCACGAATATTGCCGCGATCGGTGCCGGCAGAGTGGTGCCAAAAGTCGTGAACATCTGGCGCCCAAACTCGCGGACGAAGCCGGGCCGCTATCTGACTCGCGTACGGCAGATCAGCCCGCAAGGTGTTCAAGGTAGAACTCGAGCTCGGCCTCCAGCACCTCCGCTGCGGCCTGCTGAGCTGACAGCGAGTGGCGAGCGCTGACGACAAGTAGTCGGTGCGCAGCACCACGAGCCTCCAAAGCGTCAGCGAGTTGGCTCACCTCGCTCAGCGGAGCGACGTGGTCGTCACTCCCGTGGATCAGCAACACCGGCCGCTCGATCCAGTCGGCTCGCACGGCGCCCGCTGGACCGGTCAGTTCAGCGGCATGCGGTCGTTGCCAGCGCGGCGCGGCCCGTTGCCACCGGTGCGGATCGATGATTGCCGAGCGCGCCACAGCGCCTGAGAAGACCGATCGCCGCGACACAGCCTGCAGAGCGGTGTACCCGCCGGCGCTGGCACCGGTGATGAACACTTGCCCGGCCCCAGTACGCCCTGATGCGATTAGATACTCGGCTACAGCGGCGCAGTCCTCCACGTCCGCCGTCCCCATCGCCCGTAGAGGCCACGGCGGAACTCGCGTCCGTAGCCCGAACTGCCGCTGATTGGCTCGTAGGCAAAGTCAACCCGTCTCTCTCGGTAGATTCGATGGGTCCGGACCCCGTGTCGCCGGCCACCTCACAGGATCGGCGTCGATCTAATCCCCCGACCGCCCCCAGATGGCAACGAGCGCGGGAGCCGCTCCAGGCTGGCCCATATCCAGCGAGGCCCTTGCGGGGATCTCTGTAGGCCGCCTCGAACTGCTCCCGCGTCGGAGCCTTCATGCCCAGTAACGCCGACACCTCTTGGGGCCTCAACAGCCGCAGCGTGCCGAAGCTATCGGAATCCTCCGAGGCGACTACGCGCAGTATGTCAAGGATGGAATGCGTCCCTGTATCGCCAGCACCAGAGCTGGCGCGGAGGTATTCGAGGTTTACAGGCCTGGCCGGTTCCCAGCTGTCGCTCTCCTCATACGCCGGCGATCCCGGCTTCCGCGCCGCGACGTTCGCGGTGATCGATTCGAGGCGGCAACGCCTACCGGGTTGCCGGCCGAGCCGGTCGCAGTCGGCGTCGTGCTGCTGTGCCCCACCGAGCCGGGACCCAGCGGGACGGCGTCACCGGGCCGGCTCGGGTTCGGCCTCGGCGCGTTCCTCTGCCGGCCAGCGGATCGGCGCCAGCACGGCGGCCAGCATCAGCGTGGCCAGCACGACCACTCCCATCCCCCAGACCAGCCCGGCCCGGTGCGCGACGAAACCGATCACCGGCGGCCCGGCCAGCAGACCGGCGGTTCCCGCCGACGCCACCAGGCTGAGCGTTCGCGAGCCGGCCCGGGCCGCGGCGACGTAGAGGCACGGTGTCACGGCCGCCATGCCGAGCCCGACGCAGGCGAACCCGGCCAGCGCGGTGATCAGGCCACCGAGCACCAACGCGGCGCCGAGTCCACCGGCGGCCACCACGGCACCGGCCAGCACCACCCGCTTGTCGCCCCACCGCCGCCGCCACCGGTCGGCGAACACCCTGGCGACCAGCATCACCGCGGACACCACGGCGACCCCGAGCGGCGCCAGCTGCGGGGCGGTGTGCACCACGTCGCGCAGGTAGAGCGCCGACCAGTCGTTCATGGCACCCTCGGTCAGCTCGCCGAGCACCATCGCCGCGCTCAGCGTCAGGGTCAGCAGGGAGGGGACGAGCCAGCGCCGGCGTTCCCGGTCGCCGGTGGCGGGCCGTACCGCCTGAGCCTCCGCGGGGAGCAGGCCGGTCCGCGCGGCGGCCAGCAACAGCAGCAGGATCAGACCGGCGAGCAGAAAGTGCACCGGCAGGGCCCGGCTCAGCGTGGTCACCGCCGCAGCGACCAGCGCGGCGGCGAGCACTCCCCCGCTGAAGACCGCGTGCAGCCCGGCCATCGCCGTTCTGTCATAGCGGGTCTCCAGCGCGGCCGCCTGGGCGTTCATGGCCACGTTCAGGCAGGCGACGGCGACCCCGTCGGCGAGCAGGATCGCCACGGCGACCGGGAACGTCCCGGCCGCGGGCAACGCGGCCAGCACGGCGAGCAGGGCCACCGCCGCAAGGCGGGCCAGGCGATCGGAGCCCAGCCGCCGGATCAGCCAGGCGACGGCGGCGAACGAGACGGCCGCACCGGCTCCGGGCGCCAGCAGCAGCAAGCCGACCCGCTGCTCGTCCAGGCTCAGGCGGTCGCGCAGCTCGGGGACTCGCGACACCCAGGTGCCGTACTGAAAACCGAGAAAGCAGAAAAGCGCGCCGATCGCGATCCGCGATCGGTGGAACGGATCACTGACGAAAGACATCCCGGTTCAGCCCTCCCTGTCCAGGTGGCGGGTCATGTAGGTGGCCGGCGCGCGGTAACCGGGTGCGAGCGGCACGCCCGGCCGGGCGACGAAGCCCCGGTTCTGCCAGAACCGGCGGCTCTGCCCCACCGCCACCAGGGAGATCTCCGTGCACGCGCGGTCCCGGCCACGCCGCACCAGGCGATCGAGCAGCAGCCCGCCCAGCCCCCGGCCGCGCCACCGGGTATCGGTCACCAGGTCGTGCAGGTGCAGGTTGGCCGACTCGTGCGCGGCCGTCTCGGGGTGGATGAGATCCGGGCAGCCGCCCGGCGGGTAGGGCAGCGCGATCAGATATCCGGCCAGCTCACCGCCGATCTCGGCGACCATCGAGGTGGCCGGCGAGGTCGCGGCCCGCGATCGCAGCACTGCCGGATTCTCCGATAGCCCCAGTTTTCGGTACGCCTGCCGCTCCAGCTCCACGATGCCCGCCCAGTCGGCCTCGGCGATCTGCCTGACGATGGGTGTCATGCCGTCGGCATCCTCTCCCGCCCGGCCGGCGCGAGGTCATCGCCGAGCGCCCGGTGCGGCAGCGCGTCGAAGCCGTTGAAGCCCCGGGTCGCGTAGCTGAGCGAGTAGGCGCCGGTGGAGAAGATCCAGACCGGATCGCCGGATCGCAGCCCACTGGGCACCGGGTGATCTACCGCGAGGACATCGTCGCTGTCGCAGGTCGGTCCGGCGATCACCGCGGGGGTCAGCCGCTCGCCGCCGTGGTCCGGGAACTCCAGCCGGTAGCGCAGCTGGTCCGTCTCGTACAGGCCATTGAATCGGCCGCAGCTCAGGAAAAGCCATTGCCGCCGGCTGCCGTCGCGGTGCCGCCGGCTGGTCAGCCGGACCACGTGCGCCCGGATCGCGCCATGGTCGGCGACCAGGTGCCGGCCGGGTTCCATGACCAGCTCCAGCGGGGCGGGCGCAATCTCGCGCAGCCGCCGCATCCCGGCCGTGATCGCCGCCAGCATGGCGCCGGTGTGCGC
Organism: Actinoplanes octamycinicus; assembly: GCF_014205225.1. Classification (NCBI taxonomy): domain Bacteria; kingdom Bacillati; phylum Actinomycetota; class Actinomycetes; order Micromonosporales; family Micromonosporaceae; genus Actinoplanes; species Actinoplanes octamycinicus. Next base: position 8,164,144 of record NZ_JACHNB010000001.1, read on the forward strand.
CACCCGGGGCCGCCCGCGCCGGTCCAGATAACCCTCGGCCGGCAGGCCACCGCCGAGGTTGACGTGGTCGAGGTGGATGCCGCGGCGGTCAAGCGCGCGGATCGTCGTGGTGAGGGTGGCGAACGCCGCTCGCCAGGCGCGGGTGCCGGTCTGCTGGGAGCCGACGTGCAGCGACAGCCCGGCCGGGACCAGCCCATGGTCGGCGGCCGCGCACAGGGCGGTGACCGCCTCGCCGGTCGTGCACCCGAATTTGTCGCTCAGCCCCCACAGCGCGCCCGCGCCGCTGGTGGCCAGCCGGCAGAACACCCGTGACCCGGGCGCGTGCGCCGCGATGGCGCGCACGTCGGCCACTGTGTCGGTGGCGAAGTCGCGGATGCCGAGCCGGTACGCGGCGGCGATGTCGTGATCCGACTTGATGGTGTTGCCGTAGTGGATCCGGTCCGGACCCACCCCGGTGCGCAGTGCCTGGCCGATCTCGCCGGGGCTCGCCGCATCGAACCCGGCGCCGTTCGCGGCCAGCACGGCGAGCACCTCGTCGGCCGGGCAGGCCTTGACCGCGAAGCGGACCCGCAGCCCGGGCAGCTCGCGCGTCAACGCGTGATAGCGGTTCTCGATCCCGGCCAGGTCGAGCAGCAGCTGGTCCTCGGTCGCCCCGGCGAGTGCGGTGCGCAACGTCATGGAGTCCCTCATCAGCATCCCCCGAGCAGGTCGGGCGCGGCCTCCCGGCTGGCCTGGACGAGGGCCGGCCATGCCTCGATCAGCAGCGCGAAGTCCTCGAAGTCCTGGGCCACCTCGGCGAGCAGCGTGGCCCGGCGGGCGGCGAGCGCGGCGGCGGCGGCGGTGTACCGGCCGCCGAGGCCGCGGTAGGCGGTGTCGAGCCGGTCCAGCCGGCGCACGTTCGGGGTGTGGTCGAGCCATACCGCGGCGCGGACCAGGTCGACGACCGGCGCGGCCCGCAGCTGGTGCCGCTCGTCGAGCAGCGTGTCGCCGGCCCGCTCCAGCTCCCGGTAGATCACGTGCAGGTAGCGCATCGAAAGGAAGAACTTGGCCAGCCGCATGTGATAGGCGAGGAAGGCGGGCATCGCCTTGCGGTCGGGCGTGTGGAAGTTGACGATGTCCCGGTTGTGCAGCACACCCGGTAACTGGGCGTGCCGGACGAGGTGGAACAGGAAGTAGTCGCTGCCGATCGCCTCGGTCATCGGTGGCAGGGGCATCTGCTCGTGGATCCGATGGAAGCTGATGTTGCACATGTCCACCCGCATCGGGTCCACCAGGTCGAGCCGGGTCCGGTCCCGGTCGAACGAACGGGTTCCGGCGCCGGTGAACGACTCCGCGACCAGCCGCCGCAATCGCGGCTCCGGGGTGTTCTCGGGCGCCCACAGGCTGACGATGTCGTAGTAGGCCCGCGGGTCCCGGCGCCTGATGTCGTCGATGTCGACCGAGAGGTCGCCGATGAAGGAGCCGCCGGCCAGCACCACTGGCTTGTCGTGGTGTGCCGGGTCCAGCGGGGCTTCGGTCACCGCGCCGGCCACCTCGCGCGCCGGCCGGCCCAGGCACCGTAGTTCCTGATCGATCGGATGGACCGGCTCGCCAGCGGACCGCTGGTAGGCGAAGTCGGAGTCGCGCCGGTGCACCGACTCGCAGCCGAGGGCGGCCGCGATCAGAAACGCCCGGTTGGTGCAGGCGCCGTAGGAGACCGCGCCGGGCAGCATCAGCGTGTCGATCAGGTCGGGTTTCGGTACGCCCGCCGTCCGACTCGTCGCCGCCAGGAACCGATGCTGCCGCGGCTCGTCCAGGTGCAGGATCTCGACCGAGGGGTGCGCCGGCCGGGTGGCGATCACCGCGGCGTGCGCGGCACGGGTTGCCGCGTCCGACGAGTCGAGGACGAGCATCGTGACGTGCACACCGAACGTGCGGGCGGCATGGACGGCCTCGGCCGCGACGGCTTGGATGGCGGGACCGCAGGCGCGATGGGTGGGCAGGGCCAGGCAAATCTTGCGCACGCCGGTCACCGCCCTCGTCCCGCGGACCGGGCCGGGGTCGGCCACGGGGTGAGTCCGAGCAGTCGTTCACCGAGTTCGGTGAGCTCGGCCCGGCCGTACCGCAGCGACTCGTGCCGGATCGGGTCGCCGATCAGGGTGGGGTTCCATTCCGGGGTGCTCAGGTCATGCCACGAGCGGATCCGGGAGCGGACCAGCTCCTGGTGGGTGGGCAGGGCCGGCATCATCGACAGGTACTGCACCGCGCGTACCCGGTCCGCGGATCGGTTGGGCAGCACGCCGTGTGCCACCTGACCGTTCCAGATGAGCAGGTCACCTGCCTTGAGGTCGGGCTGGATCACCGGGTGGTCCGCCCGGTCCAGGTCCGGCCGGACCGGGTCGCGGTCCAGCGGCTGACCGGCGCGCCACTGCTCGAACCGGCGGAACAGTTCCGGCGAGCACTGGAAACCGCCCAGCTCGGGCCGGGTGTCGTGCAGGGCGATCAGGCCCTGCACCCGCTGCGGCATGACTGGCTTGGTCGTGTCGACGTCCCAGTGCAGGTCGATGTCGAACCCGCGGCCGGTCGCCGGGATCAGCGCCCGGTCCCGGTTGCCGACGTTCGGCGGGTTCAGGTTGAGCCGGTCGAGCGTCACCCACAGCTCCTCGCAGTCCCACACGTCGACGAAGGCGTCGTAGACCCGCGGGGCCTGGCGGCTGTCCCAGATCAGCTGGTGCTGGTAGGCCTCGACGAAACCGTAGATGTACAGGTCGCGCTCGAGTTCCGAGGAGAACTCCCGGTCCGGGTACCAGGTCTGCGGGCGGTCCGGGTCGAGGCCCTGGAATCGCCAGGCGAAATCGAGCAGCCGGCGCGCGTGTGCCGCGGGGACAGCCTCGGGCACGACGACGTAGCCGTAGGTCTGCCAGAACGCGTAGTCCGCCTCGGACAGCACCCGCAACTTCTGCTTCTTCGGTACGTCGCGCAGTGGAGTCTCGGCCAGGTAGGTCTCCCCGTCCCGGCTGAAGTAGGGCCGGTCCGAGGCGGCTCGGTGCAGGTATCCGTCAGTCAGCGACACAATGGCTCCCGGAGAGGTGGTGGGATTCGTTCCGCGTCCGGCGCCGGCCGCCGTAGCGATGGGTGAGCCCGCTGCCCAGCACCGCGATGCCGATGCCGGTCCAGAGCAGCAGGGGGTGGTCCAGGCCGGCGCCGATGATCGCCGGGCCCACCGCGTACGACACCGTCCAGGTGAGCTGGAAGACGGCCATGTACGGTCCCTCATCGCCGGACGGCGCCAGCTGGACGGCGGCGGCCGCGGCGCTGGGCTTGGAGGTCAGCTCGGCGACGGCGAGCAGCGCGGCGACCAGCACCGCCGTGCCACCGGCCCAAGCGGCCGGCAGGATCGAGATCGCCGCGGTCAGCGCCACCGCGCACCCGGCCAGGGCGATGGCGGCGGCCATGATCCGCGACCGGGTCAGCCGCACGGTCAGCCGGCTCAGCGGCATCTGGAGCACCGAGATGCCCGCGTAGCGGGCGGCCACCACGAGCGTGGGCCAGTAGGCCGGCAGGCCGAGCACGGTGACCAGGTAGATCGGGAAGGCGACGGTCGGAATCAGCCAGGCGAAGGAGAGCAGGGTCTGGGACAGCACCAGCGCCCGGAACGGGTGATCGCGGATCGCCGACCGGACCGAGGCCCGGGGCCGGTCCGAGGTCCGCTCGTCCATCACCGGGGCCGGGATCTCGGCGCTGATCAGCACCAGGGCCGCCACCACCGAGCTGACCGCGTTGGCGGCGAGCGCCACCGACAGACCGGACCGGCCGGCCAGCGCCAGCAGACCGGTGGCGGCCACCGCGCCCAGGCCCAGACAGGTGGTCTTGAGGAAGTTGACGAAGGAGAACCACCGGGTCAGGTCCGCGCCGTCGGTGGCCCGGGCCAGCGCGGTGGGCCAGGCGGCCCCGTACAGCCGGTCCGCGCTCATCACCAGCAGCGCGGCGCCGAGCACGGCCCCGAACCCGTCGGCGACGAAGTACAGGCCGTAGCCGGCGGCGGTCAGCAGGTTGCTGGCGACCAGACAGTTACGCGGACCGTACCGCTGGATGAGCCGGGCCCCGGCCGGGATCATCAGGAATGACGCCAGCGAGCCCAGGGTGATCGCCGTCCCGGCCACCGCCGGCGGGATCGACCGGGCCTCAACGAGGAAGAGCAGGCTCAGCGGGAGGAACAGGCCCGCCCCCGCGGTGTCGATGAGCACCGACACCATCAGCCGCCGGAAACCGCGACTGGGCATGACGGGCAGGACCGTCGCGCGGGACCACGCCATCATGTGTGTCACCTCCGTACCGGGTCACGTGTCATCGGCCAGATCGGTCAGGAACCACGGCTTCTCGCGCGGCTGCAATGCGGTGTCGAGCAGGAACGCATCGGTCTCGGTGATCGGCGGCAGCTTGTCGAGCGGGAACCAGGCGACGGCGAGCGACTCGTCGTCGTTCACCCGGGCCTGCCCGCCGACCATCCGGCAGACGAAGCTCAGGTCGAGGAACTGGACCTGGTCACCGTTGGCGCAGACGGTGGGTGGCAGCGAGAGGACGCTGGCGAGCCGTTCGACGGCGACCGTCACGCCGGTCTCCTCGAGCACCTCCCGGACGACGGCCACACCCGGTTGCTCACCGGGCTCGAGGATGCCGTGCAGCAACGCCCACCGGCCGGTGTCGGAGCGGCGGTTCAGCAGGACGTGTCCCTCGTGCAGCACCACCGCGGTGACGCCGGACAGCCACAGCGGCGCCGTACCGATGCTCTTGCGCAGTTCGAGAATGAAGTCGGGAGTGGGCATCGCTCATCCCGCCGCGGCCGGTTCGGGGGCGGCTTCCGCGGACGCCAGCGGCATGCCCGGCGCCGCCCGGGCGATCAGGACGCCGGCCCGCGGGTATCGGGCGGCGAGGGCGGCCCGGATCCGGGTCGCGGCGGCTGTCGCCTGGCTGGCGTGGCACACCCCGACCATGGCGCCGCCGCCACCGGCGCCGGTGATCTTCAGGCTGAGCCCGGCCTCCCGGCGCGCGAGATCGCGCAGGCTCTCCAGGACCGGGTGCGACATCCCCACGTCCCGCATCGCCTCGTGTGCCCGGTCCACCTCGGACACCAGCGCCGGGAGGTCCTCGGCCAGGATGGCCGACCAGGCCGCCGCGGCGGCGTGGTCCGCGCGGTCGACGTACCGCGCGAGACCGCTGTCGCCCGCGGCGTGCCGGCGGCGTGCCTCGGCGAGGTGACCCACCGTGGACTTCGGCAGGGCCGAGTCGACCACGATCAGCCGCCACTCGGCCGGGAAGGGCGCGTGCCCGAGCAGCAGCGGCGGCGTGCCGTCCCGGCCACCGGTCAGCACGGCGTCGCCGCGGATGATGGCGGTCTGGTCCATGCCGCCGCCGTGACAGATCGCGTACTCGAAGTCGAACGACCAGGACAGCAGGGTCTCGTCGCTGATCGGCAGACCGAGGTGCGCGGTGAACGCCCGGATCAGCCCGATGATCAGCGAGGAGGACGAGGAGAGCCCGCTCGCCAGCGGCGCCTCGGCGTCCACCGTGACGCTCGGCCGACGGACCGGCACCCGATCGCCGCGCTGCCGCAGGAACCGCCACACGGCGTTCGCCGTCCGTGAGACGCCGCGGTCCTCGGCGACGTCGTCGTGGCACAGGCGGATCCGGGTCGGCAGGTCGACTGCCACGCATACCGAACGGTGGCCCAGCCAGTCGAGATCCTCGCCGGCCAGGCAGGCACGGGTGTTCGTGGAGACGGTCAAGGGTCGGATTCCTTTCACGAGGGAAGCGGGTCGGCGGCGTCAGAAGCCTGTGGAACAGTGCGGCGGCACCTGAGCGGCCAGGGCCCGGGCGACCGCCGACAACGCGTCGCGGTCGCCGGCGAGGCGGCCGGCTCCGGCCAGCTCGGCGGCGGAGACCGCGCCGAGCAGGCAGGCGGTCAGGTCGGCCACGTCGATCGTCAGGTCCGGCCGATGGCCGGTGGGCTCGCACCGGACCCGATCGCCGTCCGGTGCGAGGGTGTAACACCCGTCAGTGGTCTTGCCCGGGTCGTGCACGGCGATGGTGACCGGCCGGTCGAGCCGGCCCATGCAGGCCCGCACGACGCGTGGCACGTCGAGCACCCGGGCCCACAGCTTGTCGACCCGGTCGACCATCCGCATGCGCCGGATGTCGGCGAAGTGCCGGCGCAGCGGATCGAGCACCGGCCGGTTCCGGAGGACGACCTCCCGGCACAGGTCGAGCGAGCCGAAGAAGGCCAGCAGGTTCCGCGCCGCGCCGGGGTCCGCTGCCACGAACTCGTCCACCTCGACCGGGGCCGGGCCGCCGTACGCCGTCCACGCCCCGCCCCGCGACCAGGTGGCGTACCCGGTCGGGCGGCCATCGGCGTCGCGGTGCAGGGCCACGAAACCGTCCGGCGGCGCGCCCACCGCCGCCGGGTCCCGCCAGCGCGTCGTCCACCAGCGCGGGCCGCGGCCGAGTTCGCCGGGCGTCCGCCGCTGATAGGCGGCGAACGCCTCCGGTACGGCGGTGCCGTCCCCCGGGTCGTCGAGCACCTCCACCGTGCCGTCCGCCGCCTGGCCGGTCAGCTGGAGCCCGCCGGTGCTCGTGGACCAGCTCACCGCCTCGGTCACCGGGGCGTACCCGTACCTGCCATAGATGGCCGCCTCGCTTGCCGTCAGCACGCTGAGCGCGTCGCCGTGCGCGCTCGCGGAGTCCAGGTGCTCGCGCATCAGCGCGCCCAGCGAGCCGCGCCGCCGGTGGTTCGGGGACACCGCGATGTCACCGATCCCGCTGACCGGCAGGGTCACACCGGGAGCCACCGTCATTTCGAACGGGAAGACCGCCGCCGCCGCGACCAGGTGCGGTTCCTCGATGGTCAGGAAGCCGTCCGGCCGGGCGAGCTCCGCCTTCGCCGCCATGGTGGCCGGGCTCATCGTGATCCCGTAGTGCAGGCGCATCGCGGCGGTCGCGAACCGCAGGTAGCTCTCGGAGACCTCACCGCTGCGCGGCATCGAGCACCTCCAGGCCGATGGTGAGCCGGGCCGGGTCGCCGGTGCCGGTGGCGGCGCGCACCCCAGTCAGGTCCGCGACGCGCCAGTCCGCGTCGCTGAGCCGATCCGGCTCATGGGTGGTGCAGACCGCGACGACGCGCATGCCGGCCGCGGCGGCGGCCTCGATGCCCGACGGCGCGTCCTCGACGACCACGAGGTCCACCGGGTCGATGCCGAGCAGCTCGGCGCCGCGCAGGTAGCCGTCCGGGTGTGGCTTGCCACGGCGTACGTCACCGGCGTGCACCAGGATGCCCGGCACCGGGATGCCGGCCCGGTCGAGCCGGGTCCGGGCCGCCGCCGCCGAGCAGGACGTCACGATCCCCCAGGGCGTCCCATCGAGCGCGGCCAGCAGCGCACCGGCCCCGGGTTGCCCCTTGACGGCGGAGGCGTGGCTCTCCTCCAGCTCGTCGATGCGGCGTTCCTCCTCGGGGCACGCCAGGTGCGGCGCCACCGCCCGGATGTGGTCGATCGTCTGGCGGCCGTGGCCGGCGGCGAACGTGGCGGCGGGATCGAGTCCCTTGCCGCCGGCCCACTCCCACCACGCTTCCCGGATCGCCGCGGAGCTGTCGACCAGGACACCGTCGAGGTCGAACAGCACGCCGCGGGCCAGCACGTCGATCATGCGAGCGCCGCCTTCCGCAGGCGTGCCACGCCGTCGGCGGATCCGCCGGGCGCCTGGAAGACGGCGGAGCCGGCGATCAGCCGGTCCGCGCCGGCCTCGTACAGCGCCTTGGCGCGCGCCTCGGTGACTCCGCCGTCGGCGGCGATGTGCACGCCGGTGAGCTCGTGCCGGGTCAGCAGCGCCCGCAGCCGGCGGATCTTGTCGAGGGTCCAGCCGAGGAAGTCGCTGGTGCCGGGGTTGCTGGTCATCACGGTCACCTGGGTGATCTGACCGAGCAGTTCCTCGACGGCGGCCAGCGGGGTGCCCGGGTTGATCGCCAGGCCCGCATCGACGCCCTCCTGCTGCAGTCGGCGCACCACCCGGGCGATGTGGGCGGTGGCCTCCACGTGCACGGTGACCAGGTCCACCCCGGCCTTGACCAGCGCGTCCAGCTGATCCTCCGGGTGGGCGACCTGCAGGTGCACGTCGAGCGGCAGGTCGGTGCGCCGGCGCAGGGCGGCCACCGTCCGTACGCCGAAACTGATGTCGGTGACGAACCGGCCGTCCATCACGTCGAGGTGCAGGTAGCGCACGGGCGCGCCGGTGAGGCTGTCGGTCGCGTCGCCGAGCGCCAGCGGGTCGGCGCCGAGCAGTGCGGGCAGGATCTCGATCATCGGGAGGCCCCCGTCCGCCCGGTGACCGCCGCGATCACCTGGTCGGTGATGTAGTCGGTCTCCGCGATGGTCAGGTCCGGCCGGACCGGCAGGCAGAGCGTGCCGGTCGCCTGCCGGTCGGCGTGCGGGAAGTCGCCGGCCAGCCCCAGCTCCGCGAACGCGGGTTGCCGGTGGATCGGCACCGGGTAGCGCACCACGGCGTCGATGCCGGCGCCGACCAGGTCGGCGAGCACCTCGTCCCGCCGGTCGACACCGATCTGGTAAAGGTGGAAGACGTGTTCCGGCCCGGCGGACGCGGGCACCTGAGCGACGCCGGTCAGCGCCTGGCGGTACCGGTCGGCCACCGCGCGCCGGCCGGCGTTCCAGCCCTCCAGCTCCGGCAGCTTGTGGCTGAGCACGAGGGCCTGGATCGCGTCGAGTTTGGAGTTGCAGCCGAGCACGACGTGGTCGTTCTGACCGGCCTGCCCGAGGCCGCGCAGCGTCCGGATGGCGGCGCTCAGGTCGGCTCGGTCGGTGGTGACCGCGCCGCCGTCGCCCGCCGCCGCCAGGTTCTTCGACGGGTGGAAGCTGAAGCAGCCGATGTCGCCCCAGGAGCCGACCTGCCTGCCCTGCCAGCGTGCACCGACGGCCTGGGCGCAGTCCTCCACCACGGCCAGCCCGTGGCGCTCGGCGACGGCGGTCAGCGCGGTCATGTCGAGCGCCTTGCCGAACAGGTGGACCGCGATGATCGCCCTGGTCCGGCTGGTGACCGCGGTCGCCACCTGGTCCAGGTCCATCAGGTAGTCGTCGGCGGTGCAGTCGACGAGCACCGGCCGGGCGCCGACCGTGGTGATCGCCAGCGCGGTGGCGTGGAAGGTGTTGGCGACGGTGATCACCTCGTCGCCGGGTCCGATGCCGAGCGCGCGCAGGGCCAGTACCAGGGCGTCGGTGCCGGAGTTGAGGCCGACTGCCTGCTCGACACCGACGTACTCGGCAAAGGCGTGCTCGAACTCCTCCACGTGCTGGCCGAGCACGTAGTCGCCGCGGACCAGGAGGTCACCGATCATTTGGACGACCTGCGGCAGCCGGGGGAACTGGGCGGCGTAGTGGTATTTGGAGATCTTCATGGGGTTGCTCCGTTCGTGTCGGTGGGTCCGGGCGTCAGCACCGCCTTGCCGGCGTAGGGGCGCCCGGCCATGTCGCGCAGCAGCGCCGGGCCGTCCTGCAGGGCGGCTCGGACGTCGATCAGCCGGTGCAGCGCGGACCGCAGCGCCGGGCCGGTGCCCGCGTCGCGGAGCAGTCCGGTGGCCGTCGCGAAGTCCGCGGTCGTGGCGCCGTGCGAACCGGCGATCCGGATCCGCCGCCGGCCGGCGCCCGCCGTCCGCAGCTGCTCGCGGCGGCGCAGGTCGTCGAGGTCGAGGCCGCGGAACCGGTCGCCCGGCTCGGTGCCCGCATAGATCAGCAGTAGTCCGTCCGGGGTGAGCAGGTCGGCGGCGAGCTCCAGGGCGGGCTCGGCCGCGGCCGCGGTGGCCAGCACGACCCTGCCGAATCGCGCCGGTCCCGGGCGGCCGGTCGGGTGCAGCCCGACGCCGGGAAGGACGTCGCGCTCGCGCAGGAACCGCAGTCGTGGCGCGCCGCGGTTGAACAGGTGGACGTCCACCCCTCGGGCGCGCAGGATCCCGGCCATCAGGGTGCCGGCGATTCCGGCGCCGACGATCGCCACCGGCGACCCGGCGGCGCCGGCGGTGACCGCGTCCAGCCGGGCGACGCAATGCGCGGCGCAGGCCAGCGGCTCGGTGAACAGGGCGATCATCGGATCCTGTCCGGCCGGGACCGGCCGCAGCGCCGCCGTCACGTTCGCGGCCGTCCCCTCGATCTCGACGAGATCGGCGAACCCGGAGGTCCGGTGGACGACCGGGTGCGGGTCGAGGACGACCCGCTGCCCCGCGTCGAGCACGCCGGGCAGTGTCGAGTGCCGAACCTCGGCGACGATCTCGTGGCCGAAGTCGCGGCGCAGGTGCCGCGTGCCGGTCAGCTCCCGCAGGTCGGACCGGCAGACGCCGACGGCCAGCGGGGCGATCACGACGCGGGCCGGCTGGTCGGTGAGCCGGCCGGTGCGCGCCTCGGTCAGGTACGGATCTCCGTCCCGGTGGTCGATACGCCGGTAGGCGACGCCGTTCATCGCACCCCTCCCGTCGCCGGGAGATCACCGAGGGCCGTGCCGAGATCCGGTTTCCTGGCGGATACCGCTCCCACGGTCATGTCGATCACCACCTTGATGTATTCGCGCGGGCTGTCCGGCGTGCCGACTCCGGACGCCATCGCGGACAGGTAGGTCGGCGCGTGTTCCAGCGAGACGACGTGGGTGATCAGGCGCCCGAACCGGTCCGGATGCCGCAGCAACAGCTCCGCGGCCCGGGTCAGGTGCCGCTCCGCGGTGCCGCGGTGCCCGGTCACCGACAGGGTCTTGCCGCTCGGGGTGCGGACCTGCGTCGCGGCCGGCTCCACCGGGTCGCCGCAGACGTTGCCCCGCCGGACCAGGCCGAGGTCCAGGTCGCCGGTCGCCGGATGGCTGTCGCCCGGCCCGAATCCGCCGAACAGGTCGATCCGGCCGCCGGGCCGCACCTGGACGACAGCTTCAGCGAGCCCGGCCGCTGCACCTTCCCGGGGCAGGCAGAGGAAGGCGGCGTCGCACCGGTCCGCCGGCGGCGCGGCGTCCGGGAGCCGGTACCGGGCGCTGCCCAGCACACCGAGTTCCTCGATGAACCCCAGGCGTTCGGTACGCCTGTGGATCAGCTCCACCGCGCACCCGTGCAGCTCGGCCACCATCGCGACCAGCAGCGCCGAGGTGCCGCCGCCCCAGATCGCCACCCGGTGCGGCCGGGTGGCCGCCGCGACGAGCTCCCATCCGTAGAGCGCCGTCCCCAGCGGCTCGACCAGCGGCGCGAGATCCGCCGGGAGCCGTGGGTCGACAGGCACGGTCCGTGGCGTACGCCCGGCGCCGGGCTCGAATCGGCGCTGGAAGATGCCGTCGTAGCTGTGCCCGAGGATGCTGTCCTGATCGTCCGGGTCGACTGGGTTGAAGACCAGGAACCGGCGCCCGTGATCACCGGGCCCGGCCTGCTCCGCCACGCCCTCGTGGCCCAGGATCCGGGCCCGGTCGGCCCGGACCCGGCGGTGGATCTGCAGGTCGGTGCCGCAGATGCCGGCTCGCAGGATGCGCAGGTCGCCGCCGCTCATCACCGGCTCGCCGCCACCGGCTGGAGCCGCCGGACCGTGGCCAGCGCGGCGCTGATCTCGGCGGAGGTCACGTCCTCGACGAAGGTGGCGCTGCCGATCCCGGTCGGCAGGGGAAGGTGCTGGTGGCCGTCGCGGTGCCGGACGGTGTCCGCAAGCGCCCCGGCAAGCATCGCGCTGGTGCAGGCCCGGTGCTCGGTGGGCAGTCCGATCCGCTGCAGCAGGGTGAGGATGCGGCGCAGCGACTCGTCGTCGAGCAGCCCGCGGGCGTGGGCGACGGCGCAGCAGAGCGCCATGTCGACCGCGACCGCCTCGCCGTGCAGCAAGTCGGCGCCGGCACACATCTCCAGGTGCGGGCTGAAGGTGTGCCCGAAGTCGGCCACCCGCTTGAGCTCATGTTCCCACAGGTTGGTCTCGAGCTCGCCGAGCATCGCGGTCACGCTGCGCTCGATGATCTCCTGGCCGTGCGTGGTCGCGACCCGGGCGTCGACCAGATCGGCGCAGTCCGCCTCCACCAGCGCGAACAGGCCGGCGTCCTTCATCACCGCGATCTTCACGATCTCGGCGATCCCGTTGCGGACGTGCCGGGCCGGCAGGGTGCGCAGGAACACCGGATCCAGCAACGTGTGGCTGGCCGGGAAGTAGGTGCCCAGCCGATTCTTGTGGCCGTTGTGGTTGATCGCCGTCTTCGCCCCGATCGCCGCGTCGACCAGCCCGATCAGTGTCGTCGGCACCCGCACGAACGGGGTGCCGCGTCGGTACAGGCTAGCCACCAGACCGGCGAGATCGGTCACCACGCCACCGCCGATCGCGATGATCGGTTCCGAGCGTCGTTTGATCCCGGCCTGGTCGGCGGCGCGGGCGATGTCGAGCAGCGAGTCGGCGGTCTTCACCCGCTCACCGGGGTCCAGGGTGTACTTCACGCTGCGCGCCCCACGCCCAGCGAAATAGCTGTCGATCCGCTTGCCGTACAGGGCGTCCACCGTGCGGTCGAGGACCAGCAGCGAGGTCGTCCCGGCGCGTATGCCGGCCGCCTCGGCGAGGGCGTCGTTTCCCGGGGCGAAAACGTCCGCGGATCCGCTGATGCGGTAGGTGACGTCCTGCTGGCAGCGTACGGTCCAGCCTGTCATTGCTTCTCCTCAATGGTTGTCGTCGAGACTGTTCCGCAGGTACGCGTCAATGCCTCGCAATGCCGCCAGGCCGTCGTCGTCGCCGAGGAATATCCGGTTCCGGAAATGATTCTTATCGCGATCGGTGATGCCATAGAGTCCTAGTTCTTCCAGGTTGCGGATGAGGCTTTCGCGATAGTGGTGGCCGAGCCCTTCCACGACGCCGCCGAAAAGGAATGTCGCCTCCACCTCGGGATCGAGCGTGGCGTGGCACAGCAGCACTTTGGCGAGCGGGAGGGTGAACAGGTCGAGCAGTTCCGCCGCGTGCCGGTCGCCCTGGCGAACCCGCTCGGTGAACGCCCGCACGGCCGGTCCCGGCGAACCGGGCCGCTCCCGGAACGCCGTGGCCTCGGGCAGGGTGGCCAGCAACGATTCGAAGCCGCGGCCGGAGGAGAACGCGCTCAGATGGTTGAGTGCCCCACAGTCGCAGCGGTTCTCCCGGACCTTGCCGCGCCACCGGACGTCGACCGGCAGGTGCCCGATCTCGCCCTGCAGCCCGTGCACCGGGTCCAGCGGGATCCGGCCCGTTCCCAGCTCGATGGTGCGGCAGGCGATGCCGCTGCTGACGGTCACCGCCGCGGCCCGCGACGAGACGCCGGGCGCCGGATGCGCCGCCCGGACCGCGTGGGCCAGCGCGGTGACGTCGTTGAGCAGGTGGAAGCGGATGTCCGGCAACCGCTGCCGCAGCCTGGCGGTCAGGTCGAACGGGTACCGGCCGGGGCCCCACAGCGGGGCGCTGCCGAGCACTTCGCCGGTCCGGCCGTTGAGCGCCGCACCAAGGGATATCCCGACGCCGGCGCCGTCCGGCAGGTCCGCCTCTCGCGTGGTGGTGACGATGTAGTCGACCAGGCGTCGCTGCAGCGTCGCCACCGGTTCATGGTGATTGCGGACGGAGATGGCCGGCGACCTGTGCAGCAGCCGCAGCCGGCCGGTTCGGTCGGCGGTCCCGGCGCGGAACCAGGTACCGCCGAGGTCCAGGCAGAGCGTCGGGCTCATCTCACGCTGCCCGGCCGGTCGCCACATCGGTGAGCAGGATCCCGCCGTCGCCCAGGACCGCGGACGCCGCAGCGGTCCGCGGCGAGGCCCCGCCGAGCAGCTCGGCCACCGCGCCGGCCTTGGCCGCCCCGCAGGCAAGCACCAGTCGCAGATCCGCGTGGGCGAGCACGCGCTGGGTGAGCGTCATCCGCCGGACACCGCGGTACGGGGCGGTCGTCACCACCATGCGGTCCACCGCCAGGGCGCTCAGGTCGCCGTCGAAGATCGAGGCGGTGTGCCCGTCCTCGCCGAGGCCGAGGATGACGACGTCCGGGCCGCCGCCCTGGAGCAGCCGGCGGATCCGCGCGTCGTAGCCGCGCACCGCCGCGGCGAGATCCGGTCCGCCGCGCACCGGCATCGGATGCCGGTTGGCGCTCGGTGGATCGCACCGGTCGAGCAGGTTGCGCTGAATGACGTCCCAGGACGGGCCGGTGTCGCTGTCCGGGACCAGGTGGTCATCGGTCTGCAGCACGTGGATCCGATGCCACGGCAGACCGGCCTCGCTCAGCGAGCGGTAGGCGGCGGCCGGGGTGCTGCCCCCGGTCAGCGCGACGGTACAGGATCGCTTGCGGGTGAGCACCTGGTCGAGGTGCTCGACCACCCGGTCCCTGACCTGGTCGGCCAGGCTGGCGGTGGTCGTGACGGGCTGCACCAGGCAGCCATTTCGTTCCGCGAGTTCGGGCACTTCTAGTCGACCTCCTGAGTCACCGCCACCCGGTCTTCGGTGGCGAATCGAGCCGCCTTGGCCATCGACGGCCGCTCATGGTTGAGATGGGTCATGGTGGTTTCCAACCTGGTCACCGGGACGAGCGTCGACAGGCGGGTGACGAAGTCCCGGTCCTCGCCGCCCCACCCGGAGAACGAGGTGTCGAAGCCGTCCACCGCCCGGAACAGCTCGCCCGCCACAACCACACAGCCACCCGGCGGGCGGCGCAGTAGGTAGCCGGCGACCGACCGCGGTGGCGCCGTGGGCCTGGCCACGACCTGCGCAGACGTCAGCGGATCGAGACAGTGGACGTCCTCGTAGGGCAGGAAGGCGGGCGAGACCGCGGCCTGCGCGCGCACCCTGGCGACGAAACCCGGGTCGACGATCATGTCGGCGTCCAGCTGACAGATCACGTCGCGGCCCGAGGCCGCCCGCGCCGCCCCGAAGTTGACCGACGACGACTTGTTGAACGGCCCGGTCTGGCACTGAAACGCGTAGTCGTCCACCCAGGTCCGCGCCCACGAGTGCCGGGGCTGGTCGTCGCTCTCCACCAGGGTCACGTGGACACCTGCGGACGGCGTCGCCTGCGCCTTGAGCGCGCCCAGGCACGCCCGCAGATTGCGCTCCCGCAAACTCCCCCGCGGGGCGCGGAAGGGAATGACGACATGCAGCGCCGGCAGCCCGTCAGCCGTCCCGGCGGCGCCGCCCGGCGCGGGCAGGGATGCCGGGATGCCCTCGAAATACAGCATCCGTACGGACGCTTCGATCGAGGTGACCAGGTCTTCGCAGCCGCGACTCCACCTGTGCGTCCGCTCGTACCGGGTGAGCGCCGCGACCAGGTGCCGATAGCCGGCGGCGGGTTGCTGTCCCCGGGTCACCGACGCGAGGGGCCGAGCGAGGAAGTCACGGCCGGTCGCCAGCTCGGTGGTCAAGTCCAGCGCCTGCCGGAACAACGGCCCGCTGGATCGCCAGTAGGGCGGGCAGTAGTCCTCCGCTGCCCGGTCCGCGCCCGCGACGACGCAGCCGGCGAGTGTGCGGGCGATTCCCAATAGCACGATGCACTCCTTTCGTTAACTCGAATTGGGGCATCGAATGCAACCGGATAAATGTGGCTCGGCCCTGAATCAGGACGCGTTGTTTCTACTGTGTACACCCGGTTGCCATAACCGAAAGCTAGCACGACATCCGGATGACGACACGGGTCATAAAGGATGAACTGCGGCGGGGGCGTGCACGATCCGGCCGCGAAAAATTTTTACCCACCGCATTCACACCGGTCATCATTGCGGCATCGCACGGCGTGCATCGCCGGATCGGCGGCGAGAAAATCTGATTTTCACGGCGCAACGGAATGTGTGCACTGCGGAGATTCCGCGGTTGCACGGCAGCGGAGCGCCTATCCAGCGGTGTTCGCGCGCCCCTCGGCGATCCGGGCGAACTGCTCCCACTGCAGCGCGACACTGCGGGCCGCCTGGGACAGCAACGGCAGGCAGTGCGGTGGCAGCGACTCCACCACCTGCCCGTCGAGCGAGGTGGCGAGTTGCTGGTGCAGGAGCCGCAACAGGGTGCGGCCGACCTCGGTGTACCGCAGCGACGGGTCGCGACTGAGGTTGGTCAGCAGCACGTCGTCGGCGACGTCCGCCCGCTCCCTGGCCTCCTGGGCGTGCGCCGGCCGCTTACCGGCGCCGTCCGTACCGGTCATCCGCAGGCGCACCTTGCGCACCGTGTTGGGCGCCACCCCGGCCCGGCGGGCGATCTCGCGCAACGACGCGTCCGGATGCCGGCTGATCAGCTCCTCGACGAGTCCGCGGTCGGCAGGGACGGCGGCCGGGCGGACCCGCCCGTCCTGGCCCAGCCGCTCGGCCGGCGCGGGCAGGCCCCGCCGCTCGCGCAGAGCGGCGACGGTCTTGCCGGACACCCCGGCGGCCCTGCCGATCGACCGGTCGGAGCAGTGCGGGAACCAGGCGAGGAGGCGTTCGGCGGCGGCGCGCCGCTCGCTGAGCGTCAGCGGCAGGCCGTGCACGACGTTGCTGGCGACACTGCGCAGGTACGCCGCACGGTCGTCGTCTTCGAGCAGGAAGGCGCGGATCCGGTCCGCACCCTTGAGCCGAGCCGCGTGCACGCGATGCACGCCGTCGATCACCCGCATGGTGGACCGCTGCACGAGAATCGGCGGCAGCGGCGTCTCCGACTGCGCCAGCAGGCGGGCGTGATCCTCGTCCAGGGCGGTCTCCCGCGGCGTCCACGCCGACGACAGCGCGGCGACCGGGACGAGCACCGGCTCCCCGGCGGGAGGTGCCGCACTCAGCTCGGCGAAGTGAGTCGGTGAGATCTCGTCCACGGCACCCCGTCCCCCGTCGACCCCCGCGCGCCGCGTGGTCACCACGCGGCACACCGGCGGCCGATACCGGCCACCGGTGTGCCCTATCCCCTTTTAGTTAACCTACCTAACGAGTTTTTGCCACCCGTGGTTCACGTCACAGTCACGAGCGTCCGCAGATCAGCGGGCCGGTGCGCGGTCCGGTCGGCCGGCTGCTCAGCGTCGTAG
The DNA here is from genome assembly GCF_014205225.1 of Actinoplanes octamycinicus. Classification (NCBI taxonomy): domain Bacteria; kingdom Bacillati; phylum Actinomycetota; class Actinomycetes; order Micromonosporales; family Micromonosporaceae; genus Actinoplanes; species Actinoplanes octamycinicus. The sequence goes on from NZ_JACHNB010000001.1 coordinate 8,181,148, forward strand.
AGGTGACCCCATGCCGCGGCGACCGCCACCGCACCGCTGCGCCGCGCGGCCTGCAGGTCCAGCGGGGAGTCGCCGACGTAGGCGACCGAGCCGGGCGCGACGCCCAGCTGCTCGCAGGCACGCAGGATGCCGTCGGGTGCGGGTTTCGGGTTCGCCACCTGGTCGCCGCCGACGATGATCGAGAAGTGTTTCAGCAGGCCTGCCGCACCGAGCAGGATCTGTGCAGCCTGCTGGCTGGCGCCGGTGAAGACCCCTAGGGAGCACCGCCGTGTCAGATCCGCGAGCGTCTCGCCGATCCCGTCGTAGGCGCTGACCCGGCCGGTGCCGAGATGCGCGTAGTACCGGTCGAGATCATCAGGCGTCGCCGGGCGGCCGAGCAGATGATCCAGAATCCGTTGCGGTGGGCCGAGCGGATACGCGGCCACGATCTCCGCGTCGGAGTACCACGGACCACCGCCGGCCGCCACGGCGGCCCGGAACGCCGCGTTCACAGCGGTCGTGGACTCGATCAGAGTGCCGTCCATGTCGAAGACGACAGCGTCCACAGAGGCGCCTCGAGAGCCAGAAGATCGCATGACGGGACACTACCCACGCCGCCGGTCATTTGTCGCGAAGCCACCAGCCGCTGCGGTCGGTGTCTCCCGCCCAGTCACGCGCCTGACGGGGAGCGGGTGGCTCGTCCCAGTCCGTCATGACGGCGTCGAACTCGGCCTTGGCCTGCATGTCGGTCGCCGCGTAGGCCCGCGCCGCTGCCTTGATCTGCTCGCCCGCGAGGTAAAGGCGTCCGCATGCGGTCGTCAGATACTCGCCGTATTCCACGACCATGGCCTTTTGTCCAGCGCCCGCGGCCTCACCGGCGCCCGGGCGTGGTGCCTGCCGCGCCTGCACGGCCACGCACCCTTCTCGGCTTACTTATCCGCGCACCGACTGCCCGAGTGGCGGCCGGACCGTCCGACCGGTACGCGGTGGCTGCCGGCAGCCTCGAAGTGCGCTTAGGCCGGAGGGGCAACCTCGATAAGGCTGCCCTCGGCGGCGAGGCGCTTGACCCGTTGCTGACCCCAGGAGCCGAGTGCGCGAAGGGCCTCGTTGAGGGAGATGCCGTGCGGTGTCAGCGAGTACTCCACCCGGGGCGGCACCTCGGGGTAGACCTTCCGGTCGAGCAGCCCATCCTCCTCCATCTCGCGCAGGTGCTGCACGAGCATCTTCTCGCTCACCCCCGGCAGGCCCCGCCGCAGCTCACCGAAACGCCGGGTGCCGTAGTTGTGTAGCTCCCAGAGGATCAGCGACTTCCACTTGCCGGTCACCACGTCCATCCCGGCGTCGATGCCGCAGATGTACGGCCCCCGCCTCGCACCGGCTGCCATCCGGCCCCTCCATACTTACGAAAAGGTGAGTACCGCACCAAATAGTGGCTACTTGCTGACCCGACTGTACTGGGGAAACCATGGTGACCGGCGCGCCGCTCATCTGTTTCTTCCAGTCTGTTGAGGTCCACATTTCATGACCACATTCTTGGGTCTGGGCGCGATGGGTACAGCCCTGGCCGCGACACTGCTGGACGCCGGCCTTCCCGTGGTCGGGTGGAACCGTGACCCGCGGCGGGCGCAGCCTTTGGCCGGTCGGGGCGCAGTCGTCGCCGACACCGTCGACAAGGCCGTCGTCGGCGACGGGCCGGTCATCGTCTGCCTGTTCGACCACCGCTCGGTCCACGATGTCCTGGACCCGGTCGCCGCCGCCCTGTCCGGCCGTACCGTGATCAACTTGACCACGACGACGCCCGCCGAGTCCCGGGAGCTGGCCGCCTGGGCCGCCGGCCACCGCATCGCCTACCTCGACGGCGCCATCCTGGCCGTCCCCGACATGATCGGCGGTCCCGGTTCAATGATCTTCTACAGCGGCACGGAGGCCGCTTTCGCCGAACACCGCGAGTTGCTCGACCGGTGGGGTGAGAGCACCTTCTTCGGCGCCGACGCCGGGCTCTCCTCGGTTTATGACACGGCGATGCTCACCGGCATGTACACGATGGTCGCCGGTTTCCTGCACGGCGCGGCGATGCTGGCCGCCGAGGGTGTCCCGGCGGCCGAGTTCGCCCGCTGGCAGGCGCCGTTCCTGACCGCCATGACCGGCGGCTTCGCCCGCTACGCGGCGACGATCGACGCCGGGGATTACGCCGGCGGGGGCCAGAGCCTGCGTTTCACCGAGGTGGCCTTGGACACCCTGCTGCGCGCAACCACCGGCCAGGGCGTCTCGACCGAGTTGCTGCAGCCCGTGCACGACCTCGTCCGTCGGCAGATCGCCGCCGGTCATGGCGACCTTGACACCGCCCGGATGTTCGAAGAGCTGAGGACCACCCGATGAGCCACGAACCTGTCACCGTAATTGGCCTTGGTCCGATGGGCCGGGCCATGGCCGGCACCCTCCTGCTCGGCGGCCACCCGGTCACGGTATGGAACCGTACGCCCGGACGCGCCGACGGCCTGGTCGAAGCCGGTGCCACCCTGGCGGCCACCCCAGCAGAGGCGGTCACCGCGAGCCCGCTGACCATTATCAGCCTCACCGACTATGCGGCGATCTACCAGATCCTGGGCGAACACCCGGACTTCCTGACCGGCCGTGATCTGGTCAACCTCAGCTCAGATACACCCGACGCGTCCCGCGAGGCCAGTGCCTGGGCGGCCGACCGAGGCGCGCGCTTCCTCACCGGCGGCATCATGGTGCCGGCCCCGGCGGTCGGCGGCCCCGGTGCGTACGTCTACTACAGCGGCCCGAGCGAGGTCTTCGCCGCCCACGAACCGGCACTACGGTTGATCGGTGATCCGCGCTACCTCGGCGACGATCCAGGACTGGCCCAGCTGTTCTACCAGGCATATCTGAACGTCTTCCTCACCGCGCTGTCCGGCCTGCTGCACTCCACCGCAATGGTGACCGCGGCCGGCACCCCGGCGGCCGACTTCCTACCCGACGCGATGGCGATGCTCACCGACGTCCCGGCGATGGTCGGCAACGGCGCCCAGATCGCCGCCGAGATCGCCGCCGGGAAACACCCGGGCGACCTCAGCACCGTCCTGATGATGGGGGCCACCGCCGGGCACATCCTGCGGACCAGTGACCAGGCCGGCGTGGACCGCGCGCTGCCGGCGGCCGTCAAGTCACACTACGACCGAGCCATCGCCGCCGGTCACGGTACCCGCGGCTGGACCGCCCTCTACGACGTGATCAAAGCCTGAGCACGCGGCGGGCGGCTCGCGTTGCCGGTTCTCCCCCGGTCGTGCGAGTCGCCCGTGGGTTCAGCAATTCGCCTTCGGCCGGCTCCTGCCCGACGGCCGGTCCTACCGCGTCGTCCCCACCGAACCGGTCGACGCGGCCTGGCACGCCTCTCTGCAGTACACCGAGCCGTACCAGGCCGCCTGCGACCAGGTCGTGGGACAGTTCATGCACCACGTGCCGATCCTGACCGAGGGCATGGCCGACGGCTCCTCGATCGAATACACCCGCCGGGCGCTGAAGGCGACCGGCTACTACATCGACCCCGAGTTCTGGGACGGCGAGGCGAAGTCCTGCTGCCCGCCGAACCCCGGAATCTGAAAGGCCACCTGACCAATGCGCATTGACTGGACCGCGCTGCCCGAGGCCGTCACGAACGAGGTCGCCGACCGCGTCGGCGGTTCTCACGCCGTTCCGGCCGGCACCGGTGACCACGCGGAGATAGCCGCCACCGTAACCGGGACCAACGGCACAGCGTTTGTGAAGGCCGCCCACAGCGACTTCGGAATCCGGTCACTGCGCTTCGAGCTGCGGGTGAGTGAGGCCGTCAGCGTGCCGCACTCACCCGCCGTCCAATGGCACTTCGAGACGGCCGGCTGGCTGGTCGTAGCGTTCGAGCACTGCGCCGGTCCGCACGCCGACCTGTCGCCGAGCAGCCCCGACCTAGACCTTCTTGGGGAAGCCCTGGAGGTGCTGGGCAAGGCGCAGGCGCCGGACGTAGGGCTGTTCAGTCCCAAGGGGCGGCTCGGATTCGAGCACCCGGCGATGGACGGCGACACGCTGGTGCACACCGACCTCGGCCCGGCCAACCTCATCGTCACCTCGCGTGGCCTGCGGATCGTCGACTGGGCGATGGCGACCAAGGCCGCGCCGTGGGTCGAGTTGGCCATGCTCGTCCCGTGGCTGATCGGCAGCGGCCACACCCCACAACAAGCCGAGACATGGCTCGCCCAGCACCCGGCCTGGAGCACGGTGGAACCCTTGGTCCTCGACGACTTCGCGACCAAGAACGCCGAGAAGTGGGCGTCTAAGTCGAGCCAGGCCAACGCCGGGTGGATGCGTGACCTGGCGGACTGGACCGGCCGGTGGTCGACGTACCGGCGCATGTCCGGAAACCACTAGTGACGGCCGAATACGACTTTCGTCGTCTTTCGGCGTCTCCGACCGCGCGTATCCGGCTGGGTCAGCGCTCGCAGTTCACCACCGTGTCGTACTTGCCGGGATCGCAGTCGTCGCCGGCCGGGCTGTTGGCGCCGCCGTCGAGCAGGTCCGCCACCTGCGGGACGTCGCTGCCGCCGAGCAGGTCGTCGCCGTCGCCGCCGTATACCCGGTCGCGGCCGTCGTTACCGTCCAGCCAGTCGTTACCGGCGCCGCCGACGATGGTGTCGTTCCCGGCGTAGCCCATGATCGTGTTGTTGGCGGCGTTGCCGGTGAGACGGTCGTTGCCGTACCCGCCCCACAGGCCCTCGACGTCACTACCGACGGTGTCGTGCTCGCCGGACTGACCGTCGTCACCGCGGGAGCCGTCGAGGTCGACCGTGATCGCCTTGGTGTAGTCGCCGTAGTTGACCTGGTCGAAGCCGGCACCGCCGAGCAGAACGTCGGCGGCGATCCCGTCGCTGTAGACGTCGCCGGACAGCCAGTCGTCGCCGGATCCGCCGTCGAGACGGTCCCGCCCCTGGTAACCGTCCAAATCGTCGTTGCCGGCCTCACCGTAGATCTTGTCGTTCCCCTCCTCGCCGAAGAGGTCGTCGTCACCGGCACCGGCCCACAGGGTGTCGTCGCCCAGCCAGCCGTGGATCGTGTCGTTGCCGGCCCCGCCGTAGATCACGTCGTTGCCGCTCCGGCCGTCCAGGTAGTCCTTGCCACCGCCGCCGTAGAGCCGGTCCGCTCCGCTGCCGCCGAGGAAGCGGTCGCCGCGCGGGCCGCCGACCAGGGTGTCGTTGCCGGTGCCGCCGTCCGCGGTCATCGGCAGGTCGGTCTTGTTGGTCACCGAGTCGTAGCGGTCGTAGGTGTAGACCCGCACCCGGGTCGGCGCCTTCGGCAGCGTGCAGCGCACCTTGGTCTTGTCACCCGCGACCCGTTTGCAGCCCTTGCCGGCCTGGATCGCGACCTTGTCGTCGACGACGATCGTGTTCCCGGAGCGGGTGACCACGACCCGGTTCTGCTTGCCCGAGGCCGCCTTGTACTGCACCTTCGTCTTCTCCACGACGGAGACGACACCGGTCGAGGCCGCGGCGGCGGGTGCGGCGAGCACCCCGGCCGAGGCGGTGGTCACCAGAACGACGCCGAGACGAATCGGCCATGCGGAACGCGGCACGTGGATCCTCCCCAGGAATCCGGCGGCGTGATTGGCCGCACGGCGCCTAGATCGTAGAACGGCACCGTAACGACGTCGAGCAGCAAAATCACCGATGCCAGATCCGGCTCCGGCTCCGGCGGGATGTGCCGCTCCCGGGGCGGCTTGACCGCCAAGATCCCCGTCACATTGAGCAAGGCCGACGGCAACAAAGTCAGCCGTCCCCGTCTTAATCTGTCCCCATGGGTCCCGGGTCACAGGTTCAACCCATTACCGCGCCTGTCTTCTACGCGCGGCCGGAGGCGGTGGGCAACGCACTCGAAGTCGAGCCGGCGCTTGCCAGTTGGGACAAGGCAGGCTCGCCCGGTCAGGCTCGTTCGGCCGCGTTCATCGCCGGGATGCGCACCGTCATTACCGGGCATTTGAGCGCGACATCCGATCCTCTCGCGTTACGACTCGACATCGGCCTACCGCGTCACGTCCCTCTGCTCAGCTACCACGACCTGGACAATTACCTGTTCCCCCTGGTCCCGAAGCTCGCGGCGAGCAGCGGGCGGCAGTTCGCCTCAGTGTGGGCGACCAAGCGGCACGCGCCGACATCCGTGGTGGCTCTAAGCCAGGCCTACGCGACTAGAGACCCGGGTGGGACGTACTCGTTCGAGGTGACCACGACAGCCGCAGCCGAGAGCACCGCTTTCAAGGAGCAGATTCGCGACCAGATCGCCGTCGGGCGCCCGCTGCCGGACGGCGGCGTCGCCCTCCAGCTCGCCTTCGTAGTCGGGCCTCGCCGCGCATGGCCGAACCTGTGGAAGGCCACGATCGACTCCCTCGGTCCCATACTCGGCCGCGACGCCGGGGCCGGGCAGTGGAACGTGCACGACGGTCGCGTGACAGACCTCGGGCTGCACTGCATCGTCGATCCGAACGCCGGCAACCGCGTTGCCATCGCCATCCGGGCCCGCACAGCCACCCCGCCGACGACGGAATAGGAAACCCCGGCAGCGCATGGGTTACGGCCCGACAATCACTCCGGCGAGAACGCCCGGCTGCTACGCACGGAACCCCGCTGGCTGTCTCGAATCTCTCACCCACGCCGGATCGGCTGCGCACCAGCCGCGACCAGGGCGATGGTGAAGATGCAGGGCGTCCCCGGAGCCGGGCAGGAACCAATGAGCCGGCTGGATGACCATGCTCACCCAGCCCGGCCCGGACGCCCTGGCGCATGTTAAGCGACAGGTTTATGGCAGCGATCCGCGACAGGTTGATGGCAGTGGAGTCTTCGTCCTGTCGCCGGAGGTCGCGGCGTAGCCGGTCTGCGCGGCGCGCAGCACGAATATTTATTCGTTAGTGCGGGGTTGCGGTCCGTACGCTGCCTGCCGTGCGTGCACCTAGGCCAACCGGCGTACCGATGGACCTTGGCAACCTGCCTGAGTTCTGGGCGTTGCTCGCCCGCGAGTTTCAGACGCTGGAGTCTCTGCCATCACTGGCTGAGGCGCGGCTGCTGTCGGCTCGGGCCTTCGATGAGTCCCAGCCCGCCGGCCACCGTACCTACATGGAGGTTGAGCGATATCTGGGTGTCGCCAGGGACAACCACGAGGCGCTGCTCGCCCTGCTTGAACACCGTGGTGCGACTCTGTGGGCCCCGTGGAGCCTGCTGCGGCCCATCTTCGAGTCGGCGTTCTTCGCCTCGTGGATCCTGGATCCCGCCTCGGGGCGAGATCGTCGCCTACGTGGGTTGCGCTGTGAAGTCCTCGACTGTTACCAGCAGCGCGCGCATCGAGCCGCGTTCAAGAAGCTGCCGGAAGCACGTCAGCTGATCGAGGAGGCCGAGCGGCAGCAGGAGCAGGGCTCGCTGGCGGTGTACCGGGCGGAAGCCGCGGCGCTCGGTGAGCCCTTCGACCGGGTTCATCAGAGGGTTAACCTCGTTGTGGAGCTGCCGAAGCTGGGCTTTGTGCGAGGGCAGAACGACTTCGCCGTCTTCCTGGAGGGCACGTGGCGCCTGTTGTCCGGCTTCGAGCATGGCTTGGGCTGGGCCCTTCTGCGGGGCACCGATCGCGGCGCGGAGACGCAGGTTCCGGGTGGTGCGGGCCTGTTTTTGTCGATCAATGACGAGCAGTTCGTTCTCGCCGCCAAGACGACGTACGCTCTGCTAGCTAACGCATGCCGTCTGTTCAAGGCGCGGCATCTGGAGCCTTCACCAAGGTGAGGTAGTCCTGCCTAGCGGTCGACGGTGAACCGGTTTGATGGCGTTGGGGGCGTGGAGGCGGCAGCCCCGGTTTCAGCCCAGGTCGCTGAATTCCTGCAGCAGCGCGGTGATCTCCTGCGCTGCGGAGGCCAGTTCTGCCAGGTGACCGGAGGTGAACTGGTGGGCCTCGGTGCCCAGGATGCAGTGAGCGCCGACGATCTGGCCGCTGACCGTCAGGGGTACACCGGCGTAGCTGGCGATCCCGTCGACGGTGACCAGGGGGTTGGTGGCCTGCTCTGAGTCCCGGGCGTCGGGGATGACGTACGGCTGGCCGGTGGTGACCATGGTGGCGCAGAAGGACCATTCCACCGGGGTGCCGTCCGAGGCGGCGATCCACGTGTCGTCGAGGCCGGTGGCGCCGACGGCCATCTGGGAGGTGTTGAACACCAGGGTGGCCAGGCTGATCGGCAGGCCGGTGCGCTGCGCGGTGCGCGCGGTGATGCGGTTGAGCGCCGCGCGTAGCTGGGGGTTGTCGAAGTCGATGCTGGCCAGCACGCGCATGCGTGCGGGGGTGGCCAGTGCGGCGGGGTACTGGTTGTTGATCATCAGGGTCTCCGGGGCGGGTTGGCACCGGGCGTGTACCGGCGGGGGTTGGGCGGGCATGCCGGTGGCTCAGATGCTCTGGTGCAGGGCGCGGTAGGTCACGGCGCGGATCTTCTCCGAGCGGGCGGTGACGCGCAGCAGATCGCCGATGGCCATGAGTTCTTCGGTCAGGCGGATCAGGTCATCGGTGGTGCCGGATCGTGACAGGTGCAGCTTCTTGGTGGTGAGGTCGACCAGCGCGCGGGCGGTCTCGGGCCCGAGCTGGGCGCTGAGGGCGGCGGTCAGTGAGGCCTGGGTGGGCTGATCGAGGTTGTAGGCCGGGACGGTGGGCATGGCGGCGTGGCTCCTGTGCTGGTGCTGGAAGGTCTATCGGCAGCCGGCTGCTGGTTTGCGGCGAGCTCAGAACAGTTCGATCGGGGCCTGCTCGGCCGGGGCGGCTCGGGCGACGGTCACCGCCGCCCGGGCGGGTACCGGTCGTGACGCGGTGGTGCTGTAGCGGTCGGTGAGCTGGTCGAGGCCGGCGGCGATGCAGGCCAGGGTGGCGATCTCGTCGGCGACCTCGCGGGTGCCTTCGGTGGACCGGCTGGCGGTGTGTGCCAGGTCGGTGATCGTGGCGGTCAGCGCGAGTGCGGTGTCGGCGGTGTCGTTGACGCGCTGGGTCATCGCGGTGGTGCTGGCGCGTTGCGCGTCGACGGCGGCACCGATGTGCTCCTGCTCGGTGTTGATCTGCGCGATGGCGCCGGCGATGCCCTGCAGCGCCGCGACGGTCGCGGCGGCGTCCTCGCGGATCGCGTCGACCTGGGCGTCGATGCTGCCGGTGGCTTGCTCGGTCTGCTGCGCGAGTCCTTTGACCTCGCCGGCCACTACGGCGAAGCCCTTGCCGGCCTCGCCGGCGCGGGCGGCTTCGATGGTGGCGTTGAGCGCCAGCAGGTTGGTCTGCGCGGCCACCGTGTTGATGAACGCGACCACGCCGCTGATCTGCGTGCTGGAGCTCTCCAAACGGGTCACGCTGTCGCGGGTGGTCGCCGCGGCCGCCACCCCGTCGGTGGCGGCCTGCCCGGCCGTGGTCGCCCGGGCGGCGATCGCGTCGATGCTGGCCCGCACCTCGCCGGCGCCGTCCTGCAGCTGGTGCAGGGTGGTGTTGACCTCGCCGATCGACTGCGACAGCAGCATCGCCTGCTGCGCGGTCTCGGCGGTGTGCCGGGTCACGGCCCCCGCGTGCCGGGACAAGCCCTCGCTGGCGGCATGCAACTCCCGGGCATGATCAGCCACGCCGCGTCTGGCTGCCCGGTCACGGGGCCGCCTGCGGCACGGCGGCGCCAGCGACGGCGTGCAGCCGGCCCAGCAGGGTCGTGAGCTGCTGCCACTCCTCACTGCTGAGCGCGTCGTGGTGTGCGGCGAACGCCTGCTCGCACTGGGCACGCGCCTGACCGAGCACGACCCGGCCGGCCGGCGTGATGGCCACCAGGACCCGGCGCCGGTCATCGACAGCACGCCGGCGCTCAATCCACCCCCGCTCGGCGAGTTGCTCGGTGACCGTCGTGACCGTCGACGAACTCAGCGCCGTCCGATGGGCCACATCGACCAACGACAACCCGTCCTCGACCGACGCCAGCGCGCCGAGTACCCACCAGCCGCCCTCGCTGAGACCCGCCTCGTCCAAAGCCGCCAGCGCGAGCGCCGTCATCCGGCGCCCCACGTCACTGATCATCAACTCGACCGGCAATGCCCGGACCTCGACTGCGTTCACACCGAGCCCATCGGCTCGACGCGGCACGGACATGAGTCCTCCGGCACCGAAACATCCGGCACCGGAAGAGTCAGAGCAATCGCGCCACGGCGGCAGGCCCTCGCGCAATCGGCCTTGGTGAGCGCGCACCAATCTGCCGGTCGAGATTCTGCTGGCGGGTGCGGACGCGGCCGTAGCCGGCCAGCAACCCCGCTTCCCCGGCCAGGGCGGGAACCGGTTTTCCGGAGACGCCGACGGCGGACTTGCTCGATGATCGGAACCGGTGGACCAGTCGGCTATGGGAGACACGTCATGGGCACGGGTGAGCAAACCGGCACGACGGCGCGACGGTTCGGCGGCGTCCGGATCGGCACCAAGATCCAAGTAGTGGTCCTGGTCGTAGCGGTCCTGGGCAGCCTCGTCGGCCTGTTCGCCTTGCAGCAGATGGCGCGGCTGGCCGACGGCGGCGAGAAGGGGTACGGCCAGACGCTGCAAACCGAGGCGGTCGCCGAGATCCGCTCAGCGATGAACCGGGCCCGGCTCGCCTCGCAGGACTACGTCTTCTTCGCCATCGCGACCAAAGACCAGCAGAAGGCCAGCACGGCGTTCGACACCGCCGTCGGCGAGGTCAACACCGGCGTGACCAACTATCAGGCCATGCCGATCACTGATGCGGCCCGCGCCGAGCTGGCCCGGTTCACCGACGCATGGACCAGCTACCAGCAAGTCGTGACCAACAAGATCTTCCCGGCCGCGGACCGGGGCCAGATCCGGGTCCTGGTCAGCGTCCGCGCCAACGAGCTCGACCCGCAGGTCGCCACGATCCGCGACGCGCTGACGAACATGGCCAAGACCACCGTCGCCGCCGCTGCCACCCAGCACCAGGACAGCCGAGCCACCTACCGCAGAGTCCGGGTCATCGTGCTGAGTGCCGTCGTCGTCGTGCTGCTGCTGAGCGTGGCGATCGGGGTGGGGTTCGCCCGCAGTATCACCGGACCGCTCGGCCAATGCGTGCAGGTGCTGCGCCGCATCGGCGCCGGGGACCTGACCGCCCGGGCCCCGCAAGGTGGCACCGACGAGGTCGGCGTGCTCGCCTCGACGCTGAACCACACCGCGCAGACGGTGGCCGAAACCGTACGGCAAGTACGGGACGACTCCGACGGCTTGGCCACCACCTCGCAGCAGCTGGCGCAGATCGCCGAGCAACTGACCCGATCAGCGCAGAGCGCTGCCGAGCAGGCCGGCTCGGTCTCCACCGCCGCCGAGGTGATCTCCGGCAACGTGCAGACCGTGGCCGCCGGCACCGAACAGATGAGCGCCTCGATCCGGGAGATCGCCTCCAGCGCCGGCGACGCCGCCCAGGTCGCCGGTTCCGCCACCACCGCAGCGCAACGCACCAGCGACACCATGGCCCGGCTCGGGCAGGCCAGCGCCGAGATCAGCGAGGTGGTCCGGACCATCACCAGCATCGCCGAGCAGACCAACCTGCTCGCCCTCAACGCCACGATCGAAGCCGCCCGCGCCGGCGAAGCGGGCAAGGGCTTCGCGGTGGTCGCCTCCGAGGTCAAGGACCTGGCCCAGGAGACCGCCCGGGCCACCGAGGACATCAGCCGGCGCATCACCGGCATCCAGGGCGACACCGAAGCCGCCGTGGCCGCGATCGCCGACATCGCCGCGGTGATCGTGCGGATCAACGACTACGCCACCACCATCGCCGCCGCCGTCGAACAGCAAACCGCCACCACCGGCGAGATGGGCCGCAACGTCAGCGAAGCCGCCCACGGCTCAGGCCAGATCGCTTCCGACATCACTCGCGTCGCGCAAACCGCCCAGCACACCACCAGCAACGCTGACGAAGCCCGCACCGCCGCCGCGGAACTGACCGGCATGGCCCAACGCCTGCGTGCCGCCGTCAGCACCTACCAGGTGTAAAGCCTTCGCCACGCTGTGTCGGCCGTCCGGGAAAGAGGGCACCATGCATGCAATGCCCAGCACGGTCACGGACCCTGATCGCCAGGACTTGATCAACTGTTTGCTCGCGGCCGCGCTGAACGCCCGCGCAACCCAGCAGCAGACGCAGCACACCGCCGCGCTGATGCCACCCGAGGAGCACGCGGCCGCAGCCGACCTCGCCGAGGCCGTCCACGCGCTGGGCCGCATCCGCGACGCACTGCTGCAAGCTGCCGACGTCCTGAACTGCGACCGACGCTGAACACTGAAGCGGCGACGTCCCCGGCTGAGCGTTCCGGCGGGGGCACCGGCATCCGCAGGTGGCCGGTCCGCCCCCTGTGGATGCGGCCGCAAGCTGATGCCGCCGGTTCGCTCGTTCGGTCTACCTGCACGCAGGCGAGCGCGAGCCAGCCGGGTCGGCCGAGCGGTGGCGTTTATGGTTCGGCGCGATACTTCACCGGCGAAGGTAGGAATCGGGCGATGGCGCTGATCGTAGTGGCCGAGGACGACAGTGATGTTCGGGCGGTGACGAGCAGGGTGCTGCAACGGGCCGGCCATACCGTCGTGGCGGCCGCTGACGGCGCCGCAGCGCTGCAAGCGGTCCGGCAGCATCGTCCGCAACTGGTGGTCAGCGACATCGACATGCCGCGCATGTCGGGTGTGCAGTTGTGCCAGGCGATCCGCGCCGACCCGGCGACCGCCGCCGTACCGGTGCTGTTCGTCAGCGGCAGCCTGGTGCCGGGCGACTCCCGGCCCGTCGACGCGCAGGCCACCGCCATGCTGCGGAAACCGTTCGACCGCAACGAGCTGCTGACCTGGGTCGATAAGCTGCTGCAAACCGGCCACCACGACGGTCAGGCCCCGATGACGTGTCCCTGACGGCAGGCTCATCCTGCACCCCAGGCCCCGTGGTTGCGGGCATAGTTTTCCCATCGTTGGTTACCAAATGTGGATGGATGTTCCCTGGGCCGCGTCGCGGCGGTACGACGCGAAATCGGTCACGGTGCTGGAGCTGCATGGTGATCTGGTCGCGGGCACGGTGTTGAAGCTTCAGCGTGACGTGGCCGCTGCGCTCGCCGATAGCGATCATGCGCTGGTGCTGGACCTGCAGCATGTGCGGACCGTGGACACGACCGGTGCCACGATGCTTGCCGCCGCTGCCCAGGCGGCCCGCCCGCAGGCCAGCGTCCGGTTGGCGCACCCGCCGCCGAGGATCCGGGCTGTCCTGCGCACCGTCGGGGTGCTGGATGCTGTGGCGGTCTTCAACACCGTGGCCGGCGCGGTTCGGGGCGACGCAGCCGACGTGCTGGCCGACCAGCCACCGAGCTGGTAGCGACGCTGGCATCCGCCGGGGAGCGACTACAGAGAAGGGAGCAGCACGGATGAGCACGAACCCCGCCCGTGAGGGCCTGCCGGAGGCCGATGCCGTGGAGCAGAGTCTCCCGGTGATCGACGACAACGACGAACCGGCGCCCGCGCCGCAGCCGCTGGAAAGCGACCCTGCCGACGTACACGAGCAGCATCAGATCGTCGTGACCGACGACGAGGAGTACCCGAGATAGCCACGCGGGTTGCGGGGTCAGGGGCTCGGTGGCTGTCCCTGCAACGTCGCGAGGACGCCGGCGACCTGCAGCACCTTCTGCACCTGCCCGTTCATGCCGGTCACGGTGTAGCCGATGGCGGCGGTATGGGCGGCGTGGTAGCCCTGCAGCAGAGCACCAATCACGGTGGAGTCGATGAACGTCACCGCGGCCAGGTCGACACACATCTGGGTCGTGTCGTCGTGACCGGCCGCCTCGGTCAGGGTCGCGGTCAGGTCACCGGCCTGCAGCAGGTCGAGTTCCCCGGACAAGGTCACCGTGTAGGTGCCGGTGTCGTGAGCGACGTAGCACCACTGGCTGATCTCGATGACGGTTCGCCTCTCTGGACGGTGTGACTGCTTGCTGGCGCGCCCTTTCACTGTCGGCCGCCTGGGACGCGCCCGGCAATACCGGTTCAGGTGATCGGCGTGTCGTCGGGCGTGGTTCGTGCGGCCCGTATCGGGTACTGCCGTCCGCCGTTCGTGCAGATGGTCATCGGGTGGGTGGAAGAGCGATGGTGACGGTGGCGGTCAGGCCGGCGCCGCGTTGGTCGATCAGCAGCGCGCCCGTCAGCTGGCGGGCCAGGAACAGGCCACGGCCGCCGGGCTGGTCACCCGGCGGCGGGCACACGGGCAGGGTGCCCGAGCCGGTGCCATAGTCGCTGACGGTGCAGATCAGCTGCCCGCAGTCGATGCTCAGCTCGAGCTGGCCGTGGCCGCCGCCGTGTCGCACCGCGTTGGTGACCAGCTCGTGCACGGCCGTGACGAAGTCGAAAGCGGTGTCCTCGTCCACTCCTGTCGCGGTGACGTGAGTGCGGAGGGCGTGCCGCACGCCGGTGACAGTCGCCGCGGTGAACGAGCACGTCAGCAACAGCCGGGGGCGCGTGCTCGTCCCGACGTCAGTGCTCACGCGACGCCCTTTACCCCACCTGCACCGCCTTCACACCCCCTCGGTCAGCGCCGCTGGCCTTCGAGAGTGTGTGCTGGGGCCGGCACGACAGAGGTCTGCCCGAAGAAGCAGCAGATGGCCTGCACGACCCGGTCCAGGCCGGCCGGGTCGGCTGGCTTGGTGACGTAGGCGTTGGCGTGCGCGGCGTAGCTGGCGGTGACGTCGCTGGCCGCGGCGGAGGCGGTGAACACGATAATCGGGATCGCGCTGGTCTGCGGATCGGTCTTGGCCTCGGCGAGCACGGCACGGCCGTCGAGGCGCGGCAGGTCGAGATCCAGCAGGATCAGGTCGGGGCGGGGCGCGTTCTCGTGCGGGGGCATCCGGTGCAGAAACGCCAGGGCGTCGAGGCCGTCGATGTCGGTTTCCGAGGTCGTCTGCACGGTTGACCGAGGTCGACTGCACTACGCACGGACCGGCTCGGGGACCGAGGCGTCCAGGAGCGCCTCCCAGTAGGGTTCGCCAGCGCCGTCCTCGTCCTCTTCCCAGTCCTGGACGCGGTGTCCGGTGAGGTCTTCGATTGCCGCCGCGGCGGCGGTCTGCGCCGCGGCGATGGTGCGCCGCAGCCGGACGTTGCCGGTGGGGTAGTTCTCGACCAGGATCGGGTGGCCGGGGTTGGCTGGGTGGAGGCGGTGGGTGAGTTGCCAGCCGTGGGTGCTGCTGTGGCTCAGGGTGAACTCGGCGAGCTGCCACCATGGTTCGGGTTCGCGGGTGAGGGCCGGCCGCTGGGCGGGGACCTCGGCGGGAGCCTGTTTGGCGGTCGCGGCCCGGATGGCGGCGAGCTGGGGGACGTAGGCGTACAGGGTTGAGCGGGAGACGCCGAGCAGCTTGGCGATGGCCTTCGCGCTGGCTTTGGGTTGGGACAGCAGCGCGATGGCGTGGCTGACCTGTTCGTCGGTCATCGCCTTCGGGCGACCGAGCTGCTGGCCTCGGGCTTTGGCGGCGGCGACGCCGTCGCGGGTGTTCTCGATGATCAGCTCGCGGATGAACTCGGCCAGGGCAGCGAAGACGTGGAAGACGAGCCGGCCACCGGGGGTGGTGGTGTCCAGGTTCTCGTGCAGGCTCTTGAACCCGATGCCGCGCTTGCGCAGGTCCACGGTGATGGTGATCAGGTCTTGCAGCGATCGCGCGAGCCGGTCCAGGCTGGGCACGACGAGGGTGTCGCCCTCGCGCAGGTACTTGAGGCACTCGATCAGCTCGGGCCGGTCGGTGTTCTTGCCCGACAGCTTGTCAGTGAAGATCTTCGCGCAGCCGCACTTGGTGAGCGCCCGGATCTGGCGGTCCAGGTTCTGGCCGCGGGTCGACACCCGGCCGTAGCCGATGAGCAGACCGCCGGCCGCGACGGGGAACGGCTCCAAGGCGTCGTCGGGGGTGAGCGTCAGTGTGTCAGGGGTGTCCGTCACCGCCCAAGTGTACGAGAAACCCTGCCCTCAATCATTCTCGGACACATTCGTTTATGGACAGTTTTTCGGACACTTCCCGGTGACACTCGCCAGTCCGGATGCCAGTTGTTGATCATGTCCGGAAATCATTCGATTCCTGAACAAGATCAAATCAAGTTCGGGAACCTGACGCCGGAGCCGACGGCCAGGTGTGCGTGAGCGGGCCAAGCGGATCTGCACGGATCGGCGCGTAGCCGCAACATCAGGTCGCTGTCGCCGACCATCGCCTGCGCCAGCCGGGCCGGCACCGCCGGGTCGTCTTCGTCGGCGAGGCCGGCCGAGTCTTGCAACCGCGACCAGATCGCCGGGATCCGGTTACTCAGGGTCGCGACATCGATTCATTTAGTGTTATGAATGTGTCCTGCGTCCGGCGCAGCCGCGCTGAGGCGTCCGAGAGTTCTCCGGCGCAGCCCGACCCCCGGGCTGCGAAGGAAGGGCCTCACATGATCAGGAAGTTCTTGGCAGGGTTGACCGCAACGGCGGTCGCCACCTTCGCCGCGCTGACGCTGACCTCCACGGCAGCGCACGCCGATCCGGACTACTACGGCTCGCTCACTCCGCCGGCCGGGTGGAGCGGCTCCGGCTTCTGGAGCGTCGACACCGTGACCGATCAGCTGTACCTCTCGGTCAACGCCGGGGCTCTGAACTCAGGCCAGTGCATGACCGTCTACCTGGACATCGCCCGCCAGGCCAACGTGCCGGCCGGTTCCGGCACTCACTACGACGCCCGGGCCGTGCGCACCTGCCAGTCGAACTCGCAGCGCGCTTCCGGCTACCAGCTGGAAGGCTCGACGTACGGCATCAACATCACCGGCGTGCAAAAGGTCGCCATCTGCGTCGGCGCGCTGAACACCACCGGCACCTGCCGGGTCACCAGGGGAACCTTGGCGCAGATTCAAGCCATCGACCCGGAATCGTCCAGCGCGAACACGTGCGTGCGGTGGTGGTCGCGCAACTCATCCGGCACCAACTTGTACTTCAGCGGTGGCACCCCCACCAGCTGCAGCTCCTGACCACCCGTTAGTCCTCCGGCCCCGCCGCGTGCTCTGCGTTACGCGCGTCGACCTCGATCCACGCCCAGCCGGCGGCCACCCGGTCAAGCTCAGCAGCGTGCTCGCGGGTGAACTCGGCCAGCTGCGGCGCCGCTGCTGCGCGGACGGCCTTGACGGCGGTCTCTCGGCAGCGCGCGTCGGCGGCAGCGGCCCGGTGCTCGAATGCCACAGCGGCGGCCCACCCTGGCAACTTCGTCGGGTCGTACTCGACGGTTGCCAGGGTCGCCGGAAACGCCCGCTCCACCCGAGTCCGCAAAGCAACCAAGTCGGCGACGGGAATACCCCCAGCCGCCATGCACGTGCGGTAGTCGGCCGCCAAGGTCGGAGCTGCCGCATCCTGCACCCGGCGCAGTCGGTCGACCAACGCGCCGGCCAGAGCCTGCTGGCCGTCGGGCACGCGCGGGCCGGTGGCCGCAGCCGCCTCGGTCTCGCAACGGCGCACGACCGAGGCCCGGTCGGAACCGCCAGCACCGTTGGCCGCGGAATCAAGAACGAGGCGCGCGTCGGCGGCCCGGATCAGCTGGGCCGCGACGTCAAAGTCCTCACGGGCTGGAGCAAACGCCAGCAGATTCCCGGGAGCGATGTCCTCGCGGTCGCTGGGCGCGTTGTACCCGACGATCCCGTAAGGCTGCCCTGCACGGCCCATACACTCGACCGCAGCAACGCGAGACGTCCACCACGCACGGGCATCAGCGGCCCGACGCTGGGCCGGCGTGCCATAGACCTGGACAATGATCTTGTCGTATCCGGGCGCAGATGACGCCGCCGGCGCGGCGCCGCCGCAGGCGGCCAGCGCGGCAGTAGCGGCAACGGCGAAACAGAGAAGCAGGCCACGTCCGGGAGTCATGGCCGCGACGGTAACGGCGCGCACGGCCGACCTAGGTGTAGCACGGCCGCGAGGTCACACGAACGGTGTCGCAACTGGCGGCTCATCCTGTCGTGCAGGTCACCGCACAGTGGCTCGCTGGTCAAGCGTCTGGAAGAACCATGACGTTCATGCCGGGCCAGTGCGGGAGATGCTCTGCCCGCAGGCCGCTGTTGATCAGGCCCTGGCGCGTGAGTTCGTACCCCTCGGGGGTGCGGTTCGTGGCGCTGAGCTGGATGAGTAACTGGCGAGAGGCGTCGCGGTCGTCAACGATGGTGAGGAGCCAGGCGTTGAAGTCCCGGACCGCGTTCGTCCACGCGACGGTGGGATCGGGATCGCTGCGGACGGGCCGGTCCGGCTCCCGCGAGAGCAGCGATCCGAGCGTCCCCCTGGCCCAGATGATGCCCTGGCTGCTGAGGTGCATCGCCATGGCGGCGGCTTCGAGCATCGCCGCCTGACGGTCCCAGTCCAGTGCCTCGTACGGCGCCCAGCGGATCTGCCCGGCGCGTACGGGCCGCTCGACGCGGGCCCAGATCGTCTCCAACGTTGCCTTGTCCGCTTTGTGGCGCAGGAACGACGTGGGGGTGTTGACCTCGTCGAGCACGATCCGCAGCAGCCGGAACCACACACCGACATGAACGGTCCGGCGTGGCAGCGTGACCTGGCCGGTGGTGATCCCTTCGTGAGTGCGCCGGTCCATGGCCTGGACCATTTCGGTGACGGCGGTGACCTCGGGGTCGGGCGCGCCCGGGTAGTGCCGCACGGCAAGCCCGGCGGGTTGCAGGAGGCATCCGTGCTCCGGGCAACCCAGCATGATCGGGAGTTGGGCCATCAACAGCAGGCCGTGCTCGGGCCGCTCGGCGCAGAGCGGGCAGGCCCGCTGTCGCCGCTCGGCGCCGTCGGCGCTCTGTAACCAGGGCCGCCACCGGACGGGGTCGGAGCCGTGGGCGATCATCGTGTGGTCGAACAGCACCGAGTCCTGGCGTACGAAGCAGTTGAAGGTGCCGGCCTGCTCAACGTCGAGGGTGTCGAGTAGCCATGGCGTCCAGCCGGCGATGGTCATGTGCCGCAACTGCCCTACCGGCACGCCGCTGCGCTCGTGCAGCACCTCCAGCAGCAGGGCCGGCGGGTCGGTGTCGAGCTGATCGTGATGCTGGGCCCGTTTGACCTTGCTGACCTGTCGGCCTGCCGTCCCGAGGTTGTGCTCCAGCAGCGTGGTGAGCGGGAGATCGTAGGCGCTGGCGGTTCGTTCCAGCCACGACGACAGCGCCTCGCCGGGCAGCGGCGGCGGGTGCAGCGGCCACCGGGGTGGGATCACGCCAGCTCCCGTTCGAACAGGCGCCGGCGCTCGGTCGGCCCTGCGTACTGGGCCATGACCAGCGTCCGCTGGTTGATCGTCTCCTCCCCGGACTCGATCGCGACGATCGCCGCATCGGTGAGCAGCATGGCCAGCTCACCGATCGTGCCCTCGCTGCGGGTGATCAGGTAGGAGGCCATCTCAGCGGACGCGATCGGCGACGGCCGGCGCAGCGGGAACGACGTGGCGAAGCTGGCCAGCAGCGAGCACGCCCCGGCATCCGGCGTCCACAGCGGCAGCGTGAACGGCTCGAACCGGTTCTCCAGCTGGTCATCGGACCGGATCGCCAGGTACGCCTCCCGGGTGCCGACCCCGACCAGAGGGATGCGCAGCTCGTTGCCCAGGAACCGGATCAGGTTCAGGAACTCCCGCCGGGTGTCGCCGCGCCCGGCCAGCACGTTGTGCAGCTCGTCGATGACCAGCACCCGCACGCCGACCGCGCGCATCAGCGACAGCGCCACCTGCTCCAGCTCCGCCAGGCGCTGCCGGGGCCGCAGGGGTGCTCCCATGGCGGCCAGCAGCGCCACGTAGAACCGGATCGCCGAGGGTTCCGAGGGCATCTGCATCACCAGGACCGGGATCTCCTCACGGTCGGGGTGCGACACCGGCGGGTGGGTCCGCCGGAACTTCTCCACGATCATCGACTTGCCGTTGTTGGTCGGCCCGAGGATCAGCAGGTTCGGCATCCGCTGCTTGTCCGGCCAGGTCAGCAGGCTCTCGAGCCGCTCCAGGGCGTCCACAGCGCGCGGGTAGCCGATCCACCGGTCGGCGCGGATACGGTGCACCCGCTCGGCGTCGGGCAGCACCGCGACCAGCCGCGCGGCCGGGTGCAGGTGGGCCAGGTCCAACAGGTCGGCGTCCACGTCACCACTCCTCGACCACGGCGAACGGGGCGGCGTCGGTCGCCGCCACGATGATGGGCGGCAACGGGGCTGGTCTGCTGGGTGCCGGCGGCGGGACGGTCGTCGCGCGGCGCTCGGCGTCGCGGCGGGCCCGGCGGGTGGTCCGTGACGCCTCGTCGGTGATCGCGCGCTGCTGGCGGACCATACGGAACAGATCCTCCTCGTCGACCTCGCCGCGGCCCTTCTCCCGCAGCGCGGCCACTGCGGCGCGGTGCTCCCACAACCCGACCGGCGGGTTGGACAAGGTCCGGTAGGGCACCTGCAGATACACGCCGCCGTCGGGATCCAGCGCCCAGATCCGGCTCAGATCGCGCGGGTCCCGGCGCAGCACGAACTTGCCGAGCTGCGCACGGCGGGCGATCCACGGCTTGAGCGCGTCGCAGTAGTACCAGACGTGATCGATGACGAATCCGGTCGTGTGCAGCGAGCGGCGCACCACCGGCAGGAAATCGACCAGGAACGCCGTCTCGTTCGTCACCGTCACCGGCGCCCGACCGTTCGCGACTGCGTCAGCCCACCGGCCGGCCGGGGTCTGCCCGAGCGTGGAGTGGACCGTGCCGTGGTAGCCGGCCACCGCCAGCGCCAGCCACCGCTCCAGTTCGCCGACCGTCAGCACGGCCAGGCGCTCGGAGTCGTAGCCGCCGCGCTCCTTCGTGCTCGAGAACGTGGTCCCCGGCAGCTCGTGAACCATCGTCATCATCGTGCCGATGACCCGCTCCACGATCCCGCCGTAGTGCGGCTGGCCCAGAGGACGCCACCGCAGCGTGATCCCGTGCTGCTCACACCCCCGGCGCAGGGCCTCGCTCTTGAACTCGGCCGCGTTGTCCAGATACAGCTCAGCCGGCTTGCCGCTCATCGGCCAGGCCACCTCGACGCCGATGCGCTCCAGCCACGCCCGCTTGCCGCTCACCATGTGCGCCAGGCACAACCCGACCGACAACGCCGACGGCGCCTCCAACGTCACCACCAGGCCGACAATCGCGCGGCTGAGAACATCGATCGCCACAGTGATGTACGGACGTCCGATCGGCAGCCGATGCCGCTCGTCGACCACGATCACATCAATCACGGTGTGGTCGATCTGGACCTGTTCCAGCAGCTCACTGACCTGCGGCGGCACCCCACCCGCCGACCGCAGCGGCCGGGCCGCGTCCACGCCCTCCCTCGCCAGCGTCGTGGCCACCGGATCCAGCTTCTCCGCCCGACGCACCAGCGCACCCCGCGACGGCGCCGGCAGCCCCCGGCCCCGGCACAGCCGTGTGACCTCACGGTGCACCGCCGACATGGAGCGCCGCTGCTTGGTCAGGTACCGGGTACGCAGCACCTCGCGGATGATCGCCTCGACCGCCTCGGGTAGGTGCTCGCGGCCCCGGCCGCCGCTGGACCGGCCGGGCAGCATGTCCGAGGCGACCCCCTCGCCCTGGCGCCAGCGGCGAAGTAGCACGTACACCTGGCGCCGGGACAAGCCGAGCTCGGCGGCGGCCGCGTCCGCGCAACGGTGGCCGACCTCGTCCCGCTCGGCGAGACGGCCGATCACCTCAGCACGGCGAACCGCGAGATCCCATGCCGCCGAAGACGCCGTCAACACGCCCCGCTCGGGCACCAGGTGCGCCTCGTCCAACGTCGATCCTCCCGTGCCGTGCACAGGAGCACGAACCAAGATCGACGTTAGTGCATACGAACCAGATCAGGCCAGAGGCCCGTACCCGACTGCACCGGCCCAGCGAGGACTACTTCCGACCGTGCAGCCGACCTCGGAAACCGACATCAGCGCCGTGGGCGGCGGCGGTGTCCGTTGAAGGTTCGGCTAACGGACAAGATCATCGCCACCGCTACCCGTTTGTACACCCACCTGGCGCCCACGAGCACAGGGACCGTAAGGGCTCAAGTCCCTCGATATAGGGGTTTCACGGACTAATCGGCTCCTGCGGTGGCCGGCCGCGGCTGCTCGTCGCAGGCTGGGTCCATGGTGATCTCCGGACAGGCGCACGCCGCGGCGTTCGCAGCTGTGATCCGAGGTCCCCCGGGTGGCGTAGCTGACCGGCGCGGTGCACGTGCTCGCACGGCCGCTGACCGGCGCGGATAAGACGCTCCGTTTCCAGGGAGGTGGCATCCTTGAGCGCGGCCCCGATGATCTGTTCGACCGCAGACCGCATCGAGATCTACGGCCAGCTGGATTTCGCGCACGCCGACCGCATCCGCGAGAGCCTGCTCGCCGTGGTCAACGCTCGCCGCGGCACCGGTCGACTGCTGGTCGACTGCAGCAACCTCACGTTCATCGACGGCGCCGGGCTCCGCGCGCTGACCGCCGCCAGCCGGGCAGCCGGCGCGGCGGGCCTGCACTTCGCCGTCATCAATCCCAGTCCGGCCCTGCGTTTCCTGCTTGACCTGCTCGGCCTGTCCGACTCGCTCACCAGCAGCTGCTGACCAGCCGACCCTGCTCGCACCCGCGACTGGCCGTGGCGGACAGGTGTCCCGCGACCACCCGAAGGAGTGAGTGCGTTGCCCACCGCCGCCCCCGGCCGGGAACATCGTCACCAGCCGATGCGAAGGGGTCGGGGTGGCGGGCGCGCGAGTCGATCCGGAGCAGCGGGCCGCCGTAGTGGCCCGGCTGACGGCGCTGCGGCAGGCCGGCTCGCTGACCACGGCGCACGTGCGTACGGCGGCATCGGGACTGCGAGTCGGCGAGCGCACCGTCTGGCGGTGGCTGGGCACGACCGGGCCCGGCCGGACCGGACCGGCCCGCTACGAGCTGACGCCTACCGACCGGGAGGCGTTCGCGTACTTCCGCGGCAACATCGCCGCGCTCGCCCGGGCCCGCGCCGCGGTGAGGTCCGGGCTCGGCCAGGTGGCCGGGACGCCGGTCCCGGACTTCCTCGCAACCGGCTGGGCGAACGCGCCGGCGGTCACGCTGCGCACCTTGCAGCGGGCGTTCGAGCGCCAGCTGACCCCGGCCGAGCTCGCCGCGTGGCGCACCGGTGAACAGGGCCGGCGGGCGGCGAGCGTCTACTTGACCCGGCCGGTGACCGGCCGCAACGTGGTCTGGGAACTCGACCACAAGCAGCTGCCGATCCTGGTCCTGCCACCCCGCGGCCCGGCGGTGTGCCCGTGGCTGACCAGCGTCATCGACGACGGCACGCGGGCACTGGTCGGGTGGGCGATCGCGCTGACCCCGCACACCGGCACTGTGCTCACCGCGCTGCGCACGGCGCTGCTCGTCGACGAGCAGCGCGGCCCGTTCGGCGCGGTCCCGGCGATGGTACGCGTCGACCGCGGGCTCGAGTTCGCCGCGGCCGCGGTCAAGGACGCCCTCGCCGCGCTGTGCGTGCACGTCCACCAGCTGCCGGCCTACCACGCCCACCGCAAAGGCAAGATCGAGCGGATCCACCAAAGCATGGAGCAGACCCTGCTGACCGGGCTGCCCGGCTACACCAAAGGCCCACGCGATGCCAGCGGCCGGCTGCACGGGCCGCTGTCGGACGCCGCCCGCGACCGGGCAGCCGCCGAGACCACCGGACTCGCGCCGATGCGCATCGAGCGGTTCGTCACCCACCGGTTCGCGCCGTGGGTGACCTGGTACAACACGCAACGGCCGCACAGCGCGCTGGCCGGGCGCACCCCGGCGCAGGCCTGGACCGACGACGCGACCGCAGTGCAGCGCCTCGACGCCGCCCAGCTGCGGCACCTGCTGCTGGCCGGGGTGGAGCGGACGATCAACAAGGACGGCATCCGGTTCAACGGCCTCGCCTACGTCGCGCCCGAACTGCACGGCCGGCGCGGGCAGAGCGTGCACGTGCGGTTCATGCCGCACGACGACCGGTTCATCGAGGTCTACCTCGACGGGCAGCACCTGTGCACTGCCCACCCGCAGGGCCAGCTGTCGCCTGAGCAGGTCGAGGCATTCCGGTCGCACGCCCGCGACGAGTCGCGACGGCTGGGTGCCGCCCGCCGGCGCGCGTCAGCGCGGACCCGGGCCGAGCTGGCACCGATGACCGACGACGAGCCGGACGCCGCAGAGTCCCGGCTGGTCCCAGCGGCCGGCGCCCGAGACCTGCTCGGCCGCGCCAACGACGACATGCTGCGCCGACGGGCCAAGACCAACCTGCTCGGCCTGATCGACCCCACCGCCTCGCAGAAGAGCACCCGCTGATGCCGACACACTTTCTCGGCCTGACCGACGCCGCGGTGCTGCCTACCACGACATACCAGCTCACCGCCCGCATCATCGACGACCTGGTCGCCAACCTCGCCACCGGCGTCATCCACGGCCCAGCCGGCACCGGCAAGACGTTCGCCGTCACCGACAACCTGGAGCGGCTGCGCGCCGCAGGCGGCGGCCATCAGGTGGTGACCTGCTCACTGGCGTTCCCGTCGAAACCAACGATGCTGCGCGTCGCCGCCGAACTGGTCCACGCGCTCACCGGCAGCGAACCGGCCGCCTCCCGCAGCAGGTTCCGACTGATCAACCACCTGATCGGGCTGCTCGCCAGCACTCCCCGACTGATCGTCATCGACGAGGCGCAACGCCTCAACGGCGAATGCATCGAACTGTTACGCCACCTGCACGACCACCAGGACACCCGGTTCGCGCTGCTCTACGTCGGCGGCGACGGCTGCTGGGAGGTGCTGTCGCGTGAACCGATGCTGCGCTCGCGGGTGTTCCGCCGGCTGCCGTTCAAACGCCTCGACCGAGCCCAGGTCCCGGCCCTGATCCGCAGCTACCACCCGATCTACGCTGCCGCAGACGACGCGCTGCTGGCCGACATCGACGCCGTCTACGGCAAAGGCACCCTGCGCGACTGGGCCGTGTTCACCCACACCGCCGCAGGCCTGTGCCGCGAAGCCCGGACGGCCACCATCGACGCCGACGTGGCAGGCAACGCCTACGCGCTGCTCGGCGGTCTCGGGTCCTGATGCTGCCGTGCCCGATCGGTTGGATCGACAACCACGACGACCCCCGCCGCACCGTGCACTACCTGCACGACCTCGCCACGACATGGCGGCTGCACGGAGGCAGTCGGCTGGTCGTGCGCCCCACCCCCGGCTCGACCAACCGCGCCGAGCTGGCACTGGACATCCTGACCGCGGTCGGCAAAAACCCGCAGGTGCTGCAGAATGAGCGGCTGAACCAGCGGGAATGGGAGCTGGCCCGGGCCTGGCTCGCCGGCACCACCATCACCGACCTGCTCGTCGACCGAGCCCACGCCCTGCCCCACGAGCGACTCCTCGACCTGGCTCACCTCGCCGGTGACGTACGGGCCGGACTGTGGCTGATGTGGAGCAGCCCCGACACCGACGCAGGCGACAAGGCGATCAGCGCTCTGCAGGCGGCCGGGCACACCGTCCGCCGGCTCTGGCCGAACGAATTGATCTGGGCCGCCCCGCCGCGCCGCCGCTCCCCCGAGCCAGCCCCGGCCCGCCCGCTATGGCCACGCCTGCCGACGGCGGACTTCACCACCTTCCGGGCCGCCGCCCGGCGCCACCTCACCCCACGCGCGTTCGCCGCCGCGGACAACATCTACCGCGACGCCGCCGCGAACACCCACAGGTGGATCAACGCGCAGTACGGACAAGATCCGGCCGACCGAGTCCTGGCCGACCTCAGCGGGTACGCCGACATCCTCACCGGATGGCTCCGCGATGAGCAGCTCGGCCCGGCCACCGACGCGAGCGCCGCACTGATCCGGCTCCGGGGTACCCAAGCCGCCCTGTTCCTGCACGGCGTCCTGCTGCGCTGGACCCCCGACGCCCTCGGCGCCGACCCCGCCGCCCGCCTGCTCGGCAACCTCACCCCGAGCGCAACCCTGGCGATCACCACGATGGCACGCACCGACCATGCCGCGGCCGCCGTCCTGACATTGCACCTCAACCATGCCCCGGCATCATTCGCCGACCTACGCTGCAGCGACGTCACCACCGACGGGTACATCAACTTCACCGGCCGGCGCAGCCTGCCCGGCATCGGAACAGGACCGATCGCCGTACCCAGCTACGCCCGCAACGTCCTGGCCTCACACCTGGCGTACCGACACCGCCAGCGCGCCACCATCCGCGACCGGTTCTTCCTGCACACTCGCATCCCGGAACGCGACCCCGGCGCCGAGCTGCGCGAAGCCACCATCAGAACGTGCGAGCGCATCAACCGGCCCGCACCGTGGCTACACCGCAACCCGTGTCGACACGGCACCGACCAAGGAATGCACCCCCGAACCGAAGGCTGGCTGACTGAACGCGGCCTCACGCTGCATCAACTCGACCGCGACGTTGTCGCCCGCGTCTCGACCCGATGGCGGGACCAACATCATGAATCGTGAGCTGCTCTACGCCCGCGCCGCAGCGTGCGGCCTATCGCTGTGGGAACTCGGTGACCTGCTCGGCATCCATCCCCACCACCTGCACCGCAACGACAACACCGACGATCTCAGCAGCCTGCCCGTCAAGGTCATCATCGAGCTGGCCCGACGGCTCGACCTGCATCCCGGCGACCTCATCCCCGACCTCGAACCCGCACCAGCCGCCCCCGTCACCGGGCGCGACCAGCACGACCACGACGCCCTCACCACCCTCACCGCGCTGGCCACCACCAGCGTCCCGCTCACCACCGACGCCCTCGCAACCGCCCTGAGCTGGACACTTGACCGAACCACCGACGCCTTGCAACGCGCCGTCGCGTACCCCCACCTCGGCGGGCCCGTCGCCCTCCGCCGTGTCCAACCGTCGACCTGGACCGTCAGCGCACGCCGCGACGTCCTTACCACCCAGCAACACGACGACCTAGCCAACGTCGCGCACTTCCACCACGACCTCACCACCGGCGAAGCCACCGCGCTGCTCGCCGCCCATGCGTTCGGCAACCACCCGGACTACGCAACCTGGCGCGAGGACCACCTCGACGACGAACAATCACTCAAGACCAGCGGCCTGCTCCACGTCGGCAACGACCCCGACCGCGCACACCCCACCGAGGACGTCGAGTTCAGCCTCTACCTCTACCCCTACCCCGTACGCCCGAGGCCTCGACTCAACACGAGGAGCGCTGACATCAACCTGTCGTCAGCACTGACATCAACCTGTCGTTTCCGCTGACATCAACCCGTCGCTCAACAGCGCATACCTGGGCCAGCCGCTCCAATCGCGGTGCTGCACACCGATTGAGCAGCCGCTACTCTGCCTTTTAGAACATGTGTTCCACCGGGTTTGGTCGCGAAGCCGGGTCGGGTGAGGACGGTAGTCACCGCCGAGCTTCCCCTTGCGGCGCACGACGCCGGGAAGAGCTATGGCCACGGGCACCAGGTGGGCTGGATCCGGGCGGATCGCCGGCACCAGCGACGCGCTCGCCGCGCTCACCTGGATCAACGCGGCCGCAGCGAACCTCGCCACGATCGGCGCGCTCGCCCACGCGATTCAGCCGGCAACCCACACCGACCTCGACGCCCCGGACCTCGCCAAGCAGCTGCCGACCTACGACACGATCCGGCCGCTGCTGCCCTGGACGGGCCTGCGCCGCGGCACCACCATCGCGGCGGCCAGCTCCACTGCTGCAGCTGCAGCTCGTCGCCGCGATGCGTGAGGGCGCCTGGGCCTGCGTCAGCGGGATGCCACAGTTCGGCGCGCTCGCGGCCGCCGAGGCCGGCATCCCGCTGGAGCTGGCGTTGGTGCCCGAGCCCGGCCCGGACTGGCCCACCATCGTCGCCACCCTGATCGACGGCGTCGACCTGGTCGCGATCCGGCCACCCGGCC
Organism: Actinoplanes octamycinicus; assembly: GCF_014205225.1. Lineage (NCBI taxonomy): Bacteria > Bacillati > Actinomycetota > Actinomycetes > Micromonosporales > Micromonosporaceae > Actinoplanes > Actinoplanes octamycinicus. The sequence continues at coordinate 8,209,061 of NZ_JACHNB010000001.1, forward strand.
CGATCAGCCCCACGGTGGCCAGCCGGCTCGCCGCCCGGGCCCGCCAGCGCGGCACGGTCCTGCTCCCGATCGGCGAGTGGCCGGATGCCGACGTCACGCTGCGCCGCGTCAGCGCCCGTTGGGAAGGGCTGGGCAACGGCCAGGGCCGGCTACGCCGCCCGATCACCGAAGTTCAGGCCGACGGCCGCGGCCAAGCGGGTAACCGAACAATGCCTCGGCCTGCTGGTTCCAAGCCACCACGACTCCGTCGGCGTCAATGCTGGTGAACGCCTCCGCCGCGCTGGCCAGCACCGGTTCCAGGACGCTGACCGGCAGGCTCTCGTCGCACACAATGCGCGGTTGCTGTTGCTTCTGACCCATGATGTGCCCTCCGATCGCCCCTGCGTGGGCTCGCTGCTGATCCCGTCGTACGCAGGGGCAACCCTGCCACTACTGAGCGTAGTCATCTGTGGGATGGTTGCCAGTTGCCACGCGATAACCGTCATGGGGGCCATAGGGATTGGTCCCGGAATGCTAGTCCGTTGGCGTTTCGGTAATCCTGCGGCAGGGTCGGAGTGGTTCGCAGTGCCATGTGAACGGCGTCGGTGAGGCCCGAAGGAACCGGGATGGCTGCGTCTTCCTTGCCGATCAACGACCGGAGGCGACCGGATGTCGCGCGCCCGCACGACGACCTCGCCGGGGAGGGGACGGCTCAGCGAGTGCCGATAGTTGCCGATCGGTTAGTAGTGCGGCTGGCGCGCTGACCGTAGGAAGTGACCGGCCGGGGAACGGCTGTGTTTGAGTCAACCTGCCGAGGAGATACCCATATGAGTTCCTATGCTGGTGCCGTTCCGATGACAACGGCGACGCGGGGCCGGCGATCGTTTGCGGACCTGAGCGTCAACATCAAGATTCTAACGGCAGTGGGGATCGCTGCACTGGTGGCGTTGCTGGTCGGGGTGCTGGGACTGTCGGCGCTCAGTGATGCCAGCGAGTCCGCGCAGAGGATTTACCGCAGCAACGTGGCCAGCGTCAAGGATATTGGGCTGGTGGACGGCGCGATGACCCAGGTGCGGTCGGACGCCGCGAATCAAGCACTGTCGGTGGACGCCGCCAGCACGGCCCGCTTCACCAAAGAGGCCACCGCCGGCCTGCAGGAAGTCAAGGCGGGACTGGCCGCCTACCGGCAGAGTTTCCCGGCGGGTGACCCCGCTGTCATCGAGGATCTGGAGACGAGGTGGCAGGCTTATGCCGAGCTGCTCGAAGGCAAACTCATACCGGCCGGCAACACGAGCGACCTGATCTCGTGGGCGAAGATCCGCGACACCGAGGCTGAGCCGGTCATCGAACAGGTTGACAAGGACCTCGCAGCCTTGACTGCGGCCGAGGACGCCGACGCCGCCCGCAATGCGGCGGCAGCGCAGTCGGGCTACCAATCCGGCCGGGTCCAGTCGATCCTGTTGCTAGTGGTGGGTCTAGTGCTGGCGGTGGGGCTGGGCGTGTTCGTGGCCCGGTCCATCGTGCGGTCGCTGCGCAGGGTTAAGACTGTGTGTGACGCACTCTCCAGCAACGACCTGACCCGCAGCACCGGACTGACCTCTCGGGACGAGCCCGGGCAGATGGGCCGCGCCCTGGACGCCGCTGTTGGGGCACTGCGCCAGGCAGTGACCACTATCGGGGGATCGGCGGTGACGCTGGCCAGCGCGTCGGAGGAACTGTCCGCGGTCAGCACCCAGCTGCAGGCCGGTGCCGCGGATGCCGCGCAGCGGGCCAGCACGGCAACCTCAGCGAGCGAAGAGGTCAACGCCGGGGTTCAGTCGATCGCCGCCGGCGCGGAACAGATGAGCGCTTCCATCACCGAGATCGCGTCGAATGCCAGTAGGGCGGCCGAGGTGTCCCAGGCCGGGATGGCGGTCGCGGAGCGCACCACCAATCAGGTCGCCGCGCTCGGCGCGGCCAGCGCGGAGATCGGCGACGTGGTCCGGCTGATCACCAGCATTGCGGAGCAGACCAACCTGCTGGCCTTGAACGCGACCATCGAGGCCGCCCGCGCGGGCGAGCTGGGCAAGGGCTTCGCCGTGGTGGCAGGCGAGGTCAAGGAGCTGGCGCAGCAGACCGCGAAGGCCACCGAGGAGATCACCGGCCGGATCGCCAACATCCAGGCTTCCAGCGCCACCGCCGCCACCGCGATCGGGGAGATTTCCGAAGTGATCGGGCAGATCGGCGACTACACCACTACCATCGCCTCCGCGGTGGAGGAGCAAACCGCCACCACTGGCGAGATGAGTCGAACAGTGGCCGAGGCGGCGTCCAGCAGCGGTGATGTGGCCCGCACCGTGTCCGGCGTGGCCGAGGTTGCCAGCGCTACCGCTGACGGAGCCAGGGCCACCCAGCAGGCGGCCGGCGACCTGACCCGCCTGGCCAGCGACCTTACCAACCTGGTCGGCAGCTTCCGCTACTGACCGCCGTCCCTTTGCAGCACCCGGCACAAAGGTTCCTCCGCGAACGCCGGGCGGCCTGCTCGGCACCCCGGAGGCGTCCCATGCCGACCCCACCCGACAACAGCGCCACCAGCCCGTACGGGCTGCGTCGCCCCACCATGGCAGACGCCCGTGAGGCGATGCACCGGGTGCACGGCCACACCGGCCGCTCCGCCTGGGCACGGCTCCTGCAGACCGCCGGGCTCTCCGGCACCGAAACCAGCGATGACGACCTGCACCGGCTGCTCACCGCGATGACCGGGCTTGACCCGGTCAGCCGACTCTGCGCCCAGGCCCTGCGGATCCGCCTTTCCTCGCATACTCACCTATCCGCCGCGCACACCATGACCAGGAGCACCGCATGACCACCATCACCCCCAGTGAACTGTTCGACCGGCTCGGCGAACCCGCCCGCATCCAGCAGATCGCCCGATACGACGTCTTCGATCCCACCCTGCAAGCCCGGCTGGACGCCGTCGCGGCCCACACCGCCGACCTGCTGCACGCACCGGTGTCCATGAGCTCGGTGGTGCTCGACAGCTCGCAGTTCATCATCGGTCAGCACGGCGTACCGGCCTGGATCGGTGAAGTTCAGGGCACCCCGGCCGAATGGGCGCTGTGCACCCACACCGTGCTCGCCGGCAAGCCGTACTGCATCACCGACGGCACCACCGACCCCCTGCACGCGGTGAACCCGATCTTCGCCATCGCACCGATCCGCAGTTACGCAGGCGTACCCCTGAGCGACGACAGCGGCCACGTTCTCGGCGCCCACTGCGTCATCGACGTCATCCCTCGCACCTTCAGCGAACACGACATCGCCGTCCTGACCGCCGGCGCCGCCGAAACCATGCGCCTGCTCGCCGAACACCGCACCGCACCCACCGCCGCCACCTGACCGTGCCGCAACCGCTGATCAGGACTTACAGGCAGTCGCCAGATCCGGCACCCTGGCAGAAGGCGGCCGGTACCCCGGCTCACCCCCGTCGAGACGGTGTACCGGCCACGCCTCGAAACAGGGTGCTGGCCAAGGTGCGCGTTGTCCGAGCCGGTGGCGGCCGGCCCCGGACCCGGCCTGACATGAAGCTGGCCGACAAGGCTTACACGTCCAAGGCCAACCGGGCCTACCTGTGCCGGCGCGGGGTCCGAGCGTGCATCCCGAGCAAGGCCGATCAGGACGCGCACCGCAAGGCCAAAGGGTCCAAGGGCGGACGCCCGCCTGCCTTCGACCCCGACACCTACCGCCTGCGTCATGCCGTCGAGTGCGGCATCAACCAGCTCAAACAGCACCGCTCGATGGCCACCCGGTACGACAAGCTCGCCGTCCGCGACGCCACCCTCACCATCGCCGCCATCACCTAAGGGCCACGGGGCCACCCTGGTAGCGGTGCAGGTACTCGCGGCCAGCTGGGCCGACGACCCCGACACCCTGCCCTTACTACGCGAGCGCGCCACCACCGACACCGCTGTATGGCAAGAGGCCATGCAGGGCTGATCTGCCGGGTACCTGTTTGGGGTACGCCCATGCCGGATCTTCGTGCTCCGGAGTAGGCATGGCGGGCGGTTCTCACCGCTGCGGGTCAGGCCTCACCCTCGGCTCGCCGGGCCTTCTCGCGACGCTCATGCCGGGCGCGCTTGAGCGCTGTGCGCCAGCGCCAGGGATGTGAAACGGCACCCGGTTGCCGCCGGGTGCCTCTACGACGATCGCCTGATCAGAAGTCGGCCACTCCGCTCGCGCCGGTCGCCCAGCCGGAGGTGTTGTACAGGGTCCCGAGCCGCATCCGGAAGTAGGTGCCGTCCCTGACGTCGGTGGCCGCGTTCGCCCAGGCGCCGGCCGCGATGGTGGTTTGGTAGTTGCAGGTCGTACCGGTCCTGCCGAACATGACACAGACGCGGATCTTGCCCCTGGTCGTGTTCTTGACGTTGATGTCATTGCACTGCGTGGTGGTCTTCAGCACCGGCGTGACCGTGAAATTCCACTGGCCGGCGGGGTCCTCCGGAAAGGCAATAGCGCCGTAGCCGTCGAATTGGAACGAGTACGGCGCGGCCCTGCAGCCGGACGCGGCCAGTGTCGACAGCTTGCCCGAGCCGGGGGTCGGATCGCGGTAGGTGGCGGCCTGCGCAGGCACAGCGCTCGCAGCGAGCAAGGCCGCGGTACCAAGTGCAGCGGAGAGCAAACTACGCTTCATGATCATTAAGTAGCCCTTGGGTCGTGGATGGCCGCTCATCGAGCGACCGGAGAGTCATCGACACATCCCATAGAGATGGCCGGCGAAATATCCGCTCGCATGGGACTCTCATTGAAGAGCCTTGCGGGTAACTTGACCAATTCGCCACGTACCTTGTGAATCTTTTGAAAGCGCTGGTAAAGCGGCAGATAGCCGCGATGGCCGACACCTTGGGTCAACTGTTTCCGCGATGGGCCGGGCCGACGCCCGGCCGGACGGCACGATGGCCATAGCCAGCAGGGGTCAACGCGACAGCGCAGGGCGACCGGCACACTCGGGTAGCTCGTCCGCTTGGGTACACCCCGAAACCACACCCACACCGGGGGGAACCCAAGGGCGTCAGGATAGGGCTCCCCGCCAGGCTTTCCTCCACGGCGGATTCACACGTCGGCGACACGCGATCACCACATTCCCATTAGGGGGACTTCGGGGACGGCCTTGAACTTTGGTGCGCGCGAAGGGACTCGAACCCCTAACCTTCTGATCCGTAGTCAGAATCGGCCGGCGGACGGCGTAGAAGCCGGTGACCAGGCAGTCCTTGGCGGCGGCGAGTTGCGGCAGCGCAGGAGTCAGTTTGAGTTTCAATCAAGAGTCGGCGCTGGAATCGGCTTTTTGACTCGAGGCTTCACATCCGGCATCCGACGGAGGGCAGCAGCACGCGAGGTAGGCCTGCAAGTCGGCAAGGCGGGCGCCGATTGCTGTGGGGTCGGCGCGGTAGCGGACGAGTTTGCCGTCGCGCGTCGCGGTCAGCAGGCCCCCGCGGCGCAAAACCGCGAGTTGCTCGCTCGTGGTCGATTGACCGAGGCCACACGCGGCGGCGACCTCGCCGACGGTCAGCTGCCGGCCGCCGGCGAACAACAACATGATCTGCTGGCGGGTCTCGCTGGCGAGGGCTTTGAGGAAGTCCTGCGCGGATCCGTCGAGCGGTACAGGCGTCGTCATCTCCACCAGTGTCCCCGAACCTTCATTTCGTCATTTCCCGATGTGACGATACATTGCCGGTATGACTTCCGCTGACCTCGTCGTCATCGGTGGTGGCCAGTCCGGCCTGGCCACCGCACACGTTGCCCTGCGCCGCAGTCTGCGACCGCTGGTCCTGGACGCATCGCCGGGGCCGGGTGGGTCATGGCCGTCGTACTACGACAGCCTCACGCTCTTCTCTCCGGCTAGTTTCTCCGCGTTGCCGGGCCGGGCCTTCCCGGGTGACCCGGACCGGTATCCCGTGCGTGACGAGGTCGTCGACTACCTGGCCGCCTACGCCGCAGGCCTCGACGCCGAAGTGCGCTTCGGCGCCCGAGTCGAGCGGGTCACCGCCGACGGCGGCGCCTTCACCGTTGCGGTGGCGGACGGTTCGGAGGTGCGGGCGCCGGCGGTGGTGGCGGCCACCGGCGGATTCGGCACCCCGTACCTTCCGACGCTGCCCGGTCTTGAGTCGTTCACCGGCCGGGTTCTGCACGCCGCGCAGTACCGCAACCCGGACGGGTTCGCCGGTGCGCGGGTGGTGGTGGTCGGTGGCGGGAACTCGGCGGTGCAGATCGCCGTGGAACTCGCCGGGGTCGCGAACGTCAGCCTGGCGACGCGTAGGCCGCTGCGGTTCCAGCGGCAGCGGATCCTGGGCCGGGACTTCCACTGGTGGTTGACGCGGACCGGTCTGGATACCTCGTCGTGGGGTCCGCGGCTGGTGGCCGGGGCGGTGCCGGTGATCGATGACGGCCGGTACCGGGCGGCGATCCGGGCGGGGCGGCCTGATCACCGGCCGTTGTTCGCGCAGGTGGACGGCGATCGGGTGTGGTGGGCCGACGGCACGGTGGAACGGGTGGAGGTGATCGTGCTGGCCACCGGGTATCGGCCGGATCTGCCGTATCTGGCGGGAACCGGGGCGCTCGACGGGCAGGGCCTGCCTCGGCATGCCGGTGGGGTGTCGGCCGCGGTTGCGGGGCTGGGCTTTGTGGGTGTGGAGCGGCAGCGCAGTTTCGCCTCGGCCACGCTGCGCGGGGTGGGCCGCGACGCCGGGTTCGTGCTCGACGGGTTGCTGGCGCGTGCGGGTCGGCACGCCGCGGGAAGTGGGCGGTGAGCACTGTCGCGGTCGTGTTGTTGCTGGTGGCGTCGATGCTCGCGGTCGGAACCTCCACCGGTGTGCCGGAGTTCCGGGCGTTGTTGAGGCGGCGCGGCCTCGTCGCGGCTGCTGTCGTGGTCAACGTGCTGGTGCTGCCCGGTGTGGCGGTCGCGCTGGTGACCGCCGCCGGTCTTCGTCCGGAGGTGGCGCTCGGGGTGGTGCTGGCGGCGGCTGCTCCGGGTGGTGGGACGGGCGCCTTGTTGACGTTGCATGCCCGCGGTGATGTCACGGTCAGCGCGGGTTTACAGGTTCTGCTCGGCCCGTTGGGGTTGGTGGCGGTGCCGTTGTGGGCGGCGGTGGCCGGTCACAGTGTGGTCGCGCCGGGCGCGGGTGGGCTGCTCGTGGTGGGTGGTGGCCTGGCCGGTCAGGTGGTGCCGCTGGCGGTGGGGATGTGGCTGCGCCGGACCCGGCCGCCAACCGCGGACAGAGTGCATCGGGTGGCGCGGCGGGCCGCGGACGTGCTGCTGGCCGGGGTGGTCGTGTATTTCCTGGTCACGGGGATCGGGCGGTTGCCGCAGGTCGGCTGGGCCGGTGTCGGGGTGATCGTTGTGTTGGTGGTCGCGAGCCTGCTGCCGGTCTTCGTCGGGTGGGGGTCGCCGGCGCAGCGGCGGGCGGTGGCGATGACCAGCGGGGTGCGGAACCTGACGCTCGGGTTGTTCTTTGCCACGGCGGCGTCGCCGACGGTGGTGCTGGCGTTGCTGGCGTACGGGCTGGTCATGTACGGCCTGTGTGTGCCTGCGGCCTGGGCGCTCGCCCGGTCGCCGGCCGTGCCGACACGGTCGTAGGCCGTCCGGTCAGCTGGTGTGGTCTGCGGTTCGCACTGTGGTGGTCGACGCGGCGGGTGGCGGTGGGGTGTCGGCGCGGGCGAGGATGCCGACCGAAGCGACCAGGCTGGCGCCGCCGGTGATGAGCAGGACGATCTGGTAGTCGCCGGAGGCGGTGAGCAGGAAGGCGGCGGCCAGCGGTGCGCCGGCTTTGGCGAGCGGGATGAGTGCGGCGAGGGTGCCGGCGATGCTGGCGTACGCGTCGGTGCCGTACCGGTCGGCGAGAAGTTGAGGGGTGGCGAGGCTGGCGAGGCCGAATCCGAGACCGAAGGCAGTGACGGCGACGATCGCCCCGGGCTTCGTTCCGGCGAGCAGCGGCAGGCTGAACGAAGCGGTGGCTTGCAGGGCGAAGACGGCGGCGACGATGCGGTGCAGCAGGACCCGGCGGGCGGTGGCGGTCAATAGCAGCCGGCCGGTGACCGACAGGATCCCGAGCAGCCCGGCCACGGTCGCGGCGAAGATCGCTGGGTGTCCGCGGCTGATGAGGTAGCCGACCAGGTGGACGGTCATGGTCGTCATGGCGGCGGCGTGGGCGAGGAACGCGGCGGCCAGCCACCAGAACCGGCGGTCGCGCATCGCAGCCCGGATCAGGATGCGGCGGTGCGCGGCTACGCGCCTGGCCGGATGAGCGGCGGCCGTGGGCGGACGGCGGACGACCAGCCAGTGCAGCGGAACGGCGACGGCCGCGTACAGCCCGGCGAGCAGGAGCACAGTGGTGCGCCAACCGTGCCGGTCGCTGAGCCAGCCGGTGAGGGGCATGAAGATGGTGCTGGCGAACCCGGCCACGACGATCATGCCGAGGATCGCCTTCGGCCGTCGTGCGGCGTCGAACCAGGACACCAGGACCGGGGTGGCGGCCTCGTAGAGGGCCATCGCCATCGCGACGCCGAGCCCGGCGAAGATCAGGTACAGCTGCCAGACGGTGCGGGCGTGCGCACAGGCGATCAGCATGGTGGTGCCGAGCAGGGTGCCGGTGGTCATCAGGGCGCGGCCGCCGTGCCGGTCGAGCCAGCGCCCGACGGGCACTGCGGCGGTGGCCTGGGCGAGGATCGCGGTGGTGAACGCATCCCGTTGCTTGTATCCGATCTCCGGCAAACCACCATGAAACATGGGTGTTCCCCTACTCGTGAGCCAGAGGCCGACGCCTTCATCCCGCCCTCGCCGTGGCGATGCCTGCGCCTCTGACCGGTTCCGCGGCAGAGGCGGGCACCTCGACCGTGTCGAGGACCAACCCGAACCTTCCTTTTGCACCCTTTCTGCACCCGGGGTGTCCCACTCTGGATACGTGAAGCGGATAGCAGTCGCCGCGGGCGACCGGCGCGTCCAGCCGTGGCACTTGCTGATCGCGGCAGCGCCGGTGGTGATCGGCGTCTACTACTGGGTGCTGAGCCTGGGTGACGCCTGGGCGGGCGTGCAGATGGCGCTGTTCGTGAGCGCGAACGCCACGCTGGCCGTGGCGTGCCTGATCGCGGCCCGCCGCCACCGCGGCATGCGGTGGATGCTGCTCCTGCTGGGTGCCGCCGCTCTGGCCGCCGCGGCCGGCGACGTGATCTACTACATTCTCGCCATCATCTATCCGCAAGCGCCGGTTCCCAACGTCTCCGACATCGCTTACCTGCTGCAATATCCGCTGATGGCGGCCGGCTTGCTGCTGATCGTACGGCGGCGCACCCCGGGCTGGGACGGCGCCAGCGCGATCGACGCGGCCATCGTGGCCGTCAGTGCCGGCTACCTCGCGTACGAGTTCATCATCGCGCCCTCGATGGACGGGTCGGCGGGCCTCCTGGCCAACGTGGTGGCGGCGGCCTACCCTGTCGGCGACCTCATGCTCATCACGGTGGGCGCCCGGCTCATGCTCGGCGCCGGGCAGCGGCCCGTGCCGCTGCGAATGCTCGGCGGCTACCTCGCGCTCATCCTGTACGCCGACATGACGTACGCGATCCAGCAGCTCAACGGCACCTACCAGGACGGGAATCACCTCGACGCGGTGTGGATGGCCGCCAGCTTCCTGCTCGCCGCTGGCATGCTGCACCCGGCCGTGCCGGTGATGGCGGCCGAGTCCTCCACCGCGACGCCCGATGCCACCGTGGGCCGGCTGGCCATGCTCGCCATGGCCGCCAGCACGGCCTCGACCAGCCTGATCGTGCAGGTCCTGCGGCACCGGTCCCCGCACGTGCTCATCGCCGGGATCGCCTGCAACGTGCTCTTCATGCTCGTGCTGGCCCGCATGGTCGGACTGGTGCAGGCACAACGCCTCGCGGCGATCACCGACGGCCTCACCGGGCTGCGCAGCCGCCGTTACTTCGAGCAGTCCCTGCGCACGGAGGCGATCCGGGCCGCCCGCACGCGGCACCCGCTGAGCATGCTGCTGCTCGACATCGACCACTTCAAGAAGGTCAACGACACCTTCGGCCACGACGGCGGCGACCGGGTGCTCATCGAGGTGGCGCACCGGCTCGGCAAGACCGTCCGCCCCGGCGACCTGGTGGCGCGCTACGGCGGCGAGGAGTTCGCGGTGCTGCTGCCCTCGGCCGATCACGACACGGCCACGGCGATCGCCGAACAGGTCCGGTGCGGGGTCGGCGCGGTACCCATCGCGGTGGGCGACGGACGCCTGCACCGGGTGACAGTCTCGGTGGGCGTCGCCTTCCTGCCGGTCGAGACCGACGACGCGAGCTCCCTCGTGCTCTACGCCGACCGGGCCCTTTACGCCGCCAAGAACGCCGGCCGGGACCGGATTGCCGTAGCCGAGGAAATCATCGTTCCCACGGCGGCGTAAGGACCGGCTGCCCCACGCTGAGGAGGTGGCGCCGGGGCGCGGGACGGCGACAGCCCGCCGACCGACGGCGCGTCCGGGCGCCTACTGACCTGCGGACGAAGCATGACCGGGCGCAGGGCGCCGGCCGATCCGTGCCCGACGGCGTCGAAAGGGCCAGGTGCGCGGTGTCGGCGTTGACCGCATAGTCGAACGCGTCGCAACAAACGGCGGGCACTGCTGCCCGGTATGGATCAACGACTCCTGTCGGTCCGGTCAGTGCCCTGGCGGCGTGGTCAGGAACTCCAGGACACCGGTGATCTGCATGGTCTTCGCGGTGATGCCGTGCGCGTTGACAACCTGCAGGTGGCTGCCGGCGGCTGCGGCAGCGGTGCGTGCTGCCACGAGAGCGCTGATGCCGGTGGAGTCACAGAAGGTGACGCCGTCGAGGTCGACCAGCACCAGTCGAGGCCGGCTGATGAGGGTGTGATCGAGGTGAGCGCGCAGCTGCTCGGTCGTGGCCATGTCGAGTTCGCCGGTGAGCGCGATCCGCACCTGGTCGTCGCCGTGGTGGCTGGTGATGTTCACGCGGCCCTTCCGTTGCTGGTGGTGAGCTGTTGATCAGATGGGCATGGCGGCAGCTCGGCCCAGACGCGTTTGCCGCCGGGGTCGTGCAGCACGCCCCACCGGCTGCTGAGGGCTTCGATGAGCATCAGCCCGCGGCCACCGGTCAGGTCCGGGTCACGGCGGTGAGGTAGGGCCGGGGAACCGTCGGCGACGGTCAGCGTGAGGCCTCGTTCGTCCAGGCGCAGGATGAGCGTGATCGGGCCACCGCCGTGCAGCACGGCGTTGGTGACCAGCTCGCTGACCACGACGCTCACGTTCCCCAGCCACGCCTGCTCGTGCAGACCCCAGCCGCGCAGCGCGTCGATGACCGCACCGCGGGCCGCGGCGGGCGCTTGCGGACCGCGAGGCACGTCGACCTGCGTGGCGAGCTCACTCATGGCGGCTGCGCTCCTGTCTGTTCACGACCGACGGATTCTCCGGTGGGACGCCGGAGGCGATGGCACACGTCGCATACCCCGGTGGCAGAGCCTCGAACGAGCGATGCGAGCCCCGGTCATGACGCGCCGGCCGACACGGCCGCGACGGTGTCGGCGCGGTCGAGCACCCGGTACACCGTGTTGCCCTTGGCCTTGGCGATGGCCATGCCTTCGCGGGTACGCATCCGCAGCAGGTCGGCCTCGAACTCGGCGAAGGTGGCCAGGATGGTGAAGAACATCTTGCCCATGGGGTCAGTCGGGTCGTAGATCATCGAACCGAGCTGCAACCGGACACGCCCGGCGGTGAGAGAATCACCGATCTGCTGGGCGTCGGGCGTCGCCGATCAAGGTCGCGGTCACGAAGGCAAGAGTAGTGGATGGCCCCCGCTCACCGTAGAAACCATCGGACACCCTATGTGAGACACCTGTCGGCTCTGGTCAACAACTAGGCTGAGCCGGACCGGACGGTGTCCGGTCCGGCTGTGTCCAACCGGCGTTACTCCGTCGGTGTGCGGGCGGGGTGGGCCGTGGTGAGGTCGGCGTAGACGACGATGTTGTCCTCGTAGTGCCCGGCGGTGGTGTCGAAGTCGCCGCCGCAGGTGATCAGGCGCAGACCGGCCCGGTTGATCGCGCCGTAGACGGCGTCGGTCGGGAAGTTCGCCTTGGCGTAGCGTTCGACCTTGACCACGGTGAACATGGCCATGCTGCCGTCCTCGCGGTCGACGTTCACCGAGTCGCCGGGCTTCAGGTCGCTGAGCTTGTTGAAGGTGCCGGGCTGTTTCTGGTAGTCGACATGGCCGGCGAGTACGGCCGGTCCGAGCGCGCCGGGGGTGGGCGCTTTGGTGTACCAGCCGACAGTCTTGGCGTCGGTGGGCACCTGCATGGTGCCGTCGGGCTGCTGGCCGAGGCCGGTCAGCGGCACGTCGACGTCGAGGGCGGGGATGACGACGCGAGTCGGTTTCGACGTGCTCATCAATGGGCCGCTGGTCAACTCGCCGCCGGACGAAGCCTCCGCCGAAGAAGCACCGCCGGCCGCAGGCGCGGCCTCGGGTGCTGACGCGGCGGCAGCCAGTGGGATCTGGCGCGGCTGTTCTTCCTGGCCGCCTTTGACCAGGGCGGTGATGCCGACGAGGCTGAGGACCAGGACGGCCGCCGAGAGCGCGTAGCGCCCCCAGCGGTTCCCGGCCGGCTTCACGGTGCCGGTGTCCGTCATGGTCAGCTCAGCCGGCGGCGGGCGGCGAAGGCGCCGGCCGCGCCGAGCAGGGCGAGGCCGCCGAGGGCGTAGAGCGGGGTGGAGTCGTGCCGGGTGCTGCCGTCACCGGTGGCGACCCCGCCGACCGGTACTGAGCCGGCTGCCGCGCCGGAGACCATGCCGCACACGGCCGGGTCGGTCGCCTCTTCCGGGATGCCGCTCAGGCCGGCCGACTTGGCGAGGGTTGACTCGCCGAGCCCGTCGAGGTCGTACTTGCCGTTCTTGTTCGCGTCGATGCCGTGCTCGACGACGTGCAGGTCCTTGAGGTGCGTGATCGTGCCCGCGGGCAGGTCGGCGGCCGGGATCGTACGCTCATAGGTCAGGTTGCCCTTGGCGTCGGCGACCGGCATCCGGTCGACGGCCAGGCCGCTCTTGGGGCTGGTGTCGCCCTTGGTGGTCAGCGAGATGAAGATGTTGCCGTAGTCGGGCATGCCCTCCTCGGTGCTGACGTAGCCGTTGCCGTCTTTGTCGGCGGACATGTCGGGGCAGTGGAAGTCCATGCCGTCGGTGGAGCCGTGCAGGTGCTGCGCGTGCGGCGAATTCGGGACCAGGCCGGTCGACCGGATGCTGATCTTCAGGTCGCCGTCGGCCATGGCGGTCAGCGTGGCGGTGCCGGAGGCGCCGGAGTGGTTCAGCGGGTCGAGTTTGACGTGCACGCTCTCGTCGGCGAACGCGGCGCTCGGGACGGCGAGCAGGATCACTGCCGCGGCGGGGACGGCGAGCAGGGTACGGGAGAGTTTCACGGGGGGCTCCTTGCCGAGGGGTGACCTTTTTCGGTCGCCAGGGATTCGGAGCCGACCGCCGCCCGGATTGGTTCCGGTGAAAGATCTCGTTCTTTCAGCCTCGCGGGCCGGGGATGGTCCAGGTCACCGCAGGTCTCGACGAGTCACGGAAACCGTTGACGAAGGTGCGCTGGATCGGCAGGTCAAGACTCCAATCAGCGTCCCGGGTGGTCCAGGTCAGCGCGTACGAGCGGTCCTCGCCGGCGGCCAGCAGCATCCGGTAGGTGTGCAGCCGGACCCCGGTCGCCGGCTGCCAGGAGTACTCCCAGTCGGCACCGCCACCGGTGATCAGAAGCAGTCCCATGCTGATCTTCTGGTAGCCAGGTAGGGCTTGCTGCTCGGCGTCCTCCCAGCGGCGCAGTGGTTGGCCGTTGATCGGACCACCGCGCTGCACGGTGAACGACCGGAGGCCCCCGGGATCACCGAAGCAGATGCCGCTGTCCGTGGTGCCGCGGTGCCAGCCCCGGGGCACCGCGAGAGCGAACCCGGCCGGGTCCGCATGCCACAGCCAGCCGTCCGGCAGCGAGATCGGCGCGTCGTCGTCACGGGAGGAGCCGGTCAGCGCCGTGGCGTCGGTCGCGGGGCATGCGCCGATCGGGCTGGCGACGGCGGTCGGGGTGGGCGGTGCGATCCGGTCATCGCCGTACGCGCGGACCGCGGCGGTGGTGCCGACGGCCAGCACGGCCGTGGCGACGCCGGCCAGAAGCAGGCCCCGCCAGCGGGTCGGTGTCGATCCGGAGGCGGGCTCCACGGGCGGGGCAGTCGCGGCGGGCACCGGCGCGGCTGCTGAGCGGTATCGGACCGCGTTGTCGGCCGGGCGGCGTGGCGCCGGAACAGCGTGGACGCCGACGGCCCGGCGGGTCAGATCCCGCAACGCCGATCGCGCGTCGGCTGCGGTCAGCCGCTGTTCTGGGTCGGCGGTGAGCAGGCCGGCGATGACAGGGTGCAGCGGTCCCGGATGTTGCGGCAGATCAGGGGCGTGGGTCAGCAGGGCCGCCAGGGACTCGGCGGTGGTCGCGCGGCAGAACGGTGGCCGGCCTTCCACGGCCGCGTACAGGGTGGCGCCCAGCGACCACAGGTCGGCCTGCCGGCTGGAGACCCCGTCGCGTAGCCGTTCCGGGGCGATGTAGTGCGGTGAGCCGAGGAGCGGCTCGTCGTGGCCGGGCGGGACGGCCACGATGGTCGCCAAGCCGAAGTCGGTGAGCACGACCCGGCCGTCCTCGGCGATCAGCACGTTGTGCGGTTTGACGTCTAGGTGCAGCACCCCGGCCCGGTGGGCGGCGTCGAGTGCGTCCAGCAGCGTCGCGGCGATCCGGGCCGCGTGCCGGTGGGTCAGCGGGCCGTCGCGAGTCACGATGTCGTGCAGCGAGCGGGACGGCACGTACTCCATGACGATCCAGGACCGGCCGGCCGCGCGGACCACGTCGAAGATCCGGATGACGTTGGGGTGATCGAGCCGGGCCGCCGCCCGCGCTTCCCGGACCGTGTTGCGCAGGATCTCGGTGCGGTCGAGGTAGGGCAGAGCGGCCGGCGCGAGAACCTCTTTGACCGCGACTTCCCGGTCCAGCAGGTCGTCATGGGCGCGCCACACCCGGCCCATGCCCCCGGACCCGGCCAGCGCGAGCAGCCGATACCGGTCGGCCACCACCAGCTCCTGAGGCCGCTCGCCGGCGCTGTTGTCGTTGTCCGGTTCCACGCCGTCTCCGTCTTCCGCGGGTATCGACCACCCGACACGCAGGGATTCGACGCGGGCCGGCCGCCGGATTGGTCACCCGGACGCTCCTTTGGGGGCGACGTCCCGGCGCACCACCCTCGTTCAACCCACGGTGACGCTGATCGTGTGCCAGCCGGTCGCGCCGTCCGGGAACGGGGTAGCCCGCGCTTCTGGCTGGACCGCGCCGGACTTGTCGGTGGCGCGCACGGCGAGCGAGTGCGGCCCGGCGGTCGCCTTCCAGCTGAACCGCCACTGCGTCCAGGTGTCGATCGAGGCGGTGGGCAGCAGTTCCGCCTTCGCCCAGGGCCCGCCGTCGACGCTGATCTCGACGGCCGCGATCCCGCGCCGCTGGGCCCACGCGACACCGGCCACGGTCACCGTGCCCGCTTCGACGCGGGCGAACGGCTTCGGCTTGTCGATCCGCGACGCGGTCTTCACCGTCCCCTGCTGCCCCCAGCCGCGCTCGACCCAGTACGCGTCGAACCGATCAAAAGTGGTCAGCTCCAGCTCGGTCACCCATTTGCAGGCGCCCGCGTACCCGTACAGGCCAGGGGTCAGCATCCGCACCGGGAAGCCGTGGTCGAGCGGCAACGGTTCGCCGTTCATCCCGACCGCGAGCATCGTGTCGCGGCCGTCGAGCGCGGTCGCCACCGGCGTGCCGATCGTCATCCCCTCGACCGAGCGGGCCACGATCTGGTCGGCGCCGCTCTGCACACCGGCCTCCCCCAGCAGCGCCGCGAGGGGCACGCCCAGCCACCGCGCGGTGCCGATGTAGGGGCCGCCGACCTCGTTGGACACGCAGTTGAGGGTGATGTCGCGCTCGATCAGCCGCCGGCGCAGCAGGTCGGCCAGGGACAGTTCGATCTCCCGGTCGACCATCCCGTGGATCTTCAGCCGCCACGTCGACGGATCGACGCGGGGCACGGTCAGGGCGGTGTCCACGCGGTAGAAGTTCGCGTTCGGTGTGGTGAAGTCCGCTGCGATCCCGTTCGGCAGCGGTGTCGCCGGATCGGCCGCCGCGGGAAGCCGGATCGCCTCCCGGGACTTGCCTGCCGCGTTCTCGCGCTGACCGGAGACGGTCAGACCCGCGGCCTCCGCTACGCCGGCGCCGGCCGCCAGCAACGACAGGCGAAGAACCAACCGACGATCAACCCCATTTTCCCGTACGACGTCAGCGGCGCCGCGCCGTTCGCGCAGCAGCCACCACAACGCCAGCCCGGCCAGTGCCGCCCCGAACACGGCCGGGACCGCGTCCAGCACGGTCCCGGCCGGTCGAGACAGTGCGGCGGCCGCCCCCGCCGCACCGAGTACCCCGGTACCCACCGGGATCGCGGCCCGCCACCTCGTCGCCGCGATCCCGGTCGTCGCGGCCAGCAGGATCAGCACGACACCGATCACGCTGAGCAGCACCGGTTTGTCGTGGGTGCCCAGCTCCCGTACCGCGAATTCTTTGACCGGGGTAGGGGTGGCATCGATCACCGCGCCACCCACCGCGACCAGCGGACCCGCACCGGGACGGACAGCGGCCGCGAGAAGTTCCGCGGCCGCGATCCCGGTGCCCGCCGCGACGATCCCGCAGATCGCCCCGCGCAGCCGGCTCATCAGCTCTTCGGCATCAGAACGGAGTCGATGATGTAGACGTTGGCGTTCGCGGTCTGGACGTTGCCGCAGACCACCGACGCGCTGTCCGTGCCGACCTTGAAGGCCTCGCCACTGCCGGTCACGGTCAGGTCCTGGCCCTGCAGCGTCTTGTGGGTGCCGGCCAGGTCGGCCGGGGTGAGCTTGCCGGGCACCACGTGGTAGGTGAGGATGCTGGTCAGCGTCTTCTTGTCGGCCAGCACCTTGTCCAGGGTCGCCTTCGGGATCTTGGCGAACGCGTCGTTGGTCGGCGCGAACACGGTGATCCCGTCGGCCGAGTTCAGCGAGTCCACCAGACCGGCCTTCTTCACGGCCGTGACCAGGGTGGACAGCAGCGGGTTGCCGGACGCGGCGGTGGCCACCGGCACCTTGCCCATCGCCTCGAAGCTGCCGGCGTTCGCCGGATCGGTCGGCACCGCCGCACACCCCGGGCCGAAGTTCACCATGTCGGTGCTCATGCTCGGGGCCATGCTGGGCGCCGCCGAGGTCATCGTCGGCGCCGCAGCCGTCGTCCCGCCACTGTTGCTGTCGTCGGAATCACTGCCGCAGGCGGACAGGGAGATCGCGAACAGGGTGGCGGCGGCCAGGGCGGTGAACTTGGTTGCACGCATCGATTTGCTCCTCTTTTTCGGGACTTACACCGATGATTCGGAGCCGACCGCCCGCCGGATTGGTCAAATCTCAGATTGTTTTCACGCCGGCCACCGGCCTCGTCGGCTCCGGCGATCCGCCGGGCGGTTCCACCGAGACGCCGACCGAGGACGCCGTCGACATGCCGTGGACCACCGTGACGGCCGAGGTCTGGCCGGCGGCGAGCACCTTCTCCGACACCGGCTTACCGGCTCGGACCGTCCACAGCTGGAACACCTGACCGCCGGCCGGTGCGGCGTCCGCGGCCATCAGGATCACCCCGGAGTCCCGCAGCCGCGAGTACGCCACGGTCACCTTGCCGCCGCCGACCAGTGGCTGCTCGCGCAGTTTCACGTCCGGCGCGGCCAGGATGCCCCGCACCTCGGCCTCCCGGGCGCGCGCGGCTTCGACGGCGGTGCGCTCGTCACGTACCCGAAGCTCCTGAATCGTGAAGACGGCCGTGCCCGCGCCGGCCGCCGCGACCACCGCGGCGGCCGCGGCAACCCACCTGGTCCGGTACGCCCGCCGGGACCGGCGCGGAGTCTCCACCGGCACCTGCCGGGTCGTCGCGACCGTGGCCAGGACGTTGTCACGCAGCCGCGGCGGTGGCACCGACCAGGCGCCGTCGGCCAGCCGCGCAGCGGCCTGAGCCAACTCGGCTGCCTCTATCCGGCACGGGTCGCACTCGCGCAGGTGCCGGTCGACGGCGACCCGTTCGAGATCGTCGACCGCGTCCAGCACATATGCGCCGACCAGTGAATGAATGTCCGCGGTCATGCCGTCACCCCCACGCCCAAGCAGTCACGCAGCCGGATCAGCCCATCGCGCATCCGCGTCTTCACCGTGCCCAGCGGCGTCTCCAACAACTCCGCGACCTGCGGATACGAGTGCCCCTGGTAGTACGCCATGGTGACCACCTGCCGTTGCAGGCCGGTCAGCTCGTCCAGGCAGTTACGCACCTGCTGCCGCTCCAGCCGCCCGGACACCTCATCGGCCACCTCGTCATACGGCGTATCGAGCGACGCCGCCCCGACCCGGACGGTCCGATCGGCCGCCGCCTGCTCGGCACGGACCCGGTCGACCGCCCGCCGATGCGCGATCGTGAACACCCACGCCGTCGCGGACCCGCCACCGGGGTCGAACCGGGCCGCGGTTCGCCACACCTCCACCAGGGCCTCCTGCGCCACCTCCTCGGCCTGCGCCGGATCGCGCAGCACCCGCCGGATCAGCCCGTACACCCGGGGCGCCACCAGGTCGTAGAGCCGCGCGAAGGCCTGCTCGTCACCGCGGCCGACCGCCCGTAACAGGTCGCTCGCATCCGGGCGTCCCGCCGGGTCCGGGTCGGACACCGGGCTCAGATGCTGCGCCCGGCGACTCATGCCGTGCTCCGCCATCACCAAAACCATCCCTAGGTCACGCTCGCTCGATACCTACCCGGTGATTCGGAGCCGAATGATCACCGGATGGGTCTGACCACCGAAAACTGAGGCTTCCAGCGGTGGCGGCCGGCCCGGACGGCACGTCCCCGGCGTTGACCTCGCCCTGGCCATCGCGCCAGTAGACCGCCCCAGCGATATCTGACCGATAACATCTGATATGCGACTTTCGGTCACATGCCTCTGTGCTGATCGTCGTATGGGCCACCGGGAGCAGCCGCGCCCTCCCAGTCGATCCGCACGCTCAGGAGACCAGACGATGAGTCGGCTCACCTTCGGCAGAAAACTGGTCGGCGGCTTCGCGCTGACCCTCGGCCTCACTTCGATCATGGCCGTCACCTCGGCCGCCGCGCTGACCCTGGTCGTCCGCGGCAACAACACGGCGATCACCGCGGCGACTGACGACCTGCTCCGGGCACAACGGCTGAGCACCGCGATGGAAGGCCGAGTGTCCAGCGTCCGGGGGTTCTTGATCACCGGCAAACCGGCCGACCTGCAACGCACCCGGCAGGACCGCGACGCCTTCCTCGACCAAACGGCACGGCTACGCGACAGCCTCGGCGACGACTCGGCCAAGCAGCTGCTCGACGACGTCACCGCGGCCGAAACCCGATACACCACGGTGCTGGCGCCCCTGCTGGAGAAGCGGCAGTCGACGCGTGACCTCACACAGGTGAGTCAGCTGCTCACCGCTGAGCTGGTCGCCGCCCGCCAGGCCGTCCAGGACGCCAACGCCGCGCTCGTCGACCGGATACGCGCCGACGTCGAACTCGACCGCGCTCACGCCGCCACGCAAGCCGACCAGGCGATCATCGCCGTCACCCTCCTCGGCGTGCTCGCGCTCGCCAGCGGGGTGTTCATCGCCCGGCGCCTCAACCGGGCCCTACGCCGTCAGGTCGGCGCCGCTGTCGGCCACATCCAGAGTTCGTCTGCGCAACTGGAGGTGGCAGCCGCCCAGCAGGCCAACGGCGGCCGTGACCAAGCCGCCGCCCTGGCCGAAATCACGACGACGATCAGCGAACTCCTGATCACCTCACGTCAGATCGCCGAGGGCGCCCAACGCGTCTCCAAGACCGCCGAGGACACCGAGACCGCCGCCCGCCACGGCGACGCCACCATCAACCAGACCCGCGCCTCCATCACCGCCATCCGCACCCAGGTCGACCAGATCGTGCAGCACATGCTGGCCCTGGGCGAGAAGTCGCAGCAGATCGGATCGGTGGTGCAACTGGTCGCCGAGCTCGCCGAACAAACCAACATCCTGGCCATCAACGCCACCATCGAAGCCACCGGCGCCGGCGAACAAGGCCGTCGCTTCGCCATCGTCGCCGAAGAGATCCGCAAACTCGCCGACCGCACCGCCATCTCCGCCAAAGAGATCCGGGCCCTCATCGACGAGATCCGCGCAGCGGTCAACACCACCGTCGTGTCCACCGAAGCCGGCGCACAGGCAGTCGACGCCGGCACCCGCAACTTCGACGAAGCGACCACCGCCTTCCGCACGATCGCTCAACTCGTCAGCACCACCAACGACGCCACCCGCGAGATCGAACTCTCGACCAAACAACAGACCACCGCCGTCGAACAGGTCAACGTCGCCGCAGCCGACACCGCTCGCGTATCCCGCGAAGGCGAAACCGGCGCCACCCAGACCAAACAGACCGCGGCTCACCTCGCCGCCCTCTCCAGCGACCTGCTGGCACTGGTCGGGACGGGCCGCACCGACAAGAACGGCTGAACTGCGCAACCGTTCCCCGGGCACGGTGATGCATGCTCGTACGCCCATGACCTCCCTACGCCAAGTGAACCCCGAGTCGCCGTCGCGCTCGAAGCCGCACGCGCCACCAACCGCGAGCTGATCACGATCGTCAACCGAGTCCACGTGTCGGCGTAGGTCTGTCAGCGCAGCAGGGTGGCACCGTCACCGTCGCCGCGTACGCCGACGCGTCCAGGCAAGGCCCCTGCCGCTGCTGGTACTGCCATTCGTCCAGCAGCCCGGCGAGGATGCTTGTGCACGCCGGCGTGTCCCGACGCGGACCGATCAACAACGTCACCGAGATCTCGTCGGCGTTGCCGATCAGCTGCCGGCCCCGCTCGATGATCAGTGTCAGCGCACGATCCAGCGCGTCCTCGTCGAAGACCGGTTCCGCGGCGTCACCGACGGCCATGGTCGGCCGGATTCCTGTGGCACCTTTGCTCGCCGATGACCGGGGAGCAAAGGTGCCACAGCCGAGAATGCGGGTCAGTGCCGCCAGGTGGCTACGAAGCCGAGAGGGATCACCGCGGTCCTGGCCCTAACCTTGGGCGTCGCCAGCACGTTCCCCCAGGGGACGCCGCGTCTACCGCTGGTTCCGCAGATGCCGATGGCCTGCCAAGTGGCTTGTCCCCGAGCGTTGAAGCCTAGTCCCTGGACGCACCCCGTTGAACGCACGTTCTGCGCCCTGGCCCAGCTGTACCCCACCACCCAGCCAGGCCTTCCCAATATCGAGCAGCCGCTCTTGGAGACCCCGCTCCAGCGTCCCGTTCCCACTGCGACAACCGTCCCTCCGCGGCGTCCGCATGCCGCCGCAGCTGCCATCGCGGCCCGCGACTGCCCGGGGACCGGCGTCCCGTCCGGGCGGACGATCGGTGTTCCGATCTCGTAGCTGGAATCCACCACGAGTGTCGGGTCGTTCCGGAGCTCGGCCGGAAGCGAGTTGATGACATCCAGCGAAATGCCGGGGTTCTTCTTCGCCGCGGCGGGTCTCTCCGCCATCGTCTCACCGGTTGTACCTGCTCGTGCCCCAGCGGGAGCCACGGCCACCAGCGCGGTGGTCGCGATTGCTGCGCACACGGACACCAGAATCCTCTTCATCCTCACCCTCGTCTCTCGGTACGTGCGCGGACATCGCGCACCTCACCTGCTTCGGATATCCCTTCCGGCGGTGCTTGTCGCCGACACGATGCTCGGCGCGGCCCACCTGGACTGCTCAGAAGCACATCGGACGGGCGGGTGTCCGGCCATCGATCGGAACACATTCGTACTGTCCGGAACGGCCTCGGACAGGACGGACGGCGCGTCGCCACAGCGTGGGGCCCTGGCGGGGGTCTATCAGCGCCCGGCGGCCCGCTGTTTGTCCGGGGCGCTGGTCGGGCCGCCGGCGCACGAGAGGCCGCCGGACGATCGTTCCACTTCCTTGGAAGTGGGACGACGCGGCGGGACGTGAACGACGACGCGGCGGGGACGCGGCTGAGGTGGGAGGGGTGAAGGCCGGCATGGCCACTATCGGTTCGCCGCATGACGAACACCATCGTGACCAGGACAACCCCGCCAGCGTTCTGGGGCCGTGACGGCCAGGGTGATGGGTTCCGCGCGGCTACCGTGTGCCGCCGCCGTCATGAGCACGAACTCTCACTGGAGACCTACCCAGGGCCAGACCTCGGTTTCTGCCCGCTGTGCGGCGCACAGGTGCTGCCCGACTGCACTCACTGCGGCAAGCACCTTCGGGGCACAAGCCGCAGCGTGACGCCTGTGCCGGGAAAGGCGCCGGCCTACGGGGTCCACCAACGGTCCAGGACGCGGTGCAGCAACTGGCGCCGAACCAGCAGCTGCAGCAGTTGGTCAACACCGTCCTGACGCAGGTACAGGACGCGGGTAAGGCCGGCATCGCCGCGGTCATCGGGGTTCTGGTGGCGTTCTGGTCGGCGTCCGGCTACACGGCGGCGTTCATGCGCGCCTCGAACGCCGTCTACGACGTCCCGGAAGGCCGGCCGGTCTGGAAGACGCTGCCGATCAGGGTGGGTGTCACCGCCGTGGTCGGGCTCGTGCTCGTGACTTCCGCGGCGATCGTCATCTTAACCGGCGACCTCGCCCGAATCGTCGGCGACAAGATCGGACTCGGCTCCGCCGCGGTGACGACCTGGAACATCGCCAAGTGGCCGGTCCTGCTGGTGCTGATCAGCCTGATGTTCGCGATCCTGTACTGGGCGTCGCCGAACGCCAAGACCGGCGGATTCCGGTGGGTGAGCCCCGGCGGCCTGTTCGCCGTGCTGCTGTGGCTGGTCGCCTCCGCCGCGTTCGCCCTCTACCTGGCGAACTTCGCGAACTACAACAAGACCTACGGCACCCTCGGCGGCGTCATCGCGTTCCTGGTCTGGATGTGGATCAGCAACATCGCGATCCTGCTGGGCGCGGAACTCGACGCCGAGCTGCAACGCGGCCGGGCCATCGCCGCCGGCCACGACCCCGCCGACGAACCGTTCCTGCAACTGCGCGACGACCGGAAGATCAAACCCGGCAGTGAGCAGGGCCTGCAAAGCCGCTCTCCTATGACGACGACCATCACGCTCAACAACGGCGTCACCATGCCGGCGCTCGGGCTCGGTGTCTTCCAGACCCCACCCGAGCAGACCGTCGCGGCCGTGCAGACCGCCCTGGAAGTCGGCTACCGGCACATCGACACCGCCGCCGCATACGGCAACGAACGCGAAGTCGGCGAAGCCATCCGCCGCTCCGGCATCGACCGCGACGACATCTTCATCGAAACCAAAGTCTGGGTCACCGACTACGGCTACGACCAGACGCTGCACGCCTTCGACAAGAGCGCACGCAAGCTCGGCGTCGACCGCATCGACCTGCTCATCCTGCACCAGGCCCTGCCCGCACACTTCGACCGCACCGTCGCCGCCTACCAGGCCCTGGAGAAACTGCTCGCCGACGGCAAAGTACGCGCGATCGGCGTCAGCAACTTCCTGCCGATCCGCCTCGACGAACTGACGGCCCGCACCGACATCGTGCCGGCGGTCAACCAGATCGAACTCCATCCGTACAACATCCGGCCGCAGTCGCAAGCCGCGAACGCCAAGCACGGCATCCTCACCCAGGCGTGGGCACCCATCGGCGGCATCCGCCACTACAGCGGCAGCCCACAGACCCCGCTGACCGACCCCGTCATCACGGCCATCGGCGACCAGTACGGCAAGACCACCGCGCAGGTCATGCTGCGCTGGCACCTCCAGCAAAGCCGCTCGGCCATCCCCAAATCGGTACGCGCCGAACGCATCACCGAGAACTTCGACGTCTTCGACTTCCACCTCACCGACGACGAACTCGCCCGCATCGACGCCCTACACATCGGCGACACCATGAACCCCGACGAGATGGACTTCCTCAGCTTCGACATCACCGTCCCCGAAGCCTGACGCCGAAGTCATGTGTGTCAGTAGAGGTCGGCTCGGAAAGCTTGGAAGATCCGGGCCGAGAGGTGGTTAAGAACGCTGCCAGTCGCGCTCGAGCAGGCCCGCGCCGCCAGTAAGTTCACCACCGCGAACGTCTGCAAGGTGGGACCCAAGCTCACGCACCTTGATCATGGGTGAACGTTCGATCCGGACTCGGATGAGCCGCCCATTCGATCGAAGCCAGGCGTGATTGCCGCTCGCAGGCGACGATGCGATCGGCTCGTAGCGACACCGGCCAGCCTCGTCGCGTCACGCCTTCGTCATTGTCGCGTCAATCGTGGCCTCCAGTGCTGCCGAACCCATAGCTCCACGTCTGAGGCCAGCCAGATCCGGCCGAGGCTCAACGCTGCATATGGCGCCGGGAAGTCGTCGCGTTGGGTGAGTTGCTGCACCCGTTGTCTGCTGACGCCGAGGCGTTGGGTGATCTCACCTGAGGCCATCAACTTGGGCCGCTCACCATGAGCCCAGCAGCGCGCGCAACCCGGTTCGTCGTCGGCGGTCTCCTGGCTGGTCATCGCGCCACCCGGTGTCTGGCCGTGGTGGTCCGGGGCCTTCGCGGGTCAGGGCCGTGCCAGCCGGCTCGCAAGACGGCAGGCCACCCCGTGCTGCGGCAACGACGGCCGCCTGGCGGGTGCCGGACACCGATCGCAGGTCCCCTGCGGCATCTTCCGGCGCGTGACTGACGGTCCGGTGCCATGCGGATTCCTTCCTCCGGTAGGAACACCGCGTGGTGCGGTGTAGGGATTTGCAGCGGTTGGGTGCCGGGTGCGCACCCGGCGGCCGGCGCCGGTCACCGCGCGGGCAGGCGGTCCCGCGCGGTGGCGGGGGTCAGCTGTGACCCGGCGACAGGGTGCCGCTGACCGGGAGGCGAGAACCTGCGCGGGTGCCCCCGGGCGCGGCCGCTCGGTTCGGGTATGCCGCCGGTCCTCGCCGGATTCAGGCAGCGGGCCGCCTCATCGGGTACAGGTCCGGGCCACCCGGAACGATCGGGTCCGGGTCACCTCGGGGCTCTGCGCTTTCGCCAGCGCCTGGGCACCAGGTTGAGCAGACGGCGGGCGAACCGGTCCGCAGC
The DNA here is from genome assembly GCF_014205225.1 of Actinoplanes octamycinicus. Lineage (NCBI taxonomy): Bacteria > Bacillati > Actinomycetota > Actinomycetes > Micromonosporales > Micromonosporaceae > Actinoplanes > Actinoplanes octamycinicus. The sequence continues at coordinate 8,234,227 of NZ_JACHNB010000001.1, forward strand.
ACTGCCGGTGCCGCACTTCGGAGAGGTAGACCGGCGGGCCGGGCAGTTCCTGCACCGTGAGCCGCTCGTCGTGCATCGTTCGGTCCTTCGCTCACTGTGACCCGATGACGATTGATCCGGCCGGCCGCAGTGACCGCCACTCGGCGAGCTGCATGGCGGCCAGACGGTCCTGCTCGGCCATCGCCGCGACCAGCTCCGCCTCGGTGCCACCGGCCGCGTAGGTGAAGTAGCGCCACCGCACCCGGTGCTGAGCCCGAAAACCGGCCGCTTCGCCGTTACGGCTGTCCCACCAGGTCACCGACCAGCCCAGGTGCTCACGATCCAGGCGCTCACAGTCGCCCAGCCGCTCGTCGGGCCAGCCGAGTCGCTCGGCGATCACCCGCCGGTTGCGCCAGGACAGGCCGGTCTCATCCGGCCCGGTCACCGTGTCACCACCAGAGCAACGACCGGCCGCCGCCGACTCTCATGGACCTGGCCGGTTCTCAGGAACGGTCGCCGAGCGATCCGGTTGATGCATCGCTGACCAATGCCGGCGCCGCACGCCGGACAACTCACCCCGAACGGGTGGATCTGCTGATCGCCGGCGCGCATCAGCACACCTCGCAGAACCGGTCGATCGACCACACCAGCTCATCGGGATAAACGCACTCCACCCACTCCTCGCCGCCCGGCCAAGGCCTGCTCGCCTGATACACCCACCGCCGCGGCGAACAACCGGGCAGACACAGCGCCGGCGCGTACCTGACCTCCCAGCCCGGCAACTCACCGGCAAGCAGAACGACCACAAGTTGGGGATCGGGGGGCCAGACCCGGAACCGCCGGGCCGGCCGCTTCACGGCAACCTCCGCATCAACGCCGCCAGCGCCGCCCGCTGCCGCCGAGCCGGGCACGGATACGCGTCCACCCCGCACCTGCACCCCACCGTCCACGGCCGGCAACGCCTCCACCGCCGGCACCAACCGTGCCCGATCACCGTGCTGCGCATACCCGCCTCCGCCCTACCGCTCCAGTCCGGAAGCGATGGCGGCCATGCACTTCTACCTACCTCGACGAGACCGGCCGCCACCGCACTTATGGGCGACGACGGCAGGCCTCCTGATCGGTCCAAACCCCGCCGCCATCGCTGATCGACAGAATGTCGTCATGACGTCGCCTTGCGCGACGACGACGAAGGCGGCATTCCGGCGACATCAGAGGCGACATTCCGGCGACGTGGGGCGTACGGTGTTGACCATGAATACGCAGCCCCGGCCGAACACCGCGTTTCGCGCCGCTCGGCTCGCCCTGCGGCTCTCCCAGGACGAGTTCGCCGAGCGGATCCGCGAGGCGGGCGCGCCCATGACTAAGCGAACGGTTCAGCGCTACGAGTCCGGCGAGATTCCCAACCCGCGGCCAGCGACCGCGCGGGCGCTGGAGATCGTTACTAGGCTCCCTATTTCCTCGCTCGGCTTCCCCGCCGACGTCGACGCCGTGGTGGTCGACGACGGGCGTGGCGGCCACGATCTCGAAGTCCGCCACACTCCGGTCCCAGTGACCGGCCCGGCCCGGACCGCCGGCGGTTACTCGGGCGTTTGGCTCAGCCGCTACGAGTTCTTCAGCAGCAGCCGGGAGAGCACGTACGCCGGGCTGCACTACGTCGTGCTGCTCCAGCACGACGACCAGCTGACCGTGCGCTCGGTGCCCGGCTCGGCGGCGTCCTCGCTAACTATGGACCTCACCGTGGACGGCAACGTGCTGACCGGCACGTGGACCGAGCAGACCGACCCACAGGGGCACTACAAGGGTGCTCGCTACCACGGCGCGATCCAGCTGCTCGCCGAGCCGACCGGGCGCCGGCTGGCTGGCAAGTGGATCGGATTCGGCAAGGACATGGACGTCAACACCGGCCCGTGGGAGCTGACCTTCCAGGACGCCAGCACCAGCAAGGCGGCGCTGGCAAAGTTCGACCGGAGGCCTGAGGCCGAGCATCGGCCCTAGGGAACTGGTGTTAAACGCGGGTTGATCAGAGTCTTGATCGGCCCGCGTTGTTGTTGAGCGGTGGTTGTGGGTCGGGGTTTGTCCTGTTGGCGGGTTGGAGGGTTGCTGGTGAACGGTGGGTTCCGACTGTCAGGTGAGGGCCCAGCCTTGGAGTTGGTGGGTGAGGCCGAGGGCGGCGAGGCGGGCGAGGTTGGTGGCGGCTGCTAGTGCCCTGACCAAGAACGTTTGGGGTGTTGGGGTCAGGCCGCTCGGGTGGCGGGTTGGCCCCAGCGTCGTTGTCGTTCGCTGCGGACGCGGGCTCGTTCGCGGCGTTGAGCGTCCAGGACGTCGGGGTGACGGGCGTGGGCGTTGCGCCAGCGTAGGTAGGCGTGCAGTTTCCTGGCCAGGACGGTGTGGTTCGGATGGTTCGAGCCGGCGATCACGAACGTGCGTAGCGGCCCGAACTGCGCCTCGATCGGGTTGGCCCAGGACGCATACGTCGGTGTGAAGCAGAGTTCGACCTTGTTGCGGGCCGCCCAGGCACGGATTCGTTTGCCCTTATGCGCGGACAGATTGTCCAAGATGATGTAGATCGGTGCCCCGTCCGGCCGGGCCCGGCGAATGGATTTCAGCGCGGCGAGGGTTTGCGCGGCGCCTTTGCGGCGCCGGACGACGCCCCAGAGCTGGTCGTCGCCGACGCTGTAGCAGCCGTGGAACTGCCGCACCCCATGCAGCTTGTGATAGTTCGCCGGGAGCCGGTCGGGATGCCCGGCAGGTGCCCAGCCGGCACCGCCATGGGGGCGGACTGCGAGGGGCCCGAACTCGTCGAACGCGAACACCCGCTGCGGCATGTGGCTGCTCACGTACTCGATGCGGGCGAGTTTGGCGTCGCGGTCGGGGTCGGTGGATTCCTTCCAGGTCTTGGTCCGCTGGAAGGTGATGCCGTTGTGGTGCAGGATCTGCCGCAGCCGTTCCCGCCCGATCTCGATGGACCGGGCGGGCTGCAAGGTCAGATAGTCGGCGAGTTTGCGGATGCTCCACCGGGTGAACGGCCGCCCCAGACTCTCGGGGCGCGCCTTGGCCGTCGTGACGATGAACTGCTCGTCGTCAGGACTGATCTGGCGGGGACGGCCACCCGCCCACCGAGGGTCCAGGCTGGCCATCCCTGTCTCGTTGAACCGGTGGATGACCTGCCGGATCGTGTCCTCGTCGGCCTGCACGAGCCGGGCGATGGCCGGCACTGTGTTCCCGCCCGCGGATGCGAGCACGACCATGGCCCGGCGTAATCGGATCGGTGAGCCGGTGCCCCGGCGAGTGATGCGCAGCAGCGTTTGACCTTCCTGGTCACTGAGCCGCCGCACGCGTACTGGATCTGCCACCAGCACAGCCTGAACGCCATTATGCCGCCCGCCCGTGAACCCGACGGCGTGTCATCCAACACCGTGAACGTTCTTGGTCAGGGCACTAGGAGGGTGAAGTCGGCGGCGACGCGGTGCAGTCCGCGCATGCGGGCGTGGCGTCCGCCGTGGCGGCGGCGCATCAGGTGGGCGATCTTGCGTTCGACTTTGGGTCGGGTGGCTTGGTAGTCGGCTTTCCAGGCGGGGTCGGTCTGTCGGGTGCGGGCGGTGCTCAGGTGGGTTTCCCAGCGGCTGATGGTGATGTGCCGGCCGGTTTTCGCTGTGGTGCATTGCGGGCGTAGCGGGCAGTCGGTGCAGGCGGCGCCGAAGTCGGCTTGGCCGGCGTGCCGGTCGTGGCCGGTGATCGGGCGGATCGTGGTGGTGACCTGGTTCGGGCAGGTGCCTCAATCATCGATACGTATCGCATGACGAGTGGCGTTGCAGTATTTAGCCGCAGGAGCTGCCGAGCTTTGCGGAGGACCCCCAGCGACCGACGGAGAAGAAAGTCAGGTCAGCGATCGACTGGTGCGGCTGAATGCAGGTATGGGAACCCCCGTAGTTACTGCCGCGGTAGATCCGCAGGCCGCGCGACGTGTTGTTGATAGCAGAGAACGTGTCGTCGTTCCAGGGCTCAGGCAACTGGCTTGTGCTCGCGGTGTAGTGCACCGGCGTTCCGCCGAAGTTCAGCTGCGGGTAGATGCAGTACTGCCCCGACGGGCAGCTGACGGCGTACGCAGGGCTCACCGCGAGAAACGTCGTTCCCAGAGTAGCGATCGCGGCTCCGGCGACCATGACCTTTATGCGCTGACTCATCTCTGTACCTTTCCATTCGTTTCGATCTGGCAACGCTTCGCTGGCACCTATGAAGCAGTACCGCTCGCGTCTCCGTCCGTGGACAAAAGCTGGACGTCTGGATAGGCGCCGGAACGGCGCAGCACCCTGGCGGACCGACGGGAATTCGTCTCCGTGGTCACACGCCGGGATGGCGAGGCCTCTGTCTGATTAGTGGCACGAAGGTTGTTCGGCCGCTGCCCGGGGCGGCGTGACCGCGGACTCGGGCAACGCGGCGGTCGCGGCCGTCGCGAGCGCGGTCAGGGCCGGCGTCGCAACGACGCCGAGCGTGACACGGATTGCCGTGTGATTCGTGATCACTTTCCCCGCGTTGTCGATCCCAACGCCTAGCGAGGCCGCAGCAAAACGCTAATGGCAGCATCCTGGCAGATTATTCTCATCATTTCCCCGTTCGACGCAAACCTGAGAAGAACTTTCCGAGGCGCAGCCGCAGGATCGCACGCTACCTGCCCGACAAGATCGATGAACGTGCATGACATGCCATTTGCGCGGTGCGTGAAATCGGACTTCACTCCACCCGGCGTCGCCTCCTTCTTCCGGGCTAGATCAAATTTATCCCCCATCAAGCATGGGCTCCCCCGCGATCTTCTCACCGTGAGGCTGTTCGCGATCGCCTGCAGCGCTCGCACTGCATGTGCACCTTGGCATGGAAGCGGGCCACATTCCCGAAAGCCACGAAGGCGGAAATCCGTGGAACTGATGCCTGTCAGTTAAATCTGGCTGGACATAAATTAGGTCATTATCCGCAATGAGGCGGAGTCCGGATACGCCCCACCGATCTACTTGCCAGTCCCACCACCGGTCGTTCAGCGTCCCCAAGTCGCGCACTCAGCAATCATGCCGGATGAGTAGCTCACCAGACGACGCACTGTCATGCCGCGATCCGCGTGCTGGTCGCTTGCGCACCGCCTCTCGGGTCAGTCACTTGCGTCGAGCCCGAAGGCGTCCGAACGTGCGCGGCGGGAGCCTTCGTCATCGAGCCACTCGACGGTCAGGAGCAGGCCGCGGTAGGGGAACCGGCCGCGATCCCAGTACTCCAGTTCTTCGGCCACGGTATCCGCGTCTTCCACGAAGTCGTCGAATCCGCCGTCATTCAGGGCGAGGTAGCCGGTCACGTGCTCGCGTGGCTCTGACCAGCGACGCCACCAGAGGTGACCACCGAGCTGCCGCCAGGATGTGTCAAAGCGCAGGTAGAGAACGCCGAACGGCTCGCCCTGGTCCGCGAGCACGCCGGCACGCTCGCGGTAGGGGTCGAATCGGGGATCGGGGTCGGCGTGGCCGGGCGGCGGACGGAACGGCATATGCCCATGATCGCGTGCACTGATCTGCCGCAGACCTTCCACAGCGGTCATCGCGGGGAGAGAACCGCACGAAGGTGCACCGGCGCCCGGCACTTGGACAGGTTGAGCCCGTTCCCATCGCCTGTTCCGACTCCGTGATCGGCGTAGGTGCCCCGATGTCCGGCGTCTACGCCGTGCTACCAGGCGAGAGGGAGGGACGCCCGCGGATTGCGGCACAGGCGGATGCCAGCCCGGCACGCTGGTGAATCATCGGCGAATGCGTTGCGGACGGAATTGTTCGTCGAGGACATGGACGTCAGCGTCGAGGTGGAGCGAGGTGCCGAGGCGTCACCGCGGCACACCGGAAGGTTGATCGTGGCGAATGTATGATCGGGTAATGTCACCGAAGAGGCCGACGTTGGCTGACGTCGCCGCTGCGGCGAACGTGTCCACCGCAGCGGTTTCCCGGGTCCTCAACAATGCCCCCGGGGTGGCACCGCAGACCCGCGAGCACGTCCAGCGGGTGATCGCCCAGCTCGGATACCGGCCCGATCCCGTCGCACGGGCACTGGCCTTCGGCCACGGCAGCGTGGTGGAGCTGGTAGTCGTCGATGACGCCGCGGTCTTCGGCGACAGCCCGTACTACGGTCGAGTGACCGCCGGGATCCTGCAGGAACTCGCCGGCGGGGAGGCGCAGTTGCGGGTCCACGTGGTCGACGAGTCCGGCGCGGCCGCCCTGCTGGCGAAGATCGCCGACACGGTGAGCGTGGGTGTCATCTTGATCAATGTGGCACCGGATCTGGCGGCAACTTTTCATGCGCGGTGTGAACGGGTGGTCTCGATGGGCCCGTCCGCCCCAGGGGTCCCGTTCGTCGACATGGAGAATGCCGACGGCGCGTACGCGGCGGTCGTGCACCTGCACGAGACCGGGCGCCGCCGCATCGTCGCGCTACACGGTCAGGAAGGCAATCCGTGCGCCGAGGCCAGGCGCGAAGGATTCCGGCGCGCGGTGCGTGACCTCGGGCTGGCCGACATCTCCGCGGTCGGCAAGTTCCGCCGGGAGGCGGGCTACGAGCTGACGCTGCGCCTGCTGGCCGAGGAGGCGGACGTGGACGCGTTCTTCGTCGGCTGTGACCTGATGGCGACCGGAGTGATGCAGGCTCTGGCCGACACGGGCCGGCGGGTCCCCGAGGATGTGGCGGTCGTGGGATTCGACGACAGTGTGATCGCCGTCTGCACCACCCCGCCGTTGTCCTCCGTGCGTCAGCCGGTCGAGACGATGGCCGCGGCGGCCACCCGTGCGCTGGTGAATCGGCAAACCGCGCCGTACTGGCGGCGGGTGTTCCCCGCTGTCCTGCAAGTGCGCCAGAGCTCCGCCGAGGCTGACCGCCCCGGTGTCGTGGCCGGGCGCCGCGAGGGTGTGGATCGGCGGCCTACGGGCGCCGGCGTGGCGATGTCGCCAGGTAGCCGTGTGGGTACGGCAGCGGCCGACGATCCCCGGCGACGGTGAGGCTTTCCATGTGCTTGTCGGTGAGCGACCAGCCGGACGCGCCCAGGTTGTCCGCGAGCTGATCGACCGCGCTCGCACCAGCCCGTCGAGAGTCGACAGGGTTTCCTCCAGCGGGGTGGATTCGTCGAACGCGTGCACCTGGTACAGGTCGATGTAGTCGGTGCCCAGCCGTCGCAGGCTTGCGTGCACGGCCGCGATGATGTGCTTACGCCCTGCGCCATGGTCGTTCGGGCCGCCACCGGTCGGCCAGAAGCACTTCGTGGCGATGACCAACTCGTCACGGGTCCGAGCGGCCAGCCAGCGGCCGATGATCTCCTCGGACGCACCGCCGCCGTACACATCGGCGGTGTCGATGAAATTGCCGCCGGCATCGACGTACCGGTCGAGCAGTAGCCGGGACGCCGCCTCGTCGGCCTCGCCCCCGAATGTCATCGAGCCCAGACACAACTCACTGACCAGCAGTCCACTCGCACCCACATATCTGTGCTCCATGCTGCCATTCTGGTTCGTCGTGAGCCCGCCGCTGCCCAGTAAGCGCTTACGACTTTCGCACCATGCCGATGTTCGGTAAGCCCACACGGCGGACCACAGCGCCAAGTCCGCCCGCCCGCGTCGAACTCGCCCCATGAGCCGGGCTGATGTCACCATGATCGAATGCACTGGCATCGGCATGTCCGGACCTCAGCAAGGTGACCTGACGGTACTCCCGGTCACCGAAGCGCAGCGCGCACCAATGGTGCCGGGCCGTAGCTCCCGAGAGCATGCGCCCTCCGTACGGGCAATCATGAAGCGAACCGGGTGTCGGCGCACCGACCTGCCGCAGCGGACGTCGACCAAAGAACATGATCGCGATCACAGCCCCGCCGGTCGCACCCACCATAGAGTTGCTCGGGTGGAGCCTCGCCATATCGCCCGTGACGGTGCCGGGCTGCACGCCCTGTGGCGCCCCGGCATTGGCATGCCGCTGGTCTTCGTTCCGGGTGTGATGACCGACGCCAAGGGATGGCGGCGTGTCGTGGCCTCCGTCGAGGGTCCGGAGCCGACCCTCATCCTCAACCGACGCGGCCGGGTGCCCAGCGGACCGCTCGGAAACGACTACGGTATCGAGACCGAGGTACTCGACCTGCTGGCATGGCTTGACTGGCTGGACGAGCCGGCGCGGTTGTTCGGCTGGAGTTACGGCGGACTTGTCGCCATCGAAACGGCGACGCGGTCCGCGGCGGTGCGGCACGTGATCGCGTATGAACCGGTGCTGCGTCCGTTCGGAGCCGCCGCCGTACCGGCGTTGCACGCGGCGGTCGCTGTCGATGACCTGGACCGGGCTGTCGAGGTGGTCAACCTCGAGGTTTCGAAGTACTCGCCGGAACACGTCGCAGCACTGCGGGCCAGCCCCGCCTGGGAATCATTGCGATTGTGGGCGGCGCCTGTGGCGCAGGAGCTGGCCGCGCTCAACGCCTTCACCCCTGATACTGGAAGATGGGCCGCGCTGGAGGTGCCGGTCGACCTTGTCGTCGGCGAGCACAGCCGGGACGCCGATCCCTACGGCACCGCCTTCACCGCTGTCGAGCGGCTGCTGCCGGGCGCGGCCGTGCATGTCTTACCTGGGCAGGGTCACCTCGCTCACATCGATGCGCCGGAAGTGCTGGGGAACCTCGTCAGCAACATCGTTGCCGGCCGCGCGACAGCCCTGGACTGAGCGACGGCCGCATGCCGGACGCACAAGGTTCCATGCGAAGGTTGCTGCCGACGTCAGGCACGTTCCGCCTCCTCACCGGTCACCGCGTGTTGAGCAGTGCGCTGGCCGACGACAGATGTCTGGTCCCACGAGGGGTGGCGCCCAAACTCGCGAACATCCAAATCGGTAAGATCCCGCCGGTGCCGAAACTCAGCGACATCTGGCATCGGAACTCGGAACTCACGAACAAAAGCGACCGATCAGCTGCCGGCCCCGCTCATGTCGGAGGCGAACTGCCGCTGGTGGTCGCGTAACTGCGTCCACAGCGCGGCGTGTCCTGTGATCTGTCCGGTGAGCGGGGCCATCCGTTACCGATAGGCTCACCGGCATGACCGCCGTGCGGATCGGCTACGCCCGCTGCTCCACCGACGAACAGGACCTCGAAGCGAACCGGCAGATCCTGCTCGACCTCGGCGTGTCCGCTGATCAGATCTACCTCGGCCGGGCGTACTCGGGCAGCACCCGCGTCCGGCTCGTCCCTGATCAGGCCCTCACGGGCGTCCGCACCGGTGACACCCTCGTGGTGCCGAAACTCGACCGGCTCACCCGTTCGTTGCCCGACGCCCGGCAGATCGGCGACTCCCCTCGTCGAGCGCCGCGTTCGCCTGCAGCTCGGCACGATGCGGATGCGGCATGACCGCCGCAACCACGAACTCCGCCCGGCCTGAACACCCCCATGGGAAGCGAGCACCACACCGTGTCGACCACCGCTGACAGGCCCGCCCTCACCGACCCCGCCCGGTTAGCGGCGGTACGCCGTTACGAGATCCTCGATGCCCCCACCGACGGCCAGTTCGACACCATCGCGGCGACCGCGGCAGCGGTGTGCGGCACCCCGATCGCCACGGTCAGCATCGTCGACGCCGACCGGGTCTGGTTCGCCGCGGCCAAGGGACTCGATGGCGTCGCGCAGGTCGGCACCGAACCGGGACTGTGCGCGTCGGCGTTCTGCGCCGAGGGCCCGTACGTGGTCAACGACGCGGTCACGGATCCGCGCACCCTCGAGCATCCGCTGGTGCGTGGCGAGCTGGGGCTGCGGTTCTACGCCGCCGCCCCGATCGTCACCGCCGACGGGCACCACCTCGGCACCGTAACCGCGATCGACGCGATGCCTCGGGAGCTGACCGAGGCGCAGACGACCGTGCTCGGCCATCTCGCCGACCTGGTCGCGCAGCACCTGGAGCTGCGCCTGGCCACCATCGAGGCGGTACGCGCCGAACGCCAGTTGCGTGACGATGCCGAGCAACGCGCGGCCGCCGCCGCCGAGCTCGCCGCCCGGATGCGAGCTGCGGCTGCGGTACAGGCGACCACGCCGCACCCTGAACGCTGTCAGCTCGGCGGCACCGCCGGCTGCACCGCCCCGGCCGAGCTGAAGATCGCCGACTCGTGGGGCGACTCGGCCTGGGGCTGCACCATCCACGTCGAAGAGGCCATCCTCAACGTCCGGTCGGTGTTCATCGCCAACGAGGAGCTCGGCGGCCTCGCCGGCTACCTCAACCGCTGACCGTCACCACGAACCAACTGTCCGGCCGCCCGTACGGCCCCGCAGCCGGGTGACCGCCCACCATGGGTGTGCACCGCCGCTACCTGCGATGCGACAACCGGTGGAGAGACCGCCGTTGATCGCCGACGCGCTGGCGTTCCCGCGCCGTGACGCCTCGTACCTCGATGCCCCCGAGCCCGGACCTGTTGTAGGCAATCTGCCGCAGTCGGTGCGGATCGGCTAATTAGTCGCGGGGGCGTTTTCTGGCTGCGCGCCAGTCTCGTGGGGTTATGCCGTATGTCTGGCGGAAGACGCGGCTGAAGTGGGTGGCGTCGGCGAAGCCCCATTGGTGAGCGATGGATGCGATGGTGCGGTCGAGGTTGTGCGGTTTGGCGAGTTCACGGCGGCAGGCTTCGAGGCGTTGGGTACGCAGCCAGTCGCCGAGGCTGACGCCGGCGCGGCTGCCGTCTCGAGCAGCACGGCCGTCGCCGCACGGCACACTCCACATTCCGTACGAGGGCCATCAAATCAGCCGGTCGGCGCTGTTCTCGCAGGTAGAACGGGCACGAGACGAGAACGTTCCATGCCGCTGCGTGGACGGCAATGTTGTCTGCACGCTCGTCCATACCCGATCAACGGCGCGCTACCTAGCGTCGGTTCGACGTAGCACGTGACTCGACACCGACCGAGGAGCAAGAACCATGCCGGGACCTGTCCTGGATACCGCCGCGCAACCGTTCGCCGCTGCGACGGCTGACCGGCCGTACCTATTCGACCTGACCGCAGCCTTCCAGAACGGAGCCCACGCATGACCGTCACCCGTGACCTGCAGCAGATCGAGGACGCCAACGCCAGCGGCCGGCCGCCGGTCGTGTTCGTCCATGGCCTGTGGCTGCTACCCAGCAGCTGGGACCGGTGGGCGGACCTGTTCACGGAGGCCGGCTACGCCCCGGTCGTGCCGGGCTGGCCCGACGACCCCGCCACCGTCGAGGAGGCCAACGCCCACCCCGAGGTCTTCGCCCGCAAGAGCGTCGGCCAGGTCGCCGACCACTTCTGCAACCTCGTCGGCAAGCTCGACCGCAAGCCCGCCGTGATCGGCCACTCCTTCGGCGGTCTGATCACCCAGATCACCGCAGGGCGCGGGCTGTCCGCCGTCTCGGTCGCCATCGACCCGGCCCCGTTCCGCGGCGTCCTGCCGCTGCCCATCTCGGCGCTGCGGGTGGCCAGCGTCGTGCTCGGCAACCCGGCCAACTACCACCGCGCCGTGCCGCTCACCTACGAGCAGTTCCGCTACGGCTTCGCCAACGCCGTCACCGAGGGCGAGGCCCGCGAGCTCTACGCCACCTACGCCGTGCCCGCCTCCGGCGAACCGCTGTTCCAGGCCGCGGTGGCCCACCTCAACCCCTGGACCGAGGTGAAGGTCGACACCGGCAACCCCGCCCGTGGCCCGCTGCTGATCATCTCGGGCGAGCAGGACCACACCGTCCCCTGGGCCATCGCCAACGCCTCCTACAAACAGCAGCAGGACAACCCGGGCGTCACCGAGATCGTCGAAATCCCCGGCCGAGGCCACTCCCTCACCATCGACAGCGGATGGCGCCAGGTCGCCGAAACAGCGCTCGCCTTCGTCCGCCGCTACCACTGACTTGACCGGCACCCACTCGCACACCCTGCCCGGCGCGCGTACCGCGGCTGGAGCATGGCGGTCAGCGCGACTCTGTACTGCCTGACCGGTTCGGCTACTCCCATGCCCAAGGATCAGCACCAACGAAACGCGGCACCGCAACGTAACAACAAGGGGTCTTGGGGCTTCGGCTTCAAGCCCTTCTGCCGCTGAATGTGACGGCCACGACACCCCGGTCGCGGCGGGAATCGGATCTCCGTGACTGGAGTTTCGTGCGGGAAGAGCCGTTTCAGGAGGGGTCATGCGAGCGATTCAGGTTTCCGAAGTGGGCGGCCCCGAGGTGCTGCGGCTGGTCGATGCTGATCAACCGGTGCCGGGTCCAGGTCAGGCGGTCGTGGAGGTTGCCGCGTCCGGCGTCAACTACCTCGACGTCTACCACCGCCAGGGCCGGTACACCCTCCCGATGCCCTTCACCCCGGGCACCGAGGGCGCGGGCACGGTCGTCGAAATTGGACCGGGTGTCGCGGACGTCGCTGTGGGAGACCGGGTCGGCTGGGTGGAGATTCCCGGCACCTATGCTGAGCAAGCTGTCGTGGACGCCTCCCGGCTCGTGCCACTGCCCGACGGCGTCGACTTCGAGGCCGCCGCCGCGGTGCTGCTGCAGGGCATGACGGCGCACTATCTCGTCAAGGACGCCTACCCGGTTCAGCCAGGCGACACGGTGCTCGTGCACGCTGCTGCCGGTGGCATGGGGCTTTTGCTGACTCAGCTCATCACCCATCTCGGCGGCAGGGTGATCGGCACGACCTCGACGCCGGAGAAAGCCGAGCTGGCGCGGCGCGCCGGGGCGGCCGAGGTGATCCTTTACTCGGCAGTGGATGACCTCGCGGCCGAGGTGAAGCGGCTCAATGGCGGCCAAGGACTGCCTGTCGTCTTCGACGGCGTCGGCAGGGACACCTTTGATGCGAGCCTGGCCAGCCTACGAACCCGCGGGCACCTGGTACTCTTCGGCGCCGCGAGTGGTGCCGTGCCACCGTTCGACCCCATCCGGCTCGCCCAGGGTGGTTCGTTGACCCTGATCCGGCCAAGCCTCGGGCACTTTGTCGCCGATCGGTCCGAGTTGCTCTCGCGTGCCGCCGACGTGCTCGAATGGGTGCGCACCAAGGCGCTTGAGGTCACCGTGACGGCCCGTTACCCGCTTGCCGAGGTCGCCCAGGCTCACCGTGATCTGGAGGCTCGGCGTACCACCGGCAAGCTACTCGTCATCCCATAGGTACGAAGTACGGAAAGCGGTTGGCGGCGGATTCCAAACGGGCTGCCTGCCGCACCAACAGCGGCTCCGAGCCGGACGGGCCAAACACCAGAATATGATCCACTCCGCGTGAAACGCCAACCAATGCTCGGACGAACGCAGCAGCTCACGACAGTTTCGCCGGTGGCCCAACGACTGAGCTGCTGGCGCCGGCGGCGGGCTGCCCGTCCCGGCCAGGGTCGCAATGGCCCGAGTACTTGCGCTGCTGAGCGGACGAGGCCTCTGCAACGGCATGTTGGCATTAGTGCGAGGTCCCCATTTAGAGGATCAGATGCCCTCTTAGCTGCGAAGGTGTTCCACCGCTGTGCGGGCGGTTGCGCCGATGACGGCGTCGACGCGGGAGGTTGAGGGCGGTGGAGGCACTGCGGGTGAACACGGCCACGGCGTACCAAACGCCGTCGGGTTATTCGATGACGCCCGGCTCGTTGCGGACGGTGCGCCAGATCGCGGTCAGCAACAGGGATGTAGTCCAACGCGTGCGTCAATGGGTGCGGTGCTTCATCCCGCGGGGATGAGGCACCGCTGCCTGAGGTTTCCCACGATGGGGTGTTGCCCTATCGGAAGGAGCGTCATGAGCGATCCGGCCACCAGCCCGCTGCCGATTGTGTTGATCCACGGGTTGTGGATGACTCCGCGCAGTTGGGACCGCTGGGTGCAGCATTACCAGGCGAAGGGTCATGAGGTGATCGCGCCGGCGTATCCGGGATTCGAGATCGAAGTCGAGGCCTTGCGGGAGAAACCTGAGGTGATCACCGAGGCATCCGTTCCCGCGACACTCGATCATCTGACGGAGGTGGTGGAGAGCCTGAACCGGCCGCCGATCATCATGGGCCATTCCTTCGGCGGAACCTTCACCCAGCTCCTGGTCAACCGCGGTTTGGGCGCCGCCGCGGTGACGATCGACTCGGCACCGCCCGAGGGCGTACGGGTGAATCCTCCGTCGCAGATCAAATCCCTGTTCCCGGTCCTGAGGAACCCGGCCAACCGGCACCGGGCGGTGGGTTTCACCAAGGAACAGTTCCACTACGCCTTCGCCAACACGGTCAGCCGCGAAGAGTCCGACGCCGCGTACGACCGGCTGCACGTCCCGGCGCCGGGCAACTGGGTGTGGGCGTACGGCCTGATCGCCAACTTCAAACCCGGCCACCAGGAAACCTGGGTCGACTACGACCTCGACGAGCGGGCCCCACTGCTGTTCATCGCCGGCGGCAAGGACCACCTGATGCCGACCGCCGTCGTCCGTTCCAACTTCAAGAAGTACCGCAACTCCGAAGCCGTCACGGACTTCCACGAGTTCCCGGAGCGCTCGCACTTCACCGGCGTCGAACCCGGCTGGGAGCAGGTGGCCGACTATGCCCTCGAGTGGGCGATCACCCACGCACGAACCACACCGTCCTGACCAGTCCCTGACAGCTGCGACTTCTCCGCACGGGGTTGCGAACGAGAGGAAGTGCTGGCGCATGACTACGACCGAGCACCAGGCTGGAAGTTCGATCCGGCCCTTCACCGTGCAGATCCCCAAAGACACCCTCGACGATCTCCAGCGCCGCCTGGCGGCGACGCGGTGGCCGACCAGAGAGCTGGTCGGTGACCGCACACAGGGAGTGCAACTGGCCCCGCTGCAGGCGCTGCGCCAATACTGGGCGACCGAGTACGACGGGCGCCGGGTCGAATCCCGGCTGAACGCGTTACCGCAGTTCATCACCGAGATCGACGGCGTCGACATCCACTTCGTACACGTCCGGTCGCAGCATCAGCACGCGCTGCCGCTGATCATGACGCACGGCTGGCCGGGCTCGGTCATCGAGATGCTCGACTCCGTCGGCCCGCTCACCGACCCCACCGCGCACGGCGGCACCGCCGCGGACGCGTTTCACCTGGTGTTGCCGTCACTGCCCGGCTACGGCTTCTCCGGCGAGCCCGCCGAAGTCGGCTGGGACCTCGCCCGGACCGCGCGGGCCTGGGCGGAGCTGATGCGCCGGCTCGGCTACGGCCGGTACGTGGCCCAGGGCGGTGACGTCGGCGCCGGCGTCACCGACGCGATGGGCCGACTCGGCCCGGACGGGCTGGCCGGCATCCACACGAACCTGCTGGTCCCTGCGCTCAACGACCCCGCATCGCTGCCGCAGAACACCGAGGCGGAACGCGCGGCACTGGCCGCCATCAAGACCTTCCAGACCAGCGGAAACGGCTACTTCGTGGAGATGGCCACCCGGCCGCAGACCATCGGGTACGCGTTGCTGGACTCGCCGGTCGCCCTGGCCGCCTGGATGATCGACCACGACACCGACGCCTACTACAAGATCGCCCGCGCGTTCGTCGACGGGCAACCCTCCGGCAACCTCACCCGCGACCACATCCTCGACAACATCACCGCCTACTGGCTGACCGGCACGGGCGCGTCCGCAGCCCGCTCGTACTGGGAGGCGTACGGACCGGACGCGCCCGCCGCGGGTAGCCGGCCGCTCCCGCCGCCGCGGATCCCGGTCGGCTTCAGCACCTTCCCCGGCGAGATCTGGCGCACGCCGCGCAGCTGGGCCGAGCAGGCCTATCCCACACTCAGCTACTTCGACGAGGCCGAACACGGCGGCCACTTCGCCGCCTGGGAGGAACCGCAGCTGTTCGCGGCACACCTGCGAGCCGCCTTCCGCCCACTGCGATGACCGCACCTCCCCACGACCGGAGGCGCCCCGGAGCGCCAGTCACGGCGCTCTCCCGGAGTTCGGCGACGACGCGCCGATGATGACCATGCTGTGCGGGACCGACGGGAGGCGGGTGAGCGATGGAAGTTGGGCCGGGCTCGGCTGAGGTTTTACCGGCGCCTTCCCGGCAGGGCCGAAGCGGTGCTCCGGCAGCGTCTCCTTCTTCGACCACGAAGAGCCGGTCGCCGGCTGCGACCCGCCGCGTCGTCAGTTGCCGGCCGTAACGGCGTGCAGCGCGTCGGCCGCTGTCACCAGCGCGGCTCCGAGCAGCACGGTGTCTTTCAACAGAGCCTCACCGAGCATGGACAGCTGCGGCACTCCCCGACCTTGCTGCCACGCCTCCGGCGTCGTGACCAGGAAACTAAGCGTGCCCAGCATCATCGCCGCGGCGCCGAAGCTGCCGAGCGCTGCGGCTCGGGGCGCCACTGCCTTGGCCGCGATCAGCGAGCCCAGCGTGATCTGAGTGATCCCGATGATGCGGGCGAGGCCGCGGGCACCCAGTTTCGCGCGCAACCGCGACGTCAGCGGGCTCGCCGTGACAAGAACCTCAGCGTTCTCGACCTCATAGTCCTTGAACTTCAGTGTCCCCACCCACACGAAGACGGTGGCCAGCCCGCAACGTGTGACCGAGAGCCCGAGGGAGGCCAAGCCGCCGTCCAAGGGGCCTCGTGTGCCCATGCTCGCTCTCCAATCGGGATCGTGGGCGGTCACCGGATCAGCGGGTCCCAGCCCCGCAGATGCCGGACGGACTGGCGGTACTCCCACTCGATGGCATCCTTGAGCAGGTGAGCCAGCCGCCCTCCGCTGGTGAGACCGGCGACCTCGGCGACCCCGCGGGTGGCGCCGACCGAGACAACGAAGCCCTTGTCGTGGAAGGTGAACGCCGCCTGAGGTGTGCCGTCCAACTCTGCGTGCAGATTGTGGGCCACGGTCTCGCCCTCCTCCAGCGCGACCTGCGCCAGCGGAGGCAGCACGTGGCCGCTGACCGGATCGGTCACCGACGCCAGATCACCGGCAACGTAAATGTCCGGGTGGTCCAGGACCCGAAGATATTGGTCGACTTTGATGCGCCCGTTGTGGCCGGTCGGTAACTCCGAATTGGCCACCAGATCAGGCGCTTTGACCCCGCCGGCCCAGACGAAAACGCCACCTGCCACAACCTGGTCGTCCTTGAGCCGGAATCCCTCCTCGGTCGCGGCCCCGATCACCGCACCGGTGCGAACCTGCACGCCCAAACCCGCGAGAATGCTGGTGGCCTCATCGACCAACTTGGGTGAGGAACCAGCCAGGATGGTAGGGCCCGCCTCGACAAGCAGCACGGCGGGCCGGTCCGGCGCCAAGCCGTGCCGGCCGGCCAGCTCGGGCAGCGCCTCTGCCAGCTCACCGGCCAGTTCGACCCCCGTGGCGCCGCCGCCGCCGATCACGACGGTCGCCCGGCGGCGTTGCTCCTGCGGATCAGCGGTGAGCCTGCCCGCGCCGAGCGCCCTGCCGACCGCCGCCCACACCTGTTCAGCGTCACCGACCGAGTACACCGGCAAGGTCCGCTCAGCCAGGCCGGGGATGGCGAAGTCGTTGGGCCGGCTGCCCAACGCCATGACCAGCCGCCGCCAGCCGATCGGCCCCGCCGTGGTGAGCAGCCGCCGGGCCGCCAGGTCGAAGCCGGTGATCTCGGCCCGTATGAACTGGACGCGGTCGGCCAGCACATCCTGCAGCGGCAGGCGCACGGCTCCGGCAGCGCGGGTGCCGGCGGCGACCCGGGGCAGCTCAGTGAGTACCTGATGGTAATCGTTGCGGTCGATCAGGATCAGCTTCACCTCGGGGCGCTTGGCCAGCATGGTTCCCAGGCGCAAGGCGATGTGCAGGCCGGCGTAGCCAGCACCGGCGACCACAACAGCGTCGCTCCCGCCTCCGGCGAGTTCATCCATGAGAAGCCGTGTCCGGGGTGCCGATCGTGCTCACGGATTGGCTCCTTCTGTCGCCTGGCGTCGGTCCGTGCCGCGCGGTGCAACCGGGTACCGCTAGGGCTGGTGTAACACCAAATAGTCGGCGAGCACTCATCCGTGCAGGGTGAAACGCCAGGAGGATCTTCCAGGCTGGGACAGGCTCGTCGCCGGTCAACCGCGGCAAACCCGGCTCAAAGCACCACCTGACCTGCGACGGCAACGGCGCCCCGACCTACGTGCTGACCGGCGCGCGAACGTGCCCGACATCAAACGGGCTCTGGACCTGCTCGACCGCTACCCACCGATCACCGGACAGACCCAGCGGGAACACGCGGCAGGCGTCAGAACCGATCCAACGGTTCAGCATTCGGCAAAGAACCCCATCCGCGTCCATGCGGACCGCGCTGCGCTGATCGTCAGCCTTCCCATCCGGCTCGGCCCAGCTGGGCGGGACCTCGGAGCGGTGGTTTGTAAGGGCGTTGTAAGTGCCGCGGACCAGCAGATTCACCAGGTACGGGCCTAGCGTCGGGAACCTCACGACCTTGGGGGTGCTCGTGCGTGCCGGACTGATGCTGTTCCCGATTCTCGCCGGATTTCCGGCCGGACTTGTCGCGCTGGCCGGGTCGCCGCTGCCGAGCCGGCTCCCCACCGCCGCCGAACTCGACTGCTGGATGGGCAATCCGATGCAGGCCCAGTTCCTGCCCGGACTGCTCGCTGCGATCGCCTGGCTGTTCTGGGCGCTCGCGGCGATCGGCTGGGTGCGGCTGGCGGTGCGGTCGAGCCGGCGTTTCGCCCGCCACCTTCCCGGTCCGGCACAGAGCCTGGCCGCCACCGTGGTCGGAGCGGCGGCCGTCACGGCCGGCTACACGCCCGCCTCGGCCGCTCCCCCGGCCGCCACGACCGCGACCGCCACCAACCCGGCCCCGCCGATCAAGCAGGCATCCGCCGACGATCCGACCTGCACGGTGCGGCACGGCGACAGCCTGTCGAAGATCGCCAAGCAGCGGCTCGGCGACGCCGACCGCTGGCCGGTCATCTACAAGCTCAACCGCGGGACCTCGTTCCCGCAGGTCGGCGGGCGGCTCACCGACCCCGACGTGATCTATCCGGGCTGGCAGCTGCAGCTGCCGGACACCGCCACCGCCACGGCGTCCGGGAACTGCACCGGCAAGACCGCTCCGAAGCCACACCGGCCGGCGGAGCACGACGACGGGATCGCCACGCCGCCGCCCACGATCACACCGTCGCACCCGGGCACGGTCGCCTCGCCGCCAGCGGCATCGGGATCCGACGACGATTCAGGTTCCGCTGTCACCGCCGGGATCGCCGGGCTGGCGATGGCGGCAGGTTTCGCGTACGCCGGAGGGCTGCTCTGGCGCCGCAGGCGCTCCGCCGCGACCAGCAGCAAACCCGCAACCGCACCGCCCGCCGCACGCCCGCACCCCGTCGCGGCCCTCACCCTGCTCCGCCGCGGCAGCCGCCCCGAACCGGCATCGCGACCGCGACCGGCTCTCGCCTCCCCGGCCACCGCTCCCCCGCCCGCGCCGACTCCAGTCCTCGCGTCCAACCCGGCGACCGCGCTGAGCGGGCCGGGAGCACTCGGGGCGGCCCGCGCCGCGCTCGTCGCACTGCTCACCGAGGCCACCTCGGGGCGGGCGGTCGTCCCCGGCATGACCCTCGACCGCCTGGTGCCTGCCCGCCCGGCCAGCGACAAGATCGCCGTCGCGGCGGACTTCCCGGCGGCCCTGGCCGTCATCGACGAGGAGATCATCCGACGGAGCCGGCTGCTCGACGAGAACGAGGACGAACCGGCGCCGGCCGAGCCGCCGCTGCTGCTGCTCGCCGACGTGCCGGAGCCCACCTGGCACGCCCGGCTGGCGACCGCCGCCCGGCTCGGCGCGCCGCTGGGCATCGACGTCACCCTGATCGGCACCTGGCCATCCGGAACAACTCTGGAGGTCGCCGCGGACGGCGCCACCGACGCCGGCGACCTGGCCGTACTGGACAGCGCCGCGGCCACCGAGCTGCTGCACCCCGCCGCACCGCCCGCCACCGCGCCCGCGCCGGTGACCAGCACACCAGCA
This sequence comes from Actinoplanes octamycinicus, assembly GCF_014205225.1. Classification (NCBI taxonomy): domain Bacteria; kingdom Bacillati; phylum Actinomycetota; class Actinomycetes; order Micromonosporales; family Micromonosporaceae; genus Actinoplanes; species Actinoplanes octamycinicus. The sequence goes on from NZ_JACHNB010000001.1 coordinate 8,254,105, forward strand.
CCGCAGCCCGCGCCGGCACGGGTGGTCGCCCGGGTGCTCGGCCGGCCCGCCATCCTCGGCCCGGACGGCAACCCGGTCCGCGGCCTGCGTACCAAAGCCCTGGAACTGTTCGTCTACCTGGTCCTCAACCGCGACGGCGCCGCCCTGAGCGACATCATGGAAGCGCTCTGGCCCGACATCACCCTCGCCCGCGCCACCGACCGGCTCTCCACCTGCGTCGCCAACCTGCGCAACACCCTGCGCGCCAACGCCCCCGGCGGCGACGCGAAGGCAAAGGTCGAGCCGGTCATCAACACCGGCGGCCGCTACCACCTCAACCCGGACCTGCTCGACGTCGACTGGTGGACCATCCTCGACGCCCACACCGCCACCACCACCGCCGAGGACGACCAGGCCCGGCTACGGCACCTGCGCACCGCGATCGACACCGCCGCCGGACGATCCCTCGCGGACGGCGCCGGCTACGACTGGATCGGCACCGACCACGAACGCGCCCGCCGCACCCTGATCCGCATCCACCTGCAGGCCGCCACCCTGCTCGCCGACACCGACCCGGACGGCGCGCACCAGCTCCTCGAAACCGCCTGCGGCTACGACCCGATGTCCGAGGAACTCGCCCGCAAAGCCATGCAGGCCGCCGCCGGCCGCAACGACCCCGACGGCATCCGGCACCGCCGCGAACAGCTGCACCAGGCGCTCGCCGAAGCAGGCATCGACGCCGACACCGCCACCGACCGTTTCGCCGCCGACCTGCTCGCCCAGGTCGGCGCCGCCCACCGTTGAGGAGACCCGTCATGCAGGTAGTCATGCTGTCCGACCACGGCGGCGACCAGCTCGACCAGAGCATCCGCCGGCTGCACGCCGTCGAAACCGACGTGGCCGACTGGAACCAGGCCTACCAGGACGCCTGGCAGGAACTGCAGGGCAGCCGCCGGGCGAAGCCGTGGTGGCGGCGAGCACTCGGCATCAGCACCGTCGCCGAGCAGGAGGCGACCGTCCGGGTCCAGTTCGCCCGCTACGGCATCGCCGAGGCCGACCACGAACGTCAGCAGGCCGAGGCCCGGGCCCACCAGCAGGCCGCCGGCGTCGACGGCGAACAGGCCCTGGTTCACGGCCTGGCCGGCCTCGACGACTCGTGGGTGATGCTGCGCGGCTACCGCAACCGGCGCGGCGAAACCGACCACGTCCTGGTCGGCCCGGCCGGCGTCTGGGCGGTCGAGGTCAAACGCCGCCGGATCCGGCTGCACGTCTCCGGGTACCAGTGGTGGTACGAGAAACTCAGCGCCCGCGGCCAGGTCGTCGAAACCGGCTGGGCCGTCGACGGCAGCGGCCGCACCTGGGGCGAACAGGTCACCCAGGTCGCCACCGACCTCGGCGCCTGGCTGGCCCGCAACCACCACCCCGTCCCGATCCGCACCGCCGTCATGATCATGCACGAGCAGGCGGCGATCGGCTGCTGCGAACATCCCGCCGTCAACACGATCGGCACCCGGCCCGAGCACCTGCTGTGGGCCATCGAACGCTCCGGCACCCTGCTCACCCCGGCCACCTGCCAGCAGATCGTCGACCTGATCCGCCGCGACCACCGCTTCCACAACCAGCGCCGGGTCTGACCTACCCGCCCCGGAGACGCCGTGGATCCTGGAGGCAAGTGGTCTGCAGGTCTGCTGTAGCCCGTCGGCACCGTCGCGTAAGCGCAGCAGGCGAGGCCTGACGTAGCCCCCGTCTCATCGACGCAGCACCGGCGGAGTTTGGGTGTATGAGCTGGCCGCATCTGCGACTCAAAGCACCCCGCCCAACCGGCGCAGGGTCGCGTCCAGGCAAGCCACGATCGTCGGCAGGGTCTTGTCCAAAACGGGGATCACGACCCGGAACCGCGACCAGGGCAGCCAAGCGCACCACAACGTGGTCCGCCGGCCGCCGATCCGCGGACCTTCGCCCCAGTCGAACTGCATCCACAGCCCCGGCTCCGGAATCCACGGCCGAAACACCCGCCGCTGACCGGCCTGCCAAGACTTCTTCACCGCCGCGACCGCCCGGCGGGTGGTGCGTTCCCCGCCGGCGAAGCCCATCGCGGTGATCCGCCGGTGCACCACGTCGGCACGGATCCGGCCGCCCGAGCGGGCCACCAGCTCTTCGATCTTGTCCATGAAGTCGTCGATCGGCCGGGACCGCTGCGCACGCTCCTCGGGGCTACGGCCCTCCGCCCGCAGCTTCACATACCGGGCAACGGTGTGGTGGTCGCACCCCGCCAGCTCGGCCGCCGCACGGTAACTACCCGTGAGGTCGTAGGCCTCCAAGATTTCCACGATCTCCCTGCCGCTCTTCACGCCGCCGACCCTCGCCGACCGGCATCCGGTGTTGATCAGCGGGGAAGTATCTGGCCGTCCGCGGGGAGGACCTTGGCCATCAGCGGGGCGGTAAATGGCCGCCTATGGGGATCATTCACTGGCCGCGGACAGCAAGATGCGGCAGTAGCCGACTGATGACCTCATCACACCATCACCAAACGACCGATCATGAACTGCATCGATCACTCTTCGCGGGACAGAACCGAGTTTGGGCGCCAGGTGTTCGCGACTTCCGGTGCCACGCTGCCACCGCCGCGTGGCGAAATGTTCGCGAAAACCGGCACCACTTGTGGATCTCCACAGCGGTAGCGCTGGCGGTGCCCCCGGAGCCTGTTCACTATCCGTACAGACGCTCATCATGAAGCGACCGAGCCGCGCATGGTCGGCTAAGTAGCCGAGGATGGTGCATCCGGTGGTTCGCTACGCCGGTGGGCTTGACCCGTTTCGACGGACAAGGGCGATGTGTTGATCTTTAAGCTACCTTGAGATCGATCAGGGGTCTGGTGCTGATGCCGGTCTCGTAGGCGGCGGGGCTGCAGTAGCCGAGGCTGGAGTGCCGGCGGCGGGTGTTGTACCAGCCCTCGATGTACTCGAATATTGCCTGGTGGGCGGCTTTGTGGGTGGGCCAGGGCCGGCGGTGCAGCAGTTCGGTTTTGATCGTGGCGAAGAACGATTCGGCGACCGCGTTGTCCCAGCACTGGCCGCGCCGGCCGACTGAGAGCCGGACACCGTGCGCGGTGGCCAGCCGGGCGTGCTGCGCGCTGGTGTGCTGACAGCCGCGATCAGAATGAAAGACCAGGCCATCAGCGGGACGACGCCGGGTGAGGGCGTCGGCCAGTGCCGCATCGACCAGGTCGGTTTTGAGATGGTCGGCGACCGCCCAGCCGACCACCCGGCGCGAGGCCAGATCGATGACGGTGGCCAGATACAGCCAGCCCTGCCATGTGTTGATGTAGGTGATGTCGCCGCACCAGCGGGTGTTGACTGCCGCCGCGTCCACGGTGAAGTCCCGGCCGACCAGATCCGGACGGTCGGCTGCGGCCGCATCCGGGATCGTCGTGGTGCGCCACCGGCGCGGGCATTTGCCGGCCAGCCCACCGGCACGCATCAGCCGAGCGACGCGTTTACGGCCGTGCCGCAGCCCTGCCTCGGCCAGCTCAGCGTGCACGCGTGGCGCCCCGTAGGTGCCCATCGACGCCGCGTGCACCGCCGCGATGCGCTGGCTCAGCTGCTCGTCGGCACGCTGTCGCAGCGACCGCTGGTCGCGGGCGTAGAACGCGGATCGGGAGACCTTGAGCAGTTCGCAGGCACGCTTGACGTTGTGCTCGCCGGCCTGCTCCGCGGCGATGAACGGATACACGTTCACCGGGTCTCCCTCGCGAAGAAAGCCGTCGCCCGCTTCAAGATCTCGACGTCCTCCTGAAGCCGGCGGTTCTCCCGACGCAGCCGGGCCAACTCATCACGCTCATCCGAAGTGAGCCCGTCCGACCGGGTCCCGGCGTCAAGCTCGGCCTGCTTGACCCACTCCCGCACCGCGGTCTCCGTCAGGTCGAAATCCCGCACGACCTGCAGCAACGACCGATCCCCGCGCTGACACAACTCCACGATCTCGGCCTTGAACTCCGGCGTGAAAGACCGCCGCGGCCGATATCGCTTCTTACCCACGTTCTCCATGATGCTGGACATCCTCCCGGAGACACGAAGCCTCCTGATCTCAGATGTCCGTCAAAACGGGGCAGGCCCACGGTACTTGTCGGCTGTGTGAGGGCAGCCGGTCCCGCCGCGCGCACCCGTTGCGGCATGGCCGCCTCTTACACAAATCATCTGGACAGATGCGTGGTGATCGCTCGGCTTCGATCAGTGACGGCTCGGGTGGCGCTGGAGCGCCTCGATGAACCAACTGAAGATCGGCGCGAGTGGCGTCATGGTGGGCGAGCCGTTGATCGTGGCGATCAGGTGCCAGTACCGCTCCACCCGCGGATCGTTGGCAATGGTCAGCCGGGTCACCATCTGGGCCCGGTACTCGGGGCTGTCGACGGCTCCGAAGGTGTCCGCGTAGCGGGCGACCAGCTCAGAAACCACCAGCCCGGCCTGTGCTGACGCAGGTTGGATCCCAGCGGCGACCGCCGCCGCGACCTGGTCACGGACATGGTTGGTCAGGTCGTGATGGAGCCCTGTCCGGTCACCGGCGGCACGCTCGGCCGCCTGGTGTTCAGCCATCCGCCGGACACTGGCTCTGAAGTCGCTGTCCTGCACCAGTTCCGCCAACTCGATCCAGCACTCGACCTGCTCGGCGGTCGGCTCGTCCGGCAGGTCCGGTACCGCCGAACGAAGCAGCGCCATCAACTCCGGGTTGGCGTCGACGCCGCCGAACGTGCTGTCGACGAAGTCGTTGATGAGTCGGTGACGTTCGGCCTCGGACAGTTGCGCGATGCGGTGCATGAGTTTCATCTCCTCAGGGCTGACGTCCCGTTTCGCCACCACACGAAGGACCGCCCGCCGCAGTCGAAGCACTCGGATCTGCACGTCGAGCGCCTCGGCGTGGGCGATCGCGGCCTCCGACACGGTGATCTCCTCTGCGAGCACCCGATGAATGCTGGCCAGATCAACACCCAGCTCGCGCAACGTGCGGATGAGTTCAAGACGAGCGACCGCGGTCAGGTCATATCGGCGATGGTTGGCGGAACTGCGATATGTGGGCGGCAGAACGCCGGCATCGGAGTAGAACCTGATCGTGCGTACCGGCAGACCGGTCCGCCGAGCCAGATCCCCGATCGAGTACAACGTCCTGTGATCCACGTCGACCAGCCTCCAACCTCCACCAGGTGGAGATGCAACCCACAGATCATCCTGCATGAACCCGTCGAGAAACCGGTCCCGTTGGCGACGACCGCAACAAGCCCCGGTGCCACGGCCGCGTTTGCAGGTCAACCGATGTGTCCTTGTGTCGGATACCAGGCGCGTCCCGCGTCGAACCCCATCACCGAGCGTAAATGGGCCGTCGGCTGGTGACTGGTGCCCCTGGTTCCATGGAGAGGTGGAGCCAGAACTCACGAACATCGAGATCGGTAAGACCCAGCCGGTCCCGAAACTCAGCGACATCTGGTGCCCGAACTGACGAGCAGAGCCAAGCAACAAAGGCCCGGCTGGGGGCCGGGCCCGTCGCCTCTTATAAGCAGCTTTTATGGCTAGAACCGAGCATTACACCGTGCGCATCTTGGCATCGCCATGTCACGCGTGCGCACCTTCAGCGACACTCAACGGCCGTATCGGCGCTGAACAGGTCAGCGGAGGCGACAGTAGCTCGTGGTCCTTCATCTCGGCCACCACAATGGTGGTGGCTGCGGTGATGCAAGCTGAGATCACTGCGGCGAGTACGGGACCCGCCAGGTCAGCGCGGCGGCGCTTCGGGAGTCGCTGTTGCTCCCCTGTCGATCGATTTCCGGAAAACGTTGACGGTGGTTGGTCGAGCCAGTCAGTAGGCTCTGGCATGGCGGGAATTCCTTTCGCGGTGACTCCCGCCTCCGGGGTGGCCAGCCTTCATTGGAGTGGGTGCTGGTCACCCCTCATCCTTGCGGAAACGGAGGCGTCGAAAGCTCGAACGGAAGCCCAGATTAGAGCCGTGAAGGGCACAGCGGATGCCGACACGCCGCCCCTTTGCCTGCTTTTGCCAGATGTGACCAGGTTTGACAGTAAGTCAGTCACCGCTAAGCTCCCCGCACGCCACGCCGCCCCTTTCGGGTTACTTGCCCCAGCTGTACCTTCTGCGCCCTGATGCCCTATTAACTTCTCTAGGCGAACACCCCGCCCGGGATTCGGCATGCTTCGCCACCTGCGTGGCCGCCAAGCTCGGCCCCTCGCCGGGCGAGCAGAGGTCCCTCCATGTTGCCTACTGTGCCGTGAGCGATCGAGGCCGCGGTCGCTTGGCCGCCATTACAGCGGATCAGCCTCGAGGCCGCTATTGCCGCCGTGCCGGCATCGGTAGCCGGCAAGTTCGCTCGACCAGTTGCCCTTCCACCCCCGCACCCCTCAGCCCTCCCGTTCAGGGAAGTAGGGGGACGCCGGTGAGCAGGGCCAGTGGGTGGTGGTCAGGGCGGGCCGGGCCCGGGCTCAGGGGGCCTTCCGGGCCGTGACCGGCGGGGAGGTCTGCCAGGCGAAGCCGCCGCCGATCCGCGCCAGCCAGCCACCACACCGGGCCGGCTGCGCTCACCCCGGGCGTGGTCACGCAGGTCGCGACGGTGACGCCCAGAGACGGGCCGGCGGCGAGCCGGGTGTGCAGATGCTCCTCGCGGGCCGGGCTGGGCAGGGTGAACAGGACCGGATAGTCGGGGCCGCCGTCGGCGCGCAGCCGCCGGTAGGCGCCGAGTTTGTCGGTGAGCCGGGTCAGCGACTCGGTCCCGCGGTCGTGTTCGAGGTAGAAGCCGGTTTCGGCGTCACCGTCGCGCCAGATGCCGTGGCCGTCAGGGTGGATGCGGCGGCCGAAGGTGGCGGCAGTGGTGCGCTCCGACCACCAGCGGACCAGGTCGGCTTCGGGGCGGTGGCGGGCGTCGACGAGCAGGTCGATGAAGAACTGGTTGACCTCCAGCAGGTGATCCAGATAAGGGCTGGCATACGCCCGGTCCTGCCGGTCCCGCAGCGCCCGCGGGCTCGGCGGCGCCTCACCACGGGCGAGGGCGACATAGCGCGCCGACAGCGGGCCGGGCACCCAGCAGGCCGGGTTCGGTTCGCCGGGGCGGTTGCGGACGAAGCGGTCGACGAACCCGAGCCGGCGCAGCGTGTAGAGCCGGTGCCGGCAGGTGGTGCGGTGGTCGAACAGCACCCGGGCGAGCTGGTCGGTGGTGAGAGTGCCGTGCTCGTCGAGCAGGTTCGCGATCGCGTAGTCGCGGACGCGGAGCCGGTGGGAGATGGTGAGAAGGCTGCTCCCCCGTTCGGGAGTTTCCCCTTCAGGAAACTGTCGGGGTGGCACGGCCGCGTTCACGAGGGCCTCCGAGCTGCGGTGTTGGGCGGGTGGGGGTCGGCCACGCCCCGGCCGTACGAGGCTGGGGTGTGGCCGGGGCGGGGGCCGGGGTCAGGCCAGGGCCAGGCGTAGCCGCTCGGCGGTGCCCAGAGCGGCTCGGGGCGCCGGGGTCCGTACCGTGAACGCGGGTGTTTCCCGGCCGCTGACTACCAGGCGGCAGGCGGCGGTGTAGGCGTCGAGGTTGGTCAGGTCGTGCTCGTCGAGTTCGGGCGTGGTGTGCCGGGCCAGCTGGGTGGCGTCCTCGGGCGCGCACGAGAAGAAAATCTTGTTGCGGGCGTTCGCCGAGACGGCGAGCTGGGTTTCGCGGGGCATCTGGGCCAGGTTCTGATGTGCCAGGGTCAGGCCGAGGCCGTAGCCGCGGGCTTCGGCGAGCATGTCGGCGATCGAGCCGGGCAAGTTCAGGAAGTTGTGAGCTTCGTCGAGGTAGACGCAGGCGTCGCGGCGTTTGTCCTGCGGGATCCGGGCCCGGGCGGTGGCGGCCTGCCAGGCGCTGGCCAGGACGAACGAGCCCATCACCCGCGCGGTCTCCTCGCCGATCTGCCCTTTCGGCAGGCGGGCGAGCAGGATGCCGCCGTCGAGGATGCGGCGCATGTCGAAGCTGGAGCGCGGCGAGCCGAAGGTGTGCCGCACGAAGTCGCGCAGCAGTAGCGACCGCAGCCGGGCCAGGACCGGCGCGATGACGGTGGAGCGCAGCTGCAGCGGGCTGGTCTCGTACCAGCTCCAGTAGCCGCCGAGCCCGGCCGGATCGTCCAGGCCTTGGGTGTAGCGGCGCCGGAACTCGCGTTCGTTGAGCAGTTCCGGGACGCTGGTCAGGGTGGCGCCAGGCTGGCGCAGCAGGGTGAGGCAGGCGACGCGCAGCGTGTCGTCGATGCGCGGCCCCCAGTGTTTGGCGAAGATCCGCCCGAAGATGCTGACCACGTTGTCGACCAGCAGGTCGTGATCGTCGCCCTCCAAGGGGTTCAGCGTCGGCCCGTGGGGCTGGTCGGGGTCGAGCAGGACCAGCCGGCGGGCGTAGCCGACCGGGATCCGGTCGAGCAGGTCGGTGACCAGGTCGCCTTTCGGGTCGATGACTATGGTGCCGCGGCCGGCGTGGATGTCGTCGAGGATCAGGTTGGTCAGCAGGGTGCTCTTGCCCGAGCCGGTCGCGCCGAGCACGTGCAGGTGGTGCCGGGCGTCGGCGGCGCGCAACGCGATCGAATGCCCGCCGACCTCGGCGCGGCCGAGGACTTTGGTGTCCCGCCCGCCGGCCGGGATCCCGACCGGGGCCGGGACGGCTTTCGCCCGCGCCCGCTCCAGGCCGGGCACAGCCGGGTCCTGCGGCAGGGCGGCGAGCATCGCCAGCTCCACCGGCGTGAGCAGGAACCCGCGCCGCAGCCGGCGGCTGCCGACCAGGTCGACCGGATGCCGCAGGCGGTGGGCGCGCAGCCGGTTGCGGCCGGTGAACGGCCCGAAGGCGCTGGTCAGCCCACGCGCGAGAATGACGAGCCGCCCCAGATTGTCGCGCGTGGAGGTGACCGCGCAGCGCACCGCGACCTCCCAGTGCGGTCCGGCGAGCTGGTCCATCGCGGCCCGGCCGTCGCGTTCGCGTTGCGGGTCGCTGCTGGCGGCGCCGCGGCCGGCGGGCCGGGAGGTGGGGCCGCCGACGAGCAGGTCGAGCACGCTGAGCAGCCATCCGGCCGGGTCGACCAGGCTGCGTGCGGCCGGGCCGCCGCGCAGCCGGTGCACGCCGCGGATCAAGTGGCGGCGGGCGCGGGCCGAGGCAGGCCGGGCCAGGATCTGGACGCAGGCGTGCTCGCCGGGTCTGAGGTGGGTGGCGGCGCTGATCAGGGTGCGCAGCGGGTCGTTGCGGTGCTCCGTCCGCAGCGGAAACCAGGCAGGCAGCACGGTGGTCAGGGCGCTGCCGGCGGCCGCGGCCGCATCCGGCGGCACAGGTGCGGCGGCGGGCGCGACGGTGCAGGCCGCGCCGGGCCAGGCGCCGCGGATCGCGGCAAGGACAGGATCCACGGCGACGGTACGCGGCAGCCAGACGGCGATCCGCAGTCGTCGCCCGTCCCACCGGTACTCGTAGGCGGCGTACGCCCGGCCGTGACGCAGCCGGTTCCGCCAGCCGGTGCGCAGCACCTCGCCGAGGGTGGCCCAGAAGACCGCGGCGCCGGCCGGGTCGACCGCCGGCGGCGCGCTGATCAGCACCTCCCGGCCGCCCACGGCCAGGCGTTGCCCGCGACGCTCGACCACCACCAGCCAACACCCGGCCAACAGGACGGTGAACAGGCACAACAACACAACACAGAGCACGATCATGGTTGGCCTCCAGGATGAGAGAGTCATTCGTCGAGGTCGAGGTCGCCGGTGCAGAGCCGGTGTTCGGCCGGTGAGGCGACCACCTGGAACCCGGCGCGGTGCGTACCGGACAGCAGCAGCGCCTCCCCGCGACGGGCGGTGAGCAGCGCGCGGGCCTCACCGTCGCTGAGCGCGAACGACTCGGCGACCAGGTCGATCGCCTGCGGCGCCTGCCGCATCAACACCTGCGTCGCCGCGTTCGCGATCACGATCTGCCCCAGGTCGCTGCCGAGCACGTCGAGCACGTCCTGCGAGGCGACCAGCAGCCCGGCCCGCCGTTTGCGAGCCTGTTTCGCCAGCCGCGCCAGGAACCGTGCACCCTCGCCGTCGCGCATCAACGTCCACGCCTCGTCGACCACGACCAGCCGCCGCGGCGGATCGGTGACCGGACTGTCGACGTCGCGCCAGATCGCATCCAGGGCGAGCAGCATTCCCGCCGGGCGCAGCTCGTCGGCCAGCGCCCGCGTCGACCAGCACACCAGCTGACCGGTGGGAACAGTCGTGGTGGGACCGTCGAACAGCTCCCGGAACGAGCCATGCGTCCACGGCGACAACCGCGCCGCCAGGTTCTCCCCCGCCGTGCTGTCCAGCCCGGTCAACGCGGCCGCGACATCCCGCAGCAGCGGCGCCGGCCGCCGCCACGTGCCCGGATCCGTGGTGATCCCGGCCGCCTCGTAGGCGTCGACCACCGCCCGGTCCAGCGCCGCCCGCTCCGCCGGTGGCGGCTGCTCCCCCAACAGCACCGCGACCAGCGTGTGCAGGAACAAGGCCCGCCGAGTGCGCGCTTGATCCCGTCGGTCCCCGGCCGCGATATCGAGCGGATTGAGACGTACGCCGCCGGCACCGAGCACGATGGTGGCGCCATCGACCGCCTCGGCCAGCCGCAGATACTCGTTCTCCGGGTCGATCACCGCCACGTGCACCCCGTCGGCGAGCGAGCGGAGCACGTCCAGTTTGACGAAGTACGACTTGCCGCTGCCGCTGCGAGCCAGCACCACCCCGTTGGCGTTGTCCTGCGACCAGCGGTCCCACCACACCACCCCGTGCGACGCCCGGTTCAGCCCGTAGAGCACCCCACCGGAGGGTCCCGGCCGCCCCGGCAACGGCGCCGGCAGATCCGCACCCGCCAGCGGGAACGCGGCGGCCAGCGCCTCGGTGTCCATCACCCGCCGCATCCGCAGGCCGTCCCCGGCCACCGGCAGGCTCGACTGCCAGCCCTGCACCTGCCGGAACGTCGCCGGCTGGGTGTCGAGCAGCACCGACGCGGCGGTCGCCCGCACATGGGTGACCGCCTCCCGCAACTCCTCGACGCTCGGCGCGGTCACACACAGATACAGCCCGACTCGGAACAGCTTCGACTCACCGCGGGCCACCCGCTCGGCCAGCTCCGCGGCATCCTCGGCCGCAGCATCCGTCAACGGATCACTGACCCGGCCACGACCGGCGTCACCGAGCCGGTTCGACTCCAGCCGCGCCCGCTGCCGCCGCAACCGGGCCGCCGCGACCGGGGCCGGCACCGGGTCGGCGAACAGCACCACATCCAGGCGGCCCGGCCAGGAAAGCAGCGGTTCCAGCCAGGCCGGGCCGACCTCGGCCGGATAGCCGGTCACGATCAACGTCGCGGTGAACCCGTCAGCGACCTGCACGTAGTCCGGGTGCACGTCGACCCCGGCCGGGCTGGGCGGGACAGCTGCGGCCGTACCGTCAATCGCCGGCCCGGTGCGCCGCGGCTTCATGCCGCACCGCCTGCCGTGACCACCTGATCCGCAAGCGCCCGCGGCCAGCCGGTGTCGGCCGGGGTGTAAGCGTCGACCGCGCAGGTCAGCACGGCCAGAGCGGCGCCGCCGTCGAGAACAGCGGTGCTGGCCCCCAACCCGGCCAGCACCCCGGCGGTGTGCTCGGCCTGCCGCAGCGCCTGCGCCGGCTGGGCGGCGGTGTGCGCGACGGTGACCGTGCGCCACAGCGGATCCCGCTGCTCGGCCACCTGGTCCAGAAACGCCGCATAATCACGGGCAACCGCCGCCAGGCCGACAGAGGTGATCGTGGCGGCGTGGTCACTGACCCGCTGCGCCTGCCGGGACAGATCAACCCGGCGGGTCGACACGACGATCTGCACCGGCGTCGACAGTCCGTTGAGCCAGCGACCGTAGCCGCCGATCAGCGCGGCCTGCTCATCAGCGGTGCGCAACCCGATGTTGACGGTCGTGCACGCGACCAGCGCCACCGACTGCGCACCAGTGTCGATCACGCCGTCAGCGTTGATCCCGGCCGCCGACGGCAGCTCGGGGGCGGCGATCCGGCGGGGGCGGCGCCGGTAGCGCAGACCCGCCCACAGCCACGCGTCGAGCCCGACACCGTCACGGCGGCCGAGCGCCACAGCCATCGCCGCACCGGCCGGCGGCACCAGCACACCGACCGCGACCGGAGTCGGCACCAGCCCGGCAAGGCTGCTGTAGAGCCCGTAGAGCAGGACCGCAGCGACAGCCAGAATCGCCAGCTGGCGGGCGGTCAGCCCGTAGGCGACCCGGTCCGGCGTGTCGATGTCGGCCGGGATCCGCGCCCTCATCGCCAGCCCCTGCGCCGCATCGCCCGCGTGTAGAGGTCCACACCGCCGCGTAGTTCCTCCAGTGTGTAGGGCGCGGGTCGTCGCCGAGGCCGCAGCCGGCCAGTACCGCCGCCCCTGGCCGGACCGCCCGCGGCATGGGCGGCGATCCGGCCGGCCGCGCCGGCGCCGGGCAGCAGCCGGGCGCGCAGCAGGGCGGTGGCCTGCTGCACCATCAGCAGCCGCAGCAGCCCGGACACCCGGCCCGGCCGGGTCTGCATGACGAACCGGCTCATCAGCGCCGGGATCCGGATGACACCCCACAACAGGCCGGTCACGACCAGCAGGTTCATCGCGGCGCCCGGCGAACCGGACAGGCCCAGCGCCGGCAGCGACGCGTGCGGGCGCAGCAGGATCTGCAGGGTGGTGTGCAGCGCCACCGCTTGCAGCACCACGGTGGCCGGCGCGCCCAGCATGATCCGCCACCACAGCTTCGCCAGCGGTTCGGTCTGCGGGGTGCCGTGCATGGCCAGCGCGATCGGAGCGATCCCGACCGCGACGATCAACAGCCCGGCTCGGGTGATCCATTGGAACACCAGCGTCACCGCGAGACTGGCGACGATCCCGGCGATGATCAGCAGCAGGAAGTCCTCCGGGCTGCTGCCGGTCATGCCGTTGGTCGCCTGCGCCACCGCCGCCTGCAACTGCGGCACCGGCGACCCACCGCGTTCACCGGTCAGCGCGGTCGTCAGCGCGTTGGCGGTCTCCACGACCGAGGTGCAGATCGGGCGGGCGCAGTTCGCCGCGATCAGCCCGACGACCAGCCGCGGGATCAGCTCGCCGAGACCGTCGCGCGACTGCAGCCACTCCCGGTTCATGATCATGATTCCGGTCCAGACGAACGCCAGCACATAGCACGTGTCGACGATCCCCAGCGAGGTCGCCATCAGCCCGGTCACCTGCGGCAGGGCGGTGACGTCCGGGACGACCAGCACGGTCAGCGACAGCAGCCGCCACGCCAGGTTCAGCGCCGCGATGATCAGGGTGGAGATCGCGCCGAGCATCGGCCCCAGCACACCGTTGAGAATCCACTCGGTCATCGCCCTACGCCCCGATCAGACCCTTGAGGACGGTCATGAAGACCGGGGCGAGCAGGGCGATCGCATACCCGAGCAGCGCGCACCGGAACGCGGTCTTGGCCCGCTCCACCTCGCTGGTGTCGCCGTTGGCCAGCATGTACCGGATCCCGGCGATGCTCAGGAACAGGGTGGCGACCGCAGCCGCGATCCCGATCACCCAGTTACGAATGTTCGTCACGATCTGCGGCAGGGTGTAGACCGCGAGGACGGTGTCGGCGGCCAGCGTCCGGGCGAACCGGCCGAGTGCGGGTCGGGGCAACATCACAAACCTCCAACAGCAGGTGGGGTACGGCGTCCGCTCGACGCCGCACCCCACGAAGGCCTGCTGTTGTGCACCGGACAGCACCCGACACCCGCCGGACACCACCCAACTCGTCGCCGATGTCGGCCTGGTGGATCAGGCGACGCGCCGGCGTGGCCGCAGCGCCACGAACGCCAGATCGCCCGCACGGATCGCCTCCCGCAGCCGGCCCTCCGCCTGTGTCCGCCACGCCGACGCGAGCCGTACCGACAAGCCGAGCCGCTCCCCCGCCTGCGCCAGCGTCGCGCCCTCCAACCGGGTCGCGGCGATCAGGTGCGCCTCGTCCGCGTCCACCACCCCGACCGCGACCGCCCGGGCCAGCACGAAATCCGGGTGATCCGCCGGCCGGGCCGGCGCCGACGGCCCCGGCGTGCCGCTGCCGCCGACCGGACGGTCCGCCTGAGCGTCCCGGACCCGGCGCGCCGCCCGGACACCGGCGTCGATCAACCGGCCACAGACCCGCGGCGCGTCCACGTCGATCGTGCGCAACGCGGCCACGAAACCAGCGAGCAGCTCCGCGTCCAGGTCTTCGCTGTCGCCGCGATACCCGGCCGCCAGGCGGCCCGCGGCGCGGCGCAGTCCGGGCATCGCCATGCCGACCGCGCCGACCACCCAGCCGGGTCCGTCTCGACGGGCTCGCAGCACCACCTGCCGCCAGACGGCGTCCCGCTTGTCCGCGGCCATGCCGGGTGCCAGCAGCATGGTGCGCAGCCGGTCCAGCGGCACCCCCGCCAATGACGGCTCGACGACGCCGTCGGTGTCGAACAGCAGCCGCGTCGGCGGCACCACCAAAAGTGAGAAGGCACGTTGAGCGACGGTCAGCGGAGAGGTTGTCCGCGGCTTACCAGACATTGCAGGCCTCGCAAGGATGTGGCTCCAGTACTGCACCGGAGTGAGACCCCATCCGCGCACGCCGGTCCAACAGGTCGCCTGTTCACGCCGACAGTTGGTGAACAACTGCGCGCTGTTGGCAGTGTTGGACGAGCAGGCCGACTCGCGGCCGATGCTCCAGCCCGGCCCGGGCGGTCAGGCTGAACGTAGGGAAGCGACCGCCTGCAGACCGTTGTGGGCTGTTGGCCGCCTTCCTGCCGATCAGCGTGTCCGCTGTCACCGCCGCGATCGCGATGCGGCACTGTCCAGTCCGGGTGCTGCGTGCCGGCTCAGCGGCTCAGCGGCACCGCGATGCCGAAGCGGTGTGCCGGGCTCTCGGCCTCGTCGAGCATGGCGGCGGCCACGGTGGCGCGGCTGATCCGCGCCGGGAACAGTCGTCGGGCGACGCCGTCCACGCCGGTCGTACGGTAATCCGCGCTCAGCGGCCCGTCGGACAGCGGGCCCGCGTGGAAGATCGTGCCGCCCGCCCGATGGATGATCTCCTCCGCGGTGACCTTGTCGTCCAGGTCGCCGAGCAGCCGCAGCAGCGTGCGAGTGAGCAGCCCGGCCGCCCGGGCGGAGCGCCCGGTGCCGAACGCGCCCAGCCAGACGATCCGCTCCGGCGCCGCCGCGGCCACGGCACGTGCGCCCGCGGTCAGCGCGCCCGGCTTGTCACCCTTGGCGACGCCGAGGGCGGAGACCACGGTGGCACGCCCGCGCAGGGCGGCGGCCATGCCGTCCGCGTCGCGCACGTCAGCGGCGACCCGGATCAGGCGCGGCGAGTCGGGCACGGCGATGCGCTGGGGGTTGCGGGCGAGCGCGACGACGGTGTGCCCCCGGGCCAGGGCTTGGCGGGTCAGTTCGAGGCCGGTCGCGCCGGACGCGCCCAGCACGGTGATCTCGGCGGGCATCCCGGTCACCGCAGCGGACGCAGGATGTCGAGGGCGGCGGCGTGCACGCCGGGCGCCGCGGCCAGGTAACCGTCGCTGGCGATCCGCCATGGCTCGCCGTCGAAGTCCGTGACGATGCCGCCCGCCTCCTGCACGATCAGGATCGGGGCGATGTGCGAGCGCAGGTTGTCGTACTGGAAATGCAGGTCCATCCGGCCGGCGGCGACCTGCGCGAGCTGGTGGCCGACCGGGACCGACGCCCGGACGTACAACGCGTTCTTCATCATCGCGGCGACAGCCGCGCCGGCTCGGTCGGCGGCCGCGGCGTCCCGGCCCGGTTTCGCCTGGCCGGTGCCGGCCAGCGCCAGCGCGAGGTCGGTCTTCGCGGAAACCCGCAGCGGCACGCCGTTGACCTGCGCGCCGGCGCCGGCGAGCGCGGTGAACGTCTCGCCCGCCACCGGAGCGTGCAGGACGGCGAGCACCGGCCGGCCGGCACGGACCAACGCCACGCCGATGTTCCAGTCGGGCATGCCCTGCACCGCGTTCATGTTGCCGCCGACCGGATCGACCACCCACCAGTCGCCGTCCGGCATCGGTCCGGAGCCGTGCTCGTCGGAGGTCCACCGGGAACCGGGCAGGGCGTCGAGCAACGCCGGCCGCAGGACGTCGCTGACGGCGTCGTCGTTGGCGCGCAGCGCGGCGGACAGCTCCGCGAACGTCGTCGGGGTGTGGTCCGGCCGCGCGACACGAGCGGCGGCCAGGTGTACGGCGGCCGTCGCGGCGGCCAGCAGATCTTGTTCCGAGGTCATGGATCAAGCGTGCGGCCGAGACTTCGTGAAGTCCAATGCAACCTTGCTACGTTACGATTTACTGCCATGCAATTGGACTTGAACCTGCTGACTGTCCTGGACGCTCTGCTGGAGGAGGGCAGCGTCACCGGCGCAGCACAGCGGCTGCGGCTGTCCGCACCGGCGATCAGCCGCAGCCTCGGCCGATTGCGCCGACTCACCGGCGACGACATCCTGGTCCGCACCGGGCGGACGATGACCCCGACGCCGTACGCGATCGCCGTTCGCGAGCAGCTCGGTGACCTCCTGCGGCAGAGCCGGGAGATCCTCACGCCCCGCGGTGAGCTGGACCTGGCCGCGCTCGACCGGGTCTTCACCCTCCAATGCCACGACACGCTGGCCACCGCGCTCGCTCCGGCGCTGCTGGCCGACGTCGCGACCCGGGCACCGGGCGTGCGGGTGCGGTTCCTCGCCGAGGCCGCGGTCGACACCGACGAGCTCCGGCACGGCCGGGTGGATCTGGAGATCGGCGCCACGATCCCGGCAGCCGCCGAGATCCGGCACGAGACCGTGGGCCACGACCGGTTCGTGGTCATCCTGCGCCGCGATCATCCGTACGCCGATCGGCTCGATCTGCCCGCGTACGCTGCCCGGCAGCACGTGCTCATCTCCCGCCGCGGCCGGCTCACCGACCCGGTCGACGCGATCCTGGAGTCGCACGGTCTGCACCGGCAGGTTCTGGCCTCGGTCGGCACCGCCGCCGCGGCGGCACACCTGCTCGCGCACAGCGACGTCGTGCTGACCGCGCCGGAACTCACCTGGCGGCCCCTGGTCCGCACCTTCGCCTTGACCGCCGTCCCCCTGCCGATCCCCTTGCCGCCGCTCCCGGTCGTGACGTGCTGGCACCAGCGCTACGACAGCGACCCGGCCCACCTCTGGTTACGCGACCGGGTTCGCGCCGCCGTCGCCACCGTCCTCACCGACTGAAGATCACCTGCTGCGCATACAACGACCGGCCGACGGGTACGCACGGCTGGCGTTCCGGCGGTGTGCCGGTGCGGAAGGAGACCCCGCCATGCGTACGCTGCTTGTCACCCTGGGTGTTGTCGCTGTTGTGCTGATCGTGCTGGGCCTGCTCTTGAAGGCCCTGAAGTGGCTGCTGATCCTCGGCGTCGTGGCGCTGCTCGCCTCGATCGTCCTGGGCGTGGTGAAGGGCCGGCGCGCATTGCGCTGACCCGGCCTCCGGCGAGGCGGCCACGGCCGATGTCATCGGCCGTCCCCTCCCAGAACGATGATCCCCGGCCGTAGGCATCCCACGAGGTCGGCTCGACGATCACGGGCCGGAGGCGTTGTCCAGCACCGAGACGTCGACCCGGCGCTGCTCGCGGCTCTCCACAGCATCCTCCGTGCCGGCCGTGTACTCGCCTTCGGCCCGGGTGTGGAACTGCACCCGATTACCGGCGAATACCTCCAGGATCCGCCGGACCGCGGCCATCCGCTCGGCGGAGAGCCGCAGGTTCAGCGCCGTGTCGCCGGTGGTGCTGGCCCGGCCGATGAGGACGACAGGGGTGCGGCCGTCGCGGACCCGGGCCTGGGTCGGCTCGGGCAGCGACTGGAACCACGCAATCAGCCGGTCCTGCTCGGCGAGGCTCACCGCGTCCTGCCGGGGCCTCTCGAAGTAGGTGCGGTGTCCTCGCTCGCGCACCGCGGGGTGGGCGGGCGTCCGCACCGCCAGCCGGAACTGCCTGATCCAGGACCGTCCGCCGATGCCCTCGTTGATCACGTAACCCACACCACCGCTGCGCCCGTGACTGGTCGTGGTGGTGATCCGGACGTTCAACTGCACCCAGTCGGCGCCCGTCAGCGGCTCTACTGACTCGACGTACAGCTGCGTCGTCAGGTCCAGGCCTTCGTCACGGACGAGTCCGGCGTCGATCTGGAGCGTCCCGTCCGGAGCCACAGTGATCGGGAAGTCGGCGAAGAAGTCCTTCGCGTAGCTCAAGTCGTCGAACGGCGGACTGTTGTCAATGTCCACGACGGCATGCACCCGGACCTGAAGCACGCCACTGGTCCCGGACGCCACGGTGATGGCGGCCGTCTGGGCTGTTGCTCCGAACACCGTGGTCGCCGCAGCCCGGCCGCCGACCCAGTAGGTGGCGCTGAGTGACAGGTCGACCTGGGAGTCGTCGTCGGCAAGGGCAACCCGGGCGCCCATCCCGGTGTCCGGCGTCCGGACCACGAGCCGCTGGACCGCGGTGTTGCCGAGCCGCTTCTGGAGTGTCAGGAGGCGGTGAGCAGGGGCGTGCGCCCGGATGGGCAAGGCGGTGCGGCGGGCCGGGACGACAGACTGCTCCGGGGTGCGGTCGAAGGCGGGCATCGGTCACTCCAGGACCGGGACGTCGATGAGGTAGAAGCCGGATCGTACGGTCTGGAAGGTCGTGATGGTCCGGTCCTCGGTGTAGAGCTGCTTGCGGCACGGGGCGGGATAGTCGGCGCGGGCGGCGGTCAGCTGTTTCGCGGTCAGCCGGGTCATCCCGGGGGCGTTCGCCAGGCGCTTCAGGACGTCGGCCGGCTGGTCGACGCGGATCAGCGCCTCCTCGCCGCCGTCGCGGACCAGCACGAACCGGAAGTCGACGCCGTCCAGGGCGTCCGGGACGGTGAGCGTGGCGTCCCCGCCGGCCGGCTGCACCGCGGTCCGGATGCGGAAGTGTGCGACGGCCATGGTGACCACCTCCTACTGGATGTTGACGAAGACCGCGATGTAGCCGGTGCCCTCGGCGAGCGGTTCCAGCGCCTTGCCGATGATCGTGCCGAGCTTCGGCTCGGTCGCCTTCTTGGCGTGCCCCGGGTTCGCCGACGAGGTGAGCAGGTCACCAACCCGGATGGGCGCTTCGGTGGCGTCCGCCCGGCAGTGCGCGTAACAGCCGAGGGTGACGACGTGCAGCCGCCCGCCCGGCGCCACGAACGTCGGATCGTCCGGCTCGGTGCGCTGGTCCGGCTCGCCGGGCGCCGGCAGCACTTCGCCGTCCATGATGCCGATGACCAGCGGATCGTCGGCGGTATCGGCTGGCAGCACCTCGTTCACCGGGATCCGATTGAGTGTTCCGCTGAACGAGGTGCTGCCGGTGCCGGCCAGTTTGACCACGTCACCGGTTCGCAGGCGGCCCGGGCTCGCGTTGACGAAGAGATCCGTCACGTAGCCGGGCTTGCCACCGTTGAAGGAGATGGCGCCGTTGACGATCAGGGCGAAGGCGCCGTTCGGCGCCCCGAAGTACCCGCCGTGCGCCCGGGTCGAGTTGGACAGGCCCATGACCGCGCTGCGTTCGGCAGGCATCGCGATGCCACCGGTCCCGGCGACGATTCCCTGGATCGCGTTCTGAGCCGGCTGCCCGGCATTCAGGTTCATCTGGACCTGCAGGCCCGCAAGTCCCCTCGCGGTCGAGACCGTGACGTCCATCGTGTCGCCGTCGACGGAGAGCGCACCCAGCACCCGCACCGGGCCCGACACCTGACCGCCGGTGATCGGCAGGGCGCCGACCTGATCGGCGGTCGTCGCGTGCGGGTTGTTCCCGTCGGTGGAGTGGGTTTCACCGACGATGATCGCGTTGTTGCCGTCGTCAGTGACCACGGAGATCGTGTTCGCCCCGGCGAGGCTGATGTCGCCGCCCGGGTTGCTCACTCCGCCGACCGAGGTCAGCGCGCCCAGCTGGGCGGCGGTCGTGCCGTGCGGGTTGGCGGTGTTCGCCACGTGCTGGTCGAGGCGGGTGCCGTCGGCGGACACGTCGCGGCCGTCGACAGTGCCGCTCACCTGCAGATTTCCCTGCAGGTCGGCCCGCCCGGCCGCGCCCAGCCGCAGCCGCACCCACTGGCTCGGCGCCACCTGCGGGTCGGTCAGCGCCAGGTCGTGCACCTCCAGGTCGCCGCCGACCACCCCGGCCGCCCGGCGGCGGTTCGGCCCGTCGCCGTCGTCGACGCCGCTGATCGTCCCGTCGTTCGCCACCGTGGCGCGGCCCAGGATCAGCGTGAGACTGGGGTCGTCGGGCGGGTCGGGGCTGACGTCGACGACCGGCAGCTCGGTCCATCGGGTGTTCCCGGTGACTCCGGTCTCGCTCGTGGAATCGGTCTGCTGCTCGTCGTACGCCAACGTGACGAACAGGGTCTGACCGCCGGACCCGGACAGGTCCGCGGTCTGGGCGTTGTGCGGCAGCACCAGCTCGCGGCCGTTGCCGTCGACGGCGGCGCCGGCGGTGACGGTGACCCGGGAGCCGCCGGCGACGGTGGTCAGCGTGAGCCCTTCGGCGATCCCCCAGGTGTGCTGCAGCCGCTGGTGGCGCCGCCGCTGTTCGAGGTGATACTCCTGCTCGGCGGTGAAATCAGTTTCGCGCAGGAACTGGTGGTCGAAGTAATGGACGCGTTTGATCTCGTCCGCCACGGGCTTCCTCCGATCGGTCAGTGCGGGCCCAGCAGGGTGTCGACGCCGACCGTGGAGTGCACCCCGATCCGCAGTGCCGGCGTCTGCACCGCGAGGGCGTACTGCGTGTGTGCGGGTTTCTCTTGGTCGAGCAGGTAGGTGACGACCTGCCGGTGCCGGGCGAGCTCGGCCGGGTCGGTGCCGGGCAGCCGGATCAGCACCCGGAAGAAGTGCGGGGCCCCGCCGCCGAGCAGCGTGTCCACCCCGACCCTGGAGTGCACGCCGAGCTGGAACGGGGTGTCCAGCTCGTCGACGGTCACTCCGAGCCGGGTGTACACCCGCAGGTACTCCTCCAGCCCGGCCTTGGTGCCGCGCCGGTGGTAGAGCGACACGGCCCGCGCGACGAAGTCGCGTTGCCGCAGCTCGTCCAGGTCGCCGCGGAGGCTTATCGCGACCCAGCCGGCCAGCCAGTCGAGGAACTCGGCGGGTGCCCGTTCGGCGTCCGGCAGCTCCGGGCCGGGATCGAAGTAGCGGTGCACGCCGGCCAGCCGGACCTGCCCGGTGACCGGGTCGGCGATGCCGTCCAGGATCTCCTCGATCCCCGGCGCGTCCGGGTCGCCGAGCCCTGTCAGCATCTGCTCGAAGGCGAGCAGGAACCGGCCCAGCAACGGCGATCCGTCCTGGAAGGTGGCCGGCAGGTAGTCGAGGTAGCCGCTCATGCGTCGATCACCACCTCGGCGAGCTCGCCGGGCTGCAGCCGCACGCCGGTCCCGATCTGGTGGGCCGGATCGGTGGTCACCTCCGCGGTGACCTGCGGCGCGCCCGGCCCGAGCGCCTCCCGGACCGCCGCCCGGATCGTCGCCGCGGTGACCGTCCGGGCCGCGTCGTGCAGCGGATGGAAGATCTCCCGGGTGCGCAGCCGGGCCACCCGCCGCCCCGCCTCGTCGAGCGCGGGCTGCGCCCGCAGCACCACGCTGACCTCGACGAACGTCGTCCCGATCACGATCCGCGCCGGGTCCGCGGCGGGTTGCGGCAGCTGGTGCGGCCCGAGGACGAGCCGGTCCGGGCCACCGATCAGGAACACTTCGGGTACGTGGTCGACCCCGGCCGTGCGCTCGAGCACCTGGTACAGCTCCGAGACGTGCACGTCCCGCCCGAACGGCCAGTTCAGCGGGTCGAGGAAGCCGGTCAGCCGCTCGACGACCCGGGTCCGCAGCGGCTCCACCGGCGCGTCCGGCCGCCGCGCCACCAGGATCTCCGCGCCGACCGGCACGAGGAACGGCCCGGTCACGTGCACCCGGGTGGTCAGCAGCCGCCGCCCGTCCAGGTCCGCGCGGACCGCCGCCAGCTGGTCCGGCGCGCCGGGCACGACCACCACGCTGACGTGCCCGGGCCGGTCCGCGGCCGGGTCGCCGCTCAGGTCGCGCCGCGGCACGCACCGGGTCCGGGCGATGCCCGGGGCGGCCGCCGCGGCGAGCCGCTCATAGTCACCGGCGGTGACCGCCCGGTCCTGGGCGCGCAACCCGAGCACCGTCGCCCGGACGTCCGCGTCCAGATCCGTCCCGGGCGTCCATCCGGGCCCGTTCAACAGCTTCAGGAACGTGCGTACGTGCTGGTCCGGCACCCGTCCGGTGCGGTACACCAGCATCTCGGTCAGCCACGCGAACAGCTCGATCAGCGTGATGCCGGGATCTGACACGTTGTGGTTCGTCCACTCCGGGTCCTCGGTGCGGATCCGGGCGCGGGCCTCGTCGAGCAGCGCCGCGAACGTGCGATCGTCCAGCTCAGGGCTCGGGATCGGCATCGTCGTCCCCCTCCCGCAGCACGATCCGGTGGGCTCCGCCGTAGGTGAGCAGCCGGTCGGCGCGCACCGGCCCGTCCGCCTCGTTCGTCACGCTCAGTGCTGACACGTGGTCCACGCCGGGCACCTCCTCGATCACCGCGTACAGCTCGGAGCGGTGCGGCCGCCGCCCGAAGTCCCAGCCCGCGCCGTCCGGGCCGCCGGTCACCGGGTGCAGGAACGCCGCCAGCCGCGCCAGCACGCCGGCGACCAGGTCCGCACCCGCCTCGGCGGACGGCACCACCTCGGCGTCGACCCGGGTGCGCAGCCAGTCCGGGCCGGCCACGGTCAGCGTGGCGGTCGGCGTCATCCGCGCCCGCAGATGCTCGTCGACCCGCCCGAGCAATTCAAGATCGGGAACCGGTTGGGGTACGGGGTCCCGCGGCACCACGATCACCGTCACCGAACCGGGCCCCGCCGCGATCGCGGCCACCCGGGCAACGTCGCTGGACGCCTGCCGGGCCAGGTCCTCGAAGTCGCTGACCGCCACCGCCCGGTCCCGGTGCCGCAGTGTGCGCGGTCCCCGCTCGCGGGCCGCGGCCGCAGTCTCGGCCGGCGCTCCTCCGCGGGCCGGCTCCACGTTGGTCACCGAGTCCACGTACGGCACCGCCGTTTTGAGCTGCACGATCGTCCCGGCTGCCCGGTTCCCTCGGGCCCCGCCGCCGACCTGATAGCGGACGGCTCGTACGTTGCCCCGCCCCGGCGGGGGGATCAGGCCACGGCGCCCGTCCCCGAAGGTGACCGTCCCGCTCGCCCGATCCAGCACGTAGTGCCGATCGCTCGGCCCGGACTCGTAGAAGTCGCCCACCCCGACCCAGTTCTCGACCGTGTCCCCCGACGGGTTCCCGGCGGACCGGATCTGGATCTGCTCGCCGGGCAGGACCGGAGTGCCGGACAGGCGGAACACCTGGCCGGGCTCGCCGTTGCTCGACCCGAGGATCTCGTCGCGGACGGTGCGGGACTGGGTGGCCCAGGTCGTGCCGGTGAGCACGTGCCGGAGCCGGGGAGGCTCCGGATAGCCGCCGCTCAGCCAGCGGACCCGCAGCCAGCAGGCGCTCCGGCCGAACTCGGTGGACTCGCGCTGGTCGGCCGGCCCGAGGAAGGTGACCAGGCCGGACCGCGTCAGCGCCCGGGTCCGGTCGCGGACACCGAGCGGCGCCCAGCCGCTGCCATTCCAGTATTCCCAGGCCAGCGTCGGGTCGGCGGCGGGCGGTGACGCCGGGGTGGCGGTGTATCGGGTTTCGGCGACGCCGAGGAACAGGGTGACCGGGCGGTTGCCGAAGGCGGGCGGGGCGAAGCCGAGATACAGGGTCGGGCGGTCGTCGGCCGACGGCACGAAGGGCTGCACCTCTTGGCCGGCGGCCAGCGCGGCGGCGTGGTCGCGGGGAGTCTGATCGTTGTCGCTGCGTACCGCGGTGATCGGGGCGAACGGTGATACGGCGGTGTACCCGATGGTGCACGGCCCGGCAGCCGGCGGCTGATGTGTCTCGGGTACCAGGCGGTACACCGGCCGGGTGGAACCGTCGGGTATGTATCGGGCGTCCTCGCCGTAGCCGCCGGAGGCGACCCGGGCCCGTACCCAGGCCCCGGCGACCCCGTTCACCTCGCGCGGCGCCGCATCGGCCGGCATCTGGAAAGTGACCTGCCCGGGCCGGGTGAAAGCCCAGGTCGCGTCGGCGAAGCCGGCCGGCTGCAGGACCACCGGCAGCACCTCGCCGGCCACCGCCCGGCCGGCGTTGTCCAGGACCAGCACCGCCAGGTCGTTGCGGCCGCCGGCGAGGGTGACCGGCACCTCGAACCGGCCGCCGGCCAGCGGGACGTCGGTGCGTGTTCCGGTGGCCGCGTTGTACAGCACCGCGGTTCCGGCGGCGAGTCCGCAGCTCCCGGCCACCACCAGAGGCGATTCCGCAACGATGCCCGGGGCGGGGTCCAGGGTCAGCGGGACCGGGTCGACGCCGGCCCCGGCGCGGAATACCGGCGCGAGCACCGGCGGCCGGTTCGGGACGCCGATCCGGAACAGGCTCATGCCCGGCTGCAGGCCGGTGAGCGTCCGCTGCCAACTGGTGTCGCCGGCCGGAACGGTGTCCGCAGCGGCGGGCGGGTGGATCCGCTCGATGGTGACCACGGCGCCGGGCGGCCGCTGTCCGCCGATGGTGACGTCGGTCGTCTCGACCGATGTCACATAGGGCTCCAGGACTCGGTCGCCGGGCAGCGGCGTGCCCCGGCCCAGCTCAGCCCAGCGTTGTCCGGTCCAGTACTCCCAGGCCACGGCCAGCCCGGGGGACGGCCGGACCGGTGGCCGCGGCCAGCCGCTCTGGGGCCGGCGTGGGTTGCCGACCGGGATGTCCACGGTGACCACGGCGCCGGGAGTGCCGAACGCCGCGGAATGCGCGAGGTACACCGCGTCGTCGACGTGCGGCCGCTCGCCGAACGGCAGGAACCGGTCACCCGGGTCGGCCGGCCCGTCAGCGGTCACGGCCTGCGCCGGTAGCAGCCCGGAGCGCCGCACCACCACGCGCCGCTGGATCTGGGTGATCCGCGGCAGCTGCCGGTCGGCGCCGTCACGCGGCAGCGGGGCCGCGAGCCGCGCCCGCAGCCAGCGCCCACCGGTCGGCGGCGGCACCGCCGGAAGGTGGACTTCCCAAGCCCCGCCCACCGGGGCCGGCCCGGTCGTCGCGGGCACGTCAGCCCAGTCGCCGCCGTCCCACGCCGCCCAGGTCACCCCGGCCGGCCACGGCTGGTTCCCCTCGGCCGGCCGGAACCGCAGCGTGACCGCCTCGGGCTCGCCGGCCGGGCCGGGCGGGGTGAGGCGATCCAGGAACAGGTCGTGGGTCATCGGGCGGTCGCCGGTGAAAGCCGGGAACGGCTGCCGGCCGGTGCTGTCCCGGTAGCGGTCGGCGGCCGGGTCGCGGGTCAGTACCGCGACCAGGCGGGTCCGCGGCACCACCAGATCGTTCTCGGTCTCGAAGACGACCGGGTCGCTCTCTCCGTCCAGCGGCGCGGCGCTCACCCGGGTGCCGGCCGGCACCAGCGGGTCGACCTGGGCGGCGGTGGCCGGCCGGAAGGTGAGCGGCACCCGGGCGGCCCGGGCCGGCAGCAGGTCGACGCCGATCAGGTCGAGGAAGGCGGCCAGGTTGCGGTCCGGTACCTGGTTGACCCGTTCGACGAGCTGTTCCAGCATCCGCGCGAAGATCCGGACCAGGCCGTACGCCGGGTCCGGCTCGGGAACCACGGCGATCCGGCCGAGCCCGGGCACCGCGGCGAGCACCTGGAGCAGGGCGTCGTCGGCAACGGTCCCGGCGCTCGCGACGAGCTGCCCGGTGCCCGGGTCGGTGACGTCCTCGTTCAACGTCCGGCCGAGCAGCAGTTCCGGGACCACCGGCACCCGCTGCCAGCCGGCATGGCGCTGCAGCAG
The DNA here is from genome assembly GCF_014205225.1 of Actinoplanes octamycinicus. NCBI lineage: Bacteria > Bacillati > Actinomycetota > Actinomycetes > Micromonosporales > Micromonosporaceae > Actinoplanes > Actinoplanes octamycinicus. Next base: position 8,280,009 of record NZ_JACHNB010000001.1, read on the forward strand.
CCGCTCGGTCTGCGCGACCAGGTCGGCCGGCGTGCGCCTGTCGACCGGCGGTGGCCCGCTCACGGCGCCACCCCCGGGTCCAGGTAGAACGGGTAGACCAGGTTGAACACCGTGTTGGTGGCCCGGAGGCGGTAATCGATCTGGATCAGCAGCGTGGCCGGCGAGTCCGGTGCCGAGCCGGCCCGGACGTCGAGCAGGTCGATCCGTGGCTCCCAGCGCACCAGCGCGTCCCGCACCCGGGCTTCGACCAGCCCGGCGGTGGCCGCGTTGCTGATGCCGAAGACCAGGTCGTGCACGCCGCAGCCGAAGCCGGGCCGCATCGCCCGCTCGCCCGGCGCGGTGCTCAGGATCAGCCAGATCGCCTCCCGGACGCTGTCCTCGCCGGACACCCGGACGACCCGGCCGCGTTCGTCGAGCTGGATCGGGAACTTCCAGCCCACCCCGGTGAAGTCGGCGGTCATCGTCCTCCCGCCTCAGCCGATCGTCACGGTGCCGCCGGCGACGACCCGGCCGACGGCGAGGTCGGCCGGATCGTTGCAGGTGGTGGCGGGGTCGCCGGACCGGGCGGCGGCCCGCCCGTTGATCGTCACGGTGGTGCTGCCGGCCTGCACGGTGGCCCGGTTCGCCGGTGGCGTGGCGAAGCCGGTGCCGGGCGGCGACGGCAGGTGCGCCGGGACGTTGCCGGCGGTGCTGCCGACCGTCGCGGCGGGCCGGCCCTCGATGGTGACGTCGCTGCTCAGGCCACCGGTCAGCACGCCGCTGAACGGGTGCGGCAGCGGCTGCGGCACCAGCGTCCCGCCGGACGGGACCAGCACGATGTGCGTGTCAGTGGCGACGATCCGGTCGCCCTGCTTGGCGGCGGGCAGGCCCATGTTTCCCCCTCAGTTGATGCCGACGGTGCTGCCGGCCACCGCGCAGTGCCCGCTCGCCCGCAGCGTGGCGCCGGCGGCGGAGGTGACGGTGACGTCGCCGCCGGACGAGCTCAGCTCGATGCTCTGGCCGGTCACCACGACCTTGCCGGTGGCGGACTCCAGGACCAGGTCGCCGTCGGCGTGCACGGTGACGGTGCCGGCCGCGGTGTCGATCACGATGCGGTTGGCGCCGCCCGCGCCGACGATCTCGACGCGGCCGGCGCCGTCGGTGTCGTCGAGCCGGATCAGGTGCCCGGCGCGGGAGACGATGGCGCGCCTGGCGACCTGACCGGACTCGTCGAGCGGCGTGGACTCCGGCGGGGCGTCCACGCCGTTCCAGAGCGCGCCGAGCACGTACGGAAAACGGATGTCACCGTGCGCGAAAGCGACCAGGACCTCGTCGTCGACCTCGGGCAGGAGCTGCAGGCCCCGCCCGGGGCCGGCCATCGGCGCGGCGATCCGCGCCCACCAGCTCTCGTCATTTCCGGACAGCCAGGGGAAGCGGACCCGGACCCGGCCGAGCCCGTCCGGGTCGTTGTTGTTGGTGACGATCCCCGGGACGACGCCGAAGACGCGGTCGTGGCCGCCCGGCGGCGGTCCCAGCAGATCCAGCAGGTCGTTGCTCATGAGACGGCGTTCCTCCGGACCGAGAAGGACGTCCGGTATCCGGACGCGTCGATGGTGTGGGTGGTCTGCGCGACGTAGTACGGGCCGCTGAACGCGGGCCCGAGCCCGGCCAGCTCGAGCACCTCGCCGGCGCGCAGCCCGGGCTCGCCGGCCGCCGACCCGGTGCCGGTGACGAAATCCAGCGCCCGGTCCTGGTAGATCGCCCGGGCCAGCACGTCGGCCTCCTCCTGCGAGGCGATCGGGGTGTCCACCCGGATCTCCTCGACCCGCCGGTGGAACGCCGTCTCGGCGACCGCCGCACCGGTGCGCCGGCCGCCCATCCCGGCAGCAGCGGTGTCCGCGCCGGCCTCGCCGCGGACCTCCTTCTTGGTCCGCGCGTCATAGCCGCACACGATCACCTTGCTGACCTGCCGCAGCGTGTTCATCGTCGGGTGGAACGAGCGCAGCGAGCGGCCCCATTCGAGGCGGAAGCCACCGCGGTCGGCGGACCGCTGCTCGCGGAAGACCAGGGTGCGGCCGTCGACCGTCACCTCGAAGCCGATCGCGCGGGCTCGCTGGACCAGGAAGGCCAGGTCGGTCTGGTTGTACTGGATCAGGTACGGGTGCCGGGCCCCGGTCCGTTCCGCGGCGGCCTTGAGCCCGAGGCCGGCCGCGATCCGCTCGGCCACGTCCTGATCGGTGACGTCCTGGAAGGTGCGGCTGCGGGCGGCGCCGCGCAGCCAGTGCAGCCGCGTGTATCCCTCGACCCGGACGGTCGGCGTGCCGGACTCCGGGAAGGCCGGGCTCAGGCTGGTGATCTCGCCGTCGAACAGGGTGCGCAGCTCGCCGGCGTACCCCATGCCGATGGTGACCGCGTTGCCCTCGCGGAACCAGTCGGCCTGCTCGGTGTGCGTCCACGGCATGCTCGGGTACGGGTTGGCGACGGTCAGGCTGAAGTGGTCGAGCAGGTCCGGCTCGTGCACCACGGACAGCTCGGTCACGTGGGCGGCGACCTCAGCGGTGATGCTGGTCCCGTCGACGAGCACCGAGAAGGCGGGCGCGAACCGGCTCATGACCCGGCCTCCGGCGGCAGCGGCGGGACGGCCAGCACCCGGCCCGGTTCCAGCCTGCGCGGGTTGTCGATGCCGTTGGCCTCGGCGATCGGCCGCCAGCGGGCCGGGTCGCCGTACTCGGCGGCGGCGATGGTGGCCAGGGTGTCGCCGCGGGCCACCACCCGGGTCTTGGCGTGGTCGGCGGACTCGGTGGGGCGGCGGCGGACCTCGACGGCCAGGTCGACGTACTCCTTGAAGGTGACGCCGAGGATCGCGCGGACCGGGGTGCCGTCGGCCAGGAACAGGGTGAACCGGCCGCTGACCCGGTCCAGCACCGCGGTGAACAGGAAGGTGCCCCATCCGACCCGGCAGATCGGCGGCGCGTGCGTGCCGGGGTCGATGCGCAGCAGGTCATACACGCGGTCGGTGTGCTCGCGCACGTCCGTCTGCTTCTCGTACGTGTCGAAGAACAACTCCATCGTCAGCACCGCGGTGGTGCCCCTGACGAACTGCAGGATCGGCGCGGCCTGGCCGGGGATCGGGATCTCGGCGATCTGATTGCCCCGGTCCAGCGTGTACTGGGTCGGGTTGAACAGGGCGGTGATCGCGGCGCCACCGGCCGGCGTGATGTGGATCTTCTCGAGTGGCATCGGGTCACCAGCCCCGGCGTTCGCGGTCGCTGCGCAGGCGGCGGACGAGCAGGCCGTAGACGTGGTCGGCGAGGGCGGGCAGGTCGGGCGGGGTGGGCTGCGGCGGGCCGAACGGGACGGTGCCGGGTGCGGTGGCGGTCGCCTCCGGGAGGTCCGGTGCGGCCTGCGGCGCGGAACTCGCCGGGGCGGCCGCCCGTTGCGGGGCGCGCGGCGCGCCGGCCCTCGGCCCTTCCGGAAGCAGCGGCTCCGGAAACTTCGACAGCGCGCTTCCCGGGACCGACGGGACGGCACTGCCGGCGCCGAAGCCGGCCGGGTGCTGCCCAGCCGGCGCGGCGGCGCCGCCGGTGCGGGTGACGGGAACTGCCGAGGATGACGCGATGGGCGCGATCGCCACCGGACGGTCGGCACCGGCGGATCCCGGCAACGACGTTGGGCCGCGCCGCACTGTGATCACTTCCGGACGACCGGTGGCGCCACGGCGAACCGGCACGGGGCGCGACGGCGGCCGCGCGACAGGCGATGCCGCCGGCGACTCCGCGCCGGCGATCGGCGACACGGACACCCGGTCACCAGGCGAAGGAACACCCGTGAGAGCGACACCCGGAGGCGGAAGACCCATGGGAGAGACAACCGTGGGCGGAAGACCCGTGGGAACGACACCCGTGGGCGCAAGGCCCGTGGGCGGGACGCCCGGAGTGGCCGATGCCGCGCCGGTGCCCGGCCACCGGATCGTTACTGATCTCGCCGAGCCGGTCCCGGTGGCACCGCCCGGCATAGTCGCCGACAGCTGAGCAACCTGGAGTTCCGGCTGCTCAAGCCCCTTGTGGATACCGGTCCCCGACGCGGATCGCGCGAGCCGGGAGGTCGTTGCGACCACCGGTGTGCCCCTGTCCGGCCTGGCGGGCGTCAAGGCCACCGCCGGCACGGGCACCAGCGGAACCACCCCCGCCGACCGGCCACCGCCGACCGGGACCGCCGCCGGCCCACCGTTCCCCCACGACGGCCACCGCCCGAACGCCTCCCGCACAGCCCACCGCCGCAGCACCGAGTCAAGCAGAGGCAACCTCCGATCGCTCCCGGACAGCTCCTGCGCCCGCCGTCGCGCGTCCCCAAGCCGGATCACCCCGGGCCGCTCCACGAACCGCCCGGCCAGATCGTCCCCCCACGCCTCGGTCACCCCGCACCCCCGGCCCGCGCCTTGCGCAACCCCTGATGCACCAGCTCGACTGCCTCCACCGCGACGGTCCCGGACGCGGCCCGCAGCTCCGGCCCGGTCCACCGCACCGGCAACGCCTGCAGGAAGTGCCACCACATGACGTCCTCCCCCGCACCGTCCAGCAGGTAGACGGTCCCGTCCCGGCGTTCGAACACCCCGCCGAGCACGTCCTGGTGCCACTGCCAGAGCGCTTCCACGTCGCTGATCCCGTTGCGCAGCACCAGGTTGGCCGGGTAGCGGGCCGGCCCGGGCAGCTTGTGCTCGTACTCGTTCACCCCGCCCTCCCGGTACGTCTCCACCACCGTCTCCACCTGCAGCCCGGTCACCTCGGTGAACCCGCCGACGACGAGCCCGCCGACCTCGACCCGGAACCCGTAGCCCAGGTACGGGTCGACGCGCTCCCCGGTCGTCGCCACAGCCGTCCCTCCTCCGCCGGCGAAAGCTCACTCGCGGGACAGCAGCGCGGCCACCTCGGCCACCCAGCGCTGCCGCTCCCGGTGCGCCATCGACATGATCTGGTCGTACGGCCAGTGCAGGTGGAAGCCGAGATACGCCACCTCCTCGTGCAGCCGCTGCGAGGGGTAGCGCGTCATCCCCCCAGGCCGCTCAGCTCCACCGCGAACTCGGTCTCGCAGCGCGGGCAGACCACGGTTCCGTGCGCCGCCCCGTCCTCGTTGACCCGGCGGTAGAACTCCTGCAGGAACGCCAGGTCCCCGGCCGGCAACCCCTCCATGACCTTCGGGTTGACCCGGGGCAGGTCGCCGAGCCGCAGCACCACCCGGGAGAGCAGGATGAGCACCAGGTAGCCCGGGTTGGCCTGCACCCGCGGGTCCTGCATCGGCGCGATCTCGTCGTACGCGGTGGCCAGCCGCATCACCCCGGCGCGGTGCACCGCGCCGTCCGCGTCGGTGTAGCCGCGGGGCAGCGTGAACGGGAACTCGGTCGGCGGGTTCATGCCCGGACCAGCCCCTCGTGGGTGATCTCGACGGACTCGATGGCCACCTCGTTCGCCGTCGCGTTCAGCGCCGGTCCGGTCCACTTGCTCGGCCAGCCGCCGACGAAGTTCCACCGCACCTGCTCCTGCCCGAGCTCATCGAGCAGCACTATCGAGCCGTTGCGCCGCTCGATCCGGCCGGTCATCGCCCGTTCCCGCCACTGCCAGAACGCGGCGCTCGTGGTGATCCCCCAGCGCAGCACGATCGCCGGGTAGGTGACCAGGCCGGCCAGCTGGCGCATGGTCGGCGGGTCGTTGCCCTCCCGGTACGGCACCGGGGCGGTCGTCGTCTCCAGCCCGGACACCTGCTGGAATCCAGCCTGCGCGACCTGGTCGATCTCGACCAGGAAGCTGTGCGCGAAGAACGGGTCGACGCGTACTCCTAGCGGCATTGCCGGTACCTCCCGATCCGGTCAGCCGTCGCCGGCCGACGCGGTGAACGCGATGGTCGCGCCATCGCTGACGATGCGAACGACGACGAACTCGTGCAGGCCGCACGGCGCGAAACCGACCTCGGCCACCGCCATACCCCGCGCGCGTACGTCAAAGGTGTTGGTCTCGGCGTCGCATTTGACGTAGAAACCCTGCTCGGCGGTCCGGCCGGCGAGCGCGCCCTGCCGGAACAGCTCGTGGAAGACGGCGGTCAGCTCGCGCACGATGCGCGCCCACAGCGGTGGCGCGTTCGGTTCGAAGGCGAGCCCGCGCATGGTGTGGTCGAGTCGCCGGGCGACGCTCAGCCAGAGCCGCCGGACGCTCACGTAACGCCAGAGCGGATCGGTGGACAGGGTGCGCGCGCCCCACACCCGGATGCCGCGTCCCGGGAACGCGCGCAGGCAGTTCACCCCTGCCGGATTGAGCACCGCCTGCTCGGCGTCGGTGACCTGAGCGGCCAGATCGGTGACGCCGGCGAGCACCACGTTGGCCGGCGCGTGATGCACACCGGACTGTGCGTCGGTGGCCGCATACACCCCGGCCAGATGTCCGCACGGCGGCACCAGCGCGCCGCCGGCGACGCGCACCCACGGGTGGTACAGGGCCCCGCCGGCCTCTGCACGTCCGCTCAGTCCGGCCGCTTGCGCGAGCAGCGCGTCGCGGCCGACGCCGGGCAGCGGGTCCAGGATCGCGAACCGGTCACCGGTCTGCACGCAGTGGTCGAGCACCGCCCGCTGCATTGTCCGCACCTGCTCGGGCGCCGGCGGCAGGCCGCCTTCGCGGTCGCGCACCACGTCCGGTACACAGATCAGATCCGCGTTCTCGTACGCCGTGAGCACCGCCAAACCGTCCGAGAGAGCGTCCTCCGGGGCGCGATCCGGCGCCAGCGCGAGCACGTGACAGCGGGTGCCGCCGGCGCCGAAGAAGCCGCGGACCGCCGCCCCCAGGAAGCCCGGCCGGCCCGCGCCGTACACCGAGACGAACTGATCCCAGAGGTCCACCGGCTGCGGCGTGCCGATCGGGCCCTGCACCGCGTACCCCAGAAAAACCGGCACGCCGGTGACCGGACCGGCGACCGCGGCCACCGTGCGGTCCTCCCGGTGCACGCCGGGAGTGGACGGGCTCGGGCCGGTCACGGTCAGCCCGCCGAGCCGGCCGTCTGGCTGACGTGGAAGATCACGAACTCGGCCGGCTTGACCACCGCCACCCCGATCTCGGTCACCACCTGTCCCAGGTCACGCACGTCCGGTGGGTTGGTCTGCGCATCGCAGCGGACGAAGAACGCCTCCTCCGGGGTCGCCCCGAACAGCGCGCCGCTGCGCCACACGGTGGTCAGGAACGCGGTGACGTTACGGGTGATCTGCGCCCAGAGCGCTGTCCCGTTCGGCTCGAAGACCGCCCACTGGGTGCCCTCGTCGATCGACTCGCGCAGGAAGATGAAGAGCCGGCGCACGTTGATGTAACGCCATTCGCCCTTCTCCGCACCGGCCAGGGTGTGCGCGCCCCAGATGGTCATGTTCGCGTCGAACGGCCGGATCACGTTGATGTCGTCCGGGTTCAGGCCGGCCTGACCGACCCGGCTGACCCGGGTCTCGACGTTCAGCGCGCCGCGGATCACCTCGTTGGCCGGCGCCTTGTGCACGCCGCGGGTATTGTCCACCCGCGAGTAGACACCGGCGATGTGCCCGGACGGCGGCACCATGATCGGTGCCGCGGTGGCCGGGTCGAACACCTGGATCCACGGGTAGTAGAGGGCGCCGTAGCTGCTGTCCCGGACCTGTCCCTGGATGGCGGCCTTGGTCAGCGTGGTGGTCCGCCGGCCGTCCAGGATGGCGAACCGGTCCTGCATCAGCTCGTTCTCGCAGTGGTCGAGCAGCGCGCCCTGCACGGTGTCGGAGACCGCCCCGGGGATCGCCACCAGGGCGATCTCGTCGATCGGCCGGAGCAGGTCGAGCCCGTCGGTGAGGGCCTTCTCGGTGGCGCCGGCGTTCGCGCCCTCCACCACCCGGACCACCCAGCAGCGAGTGCCGCCGTTGTTGAAGAAGCCGAAGACGGCGTGCGCGAGGATCGAGTTGCCCGTCTGGAAGTCGCCGAAACTCGTCCGGAACTCCTCCCACGAGGTGATCAGGGTGGGGGTGCCGGCCGGGACGACGGTGTAGGAGTCGGTGCGCCCGGGACGCACCGGCATGGTCACGGTGTCCGGGGCCAGGCCGACGAAACCGGCGGTGCTGGTGCCGACGCCGGCGATCGGTTTGGCGCCGGAGTCCTGCTCGACGACGTAGACGCCCGGGGCCTGATACTGCACCACTCGCCTCTCACCTGTCCTCTCTGTCCGCCGCTCAGGCGGTCTGCAGGGCGAAGTCCACGGTTTGCTCCTGGCCGGCGAGCAGGGTGACCGCTCGGCTCGCGGCGCCGAACTTCGGTGCGCCGACCTCGACGACCACCGGGCCGGCGGGCAGGCCGGCCACGCGATAGCCACCGTCCGGGCCGGTCCGCCACCGCTCGGTGGTGCCGCGCAGCCGGACCGTCGCGCCCGGCACCGGGGTGTCGTCGGCCGCGGCGCTCACCCGGCCGGCGAGCCGGGTCGGTGGCAGCCGGATGTCGAGCGGGTCGATCTTCCCCGGGGTCACCCAGACCCGCACCGGGCCGGTCTGCACGCTGCCGTACCGGGTGCCCAGCCCCGGCGCGGTGGCCTCCAGGCGGTACAGCCCGGCGGGGAGGTCCAGGAAGTAGAAGCTGCCGTCGGCCCGGCTGACCGCCGGACCGGCCCCGAGCCGCGGACCGCTCAGCACCACCACCCGGGCCAGCGGCACCGGTAGCCCGGTGGTGTCGTCGGCCACCCGCCCGCCGATCGCCACCACGTGCCGGGTGGTCTCCCAGCCGCTCACGGCACCTCCTCCACCCCTAGCCGCATCCGGTCGATCTTCTGCAGCACCACCGGGGCGTCCACCCGCTCGAAGACGTCCAGCCCGATGGTGACCGTGTAGTTGAACGCGGCCTTCGGCTTGCCGCCCATCGCCTGCCAGAACTCGCCGGCGCTCTGCAACAGGCTGGGCTGCAGCGTGCCGGCCGGCAGCCGCGGGTCGGCGCGCAGGCTGCCCTGGCGCACCTCCGGAGGCAGCACCGGGTACCGGGCCAGCACCCGGATCACCCGGCTCAGCACCAGGTGCTCGTTGCGGATGTCACCGGCCCACGCGGTGACCAGGTAGGAGCAGGCCACCCGCAGCGGCGGGCGGGCGGTGACCACCCCGGGCGGCGCCGAGCGGTCCAGCAGCCAGTCGTTGTCCCGCAGCTCCCGGTTCTCCCGCAGGTCGTAGAGGAACAGGTCGACGGCCGGCTGGGCCGGAGCGAACTTGTCGTCCGGCGGGTCGAAGCTGACGTTGACGTCGGGCAGGTCCCGCTTGAGCAGCTCGCCGAGGGTGGCGTCCAGGTCATTGATCATCGGCACGGCTCACGATCCGATCGGCGACCTGGTCGGCCTCCCGCTCGAACTCGTCGTCCGGATCGCTCACGCTAAGCTCGCCGGCCGCAACGGCCGCGGACTGCTGGACGACGTGGGTGAGTTCGTGAGCCAGCAACCGGCGGCCGGCAGTGGTGTCCGGCTCGTAGCCGCCGGCCCGGAAGAAGATGTCCCGGCCGGTGGTGAACGCGTGCGCGCCGAGCGCGCGGCTGAGCCGGTCGGCGGCACCGCCGGTGTGCACCCGGACCGCGCCGAAGTCAGCGCCGAACGCCGCCTCCATCGGTGCCCGGACCGCGTCGTCGAGCGCCGCGCCGGTGCCCCGCGCCCGGTCCAGCTCGTCCGGGTCCAGCAGCCGCTGCACGGACTGGTTGCCGATCTGGCGCTGCAGCCGCAGCAGCGGGTGGACGGCCGGGCGCACCCGGGACGGCACCGGCAGCGCGCCGGCCGGGGTGGTCGCCGGTCGGCGGATCCGGCCGGTCACGACGGCACCTCGGCCGGGGTGACCCGGCCCAGCTTCCGGTACTCCGCGCCGACGGCGTCCAGCAGGTGCTCCATGGTGATCGGGGTGCCCGCCTCGGCAGCACGGAAGGCAGCGGCCACCGCCACGTCCCGGATGCTGCCGCCGGACAGGTCGAACCGGCCGGCCAGCATGTCCAGGTCCACGTCGGCGGCAACCGGTGCGGTGGCCGGCCAGACCCGCTGCCAGATCCGCCGGCGGTCCGCCTCGCCGGGCATCGGGAAGTCGACGGCGAACCGCATCCGGCGGACGAACGCGGCATCCATGTTCTTGCGCAGGTTGGTGGCGAGCACCACCACGCCCTGGTGCTCCTCGAGGCGCTGCAGCAGGAAGCTGACCTCGATGTTCGCGTACCTGTCGTGCGCGTCGTGCACCTCGCTGCGCTGCCCGAAGAGCGCGTCCGCCTCGTCGCAGAACAGGATCGCGTCGCCGCTCTCCGCCTCGGCGAACACCTGCGCCAGGTGCTTCTCGGTCTCCCCGATGTACTTGCTGACCACGGCCGACAGGTCGAGCCGGTACAGATCGAGCCCGAGCCCGGCGGCGAGCACCTCGGCAGCCATCGTCTTGCCGGTCCCGCTCGGCCCGGCGAACAGCACCGTCACCCCGGACCCGAGCGCCAGCCGCTCCCCGAACCCCCACTCGTCGTGCACCAGGCCGCGATGCCTGATCACCGCCCCGATCTCGGCCAGCTGCCGTCTCTGATCAGACGGCAGGATCAGATCATTTTCCGTACGGGTGGGCACGATCCTGCGCGCCAGCGTCGAGAGGGTGGGCCGGGCGTGCCACCGGCACCCGGCGAGCAGGTCCGCGGTGGTCGGGTGCGCCGTACCGCCCCGGGCGGCCCGGGCCAGGTTGCGGGCGGTGGCGGCGGCGTCCGCGATCTGCGCGCCGCTGAGCCGGAACGTGCCGGCCAGCCGCTCGACGTCGACCGTGCCGGCGCTGCCGTTCAACGTCCGGGTCCAGACCGCGGCCCGGTCCGCGTGGCCCGGCCGGCGCACCTCGATCCGGCTGAACGGCAAGTCCCGGAACTCGCCGGACGGCTCCCAGGGATGCTCGCCGGCCAGGATCACCCGGGCGTGGCCGGCCGCGATCCGCTCCAGCAGCAGCCCGGGCGGCCCATCGGCACCGGTCCAGTACAGGGTGGCCCGCTGCAGGACGGCCTCCCGCAGCGCCCGCCGGACCAGGTCGTCGAGGTCCGCCCGGGGCACCCGCTCGCCGTCGACCACCAGCAGGCGGCCGGCGAGCGCGGCGGCGGCGGTCCGCTTGCCGGCGCCGGCCGGCCCGTGGAGGTAATACAGCCTCCGCTCCTCGCCGGCCACGGCGGTCAGCCGGTGGGCCAGCTCGGCCGGGACCAGCTCGGCCGGTGCCATCGCCGGATCCGCCAGCCGGGCGTACGGTGCCAGCGCCTGGTCGAGGTCGTCGTCGCCGAGCAGGTGCGCCACGATCCGCTCGTCGAGCCTCAGATACTTGCCGAGCAGCGGCGGGTCCGGCTGGGCCGGGTCGTCGACCAGGTCGAGCAGGCGGTGCGCGCGCAGCGGCGCGGCCGGGGTGAAGCAGCGCCGGGCGGCCCACTTCTCCTCGGCGGTGTGGCACAGCAGGTTCAGCGCCAGGTCGACGCCGGGGCGGCGGCGGGTGACGTCGTCCTGCAAGTAGGCGAAGAGCCGTTCATACCGCAGGTCCAGCTCGGCCGCGAGCGCAACGAGCAGGATGTCCACCTCCAGCCCGGACAGCCCGAGCGCGGCGGCCAGCCGGGGCAGCCGCAGCGGCACACCGCGCCGGTCACTCCCGGCCACCGCCCGCGCGATGTCCGCCGCCGGCGCCATGTCCGCCGGCGGTGCGCCACCCGTGCTTCGCACCGCCGGACGATCCGCCGGACGCTGGAATCCGGGGCCGAGCGGGTGCCGGCCGGCGAGCATCGCGTCCACCTCGGCGTCGGTGATGTAGAGGCCGGGAAATTCCGGCACCGGCTCGGACCGTTCTGCCCGGAACCGCCGGACGGCCTGCCTGAGCAGAAGATCGACGCGCGCCAGCTCCGCACGCAGATGCGCGCGGGTGTCCGGATAATAGCGGCTTTCCACGCGACCTCCGTCCGGAATCCGACAGTTGTCCGTGACCTCGAAAACAATTACGGCAGACCAATTCGCATGCCCCCGAGCTGGCGGCATGCCAAATCGTTATCGGAAGACAATTGATCTTTCAGCGGAAATACTGACAGCTTACGACTGCTCAACCGCGTACGTCCACTGCGGAATGGCGATCATTTACCGATAGTGAAGTCCGCTCGGTAAGGATTAGGCCGTTCGTCGCGGCGCCGGCGAACGACAGGCTCGTCGAAGTAGATCGCATAATGCCAATAGTCGGCAAAACAAGATCCGTCCCGCACGGTCAACTCGATCCAGCAGACGACTCGCGCCCGGCCGGCCCGGATCGCCGCCCACCCGTCCTCGCCGAGCACTTCGTCGAGCTGGTCCCGGCACGCATCGATGAACGTGTCCACCTCACGGACGCGCAGCAGATAGCCCGCACCGATCAGCACACCACCGAACCGCAGCATCCGCCGGGCCGCCGCGGCGATCCGCGAGCCGGCGAACTCGTTGATCTCCCAGGGCACCCGCCGCCGGACGACCGGGCCGCTCGGATCCGCGAAGCGGGCCGGGGTGGCGGCGTACTCGGCCACCTGGGTGTCGATCGCCCGTCGTTCCCCGGCCAGCTCGCCGAAGAACCGCTCCAGGTGCTCGTCGCCGTTCAGGCCCATCTCGCGCCAGTGCGCCCGGGTCTGATAGGCGAAGATCTCCGGCTGGTTGTCGAAGTCGCCGGAGCCGAACGTCGCGAACCCGGCCCGATCCCGGGCCCGTTCCCACTCGGCCTGGTCGGTGTCCGGCCTCGCCTGCTCCTCGGTGCTCGCGTGCTCCAGCACCCAGTCATGGATCATGCGGGTGGCGAGCGCGTGATCGTCCGCCGAGGGGCGCGGCGGCATCAGGTCCTGCTGGTGCAGCAGCCACCACTGGATCCGGTCGACCTCGTCCTGGGTGGTTGCCGACGCCAGACGCTCACGCAGGTCAGCGGCTGTCCGTCGAACGGCGGCCCGGGCCTCGTCGGCGGCCCGGCCGAGCGCGCCGAGGCGCTCCTGTGTCTGCTCGCTCAGCAGCTGCCGCGCGGCCAGCCGCGCCTCCGCCACGTCGGTCTTGCGGGTCACCGCCTCGAAGATGGCGCTGATGGCGCTCTCGATGAACAACCCGATCAAGAAGGCCACCGCCGCGCCCTCCGGCCCGAGCGCGGCCCCGGCCGCCCCGGAGACCAAGGCGAGCGACACCTTCTCGATCGACTTCCCGCCGACGCCGGTGGCGAGGTTGCCGAGAAAGTTGTTGAGCACGGCGGCGGCCTGCGAATCGGACCAGCTCAACCGCGGATCGTTGCTGGTGAAGTTGAGGTACTCGACAGCGTTGGAGGTCAGCCAGGCCTGGTTGGCGATGATCAGGTCCTCGGTCACCTCCTGCCAGGCCGCCAGCGCGTCCGCGGCGCGACGTCGATCGACGCCGCGTGGTCCGGCCGCCTCCGTGGGCTCCCGCCGGGCGCCCTCGGTGGCCAGGCGCAGCGCCGCGGTGTTGCCCACGCTGCGCTGCAGCCGCAGCACCGCCGCCCGCGGCCCGGACGCCGCCGGCCCCGCGGCTGGCCGGGCCCGCGGCGTGACCGGCAGCCGATCAGCACTCGCCCCTCGCCGTGACCGCACCGTCCACCTCCGAACGACTCGCCCGGATGCTAGGAGCTACCCGCCCGCCGGTGGAACGCCCTTGCTGCCAGCCGCGAAAACCGCCACCCCGTCGTGCTGCTGACGCCGCCGGCGCGCGGCATCTCATTCGCCTGTTCGCTGTCAGAAGCCGAGTCCGTTGAGGATGCGCTGAACGGCTTCGGTCACGCCGGAGCCGGCCTTCTCCGATCCGGCGCCGGCGGCGATGCTCTCGCCGGCGATCAGACCCATCAGTTCGTCGACCTTGGCGACGACATCCCGCCGATCGGCGTCTGCCGCGACGTCTCGCAGTTGCAGGGCGAGCCTGAGCAGGGCGGCGGTCTGCCGGGCTGCCTCACCTGATCGCTGATGGTCCATGTCGCCACGGTACTGACCCGGCTGCTCCCAGCACCCCCGCGGCCGGGTCAGGCCGCCGCCGCGGGCCGGTGCGCGGCGGGCTCCGCGGCCGGCTTGCCGAAGTGGTAGCCCTGCGCCAGCCGGTAACCCAGGCGGTGCAGTTCCGCGGCCTGCTCGGCGGTCTCGACGCCTTCGGCCACGGCGCTGAGCCCGAGGCCGTCGCTGACCCGGATGAGCGCCTCGGCGATCACCGCGTGCCGGCCCGCCATGGTCACGTTGTCGACGAACGATTTGTCGACCTTGAGGATGTCCACCGGGACGGTCTGCAGCAGGCCCAGCGACGAATGCCCGGTGCCGAAGTCGTCGAGGGCGATCCCGACGCCCAGCGCGTGCAGGTCCTCGATGGCCCGGACCGCGACGCCGCCGCTGAACACGGCGGTCTCGGTGACCTCGACGACCAGGCACCCGGCGGGCATCCCCGTGCCGGCCAGCACGGCTGCCACCATCGCGGCGAACCCGGGCTCGGCGAGCTGCCGGGCGGAGACGTTCACGCTGATCCGCTCCGGGGCGGTGGCCGGGTGCTCGGCGTGCCACCGGGTGAAGTCGGCGCAGGCGGTCCGCATGATCCATTCACCCAGTTCGACGATCAGGCCGTTCTCCTCGGTGACCGGGACGAATGCGGCGGGACTGACGAAGCCGCGGTGCGGGTGCTGCCAGCGGATCAGCGCCTCCACGTAGCGCAGCTCGCCGGAGGGCAGCGACACGATCGGCTGGTAGACCAGGCGGAACTGGCCGAGATCCAGGGCGGCGCGCAGTTCGGCGCCGAGGCGGGCCTTCTCGTCGGCGTGTTCGTCGAGTAAGGCCGCGTACCGCCGCCACCGGCCGCCGCTGGACTTCGCCGCGTACATCGCGACATCGGCCCGGCGCAGAATCTCCATCGCGTCGCCGGCCCCGGCACCGTCGGCGACCCCGACGCTCGCGTCCACCAGCAGCTTCTGGCCGGCCACCTCGAACGGCTCGCGCAGCGCGGCGCAGATCCGGGCGGCGCCGGCGTCGGCCTGCGCGTCCGTCGCGTCGGCGAGCAGCACAGCGAACTCGTCACCGCCCATCCGCGCCACCAGGTCGACGCCGCCCAGCCCGTGGCGCAGGCGGTCGGCGACGGCGGCCAGCAACGCGTCACCGACCGCGTGCCCGAGCCGGTCGTTGATCTCCTTGAAGCGGTTGAGGTCCAGCAGGCAGACCTGCGGCGAGCCGGCCGTCAGGGCCTCGCCGAGGCGGCGGCCGAACCGGCGGCGGTTGGCCAGCCCGGTGAGGTCGTCGTGCATGGCCATCCGCTCGAGCTGCGCCGACTGGGTCTGGATCTGCCGGACGAAGCCACCCATCCGGGCGGTCACGAGCAGCAGGACCAGGACGGCGCCGAGCCCGATGGCCGCCCATTTGATCTCGTGGTGCCGCACACCCTGGATCATCAGCACGGCGGGCACCAGCAGGGCGCAGCCGATCAGCAGCGTGGAACGGCCCCAGCCGAACCGGACGGTGGTGGCCGGGCCCGCCGAGATGCCGGCATCACCCATGGAGGGATGCAGCGCGGCACCGGCCCAGCAGACGTAGCTGCCCAGGAACGCGGCGGTGATGGCCGAGGCCGGATAGCCGCTCAGCGCCGGCGCGAGACTCCAGGCGAGGTCACCGGCGAAGTTCAGCGCCGAGCCGGCGGCGAGCAGGGCCACACTGGTGGTGCGGGCCCCGGTGCGGGTGAGCAGCCGGGTCGCCACCGCACACATGATCACGTCGCAGCCGGGGTAGACGACGGTGAGGATCCGCTCGGACAGCGGCGTGCCGTGTCCGCCCAGCGCCGGGTCGATCAGGAACACCCAGTAGACCAGCGCGACGCCGGTGGCCATCACCGCGGCGTCGATCATGCCGGGCAGGTCCCGCCGGGCCGGCACGCCGGCGGCGAGCAGAAGGCCGGACCAGAGCAAGGGGTACGCGACGAGGTAGAGCGCGTCGTTCCAGTACGGGAACGGGTGCTCGCCGAGCAGCAGGCCACCGACCTCGAAGGCCACGTCACCGGCCACGAAGGCGATGACGCCGGCGGCGAACACGTACCAGGCGTACGGGCGGGCCGGCCGGTACCGGCGCACCGCGGCGAGGATCGCCACGAACGCGGCCAGCCCGATCAGGTTGTACAGCACGGGCGCGAGCACGCCCCCGGCCGGAAGCAGCGGGTAGCCGAGGCAGATCAACGTTCCCGCCGTCATCCACGTCCAGGTCAGACGGGTCCGGCGGTCGGTGGACGTCCGCATGTCAGGCAGCGGCCCGGACATCGTCGCTCACCACCCGGTCACGGCCGGCGTCCTTGGCCCGGTACAGCGCCTGGTCGGCACGGCCGAGCAGGTCGTCGCCGCTCTCCACGCCGTCCCAGGTCGCGACGCCGGCCGAGAAGGTGCAGCCCATCGGCGTGAGCGGGCGCAGCCGGTCGAGCAGGACGAGGGCCTCGGCCGCGGTGGTGCCGGGCAGCAGCGCCACGAATTCCTCGCCGCCGTAGCGGGCCAGCACGTCCGCCGGGCGCAGGCTCGCCAACCAGGCCGCCGACGCCTCGGTGAGCAGCCGGTCGCCGGTCTGGTGGCCGTACGTGTCGTTGAAGACCTTGAAGTGGTCGAGGTCGAGCACGGCCAGGGTGAGCGGGGCGCGGTGGCGGGCGGCGTGCTGCAGCGCCGAGGGCAGCGCGGCGTTCCAGGCCCGGCGGTTGGGCAGGTTGGTCAGCGGGTCCAGCCGGGCCGCCTCGCGCAGCAGGTCGGCGTGGTCGGCCAGCACGGCGGCCTGCGCCTGGACCTGCCGGACCAGCATCGTCATCCGCGCGATGACCAGCAGGAACATGACCACCGAACCGGCCACGATCGCGTACGCGTCGAGAACCCGCCCGGCACCGCTGTACGCCTGCCAGGCGAGCAGCGCCGGCGCGATCAGCGTGGCCGCGGTGAGCAGCACCAGGCGGTGCAGGGTCATCGGCCGGACCCGCTGCGGGCCGGCCGGCCGGCCGATCTCCACCATGCCCGGGTGCAACGCTCCGGCGCCGAAGGCGATGTAGCCGGTCAGGTACGTGCAGTCGATCAGCCGGCCGCCGAGCGTGCCCGGATCGTAGGAGGTCTGGCTGGCGAACGCCCAGAAGTAGTCGCCGACGAGGAAGACCACCATGTTCGCCGCGACCAGGAAGAACGCGACGTTGCGGGACCCGTCCGCGGTCAGCAGCCAGGCGACCATGGCGACCAGCAGCAGATCGAGAGCCGGGTACGAGATCGCCATCAGCTGGCCGCCGAGGCCGAGCGACGCCTCCTCGGCCACCGGCTTCATCAGGAACACCCAGCTCAGCAACGCGAACGCACTCGTGATGATCATCGAGTCGACGAGCGTGGACCAGTCCCGCCCGGCGCCTCGGCGGCGCAGCAGGATCAGCACCCCGGCCACCTGGAGCACGTAGCCGAGCAGGTACGGGACGTCGTACGGGTGAAAGAACTGGTCGCCGTCCGGGGCGAAGAAGTAGGTGATGTCGCCCACGACGTTGGCCAGCTGCCCGGCCATGAGCAGCCACCAGGCGGCCGCTCCCTCGGGACGGTTGCGCCGGATGCCGACCACGATGGCCACGGCACCGGCCACCGCCACGCCGTCCCACGCCAGCACCCCGTACACGTTGTCCGGAAGCCACAGGTACAGCGCGACGAAGAGCATGCCGCCGATCAGGAAACCCACCCAGGCGGGAGGACGCTTCAGCATCGTGCCGCTTCCTCCCATTCGAGTGTCTGACGCTTTCCCGTGTCAGTCGGCGCGGCGGAGACGGACCTGAGCCAATCGCCGCCCAGCGCCGCCCCCGTGTGGGCACCGTCTCCCACGCGCCGGACGGTCGTTCGGGCGCGAATCGCGGGCCGGCGGCGGTCAACCTCGCGCGGTTCCTCCGGTGAGATCCGCCGGATCGCGGGTATGCGGCGCCTGACCTGCGGGAACGGCGACCATCTGGAGGGCACTGCCATGAATCTCGACTTCGTCCGGCCGCTCGTCGAGCACCCCGGCTCGTGGGTGTCCGCCTACCTCGACGCCACCCGCGCCGGGGAGAACGCCGACCACGAGGTCGGCCTGCGCTGGCGCGCGCTCCGCGAACAACTCCGCGAGGACGGCGCGGACAGCGCCACCCTGGAGGCCGTGGAGGCCGCCGTCCAGGACCACCCCTACCAGCCGGGACAGTACGGCCTCGCGGTGTTCGCCCGGGACGGCGAGGTGGCCATGGTCCAGACGCTGCCCGCCGCGCCGCCCGCGGACCAGGCGTACACCGGCCCGCTGCCGCACCTCATGCCGTGGATCGCCCAGCGCGGCGAGGAGATCCCGTACGTCCGGGTGCTGACCGACCGCACCGGCGCCGACCTGGACGCGCTCTCCGTCGGCGGCGTCGCGCGGCACCACGAGGTGACCGGCAGCGCCACCTTCCCGCTGCGCAAGGTGCAGGTCGGCGGCTGGTCGCACCGGCACTACCAGCAGGCGGTCGAGGAGTCCTGGAAACGCAACGCCGGGGATGTCGCCACCGCGGCCGCCGACCTGGCCGAGAGCGTCGGCGCCGAGGTGATCGTCGTCGGCGGCGACGTCCGGGCCGTGCAGACGTTCGCCGGCCGGTTGCCGAAGCGCTGGCAGGACCGGGTGGTGCGGACCGACGCCGGCTCCCGGGCGGCCGGCGCCGACGAGACGCCACTCGACGACGTGACCGTCCAGGCCATCGCCGAGGTGGCCGACCGGCGCGTCCACGAGGCCGTCGAGCGGTACCGCGAGCAGCGGGGCAACGGCAGCGCCGGCACCGGGCTGGCCGACGTGGTGACCCGCCTGCAACGCGGCCAGGTGGAGACCGTGCTGCTGGTCGACGACCCGTCGTCCACCGACATGCTGTGGATCGCGCCGGACGAGCCGTCCCTGGTCGCGGTCGACGACCACGCGCTGCGCGAGGCCGGCGTACCGGATCCGCAGCAGGTCCGGGCCGACGCCGCCCTGCTGCGCGCCATCGCCGGCACCGGCGCCGACCTGGTCCTGGTCGGACCGGACGAGGCGCCGCTGGAGCACGGCATCGGCGCGGTGCTGCGCTACGCGGACGGCGACACCGCGGCCCGCTGAGGATCCGCCGCCACCGGCGCGCGCCGGTGGCGGCGATCGGCCCGGGCGCGGCGAGCAGCCCGTCGAGCGCCCGGTCACACCGCCGGGATCAGGCCGGCGTGCGGGCGACCGTCTCGCGGAGGTGGTCGATCGCGGCGGTGCGGACGCCGGCCAAGACCGGGTCGGCGGCCGGGCCGGGAGCGCGGACCGTGACCTCGCGGGGTGCCCAGGTGGCCGCGGCCACGATCTCGGGCAGCAGGGCGGGGCCCCAGGAGCCGCCGACCACCACCTCCTGCGGGTCGGCGAGCGCGATCAGGGCGGCGATCACCCCGCCGGCCGCGACGCCGAGGGCCCGGTGGGTCTGCGTGCGGCGCAGCAAGCGGTCGACGTCGATCGCGGTGGAGTCCGGGTGGCGCAGCCCCAGCTCGGCGAAAAGCTCGATGAAGCGGACCGCCCGGCCGTCCGGGCCGGGGGTGAAGACGTGCGCGACCTCGCCGGTCAGACCGGTCCGGCCGCGCCGGATCTCGCCGTCGTTGACGATCGCGCAGCCCAGACCCTCGCCGAGGTAGAGGTAGGCGAAGTCGCGCAGGTCCGGGGCGCTGTCGCGCTCGGCGAGGGCGGCCCAGTTGACGTCGTTGTCGACGACCACCGGGCCGGTCACGAACGGCGCCAGGACGGCCACCGGGTCGAGGTCGCCGACCAGGAACGGTGAGTCGGGCAGGTGGACGAGGCGGCCGGTGGCCCGGTCCACCGGGTCGGCGGCGCTGACCACCGCCACCCGGACCGGCTGCCCGTCGGAGCCGGCGCGGTCAGCCTGCGCGCCTCCCCCGGCGGCGCCCGGATCCGCGCCCTCCGAGCCGGCGCCGGCAAGCTCGGTGGCGACCTCGTGCAGCGCGGCGGCGACCCGGTCCGGGCGGGCCGGGCGGTCGATCCGGCGGGTGGCGCGGGCGACCGTGTCGCCGTAGACGTCGAGGCGCTCGGCGACCACACCCTCCGGCGTGATCGTGACGGCCAGCGCCGCGCCCACCGCCGGGGCCAGCGCGTAGTAGAACCCCACCCGGCCCCGGCCCCGCCCGCCCGGGGTCCGCTCGCCGGTGTCGGCGACCAGCCCGCGCTCGGCGAGCCGGCGCACGCTCTCCCCCGCGGTCGGCTTGGAGATGCCGATCTCGCCGGCCAGCTCGGCCCGGGTGAGCCGGCGGTGCCGGATCAGCGCGCGCAGCACCCGCTCGTCGGTGACCGAGCGGACGAGCTCCAGCGACGGCTTGGCGGAGTCCACGTGCCGATTCTAGTCAGGAGCCTTGCCTGGAAAGCGACCGGCGTCCTACAGTCGATTCAAGTAAGGAGACTTGACTTGAAGGGACCGCGACCGTGACCACCGCCCTGCCGCACTGGGAAGAGACGCCCGCCGACCTGCCCGCCGCCATCCGCGAGATCAAGGCCGCGCTGCGCGAGCGGATCGCCGCCTCCGGGCGCACCGTCGAGGAGGTCTTCGCCGTCGTCGAGGCGCGGGTCCAGGCCGCCGTCGACGACATCGCCGCGGCCCGCCACCGCGGCGAGAGCGTCTGGCCGGTGATCGAGTTCGCCGACATCGCCGCCGGCACGGTCACCGACGCCCAGCGCGACCTGCTGCGCCGCCGCGGCTGCCTGGTGGTGCGCGGGCACTTCGACCGGGACCAGGCGCTGCGCTGGGACGGCGAGATCGTCGACTACGTGACCGGCAACCGCTTCTTCGAGAGCTACCGCGGCCCCGGCGACGACTTCTTCGGCAGCGTCGGCTCCAAGCCGGAGATCTACCCGATCTACTGGTCGCCGCCGCAGATGCAGGCCCGGCAGAGCGAGCGGATGGCCACCGTGCAGGCCTTTCTGAACGGTCTGTGGAAGCACGAGTCGGACGGCGTGCGCTGGTTCGACCCGCAGCGCGACTCGCTCTACCCGGACCGGATCCGCCGTCGCCCGGAGGGCGCCGACTCGGCCGGGCTCGGCACCCACCTCGACCCGGGCACCCTGGACCTGTGGATGACCCGGGCCTACCAGCAGGCGTTCCGGCACCTGTTCGACGGCAGCGTCGAGCGGTACGACCCGTGGGACGCCGCGCACCGCACCGCCGGCCCGCAGTACCCGGGCTCGACCATGTGCTCGGCCTTCCGCACCTTCCAGGGCTGGACCGCGCTGTCCGACATGGATCACGACCAGGGCGTGCTGCACACGGTGCCGGTCCCGGAGGCGATGGCCTACCTGATGCTGCGCCCGCTGCTGCCCGACGTGCCCGACGACGACATGTGCGGGGTCACCGTCAACCAGGTCTTCCCGGCCGGCCACAAGTGGCACGCGCCGCTGCTGGCCGCGCTGACCGGCATCCCGGACGTCCGGGCCGGCGACTCGGTCTGGTGGCACTGCGACATGATCCACAGTGTCGCGCCGGTCGAGGACCAGCAGGGCTGGGGCAACGTCATGTACATCCCGGCCGCCCCGTGGTGCCCGCGCAACGAGCGGTACGCCGAGTCCGTACGCCAAGCCTTCCTGACCGGCGAGAGCCCCAGCGACTTCCCGGCCGAGCACTACGAGCGCGACTGGCCGGACCGCTTCCAGGCGGCCGACCTGAACGCGATCGGCCGCCGCGGCCTCGGCCTGGACTGACCCGGACCCGGGTGGTGGCTGCCACGGCCACCACCCGGGCCGTCACCTGGTCAGAGTCCCGCGGAGCAGGCTCTTGCCGGAGTGCGTGGCGTCGCCGTCGTGCGGCTCGTCGCTGACGTCGACCACGCGGTACCGGTTGAGGTCGGTGCCGGGTGGCACCTCCAGGACCGCCTCGGCCGTGGCGGGCAGATTCCCGACCGCCACCATCTTGCCCGGAGTGTCCGGGTCGAGCAGCCACACCTCGTGAAAACCGGACGTCAACGGCAGATTGCGTACGTCGATCCGCAGCTCCCCATCGGCGAGCACCCGCACGTCACCACCGGCGCCGGGCGGCACGGCCGGCAGCGGGGTGAGCGTCGCCTGGGCGGTGACCCGCTCGGCCGGCGCCCGGTCGAGGAACCGGTCGAGGCCGATCGTGCCCGCCACCGCCAGCACGGCCGCTGCCGCCGCGGCGATCAGCGGAGCCACCCATCGCCGCCGGGACCGGCGCGGAGCGTCCCGGTGCTCGGCCAGGGTGATCACCGGCACGGGCGCCGCAGCCGGCTCGCGAGGGCCGGCGATGCCCGCCTCGATGGCCTGCCACAGGTGCTCCGGCGGGGCGGGCAGCTCCCGCACCTCGCGCACCTGCGAGCCGATCTCGGCGACCTCGCGCAAAGACTGCATCTCCTGCCGGCAGGCGGCGCAGTGCTCCAGGTGATCGAGCTCGGTCAGCTCCTCGAGTTCCTCAGAGAGCGCGAGAAGGACCAGCCGATCGGGATCCAAGTGTTGCACCGTCCACCTCCCAACGGCGTCGCAGGCTTGCCATCCCCCGCCGGAGATGGCTCTTGACCGTACCGAGCGGCAGTCCGGTGACCGCCGCGATCTGGGCGTGCGTCAGGTCGTCGAAGAACGCCAGCTCCAGTGTGCGTCGCTGGTCCTCGGGCAGCCGCCGCAGCTCATCGGCGACCACCAGGCGGTCGACGACCCGCTCCGGCGACTCCGCGGCCGGCGCCGCCGGCGGCTGGGCCTGCGCGGCGCCGGTGGCCCGCTGCTCGCGCGCCGCCGCCCGCACCCGGTCCACCGCCTTGCGCCGGGCGATGCCGAGCAGCCAGGCCAGCAGCGTCCCGCGCTGCGGATCGAAGCCGTCCCGGCCGGCCCAGGCCGCCACGAACGTCACCTGGGTGACGTCCTCGGCGTCGGCCGCGTTGCCCAGCACCCGCTGCGCCAGATAGAGCACGGCCGCGCCGTGCCGGTCGTACGCCTCCCGCAAGGCTGTCGCGTCGCCGGCGCGTAACCGCTCGGCGAGCTCGTTGTCGGCGCTCATCGACCTCCTTCCCGATTTCCTGACTCACTGACACTTCGCCTCCCGGGTCCCCGACGGTTGCAGCCAGTTTCCGATCCGGCTGCATCCATGCGCCGCCGTCGCGGCGAAGGACCGGTCGTACGCCATTCAACGCCGATCACCCCAGGAGTTCCGATGCGCATTCTGCCTCTCGGCCGCGCCGCCGCCGTCGGCGCCGTGACCCTGCTCGCCCTCGGCGGCTTCGCCGGCTTCTCCGCCTCGCCGGCGAACGCCGCGGCGAACTCGAAGGTCTCGGTCGTCCACGGCATCCCCGGGCAGCCGGTGGACGTCTACGTGAACGGCAAGAAGACCATCCCGGACTTCCAGCCGGGCAAGGTCGCCGGCCCGCTCGACCTGCCCGCCGGCAAGTACGACATCGCGCTCACCAAGCCCGGCGACGCCCTCGGCAGCGCGCTGCTCAAGGTCGACGACGCCGAGGTCCCCGGCGACGCCAACATCAGCCTGGTCGCCCACCTGGACGAGGGCGGCAAACCCACGCTGACCCCGTTCGTCAACGACACCGGCAAGCTCGGCGCCGGCCAGGCCCGGCTGATCGTGCGGCACACGGCGGCCGCGCCGGCGGTCGACATCCGGGCCGGCGGCAAGCCGGTGTTCCAGGACGTGACCAACGGCAAGGAGGGCAAGGCCGACCTGCCCGCCGGGTCGGTCTCCGCCGACGTGGTGCTGGCCGGCACCAGCACCCGGGTCCTCGGCCCGGCCGACCTCGACCTCGCCGAGGGCACCGCGACCATCGTCTACGCGGTCGGCTCGGCCGAGGACAAGACGCTCGACCTCGTCTCGCAGGAGATCACCGGGCTGCACTCGGCGCCGGGCGGGGTGCCCAGCGGTGACGGCGGCCGCGCCGACGGCAACGGCTCGCTGCCCTGGTACGGCATCGGCGGCGTCGGCATCCTGCTCGCCGCCCTGGGCCTGACCCGGCTGGTCACCGCCCGCCGATGAGCATCTCCCGCCGCGACGGCACGCCCCGGCACTCGCCGGGGCGTGCCCTGCTCCTGCTCGTGCCCGGCGTCGTGCTGGTCACCGCGGCCGGGATCGCCAGTTGCCGGTCGCAGCCGGCGGACGACTTCGGCGCCCCGGCCGTCACCGCCCTGGCCTCGGCCCCGGCGTCGCCGCCCACCGCGGCGGCGGCCCCGGTGCCGATCGCCGACGGCACCCTGCCGGTCCGCGCCCGCGCCGACGCGCCGGCCCGGCTGCGGATCCCGGCCCTGGACCTCGACGCCACCGTCGACGCGGTCGGCATCGACCCGGCGACCGGCGACTTCGCCGTCCCGCCCAGCGTCGACCGGGTCGGCTGGTACAAGTTCGGACCGGGCTTCGCGGCCGGCGCCGGCTCGATCGTCGTCGCCGGTCACGTGGACAGCGCCGCCGAGGGCGAGGGCGCGTTCTTCCGGCTCGGCTCGCTCGACGCCGGCGACACGATCACCCTCACCGGGCCCGGCGGCCGGACCCGCGACTTCGAGGTGGTGGCCCGGGAACGCTTCCGCAAGACCGCCATCCCGCTGTCCGAGTACTTCGCCCGCGACGGCGCCGTCCGGCTCACCCTGATCACCTGCGGCGGCCCGTTCGACCCGCAGACCCGGCACTACCGCGACAACGTGGTGGTGACCGCGACCCCGCGAGGGTGAACCCGGATCGATCCGCGCCGGGCGGCGTAAGTGGCGTGGCGCGGTCTCCGACAGGGACGCGGCGATCTCCGCGGCCGGCTCGGCGAACTGCGCGTTGAGCCGGGCGCTGCTACCCACCACCGGGTGACCGAGCGCGGCGGCGTACCGGCAATCCGCGCGCCTGAGCAAGAACAGGCCGCGACCGGGAGAGCGGACCGTGACCCGAGATCGCGGCCGCGACCGGCCGCGACCCGCAGCGGGCGGCCGCGACAGCAACGAGCCGGCGCCTGACGGATCAGGGAAGCGGATTCGCCTCCGCCGCGGCCTCGACGAAAGCCTGCACCCGCGCCGTGGTGTTCGACTCCAGCCAGACCGGGCCGCGCTGGATCGGCGGAGCGTCGCTGATCGGGACGTAGGCGATGTCCGGCCGCGGGTGGTAGCGCTGCGTCAGCTCGCCGACCGGCAGCACCCCACGGCCCAGCGCCACGTGCGAGAGCATCTCGGAGAACGTCTTGCCGGCCGGCCCCTTCGGGACCGGACGGCCGGACGGCGTCTGCTCCGGGGTGCGGTCCCGCTTGAACTCCGCCGAGGTCATCTCCGGGTACTGAATCACCGGGAAGTCGGCGAGCGCCTCCAGCGACACCGACTCACGCCCGGCCAGCGGATGGTTCGCCGCGACGGCCAGCAGCCGGCGTTCCAGCATCAGCGCCGGCCCGTTCGCCATCGCGTCGAACGGGAACGCCGCGACCAGGATGTCGATCGAGCCGTCGACCAGGCTGGCCCGGGAGTTGTACAGCTGCACCTCGTGCACCTCGACGTCGCAGTCCGGGTACCGCTCGGCGAACCGGGCGACCGCCTTGTGCAGCACCGGCGCCACGTATTCGCCGAGGAACGCCACCCGCAGCCGCCCGGTCACCCCGCGCCCGGCGTCGACGGCCCGGCGCACCGCGGCCTCCATCCGCTCGACCAGCGGGCCCAGCTCGCCGGCCAGCTGCCGGCCGATCGGGGTGATCTCGACGCGGCGGCTGGTGCGGTCGAACAGCGGGGCGCCGATCTGCCGTTCCAGCTTGCGGATGACGTGGCTGACCCGGCCGGTGGAGACCCGCAGGCGCTCCGCCGTCCGGCCGAAGTGCAGCTCCTCGGCGAGCGTCAGGAACGTCTCGACCTCGTACCGCTCCAGCATGCGCCGCCGCTCCTTCGTTGACTCCAGGTCAACGATCGTATGCGGATCCGATCTTGGTCGCCGCCCCCGGGAACGGCATCGTGAACGACGAACCGATCGAACAGGGGGAACACCGATGAGCGCCGTGCGGGTTCGCGGATTCGACCACCTCGTGCTGCACGTCGAGGACGTGGAGCGGTCGCTGGACTTCTACTGCGGGGTGCTGGGCCTGCGGGCCGAGCGGGTGGACCGGTGGCGGGCCGGGACGTCCGGCTTCCCGTCCGTGCGGGTCAGCCCGGACACCATCATCGACCTGGTCCACCGGCCCGGGGGCGGGTCGGCCATCGATCACTTCTGCCTGGTGGTCGACCCGCTGGACTGGGACGAGGTGCTCGCGTCCGGCGTCTTCACCGTGCTGACCGGCCCGGTCACCCGCTCCGGCGCCCGCGGCGACGCCGTCTCGATCTACGTCCGCGACCCGGACGGCCACACCGTCGAGCTGCGCTGGTACCCGGCCGACGCGGATTAGAGCAGGGCGGTCATCGCGGTGTTCTCCGCGGTCTGCTCGTTGATCACGTGCTTGGCCAGGCTGTGCAGGTAGGGGTTGCCGGCCGGGCCGTCGAGCAGCGACCGGGACATGGTGATCGCGCCGCGATGGTGCTCGATCATCAGGCGCAGGAAGACCCCGGGCGCGGTGCGCGCGTCGGCCCGGTCCAGCTCGCCCAGCTGGGCGGCGGTCAGCATGCCGTGCCCGGCGTCGCCGGAACCGGCGGGTCCGGTGGCCGGACCGGCGACCGGCTCGCCCCAGGCGGTCAGCCACTCGGTGGTCTGGTCGATCTCGCGCTGCTGGTCCTGGACGATGAACTCGGCGATCAGCCGGATCCGCTCCGGGACGGCGCCCTTGGCGATCAGCGTGCGGCTCATCGCCACCGCCTGCTCGTGATGCACGATCATCATCTGCGCGAAGTGCACGTCGACGCCGGACGGCCGGCCCGCCGGCTCCGCGGCCACCGCCCGCTGGGCCGGCTCGTCGCCGTTGCGCAGCAGGACCGCGGCCACCACCGCGACCAGCAGCACCAGGGCCGCCGCGAGGCGTCGGAGATTCACGATCAAAGCCCTTTCCGGTACGGGCGCCGGCCCGGTGACGTGGTCACCGGGCCGGCCCGGGTTCACTCCTGCGACTGGTTGCCGTTCCGGCCGGCCAGACCGGCCGGGGTCAGCGGGTTCATCTCGGTGAAGTCGCGCGGCACCAGCTCGAAGCCCTGCCAGTGCATCGGCATCGGGCTCTGGTCCTCGTCGCGCGGCACGTGGTGGAAGCCGACCCGCACCCAGGCCACCGGGTCGGTCAGCTTCTGCTTGTCCTTGACGAAGTCCACGACCGTCTGGATGTCCAGCGGGCACTCCGGGTCGGAGGCGTTGTCGCTGGCCCACTTCTCGCACGGGTCCTTCTGCGAGAAGGTGATGTCCGGCTTGGTCTCCGGGTGACCCTCGTACCGGTCGCCACCGTTGGTGACCACCTCGTAGGAGCGCTGGTGCCCGTCGACGTTCTTGCTGGTCGGGCTGACCACCCGCCACCACCGCTGGTTCACCTTGCTGAAGGTGCCCTCCTTGGCGATCGCGGTCTTCGTGGTCTTCAGCTTCGCCGCCACCGTGCCGCGGCCGTCGGTGGTGGTGTCGTACTGCTCGACCTTCTCGCCGCCCTTGCCGTCGATGTTGAAGTCGACCCGCCAGAACGCGTTGTGGTAGTGCATGGTCGCGTAGTCCCGGGCCGCCTTGCCGATCGGCCAGCCGGTGCTGCTGGTCGAGTACTCGCTCGGGGCGAGGTCGCCGGTGGCGCCCAGGCGCGCGGTGATCTGGCCGTCGTCGTGCAGGCGGTACTCGGTGACGTACTCGTACCAGCCGAGCTTGCTGATCGTGCGGAGCACCAGGTCGTGGCCCTGCTGGGAGTAGACCTTCTCGGTCTCCGACTGGTCGTCCCAGTCGTGCAGCCGGTAGGCCAGGCCGCGCGGCTCGGCGCTGACGCAGAGCACCTTGCGCTGCTCCGGCTCGCCGCCGCCGTCCGAGCCGAGCCGGATCGAGCCGCCCTTGCAGTCGTCGCCGGTGAGCGTCTCCATGCCGTACCCGCCCATGCCGATGGCGGTCAGGTCGTTGTACTCGGTGTCACCGGTGTCGTAGGGGACGTTCAGCTGCGCCAGCCGGATCGAGTCGAGCACCTGCACCGGCTGCGGGTACTTCTTGGTGGCGACCGAGACGTGGTCCAGCACCAGGCCGGCCTTGTCGTTGATCCGCCAGCACATCTGCCAGGTGGTGCCGTTCGGCAGGGTCTCCTTGACCATCGCCGAGGCGCCGCACGGGGTCGCCGCCGCGGGCGCCGCCTGGGCCGCGGACGGTGCGGCCACGGCCAGCACGGCCGAGGTCAGCAGAGCCGCCGCGGCGGCGGTCTTTCGGTACGTCATGGTGCTGCGATCTCCGCTCATCCGTGGCTCACTTGAGGCGGGCGACGGCACGCCCGGACAGGTCGACGACGAGGTCGGTGACGTTGATGAAGTGGCCGTCCGCGCTCTTCACGATCAGCTGCACGCACCGGCTCTTGCCGCACTGGCCGGCGCCCTGATCGGCCGGCTTGGCGGTGTAGATGTGCGCGATCGGCTCGATTCCGGCCGTACCGTCGAAGGCCTTTCCGGTGGCCTTGCGGTAGGCCTCCTTGAAGTCCGCGCTGAGCGGGGAGGCGACCAGGAGATCCAATGCGGTCTTGGCCTCCTGCGGCGACGCCGGCGGCTGCATTCCGGTCGAGGAATACGATTTCACGAGCTTGCCGGTCGTCAGGTCGACGACCTGTTTGTAGAGCTTCTCGGTCTTGTAGTCGTAGTAGTAGAGCTCGGCCCGGCGGCCGCCGTCCTCGTCCAGCTCGGTCGCCAGGTATTCCGGGCCCGCCTTGCCGGTGACGTCCTCGGCGCTGGCGGCCAGCCCGGGGGTGACCGCGGCGGCCCGCGCCTTGTCGACCTCGGTGCTGGTCAGCGGGTCCTTGCCGGTGCCGGCGGCGGCCTCGGGCAGCGGGCTCGGGTCGGTGACCCGGGCCGGCTCGGCGGTCGCGGCCGTGTTCGGCGGTGTGCTCGGCGCGGCGTGCGCCTGCCAGGAGGCGAGGCCGAAGGCGCTCACCGCGGAGACCGTGGCGAGGCCGAGACCCCAGCCCCATTTTCGGTACCGATCCACTGTTGGCATTCCTCCCCGTCGCTTCGGTGATGCGCGGAGACCCTCCCAAGTGGAGAGTAAAATTCACGTAAGGTAATGGCATCGGCATTTTTGTTAACAATGGCAACCCGACTGCACCCGAATGCGACCCGGCCGGAAACCGGGGCCGGATGTCATCGGAGTGTGAGTAGCCGGTTGATGCGGTGTTATCTGGTCGTGGCGGCGGTCGGGCTGGCCGGGTTCCTGGTCGTGCCCGACGGCAGCACGCTGCAACTGATCTGGCAGGTCGGTTGCGGCTGGTTCGCCGCCGCGATGATCATCGTCGGGGTGCGCCGGAGCCGCCCCGCGATGGCCGCGTCCTGGTGGCTGTTCGCGCTCGGGCTGGCCGGCAACTCCGGCGGCATCCTGGTCGAGTGGGTACTCACCCAGACCCAGATCAGCCCCGGCTTCCCGTCCTGGGCCGACGCGGCCTACCTGTCGCTGTACCCCGCGGTGGCGGCCGGCATGTTCCTGCTGATCCGCCGGCGCACCGCGCACCGCGACTGGTCCAGCCTGGTCGACGCGACCACCCTGACCACCGGCATCGGCCTGCTGGCCTGGGTGTTCATGGTGAAACCGGCGGCCGCCGACCCGACCATCGGGTTCCTCGGGCACATCGTCAGCGTCGCCTACCCGCTCGGCGACGTGGTGCTGCTCGCCATGACCGTGCGGCTGATGCTCACCGGCAGCGGCCACAACGCGTCGTTCCGGCTGGTGTCCGCCGCGCTGATCTGCTTCCTGGCCGGCGACGGCACCTGGGCGGTGATCAACCAGATGGCCTGGGAGCCCGGCCCGGTCGCGCACCGGCTGCTCGCCGACATCTTCCTGGCCGGCTACCTGCTGTTCGGCGCGGCCGCCGTGCACCCGGACGCCCGGTCGCTGGCCCGCACCGTGGCGCCGCGCCCGGCCCGGATCAGCCGGCCACTGCTGTTCGCCCTCACCTTCGCCTCGCTGATCGGTCCCGGCCTGCTGATCGTGCAGGCGACCCAGCACCGGGTGACCGACGTGCTGTCCATCGCGGTCGGCTGCGCCGCGCTCTTCCTACTCGTCGTCACCCGCATGTCGCAGCTGCTCACTCAGCTCGACCTGCAGACCGAGAAGGCCCGCGAGCTGGCCGTCACCGACGAGCTGACCGGCCTGCCGAACCGCCGCGCCTGGAACACCGAGCTGCCGCGCGGCATCGAACGGGCCCGGCGCGGCGGCTCCCCGCTGACCGTCGCGGTGATCGACATCGACCACTTCAAGAAGTTCAACGACGCGTACGGGCACCCGGCCGGCGACCGCCTGCTCAAGGAGGCCGCGGCGGCCTGGCTGGCGCACTCCCGCGAGGTCGACCACCTGGCCCGGTACGGCGGCGAGGAGTTCGTCCTGATGCTCCCGGACGCCACCGCCGAGCAGGCCCGCGAGATCGTCGACCGGATGCGCCTGGCGACGCCGCTCGGCCAGTCGTTCTCGGCCGGCGTCGCCCAGTGGGACGGCACCGAGACCTCCGACGAGCTGACCGCCCGCGCCGACGCGGCGCTCTACCGCGCCAAGGCGGACGGCCGCAACCGGGTGGCGTTGCCGGTCTAGCGTCGGCGACTCGGAATGGCGCCCCTGTTCGCGCAGTCCTGATGACCATCCGGTTGGTTTTCCGACCTGATCAAGCGACCGGCCCTGATCGCAATGGACACAATCGGCCACTGTGGGCGGAACGTGCCTATCGCAGCGATCCCCGGCCTGGCAGTCTCGCCACCGGAAGGGAGCGAGACGCGTGTACAACAGGCAGGTCGAACAGAACCAAGAGGAGCAGGCCACGGCCGGCTGGCAGGCGATGCTGCATTTGATCGCCCACGTGCGGAACGGCGGCTCCCCGGCCGTGGTCGCCCCCACGATCATGTGCCGCCGCGACGAGGTGCAGTACGGCGCGCTCACCGTCGACGCGCAGATCTTCTGCAGCGCCGACGTCGAGTACTCCAGCAGCATGTTCGCCGCCGGCGGGCTGCTGTTCACCGCCGCGACCCTGGCCGCGTCCGCCGCGGTGAACGCCAACAACCGGCGCAAGGCGGAAGCCGCGGCCCGGCCCCAGTGGCGTCCGTGGGGGCGGTTCCCGGCGATCATCACCAATCAGCGGCTCCTGGTGATGACCGAGCAGTGGAGTTCGTACGACTACGGCGCCCTGCTGATGATCGAGCCGCACCCGGACAACTACTCCGCCGCGCTGCACTTCGAAGGCGCCAACCCGATCATGGTCCGCGGCCCCTGGGTGCCGTGGGCGACCGTGGTCATCTGCGCCGCCCTGTTCCGGCAGCCCTGGCCGCCCGGCTACCAGCCGCCGCCCTCGGTGGCGGGACCCGTGCATACGCCGTCCGACCTGGGCCGACCCGAGCTGCCCGCGCCGCCTCGGAGCGCCGGCTAGCGGCTAGCCGCTCGGCGAGGCGGACGGCGTCGCCTTGTGCCGCTGCGCCTGCTCGACGGCGGCGATCGTGGCGGCGTCCACCGTTCCGGTGGGCTCGACGCCCAGCTCGCTCTGGAAGGACTTGAGCGCGGTGGTCAGTTCGTCGGTCCAGGCGCCGTCGACCGGGCCGGTCCAGAAGCCGGCCAGCTTGAGGGTCTGCTGGACGGCGGCGGTGGCGGCGATCGCGTCGTCGGCCGCCGCGCCGCCCCTGGCCCGCAGGTCGGCCTGCAGCGCGGCGTCGGTGGCCTTGTCGACGGTTCCGGTCACCGGCAGGTCGTGAGCCTTCTGCAGGGTTTCGACGGCGGCGACGGTGGCCGGGCCGTAGACCCCGTCGATCTCCTTGGCGTAGTACCCGGCCTGGGCCAGGGACTTCTGCACGGCCAGGGTGTAGTCGCGGGCCTGGGCGTACTGGTCCTCGTTCCGGCAGCCGGCCTCGCCGAGCAGGCTCAGCCAGGACATCTCCAGGGCCACCGCGGCGGCGTTGAAGCGCTCGGCGGCCTCGCGCAGCGGCGTCTGGTCGGTGACGCCGGCCTGGGCGGCGGTGAAGTCGGCGTCGGCCTGCTTGACCCGGTTGACCGTGGTGGCGGCGACCGGCGGTGCGGCGGATGGCGACCCGGACGGCGGCGCCGAAAGCTGCTGGGCGAGGTCCTGCTCCGCCTTCGCGACCGCCGCGCGGGCCTCGGTGAGCTGCTCCACGGCGGTGACCACGTCGGCCCGCGGCTCGGCCAGGTCGGCGCCGGCCGCCTTCACGTCACCGACCGTCGGCGCGGTTTCGTTGATCAGGTCGCCGTAGCGGTCCAGCGCGGTGACGTACCCGGCGCTGGACCGGCAGAACGCCTCCACCTTGGCGGCCAGGTCCGCCTTCGCCTCGGCGAGCGCCTCCTGCTTGCGCGCCAGCTGCCGCTGCTGCGCGTCGTCGCCGCAACCGCCCGCCACGAGCAGCACCGCGACCAGCAGGACCCGGAGGCGGGCGGGCATGTCAGCGCTGGCCGTTCCGCTTGCGCAGAATGACGATGATCCCCGCGACCACCAGCAGCAACGGCAGGATCAGACCCCACATCAGCCATCCATTCATGCCGGTCAGCGTCCCAGCCCCGGTCCGCCACGCGGATCACCCCTACCGGGTGACCTGGGCGGATGCGGCCCGCGCCGTCGGCGTACAGTGCCGCCTGTGTTCGACTTCGAGGAGGAACCGGCCTCCCCCAGCCAGCCGCCCCAGGGCCGCCTCGCCGCACTGTCCCGGACGTTCCTGATGATGGTCGGGCTCGCCGCCGCCGCGATGGTGGCAGTCGGCGGCCTGCTGTTCTGGGCTCTCCAGACATTCCAGAACTGATTTCGCGTACGGTCTCCGCACCCGTTCACGCGCAGTCGATACACCAGCGCGCGAACGGCCGCGCGCCGAGCCGCCCCTCCCCGATCGGCTGCCCGCAGCGCTCACAGATCCCGTAGGTCCCCGCGTCGAACCGCCGCAGCGCGTCGTCCACCTCGACGATCCGCTCCCGCGCCGCGGCCAGCAGCGCGGTGAGTTGAGCCCGCTCGAACCCGACCGTGGCCCCTTCCGGATCGTGCTCGTCGTCCCCGTTCGAGTCCCGAGCCGCCGCGAACAGCCCCTCCAGATCGCGCGCCAGGGTCGCCGCCTCGTCCACGGCACTCGCCCGAAGCCGCACCAACTCATCCCGAGCCATCCTCGCAGCCTACGACTCGGCGGTTGACCCGTGTCCCGCTCGGCTCGGTTGATCGGAGGAGCCGGATCCGGGCGGACCGATGATGGGCCGGTGCACCGTCCCGGAGTAGCTGTTAATCGAGGCTTATGAATTGGGGGGTGTCATGCGCAACTGGGAAAGGTTCGCTACGGTTTCGTCCGTTGTGGTGCTGGGCCTCACGTCCGGCACCGTGGCCTGGGCCGGGACCCCGGATCCGGTACGGGTGTCACACGAGAGCCCGTTCGCTGACTGCACGGTGGGCGCCGCGCCGGGCTCGGTGCTCTATCCCGGCGCGGAGGTCGAGCCGTCGGTGACCGCCCACCGGTCACGGCCGACCGAGGTGATCGGCGTCTGGCAGCAGGACCGGTGGAGTGACGGCGGGGCGCACGGTCTCGTCGCCGCCTACTCCCGCAACGGCGGGAAGACGTTCACCGAGGTGCCGTGGCCGGTCTCGCGGTGCGCGCCGGGTGGCCTGAACTACGAGCGCGCCTCCGACCCGTGGGTGAGCGCCGGGCCGGGCGGTGTGGTCTACGGCAGCGCGCTGGCCTTCGACGCCAACTCGCCGCGCAACAGCGTCGTCGCGCTCACCTCCTACGACGGGGGCCGGACGTGGCGCAACGTGACCGAGGTGATCGTCGACACCGAGCTGAGCGCGTTCAATGACAAGAACTCGGTGACGGCCGACCCGGTCCGGCCCGGCTCGGCATATCAGGTGTGGGACCGGCTGGAGCTGTCCGCCGACGGCACGCAGCTGTTCAGCGGGCCGTCGCTGCTGTCGGTCACCCGGGACTTCGGGCGCACCTGGAGCCGGCCGCGGGTGATCGTGCCCACCGGGCAGTTCCAGCAGACCATCGGCAACGTGATCGTGGCGGATCCGCGCACCGGTGCGCTGTACAACTTCTACGACAGCATTCAGTTCACCGACGCCACCGGGACCACGACCGAATCCATCCGGTACGAGATGGTGCGCTCGACCGACGGCGGGCGCACCTGGGGCCGGCCGGTCGTGGTCGCCGACGACACCGGCGTGCAGGACGTCGACCCGAACACCGGCGCGGCGCTGCGGACCGGCGTCGGCATCCCGTTCCCGGCCATCGACCCGCGCACCGGTGAGCTGTACCTCGCGTACGAGGGATCCGATTTCACCGGTGGCGCGTACAACCAGATCCAGCTGGTCCGCAGCACCGACCGCGGCCGGACGTGGAGCGCGCCGACCCGGGTGAACGGCGACCCGGCGGTGCAGGCGTTCACCCCGAGCATCGCGGTGGCCGACAACGGCGACGTGGGCGTCACCTACTACGACCTGCGCACCGTGCAGCCCGGCGATGTCACGACGCTGCCGACCAGCACCTGGTTCACCCGCTCCCCGCGCGGCGGGCGCCACTTCGACCGGGAACGGCAGATCGCGCCGGTCTTCGACATGCTGCAGGCGCCGCAGGCCAACGGGTACTTCATCGGCGACTACCAGGGGCTCGCCACGGTCGGCAGCCAGTTCCGCGCGCTGTTCGTCACCACGAACAGCGGCCGGCCGGGCAACCGTACCGACGTCTTCTACACCGAGTCCGGGTCGCTCAGCCCCCGCAAGCCGGCCGCCGCCGCGACCGAGCGGGCGTTCACCGCGCCGGCCCGCCGGCCCAGTCCGGCACGGAGGTGACCGGTTCCGCGGCGCTCGGCGGCCGCACGACTCATCGGGACCGGTCTTGATTCTTGAACGGTGACCACCCGCGGGCAGTGAAGGGGCCGGCGATCGTTATGGACGCGCCAGCGGCCAGATCGCCGGCCCCGGCCCGCGCGGGAGCATGCGATCCGCACCCCAGCGGACCTGCGAAGATGAGGCTCTTGAAGTGGATTTTTCCGCAGCCTTCTCCGCTTCCGGGTCACCTTCGTGGACGCCTTGCGGGCGGTGTGCTCGGATGACGGAATGAGGTTTGACATCGTCACCAAGGCCTCCCCTGAGCAGGCCTATCAGGCGTTCACCGACTTCAGCGACCGGCGGGTGCGGATCTGGCACCGCACCCTCGACGCGAAGAAGTACGAGCTGCGCGATCAGGGCGACACGTGGGCCGTGGCCCGCGAGGGCAGCGCCAGATCACCGTTCTGGGTGGTGGTCCGCTACGACCTGTCGGCGCCCCCGATGATCCGCTGGACGGTCCTGGAGAGCAGCTACGGCGGCGGCGGTGACGGGTTCGTCCGGATCGCGCCGGCCGACGGCGGCGGCAGCCGGATCCACGCCGAGTGGACCACCGCGAACGCCCGCCTCGCCCAGCGGCCCCTGCTGTTCCTGATCCATCACGGCCCGCTCCCCCGCATGGTCGCCCGGATGTGGACCGCCACCCTGGACCAGTACGCCGGGAACGCCCCGGGATGACCCCGCTCTCTCAGCCGGTCCACAGTCGACCGGCGTGAGGATGAGGCATGTCTGCTCAGGCCAAGGCACCTTGGGTGCCGCCCCGCTGGTTCGTGCTGGTCGCCTGGAAGATCCACCGCGCGTTCTACCGGATCACCGGTGGGCGACGCGGCCTGTGGCGGCCCAAGCCGGGGCGCTGGGGCACGTTCCGCCTGACCACGATCGGCCGGCGCAGCGGCGAGCCGCGCAGCGTCATCCTGGCCTACCTCGAGGACGGGCCGAACCTGGTCACCATCGCGATGAACGGCTGGCAGCGGGGCCAGCCCGCCTGGTGGCTCAACCTGCAGGCGAACCCGGACGCGACGGTCCACCTCAAGGACGGATCGCGCTCGGTCCGCGGCCGCGCGGCGAACGACGCGGAGCTGCCGCGACTCTGGGACCGGTGGCGGGAGACGAACGCCGACCTCGACGGGTACGTCCGGAACCTCCACCGAAACGGTCATCGTGGTCCTGGAGCCGCGGGCCTAGCGTGGTCCCCGGGGGACTCGAAGGGGGCGCGGCGTGTCGCACGATGATCAGGTCCAGGTGTGCCGGGAGCGGCTGGCGGCCCGCCCGTCCCATGCCGCCGCGCTGCTCCAGCTGGCGATGGCCCTGCACGACCGGTACGAGGACCACGGCGACCCGGCCGACCTGCACGAGGCGATCGGCACCGCCGAGCAAGCGCTGACGCTGATCCCACCCGGGCATCCGGACCGCGGCGGCTACCTCACCGTGCTGGGGCACGCGCTGCGCACCGGCGTCGCGATCGCCCCGGACGAGGACCGGCGGGACCGGGCGATCACCCTGCTCACCGAGGCGCACCGGGTCCTGCCCGGCCGCCACGAGATGCAGGTGCTGATCGGTGACGACCTGGCGATGCTGCTGAGTGGGCGGTTCCGGTCGGCGGGCGACCCGGCCGACCTGGACCGGGCGATCGCGATGATGACCGTGGTCGTCGGCGTGGCCGACCCGGACGACCCGGACCGGCCGGCCTACGCGGCTAACCTGGGCGGGTGGCTGCACCAGCGCTTCGACCTGCGCGGGCAGGCCGCGGACGCCCGGCAGGCGGTGGCCTGGCTGGAGGCCGCGGTGACGGAGACCGGCGCCGACGACCCGTACTACCTCGACCGGCGGGACAAGCTCGCCGACGCGCTGTGCGCCCGCGGCCGGGCCGACCGCGCGGTCGCCGACGTGGACCAGGCGATCAAGCTGATCGGCGCCGAGCCGAACGCCTGGGCGCTGTCCCGCCTCGACGCCTTCCAGCTGGCCCGCTTCGAGCTGACCGGCGACCTCGCGGACCTCGCCGAGGCGGTCCGGTACGCCGCGGCCGCCGCCGACGCCGAGGACGACGCCTTCAGCCGGGTGATGTACCGGATGAACCACGCCAACCGGCTGCTCGACCGGTTCGCCGCCACCGGCCGGGCCGACGA
The DNA here is from genome assembly GCF_014205225.1 of Actinoplanes octamycinicus. NCBI lineage: Bacteria > Bacillati > Actinomycetota > Actinomycetes > Micromonosporales > Micromonosporaceae > Actinoplanes > Actinoplanes octamycinicus. The sequence continues at coordinate 8,316,990 of NZ_JACHNB010000001.1, forward strand.
CCTGGACGCCGCGGTCGGCATTCTCGCCGGCGCGCTCGACCTCGCGCCGGACGAGCCGGCCCTGGTGAACAACTACGGCCTCGCGCTCAGCGAACGCTACCGGTGCACCGGCGAGCTGTCCGACCTGGAGACCGCGACCCGGGCCTACCGGCGGGCCGCCGACCTGGCCCGCCGGTCCCCGATCAGCCGGGCGATGTACCTCAACAACCTCGGCACGGCCCTGACCGCCCTGGCCGACCGGACCGGCGTTACGACGCACGAGGCCATCGCGGTCCACGACGAGGCGGCTCGGCTGTTCCCGCCGGAACACCCGCTGCGCAGGGAGACGCTCGGCAACCTGGCGCTGGCCCTGCGCGAGGTGGATCTGGACCGGGCCGTCACGACGATCGAGGAGGCGGTGACCGGCCTGCCCGCGGACCATCCGGCCGCGACCGGCCTGCGCACCACCGAGACCGGCATCCACCAGGCCCGTTTCGAGCGCACCGGCGACCGCGCCGACCTCGGCCGGGCACTGGCCGCCGCCCAGGCGGCGCTGGACGCCACCCCGGCCGGGCACCCGAGCCGCGCCACCTGCCTGGTCAACCTGGCCCGGGCCTACGAGCTGGCCGGCGATCCGGACCGGGCGACCGAGCTGACCAGGCCGGTGGAGACCGACCCGGTCGCGCCGTTCCCGGTCCGGATCGAGGCGGCCTTCCGCAACGGCCGCCGGGCCGCCGCGGCCGGGCGGTGGGGAGCCGCCGCCGACAGCTTCGCCACGATGGTCCGGCTGCTGGCGACGGTGACCCGGCACGCACAGACCCGCGGTGGTCAGGAGCAGCTGCTGGCCGACTGGACCGGCGTCCCGTTCACCGCCGCCGCGTGCGCGCTGAACGCCGGCCGCCCGGCCGACGCGGTCACGGTCCTGGAGCAGGGCCGCGGGGTGCTGTGGGCGGCGCAGCTCGCCCGGCCGGCCGGCGAGCCGGAGTCGCCGCCGGCCGCGACCGCCGGGCCGGTGGTGCTGCTCACCGTCAGTCCGTACCGGTGTGACGCGCTGATCGTCACCGGCCCGGACGTCCGGGTCGTCCCGCTGCGCACGCTGACCCAGCCGGCCGTGCTGGCCCGGATGAAGGACTACTACCACGCGCTCGGCGACGACCCCGACGAGCCGGTGCTCACCGGCGTCCTGGAGTGGCTGTGGGACCACGTCGCCGAGCCGGTGCTGGCCGCCCTCGGGCCGAGGGTCCGGCACGTCACCTGGTGCCCGACCGGCCCGTTCGCGTTGCTGCCGGTCCACGCGGCCGGCTACCACCGCCCGGAGCACGCCGGGGCCGGGCGCAGCGTGCTGGACCGGGTCGTGTCGTCGTACACCGCGACGCTGCGGGCGGCGGCCCGCCCGGGCGCGCCCTGCGAAACCGACGACCTGCTGTTCGTCGGGATGCCGGAACTGCCGGGCGCGGCGAAGGACAGCGCGGTCGTCCGCGGGCACCTCGGAGCGCGGTGCGAGGTCCTGGAAGGTCCGGCGGCGACCCGGGCGGCCGTGCGGGCCGCGCTGGACCGGCACTCCGCGGTGCATTTCAGCTGCCACGGGCGGCAGGACCTGGACGACCCGTCGGCCGGTGGGGTGATCCTGCGCGACGGCGTGCTCAGCGTCGCCGACCTGGCCGGGGCCCGGCGCGGCGGCGAGTTCGCGTTCCTGTCCGCCTGCGAGACCGCGATCGGCCTGAACGACGTGGTCGACGAGGCGGTGACGCTGGCCGCCGCCCTGCAGTACGCGGGCTGGCGGCACGTGATCGCGACCCTGTGGTCGGTGCGGGACCGGGATGCCGCGTTCCTGGCCGAGGCGATCTACGCCCGGATGGTCACCGACGGCCGACTGTCACCGGACCGGGCCGCGGACGCCCTGCACCACGCGGTCTGCGCGGTGCGGGAGAGACGCCGGAACCACCCCAGCCGGTGGGTGCCGTTCATCCACGTCGGGCCGCCGCCGCCCGGATGATGCCGGTGGCCCGGTCGGCGATCTCGGCGTCGGTCCCGGTCCACAGCGTGCCGAGCCAGTGCCCGGCGAAGAGCCCGACCAGGGTCGGCGTGCCGTCGGCGGCGGTCGCGTCCAGCCATTCGCTGATCGAGGTCCGCTCCGGCCCATGCACCCGGTAATAGCCGTGCTCCGGCCAGAACCGCTGGTCGAAGCGGAGGATCACCTTCTCCACCCGGCCCGCGCCGAGCCGGCCGAGCGCGTCGCGGTGGGCCGGCGGCAGCGGCGGGTCGAAGGTGATGCCACCGCCCGCGAGCACCGGCAGCGGCGCGGTCACGATCACCGCGTCGGCGCTGACATCGCCGTTCAGCACCACCCGGCCGGCCTCCACCCGGATGTCGCGGACCGGATGGCCGAGCCGGATGTCCAGCCCGTCGGCAAGATGGCCGGTCAGCCGCCGGTAACCGCCCACGATCCACCGGTCCCCCTCGCCCACCCCGGGCTCGAAGCCGTGCCGCGCGCTCAGCCAGGACAGCGGCGCGCCCGCGTCCATCACGATCTCGGCGTCGACGAACCGGTGGATCTCCGCGGCGGTCCACGGCGCCGGATCGCGCAGCCAGTCGTCGAGCACGTCCGCGATGCCCGACTCCGGCGCCGCCCGGGACAGCCGGTCGCGCAGGTCGTCCTCGATGCCGTCCGGGAACGGCTCGCCGGTCAGCACCAGCGGGTCGCCGAAATCGGTCGGCACCATGGTCAGCCCCAGCCGCTCGGCGAGCCGGGCGAGAACGTTCTCGTCGTACTGCTGCAGCCAGTTCGCGCCCAGGTCGAACGCGCCACCGGCGACGTCCGCGCCGGCGGTCCGCCCGCCGATCCGGTCCCGCGCCTCGAAGATCCGCACCTGGACGCCGCGCTCGGCGAGCGTCCGGGCCGCGCCGAGCCCGGCCATCCCGGCGCCCACCACGGCGACCCGGGAATGCCCCAGGTCCGCTGCCCATCCGGCCGCTTCGACACCCTTTTCGTACGCCCCGTGCGTCATGCCGGCCCGGGTCGGGTGCGTGGCCTCCCCGGCGATCCGCAGCCGCTCGCCGACCGGCGTGCCGAGCGCCACCCGGTCCTGCGGCGTCCCGTGCCGGCCGATCAGGCTCCAGGAGCCGCGCGCCCAGGGATCCTCACCCCAGCGCGACACCGCGGAACCAAGCAGACGAGCCGTGATCGACATGCGCGGCAGGCTACCAGCGCCGACACGACCCTCTCGCGCCAACTTTCCGCCCTGTGGATCAGCGTTCTCGTACACCGTTCTAGGGACTCGCACTTTGTTCCAGCCGCTCGTACTTTGTTCCAGCGTGATCGCATCTGACCCCGATGGCTCTGATCAGCGGCTGAGCAGGACCCGCTTGCGGAGCAGATCGAACCCGGCTCGAAGTGTCGGGCATCCCCGAAGGGCAGCTTCCGAAGGACTGGCAATGAAGCGTCGCGGCACCATCCGACTGGCCGCCCTATGGCTGGCCGGCTCAGCACTGATACTTTCCGCCTGCTCAGGAGACACCGTGGAACCCAAGTCCGAAGCCGACGTGAACGCCCTGGTCCAGCAACACGCGGAACACATGGCCGCGCTCGTCGGGATGCCACTGCTCGACGCGAAGCTCAGCTCCAGCAACTGCACCGGCAGACTCGGCGAAACCAGCGACAAGGTGTTCACCGTGCAAGGCACCTACAACCTCGACCCGCCGCAGAAGGATCAGCACCTGGCCCCCCTCGACAAGGTCAAAGCCGACTGGACGGCCAAGGGCTACACCATCACCGACGACCGCAAGGTCGGCCCCGATGACGGAGTCGTCGCCGCCAAAACGCCGGACGGCTTCAACCTCGACATCGAACGCGCCATCCCGGACGGATTCGCGATCCTCATCCACTCACCCTGCTACGAGCGCCCCTGACCCGAGAACGGAGAAGCCCACCGCCACCAAAGACGCTGGCCGCCACCTGCCCGACCGATGGCCGGCCGGGACCCGTACCTGAACCACCTGCAGAGCCTGCGCGTCACCCACGACAGCGCAGCCGGTCATCTGGTCGCCATGGGCCACTCGTACGGGACCACCATCGTCGGTGAGGCCGCGAAAACCGGTCACCTTCCGGTCGATGACATCGCGGCAGCGGGCAGCCCCGGCATGTACGTCGGGTCGGTGAACGACCTGATGGGACCGAGGCATGTATGGGCCGGCGCATCCGACAGCGACCCGGTCGCCTCGGCGGCGGCGGCCCAGCCGTGGGACTACGTCTTGCTGTTCCCGGCGGCCGGTCCCGCCGCGGTGCCGTTTCGTCGAAACCTACGCCGACCATCTACACGGCATGGCCCCACCCCGGAGAACTGGCGATGATCCGCAGAAGAAGCACACTCACCCTGGCGGCAGCAGCTGTCGCCACCGGGTTGGCCCTGTCGGCCTGTTCAGGAGACGGCGTGGAAACCAAGTCCGAAGCCGACGTCAACGCCCTGGTCCAGCAGCACGCGGAGCAGATGGCCACGACCGTCGGCATGCCGCTGTTCAACGCGAAGCTCAACGCCAGCCCCTGCACCGGCAGACTCGGCGAAGACAGCGACACGATCTTCACCGTCCAGGGCGCCTACAACGTCGTGCCACCACAGAAAGACCAGCACCTGGCCTCCCTCGACAAGGTGAAAGCCGACTGGACGGCCAAGGGCTACACCATTACCGACGACCGCACGGTCGGCCCGGACGACGGCGTCGTCGCCGCAAAAACACCGGACGGCTTCAACCTCGACATCGAACGCGCCAACCCGAGCGGCTTCGTCATCCTCATCCACTCCCCCTGCTACGAGAGGCCCTGACCCCAGGAACGGAGAAACCCACCGCCGCCTGCAGCGTTCACGCTGACCGCCACCTGGCCCGTACCGTCGAGGGCGTTCCGCTGCATTGCGGGCCAGGTCGGCACCCTTGGTGCGCATCGTCGCCAGCCTTCATCACATCGGCCGCTGGTGCACCACCACGCCGAACAGCGGAATTGCCGCTCGCACGCGGCCGATGAGACCGGCTCGTAGCGCCACCGGCCCGGCTCGTCTCGTCCACACCTTCGTGGCTTCGCTCGCGAGTTGTGGGGTACCAGATGTTCGCGACTTCCGGCGCCGCGCTGCCATCGCCGGTAGCGCAGGCGGCAGCTACAGACCCTGTTCACTCCGTGCAGACGCTCGTGAAACGGCCGAGGTGCGCGTGCGCGGATCTGCCGATGAGCGCGTACCGGATCTTTACAGGATATTACGATCTTGCACATGGCGGGCTGACCCTATCGACGGATAAGCTCTCCCAATACGGTTTCAGTCACGGGGACAACTTCACCGTCTCGAACTTTGGAATGAGCAGCAAGCTATGTCCGCATTGCTAGGTTCATTGCTTCAGTCTGAGCTGACGCAGCGACTATCGGCAGAGGGCTGGAGGCTGGATCCTGTTGCCCGCGAGCCGCGATATTCGCACGGCGTGGGTGACGTATTTTGGCAATTCGGTTTGAATGCATCAGGAGACGGGCCAGTTTCGTTTCTGCCCGCTGTAGGTGCTCGTCATCCAGAGACGAGCCAGCTTTATGTGAAGTTTCGGGGTCTGCCGCCGGAGCCTGAAGTATCCTTTGGCGTCTGTTCGATCGGCCAGGGACTTGCCGACCTCGTTCGCTGGGAAGGGCAGGGAGTCGCTCTTCCGCACCGCTGGAGACTTCACGAGGAATCCGACGTTGCACGCGTCGCAGAGGTCATGGTCTCAGACCTGCTCGGTGCCGGGTTGCGCTTCCTGTCGACCTTGAGCAGCGCCGCCGACATTTTTTTGCGTTTAGAGAACGATCAGTCTAGGTATCAGGCCCTTAATGGACATTTAGCCATCGTCGCAGCCCTTCTTGGCCACCAAGATTCGGCCCTTTCGGCCTTGCGTTCTTATGCTGCGGAGGCTAATCGCCAGCATGACCCTGCTCGATCGTGCACTTGGAACTTCGTCTCTTCGTATGTAGGTCATTTCGGAATTGGTGACGATCTGATTTCCAGATGACCATCTTCCGGGGAATTGCAAAGTCGACGCTTATTGGTCAGTTAGAAGTGCTCCAAAAAAGTTAGGGCGCGCAGCGGCGCCACACTGTGTGAGCCAGAACCGCCAGGTGGGGCCAAGTCTCACCCGAAGCTGGGGCCAGGACACGCTCCAGAGGCCAAGCCTTCACCTGCTTGGAAGCAACGCCCTCTTCTGCCGCTGAGCAGACGCGCCGGGCTACCAGACTCGAACCGGCTCATGCCTTCGCAGGCGACAGCCTGCATCTTGAGCAACATAATTGATCATGACGAACCCTTCCCATGTGCCTTTGCCCGGCGCGCAGAAGGACGTTAACGTGCGGTCGCTGGAGAGGCGAGCCCATCTCAGCGGCGTCCTCTTGCCGGCCGGGGCTCGCTACGTGTCCGTGACGCCAGGGAATGGTGGTTAGTGGGCGGTCGCGCCGACGAGGCGGATGTTCGCTCGCGTGCAATGATGCCCCGATGTCTGTACTGACCGACTACTTCGCCGCTGGCTCTGACGGTGTGGCGGCGACCGCCGTCGACTACGTCGACGGGCAGCCGGGTTTGCTGGACCTCACGGCCGAGGACGTCGCCGCCGGCAAGGCGCTGTACCGGCTATCGCCGGACGAGGCGGCGCGGCCACGGGTGCAGACAGCGCAATCGGGGACACCCGTCGTGCTGAGCAAGAGCGTCGACCCGACTAGCCTGGGACGGCTGGAAGCGATTCTCACGGGCCGGTCATATGACGAGGTGAATGCCGATCCTCGACGGGCTGGGCTGATTGCGCCGGCCCGGCATGAAGACATCGAAGGATGCATCGTGCTGTCGGTCACGGACACGCTACGCGACGCCTTGGCGTCGCTGGAACCGTCGACGCAGCCTGAGGTAGCGCGACAGTGGGCGAGCGCGGAGTTCGACGCAACCGCGGAGAATAGCCTGATGATGTTCCTGGCGGCTCTCACGGACCTGGCGCGGCGGGCGGTTGTCGACAACGACCGACTCTACTGCTTGGTGACCTTCTGACCTATAACCTCACACACCCGCAGTGGCGCACGCTCATGCCGCCGGCCGTACGCAGTGGCCGGCGTAGCCGTCACGATCTGTACGGCTCGGTTCAGATTGCCGACCGAGCGTGGACTGCCCAAATCAGGCTGCCATCATGACGGAGTGACGTCAGTGCCGGAAAGCATGCCGTTCCGGTGGGATCTGATCACGCCGGATCAACTGGGATCGCTGCTCGACGCCACCGCCAAGCCCGACCTGTGGTTCCTCAACGATCTCGTGGCGTGTACCGGGAAGGTACTGGCCCGCAGCCGCAATGGGGATCTGTTCTTCGTGGGCAGGTCCTTGGACTCGATGTTCGACCTGCTCGGCGGCGTGTTCACCGGCCGAGCCGGCGTGCAACGGCTCTACCGGCTGCCGTTGTCATTTCAACGTCCGGGGATCGGATCCGGCCGCCGCTGGCAACGTCGTCCGTTGACACCCGCTGAGGTCGCGCAGGGCCGTCGGTTCCTGGAGACGGTCGGATTGACGCCATACGCGCTGGCACGCCGGGACCGCCCGGCGGTACTGGTCGACGTCGTCTACGAGGGCGAGACGTTCACCGAGTTGTTCACGCTGATCCGGGACTGGATCAAGCAGGAACGCGAGCCGTGGCCGGTCATCCGGCGCAAGCTGGCCTTCGTCGGAGTCACGATCCGCCGCAAGACCAGTCCGAACACCGAGCGGTGGCAGCAGCGCGCCGCCTGGACCCGGACGCTGCCCGCCTCCGCGGTGGCCAACGTGTCACTCGACCCGGGAGTCTGGTCGTATTTCGGGGATCACCAGGTGAAGCTGACCCGTTCGTTACGCCCTGACCGATGGACCGCCGAGGCTGAAGGCCCCGGCCGGGACGAGCGCACTCGGCAGGCCCTCGTCGAGGCAGCGGCACTGGTCGCCTACGGTCGCAGCCCGGCCGGTAGGCAAGCCGTCGCCCGCGCCATCGGCCGCGACCCCGCACTCAGCCAGCCGTGGCTACGCACCCTGGTCACGAGCCTGACCATAGGTTGAGTTCCGGCTACCCGCGCTGCGCCGGCGGCATTGACGGATGCGCGGATTTGCCACTGATCGCTCATACGGGCGCCGCCACTGCCGCTCAACGTCCTCAGCTGCCGAGTGCTCGTCACGCCGATTGGTTGTCAGTCGCTGGCAGACTGCGCCACCACCGCTCCTCGATAGTCAGCTCGTGGGTCTCGAACAATGCTCGCTCGAATGCGAACGGATCGACGGGCCGAGCAGCGCCTCGGCGAGCGACTTCCAAGACCTCTGCCGGGAGGCGGACGTTGTGCGACTCGACGTAGTGGCCCAAGCCCTCCGGCCAGACGAAATGTTCGCCGTCGGTCAGCTCCGTACTGCCGTTGAGGACGCCGCACAGGCGGCAGATCGAAAATCCGGCAGAGGCTACAAACACCGTCCCCGAGCGCAGGTAAGCCGCCACAGCATCGCGCTCCTCCGATGGCAAGTTATCGGCAAGGAAGGCGTGGACGTCTGGCCAACCATCAGGCGCTGACGGATCGTCCCAGTAGCCAACGAGCCGCAGCGTTTTCTGGTTCATTGCAGTCGCCCATCCACAGGCACAGGATAAGTCGCAGATCTCGATCGCAGGCACTCCCCGTAGTCGCCCTGGATGATGCAGCGGACTAGGTTCTGTCTCTTAAATCAAACCGTTGGGTATGGCGCGGAGCCAGTCGAGCATTTCGACGAGGTCGAGGGTGGCTTGGAAGTGAGCGCCCAGCTTGTCGTATCGGGTGGCATATCCGCGCCAGTGCTTACGCCGGTTGAAGCCGCGTTCGACCTGGTTGCGCCGCTTGTAGGCGTCCGGGTTGAACGCGGGTGGCCGGCCGCCGTGGCGGCCTTTACGCAGCCGGTTGGCGATCTGGTCTCGGAGCTGCGGGATCGTCGTGGTGATGTGTTTGTCCCGCAACCCCTGCCGGTTGGCCCGTGACGAATACGCCCGGTCACCGGTTAACCGAGTTCGGACGTATCCGCGGCCGGCCGGGTCCGGGTGTCGCCACCCGGACCTGGTTGAGCAGCGGGATCAGCCGCCGCGGGAGCGTCCGAGGCCCTCGCGTGCCTGCGCCTCGGCAATGCCGAGCCCTCTTTTGCCGCCCCGGCCGCATGCTGGTGGGCCCGCACGACCTGGGGCTGCCCATCGCCAGACTGATCGCCGAACGGCACCGCGGCACCATCACGATCGGCCCGCCGGGCCGCCGCGGCACGACCGTGCACGTCGAACTACCTCGCGACCACCCCGAGCCTCCGAAGACGACCGCTACCCGCGGCGACGGAGCAGGCGCCGCAGTGCCCCGCCCGCTGCCGTCCTGAGCCCGAGGCGCTGCAAGCCCTGCGCGGTCACGGAGGCGAGAGCGCGGTCCGAGGCCTCCGGACCGCGTCGCGCAGGCCGGTAGTCTCCAGTAGCGGGCGGGCACAGTATCCTGATGTTGATCTTTCCGGCCTGAGCACGTTGTCAGCGACCGATCGGGCGGGACATCTGACGTTGGTGTCGACAACAGGCGGAGGTGCCGTGCCCAGCGGGCGAGTTGAGCCGATCGGGCCGGGCGACCCGGCCCGCGTGGGCGCCTACCGCATCATCAGCCGTCTGGGATCCGGCGGTATGGGCACCGTCTATCTCGCCGAGAACGGGCAGGGACGCCTGGTGGCGGTGAAGGTGGTGCGGCCCGCCCTGGCATCCGATGAGGCGTTCCGCCGCCGTTTCCGCACCGAGGTGCAACGAGCGCGGCAGGTGCCGCCCTTCTGCACCGCCGAGGTGCTCGACGCCGACCCGGACCACGAGCCGCCGTACCTGGTGATCGAGTACGTGGACGGGCCGAGCCTCGCCGATGTGGTCCGGCAGCGCGGGCCGTTGACGTCGGCGAACCTGCACGGGGTCGCGATCGGGGTGGCTACCGCGCTGACCGCGATCCATGCCGCCGGGGTGATCCACCGGGATCTGAAACCAGCCAACGTGCTGTTGCCGCCCGGCACGCCGAAGGTCATCGACTTCGGCATCGCCCAGGCGATGCACGACAGCACCCGGCACACGCTGGCCGACCAGATGGTCGGCACCGTGGCCTACATGGCGCCGGAGCGATTCGACAACACAGCCGGCGAGTCGCTGACGGTGGCGGCGGACATCTTCGCGTGGGGTGCGGTGGTGGCCTACGCCGGCACCGGGCACAGCCCCTTCGACGGAGGGACACCACTCGCGACGGCGACCCGCATCATGACCGAGCCGCCCGATCTGAACGGCCTGGATGGGCCGTTGCGTGAGCTGGTGGAGGCCGCGCTGCAGATGCAGCCGGGCGACCGCCCTACCGCTCGGCAGCTGCTGGACCACCTGCTGGACACCGGCATGGCCGCCGAGTCCGCCATGGCGGCACAACCGGCGCTACGCAACGCGGCGCAGGAGGCCCAGACGACGTTCTCCGGCGTTCCGCGTCCCGTCATCAACAGCCGGCGGTCGATCGCCGAACCCGGCCGGACACCGGCGGCCCGCCGGGGCCGGCTCGGGCTGATCGTCGCCATGGTGACCGCCGTGGTCAGCATGGCGGCGATCGGAGTGGTGTTGCGCGCACGCGTCGACGACCGGACGGTGACGGCCGCACCCTCGCCGGGAGGGACCAGCGTTTCCCCCGGGTCACAGCGACCATCCCAGCCGGTCGGCGGCAGTCCTGAGGTTTCGGAAGCGGCGCCGTCCGCCGCGCGCCCGTTCCGCTTCGCGGCCGACGCCGAGGTGGCGGATCCGCTGACCCGCCCGGATGTGATCCGCGCGAACACCGACGGCCACAGTTCCTGCCAGTACTCCGGTGCGCTGATGGTCACGGTGGACCGGACCGGCACCTACGAATGCGGAGAAACCGTACAGTCCTTCGCCGGTGCTCACCGGATCTCGGTCGAAGTCGACCTGCGCACGGCTGGTGGCTGCGCCGTCGTGCAATTCCTCAGCACCAGGGCCGGTGCCTACGGGGTGAACGTGTGCGCCCACGGATACATCTTCAACTGGTACGAGGGCGACAGCGTCGAAGAACTGGGCTTCTACTTGCTGCCCGATCGCACACGGCTGCGCGAACCGCATCGCATCACCATCGACATCCACGGAAAGGAGGCCTCGCTCTACCAGGACGCTCGCAAAATCGCCCCGGTCCTGTTGGAGAAGGGCGTACCAGCGGGCGGCGGAAACGTGGTGATCGGCGGTTACGGCGACCCGGCCGGCGGCGAGGCACCCTACCGCATCGCCCTGCGGAACCTGGAGATCATCGGATGACCGCCCGGCGGCGAGCACCGGCGGTCACCAGCGAGCGCTAGTCCGCGGGGGACGTCAAGGGCTAGCCGGAGGTTGAACCGGCAAGCTCAGGTGGCTCAGCAGGGGGCCGGATAATGATCAGATGCACGAACCTGCCGGGGATCCGAGCCGGGCCGCCGTCGACGCCTTGGTCCGTGCGATCGCCGAGCGGACTGCCGCTCGCGACGCCGCCGGTGCGGCGCGGCTGCGCCTGGAGGTGGCGGTGCGTCTGCGCGACGCCGGGCGCTGGGGTGATGCCATGGTGTCCGCGGAACAGGCACGACGCGACCTGACCCGGGTCGGTCTCGCCGACGACGCGATGACCGCCCGCTATCTGTTGACTGAGCTCTACTCCCATGTCGCCGAACACCGGCAGGAAATGCGGGACCTGCTGGACGAGCTGCTGTCCGCGCCCTCGCTTCCGCCAGCCCTGCCGTCCCGGGCCGCTCTGCTGGAAAAGGCGGCCGACATCAACAGCCAGGAGCGCGGCGTCGCCATGCTGCTGGAGGCCGCCGACCTGTACCGGGAGGTGGGCGACCAGGGCGCGGAGGCGCGTGTGCTGCTCGGCGTGCTGAGCCGGGGCCTGCCACCCCGGTCATGGCCGCTGGTCTCCCGGCTGGACGAACTTATCGAAGCCGGCCTGGTGCCGGAAAATTCGCTGCCCGCCGTGCAGGCCGAGCTGTGCCGACTCGAAGCCGGCAGCGGCCAGCCGCAGGCGGCACTGGATCGGGCCGGGCGGTATCCGGGCGACTATGCCGCTCTGCCTGCGGGAAGCGTGGGTCCTGCTGATGCTGGGCCGCCACGCTGACGCTGAGGAGCTGGCCCAGCCCTGGGCTGCCGACCCGGATGGCCTCGATTTCTGGGAGGCCTGCCTGATCGTGGTCCGGAGCCTGCAAGCGCGTGACCGGCACACCGACGCCGAGGCGTTCCTGGCCGGGCACGACCTGAGTCTCCGTGACATGGACGATGTCTACTTCGACTGACCCGTGCTCGGCGGCTCATCATCCATGGTTGAGTCCACCAAGAGTGAGCCAGAGCCCGATCAACCTGTCACTCGACAAGTGCAGTGCTGGGGCTTGCGGGGCGCGGACGAGGGTCTGCTCCCGGGCGGGGCTTCGGTCGTACCGGGAGCAGACCTTGACCTGGGTTTTAGGGGACGGTGAAAGTGCTGGTGTAGGGCTTGCGGATCGGGACGCCTCCGGGGCCGGTGCTGCTGACCTGGTCGACGGTGAGGGTGTAACTGCCGGGCGGCAGTGGGGTGGCGGGTGTCCAGATCAGGGCGCCGGGCGTGGGCTCGGTGGTGGCGCCGGCGGTCGGGCCGGTGGGGCCGGTGACGGTTATCGACGCGCTGTAGTCGGCGCCGGTGGGCTGGATGTCGCGTTGGAAGGTCACCGTGACCGCGGTCGGGGTGGTGGCGGTGTTCACCACGAGCGGGTCGCGCCAGTACTGGATGGCGAGGTGGGTGTCCGGGACGCCGGGGACGCCCCACTGGGTTGACGTGTCGTCGACCAGCATGGTTCGCGTGATGCCGCCGTCGACGGTGACGCTGCGGTTGTTGGTGCCGGTGATCGAGCCCCAGTCCTCCACGGTCTCCCAGGTGCCGCGGGTGTACTTGTACTGGATGTCGGTGCCGTCGAGGACGGTGACGGTGGCCTCGTGGATGCCGTTGCCACGGTTGGTCATCGCCACCTTGCCGGGGTCCCACGGGCCGAGTTCGGTGATGTTGCCGGGGACGTGGAGGGTGGCGTCCGGTGGTGTGCCGGGCGGTGCGAGCACCCGGAAGGTGACCGCGACCGGGCGGACCGGGACGGTGAGCGACGCGGGCAGGCTCGCCGCGCTGCCGTCCGGGTTGCGGTAGGCGAGGTGGCCGGTGACCGCGGCGGTGCGCGGCGACGGGCCGGTCGGGGTGACGTCGTAGGTGACGGTGAAGTCGGCGCCGGGTGCGAGCGAGGCGGCCGTGGTCGCGGTGCGCGGGGTGACCACCCAGCCGTCCGGCGCGGTGATCGACCCGGTCAGCGCGGTGATCGTTCCCGGGCCGGCGTTGTGCGCGGCCAGCACCAGCCGGCTGGTGGCGCCGGACTGCAGGCCGTCCGGCGCGGTGAGGGTGAGCTCGACGGCCGGCTGCTGCGCCACAGTCAGCGGCACCCCGTCGTGCCGCACGGTGATCGCCTTGGCGCCGGTGACCTCGACGCTGATCAGGTGTTTCGCGGCGTCGTAGGTGAACGGGACGCGACGGCCGGCGACGGTGACCAGGTGCGGGCGGGACACCCCGGCGAACTGGACCGTGTAGTGCCGGGAGCGGGTGGCCGGGCCGACCGTCAGCTCGGCGCCGCGCCGGCCCTCGTCGTAGCGGACCGGGGTGCGGGTGTACTGGCCGGTGCGGTAGCCGAGCCCGTCACCGGCGTCGTCGTAGACCACCGTGCTGCCGGACGCGTGCGGGTAGGCGGTCAGGGTGAGCCGGTCGGCGGGCTGGGCCGCGACGTTCGGGGCCGGCGCGGCGGTCGGCAGGATGCCGCCGGCCCGGACGTAGACCGGCATGTGGTCGGGGGTGGCGGCGACGGTCCGGGTGGCCGGCCCGCGGAAGGTCTCCCCGGTGAAGAAGTCGGTCCAGGTGCCGGGCGGGAACCACACCGGGACGGTGGTGCTCAGCCCGGGCGTGGTGACCGGCGCGACCAGCAGCGAGTCCCCCAGCAGGTACTGGGTGTCGTGCTGGTACGCCTCGTCCAGCTCGGGCCACTGCAGGTAGAGCGCCCGGGCCATCGGCATCCCGGTGTCGTAGGTCTGCCGGGCCGCGGTGTAGAGGTAGGGCACCAGCGCCTCGCGCAGCCGCAGGAAGTCGGCGGCCGGCTTGCCGACCGTGCCGGCGTACTCCCAGGGCAGCCGGTCGCCGTGGTCGGAGTGCAGCCGCAGGATCGGCTGGAACGCGCCCAGCTGCACCCAGCGCAGGTAGAGGTCGTCGGGCAGGTGCTTGCCGGCGAAGCTGCCGATGTCGTGGCTGACGTAGGACATCCCGATGCTGGCCTCGGCCGGGGTCATCGCCGCGGCGAAGGCCAGGGTGGCCCAGTCCGGGCGGGTGTCGCCGGTGAAGTGGACGGTGCTGCGGTGCTCGGCCCACGGTCCGGACGGGCCCGGGGTGGTGTAGTCGGGGAACGACGCGCCGATCCGGGACAGTGCGAAGCCACGCCGGTCGGCGGCCTCGCCGTCGCGGCGGTACAGCTCGTTGACCCAGCTGTCGGCGGTCAGCCCGGGGACGGTGACCCGGCTGTCGTCGCAGCAGTAGTCCAGCCACCACTGCCGGACGCCCTGGTCCTCGAAGGGCCGGTGCAGCGCGGTCCAGGCCGCGGCCTGGTCCGGGTCGCTCCAGTCGAAACGGTACGGGTTCGGCGCGAAGCTGCTGGTCGCCGGCGTCAGCTTGCCCTTCGCCGTGGCCTGCGCCCCGGCGAACCGGGGATCGTCGCCGGAGATCGCGGCGTGCACGTTCAGGGTGGTGGTGATGCCCTTCCGGCTCAGCTCGTCGACGAACTCCTCAGGTTTGGGGAACAGGGTGGAGTTCCAGTTCCAGCCGGCCCACTGGTTCGGCGCCTTCCAGTCGGTGTCGATCACCAGCGAGTCGAGCGGCACGTTGTTCTCGGCGAAGGCGGGCAGCAGCTGGGTGCGGTAGTCCTCGGCGCTGTACGCCTGGTACTTGGAGAACCAGGTGCCGAAGGCCCACTTCGGCGGGAGCGCCGACGGGCCGGTCAGGGCACGCAGGTCGGCCAGGCCGCGGCGGTAGTCGTGGCCGTACCCGAAGAGGTATCCGTCCTGATAGGCGCCGGTGCGCGCGGGCCGGGCCGCGACCCAGCCGGCGTCCGTGCGCAGCGCGGTGGCGGTGTCGTCGAGCAGGTACCAGCCGCCCCGGTTGAGCATGCCCGGGTGCAGCTTCAGCTGCTCGACCGGACCGGCCTGGCCGGCGTAGTAGTCCAGCCCGCGGTACCAGCCGCCGAGCGCGTCGGCGCGGGCCGGGTTGCCGAACTCCGGATGCGCGGTGACCGGGCGGCCGCCGACACGCAGCTCCAGGCTGGTGTTCGCGGCGGTGACCGGCCCGCTGTCCAGCCGGTGGCGCAGGGTGACCGCGCTGGTGGTGACCCGCAGCTCGCCGCCGCGGGTGGACGCGGTGAACCGGGTCCGCGGCGGGTCCCGGTCGACGGCGTTGAAGGTGGGCCGGTCCTCGAAGGTGTCGTCAGCGGAGTACTCCAGGCGCAGCAGCGTGGGGCTGAGCACCTGGACCCGCAGGTGGCCGGCCTGCACGGTCTGGCCGTGGAGCTGCGGGGCGCGCGGCGCGGCGAGCGCGCCACCGGGCGTGAGGACGAGCAGCATCAGGAAGGCGACCCAGGCCGCCAGGCGGGTGACCACGACGCGAGCCTGCCGCCCGCGCCGGGACCGCGTCAATGGACGAACGTCTATTCCGGTTGCGGAACTCTTGCCGCCGAGGAAAGAGTCGGGCTATAGTTTCCGCACAGGAAACATTTGCCGCCAAGGAAGGAGTGGCTCCGATGGACGCCACCGAGGCATCGAAGGCACTCGCCGAGATCCACCAGCGCCAGCAGCAGACCGTGCGCCGCGCCAACCCCCGCCGGCTCCCGGCCTGGTTCACCTACGGCTCGGCGGCGGGCCTGGCGCTGATCTCGGCGAGCAACGACCTCGCCGGGTGGCCGCACAGCCTGATGCTGCTGGCCGGCGGCACCGCGCTGCTCGGGACGGCGGCGGCGCTGGAGCGCTCGACCGGCGTCCGGCTGCGCCTGCGCGCCCTCCGCTGGACTCCCCTGGCGCTGTTCGCCGCCGCGGTGCTCGTCGCGATCATCGGCGTCGGCAGCCTCGCGCGCCTGCTCGACGTGCCCGCCGACGGCACCATCGCCGGCCTGGCCGGGGCTCTGGTCTGGATCGCCGCCATGGGGCCGGCACAGGACGCCGCCGGCAAGCCACGGGACCCGGCATGAGCACCGCCCAGCCAGCCGGCTTCAACGAGCTGCTGCACTTCCCGGTCCGGCTCTCGCTGGTGTCGCTGCTCACCCCGGCGGCCCACGCCGAGTTCAGCTATCTCCGCGAGGCGACCGGGCTCAGCGACTCGGCGCTCAGCAAGCAGCTGGCCACGCTGCAGGAGGCGGGATATGTCGAGGTGCGGCGGACCGGGCGGCGGGCGACCGCCCGGCTGACCGAGGACGGGCGGCGGGCCCTCGCCGAGCACGCGCAGGCGCTGCGGGCGCTGCTCGGCGAGGCGCTCGACGCCAGTCAGGAGGCGGTTTCCCGTACCGAAAGATCGGGTTGAATCGGGAGGATGTCGCGCGCGATGGCCCGGGCGGCACCGGCCAGCTCCGCGTCGGTGACCGTGAGGCCGCGCGAGGCCATCAGCACGATGTTGACGCTGAGCAGGGCGGACCGGACCCGCAGCGTCTCCTCCAGGGACGCGTCCGGGCCGGTGAGGATGTCGAACAGCTCGGTCATCTTGCCGAACGCGTTCTCCCGGCCGGACTGGTGATGCAGGTCGCGGACCACGTGCTGGTTGGCCATCGCGAACTTCATCGCGGCCATCCCGCTGCCCACCCCGAGCGCGACCATCCGGTCGACGACCTGACTGAGCAGCTCCGGGCCGGGCGGCTGCTCGCGGGCCCAGGTGACCAGCTCGTCCAGGGCGTCCAGGTGGGCCTGGAAGATCGACAGGACGATGCTCTCCTTGCTGCTGTAGTGGTAGTAGAGCGCCGCCTTGGTGATGCCGAGCCGCTCGGCGATCTCGCGCAGCGAGGTGCCCTCGTAGCCCCGCTCGGTGAACAGCTCGATGGCCACCTTGCGGATCTCCGACTTCGTGTCCGCGCCCCGTCGCTGTCCTGCCGCACCCATCGCTGCTGGTCTCCTCATCTATTTGCCAACTTACCGTGCGGCAAGTAGGCTACTAACCGGCCGGTAAGTAGACTACCGAAGGATGCCCTGCCGTGACCACACCAACCCGCTTCACCCACCGCGAGATCATGGTGACGATGAGCGGCCTCGTCATCGCGATGCTGCTCGCCATGCTGGACAACATGATCGTGGCGCCCGCGCTCCCCACGATCGTCGGCGAACTCGACGGCCTGAACCATCTGGCCTGGGTCACCACCGGCTACATCCTCGCCTCGACGGTCGCCACCCCGATCTGGGGCAAGCTCGGCGACCTGCTCGGCCGGCGGATCACCTTCCTCAGCTCGATCGCGATCTTCCTGGTCGGCTCGGCGCTCTGCGGCATGTCGCAGAACATGGGCGAGCTGATCGCCTTCCGCGCGGTCCAGGGACTGGGCGCCGGCGGCCTGATGGTCGGCGTGATGGCGGTGCTCGCCGACATCGTCCCGCCCCGCGAGCGCGGCAAGTACCAGGGCGTGATGATGGCGGTCATGCCGGTCGCGATGATCGGCGGCCCGCTGGTCGGCGGCTTCATCACCGACAACCTGAACTGGCGCTGGGCGTTCTACGTCAACCTGCCGCTCGGCGTCGTCGCCCTGGCGGTCTGCTGGTTCGTGCTGGCCAAACTGCCCCGTGGCAAGGGTCAGGTGCGCATCGACTGGCTGGGCGCCGGCCTGCTCAGCGCCTGGATCACCACGCTGGTCCTGATCACCACCTGGGGCGGCAGCGAGTACGCCTGGGCCTCCCCGCAGATCCTCGGCCTGGCCGCCGTCACCGTGCTGGCCTTCGCCGCCTTCGTCCTGGTCGAGCGCCGCGCCGCCGAGCCGATCATGCCGTTGTCGGTGTTCGCCAACCGCAACTTCACCCTGGCCGGCGTGCTCAGCCTGATCGTCGGGTTCGCGATGTTCGGCGGCATCACCCTGCTCCCCCAGTTCCAGCAGTACGTGCAGGGGTCCTCGGCCACCAACAGCGGCCTGCTGCTGATGCCGATGATGCTCTCCGCCATGGCGGTCTCCCTGATCGGCGGCCAGGTGATCACCCGCACCGGCCGCTACCGGGCGCTGCCGATCGCCGGCACCGTCCTGATGACCGCGGGCCTGGCCCTGTTCGCCACCATGGACACCGGCACCTCGCGGTTCACCACCGGCGTGTTCATGGCGATCCTCGGCGCCGGGATGGGCTGCCTGATGCAGACCACCATGCTGATCGCGCAGAACAGCTCGCCGGTGCACGCGATCGGCGCGGCCACCGGCGCCGCCACCTTCCTGCGCAACATGGGCGGCTCACTCGGGGTCTCGCTGCTCACCACGCTCTACACCAACCACCTGATCGACTCGCTGGGCGGCAGCGGCCAGACCGCGTCGGCGGCCGGCAGCATGACCCCGGCCATGTTGCGCAGCCTCCCGGAGAACGTCCGGCACGCCTTTTCGGTCGCCGTCAGCGACGGGGTCAGCGCCGCCTTCACCTGGGGCGCCGCCGCGGCCGCGGCCGGCATCGTCGTCGCCCTGTTCATCCGGCACGTGCCGCTGCGCGGGTTCGCCGACGCGCCGAAGCCCGAGCCGGCCGCCGGGGAACTCCAGAACGCCTGAGCCACGGCGCCCGCCCGGGCGCTGATCCGGGCGGCCGCGGGGTGGCGGCCGCCCGGATCGCGGTGCTGGAATAGGCCTCGCCCCATCGCAACGGCGCGGGGCCACCGACATCACCGGGGAGATGCCGATGACCGAGCCGGTTTCCGCGCCGCGCCGATTCGGGGTGGCCGACAGTTCCGGCGAACGGCACGCCGACTGGCTCGAGCTCTTCTTCGATCTGGTCTTCGTGGTCGCCGTGGCCGAACTCGCCGCCACCCTCGAGCACCATCCCACCGGGTCCGGCTTCGTGCAGTACACGCTGCTGTTCGTGCCGGTGTGGTGGGCGTGGGTCGGCTACACCTTCTACGCCGACCGGCTGCAGACCGGACCGGACGTCCCGTACCGGATCTTGATGATCGTGGCGATGCTCGCCGTGGCCGCGCTCGCGGTCGCGGTCCCGGACGCCTTCCACGGCAACGGCTCGGTGCGGTTCGCCCTCTGCTACGTCGCGGTCCGCGCGGTGTTGATCATTTTGTACGCCCGGGCGTTCCGCCTGGACCGCTCCGCCCGTCCGCTGACCGGCCGCTACCTGATCGCCTTCACCGCCGGCGCCGGCCTCTGGCTGACCTCCGCCGTGGTGCCTGCCCCCGGCCGGTACGCGCTGTGGGCCGCCGGCCTGCTGATCGAACTCGCCGTCCCGCTGCTGTCCGCACGGGCCATCGCCCGGGTGCCGTTCCACGTCTCCCACATCCCGGAGCGTTTCGGGCTGTTCGTCATCATCGTGCTGGGCGAGGCGGTGGCGCTGGGCGCGATGAGCCTCAGCGAGGGCGGCCAGGACCCGCTGAGCCTCGCGGTCGGCGCGGTCGGCTTCCTGATCGTCGGGGCCCTGTGGTGGCTCTACTTCGACGGCGTCGACGGCTCGTCGATGCGCCACTGGTGGATCAGCGGCCAGGTGTACGTGTACGGGCACTTCGTCGTCTACACCGCCCTCACCGCGTTCGGCGTCGGCGTGCTGCTGGCCACCCACGCCGTGCACGACCACGCCGTCGACGGCAGCGCGCGATGGGCGCTGTGCGGGGGCATCGGCGCGTTCCTGCTCGCCATCGGCGTCATCCAGCTGTGCCGGCCGGGCGGCCCGCGGGACCGGCGCACCTGGGTCCGGCTCGCCGCGGGCGCGCTGTTCCTGCTGCTCCGGCCGCTGGGCGCCGGGCTGCCGCTGCTGGCGCTGGAGTTGCTGGCGCTGGCCCTGCTCACCGCGCAGATCGTCGCCGAGCACCGGCTGGCGGCCGGTCAGAAGGCGTAACGGACCCGCAGGTACGGCGTGCGCTCGGTGATCAGGTCGGTCAGCGCGGCGACGTACCGCCCCTTCTCGCCGGTGCGGTAACGCACGTTCCACGAGCCGTTCTGCGAGCGTTTCGGCTGCTGCAGCTCGGGGCGCCAGAGCAGCTCCTCGGCCTTCGGATGCCAGCCCAGGTTCACCTCGTGCAGGTCGCGGTTGTGGGTCAGGAAGATGACCTCGGCCGCGAGCTGCCGCTTCGCCGCCGGGCCGATGCCGTCGTCGAGCTGCTCCAGCAGGGCCGCCCAGTCGTCCAGCCAGCCGTCGCGGACCACGACCGGGCTGAAGTTGACGTGCACCTCGTAACCGGCCGCGACGAAGTCGTCGATCGCGGCGATCCGCTCCGCGATCGGGGAGGTCCGGATGTCCAGGATCTTGGCATCTCGCGGCGGCATCAAGGAGAACCTGATCCGGGTACGCCCACCCGGCGCCCAGTCGAGCATCTCCCGGTTCACATGCTTGGTGGCGAACGACGCCTTCGCGGTGGGCAGCCAGCGGAACAGCTCGACCAGGTCGCGGACGTTGTCGCTGATCCGGGCGTCGACACTGCAGTCCGAGTTCTCCCCGATGTCGTAGACCCAGGCGTACGGATCGCACTCGTTCGGGGTGGTCTTGGTCCCCTGCCGCCCGGCGTGCCGCTGCAGATAGCCGGCGATCTTGTCGATGTTGGCGAAGACCGTGATCGGGTTGCTGTACCCCTTGTGCCGCGGCACGTAGCAGTAGGCGCAGGCCATCGCGCACCCGTTCGCCGTCGACGGCGCGATGAAGTCGGCGGACCGTCCGTTCGGCCGGGCGGTCAGTGTCTTCTTCACGCCGAGCACGAGCGCTTCCCGCTTGATCCGCACCCACCGGTTGACGTTGGTCTCGTCCCCGTAGAGCTCCGGGATCCGGTTGTGGCTCTCCACCTCGACGAGCTGCGCGCCGGGGAAGCGGGCCAGGATCTCCTTGCCCCGCGGCAGCTCGGCGGCGGCCGGCTCAACATAGATCCGGCGGATGTCCAGCAGGTCCCCAGTCATAGCCGGTCAAGGCTACCCCCTTCGCCCGGATATCCGGGGAATTGCGGGCGGCACCGTGACGTCCTTCTATGACATGATCCGCACATGCCCGACGTGCTGATCCGACAGATGACGCAGGCCGAGTTCGACGATTGGCGCGCCGCGGCGATCAGATCGCACGCCGACGAGCAGATGGCGGCTGGCAACTGGTCACCGGACGAGGCGGAACAACTGGCGACCGAGGGCCACGACGCGCTGCTGCCCGGCGGGTTCGCCACGCCCGGCATGCTCTTCCTGGCCGCCGATGATCCGGAGGGCGACCGCGTCGGCATCCTCTGGCTCAGCGAGACGCATCCGCGGGGCATCCCGGACTGCGGTTTCCTCTACGACATCGAGGTCGCCGAGCCCTACCGCGGGTCGGGTTACGGCCGGGCCCTGCTGACCGCCGCGGAAGACGAGCTGCGGTCCCGCGGCGTGCAGTCGCTGGGCCTCAACGTCTTCGGCGACAACACCGCGGCGGTGCGCCTCTACGAGACGTCGGGCTACCGAGTGGTGACCCAGCAGATGCTCAAATCCCTCACCTGACGGGGGCGGGTGCCCGCCAAGGTAGATTGGTTCTACGTAGATTCCGTCTACCTAGACATCCTCTACTGCTGGAGGCGGCCGTGTTCATCGGGCGGCGGACCGAACTGTCTCTGCTGACAAAACGGATCGACCACATCACCCGGGCCGGGACGGGGCTTGCGGTCGCCATCCGTGGCCGCCGCCAGGTCGGCAAGTCGCGCCTGGTGCAGGAACTCTGTGACCGCTCAGGGCTGCCCTACCTGTACTTCACCGCGGTCAAAGGCGCTTCGGCCACCGAGTCGACCACTCAGTTCCTCGCGGCTCTGACCGAGTCGGATCTGCCGAACGACCACGGCTTGCTCCCCGGCACGCCACCGGCCGGCGGCTGGGGCGACATGCTGCGCCTCCTCGCGGGGACGCTGCCGGACCGGCCGAGCATCGTCGTGCTCGACGAGGTGCCGTGGCTCACCGAGCAGGACGACACCTTCGACGGACAGCTACAGGTCGTCTGGGACCGCCTGCTGTCCCGCCGCCCGGTCCTGCTGCTGCTCCTCGGCAGCGACCTGCACATGATGCAACGCCTCACCGCCTACGACCGGCCGTTCTACGGCCGCGCCGACAACCTCGTGTTGGGTCCGCTGCACCTGGCCGAAACCGCCGCCGCCACCGGGCTGGCCGGCTCCGACGCCATCGACGCCCACCTGATCACCGGTGGCCTGCCCGGCATCCTGATGCGCTGGCCATCCGGAACTCCGGCCGACGACTACCTCCGGGACGAATGCGCTGACCCGGCGTCGCCGCTGTTCGCCGTACCCGAACAGTCCCTCGCTTCGGAATTTCCGAACCCCGACGTGGCCCGGCGCGTCCTGGAGGCCGTCGGCGGTGACGCACGCACCTTCGCCAACATCGCCGGCGCTGCCGGCAGCCGCGACGGGGCCGTCAGCTCCGGCACCCTGTCCCCACTGCTGCGGCAACTCACCGATGACAAGCAGATCCTGACCGCGGACCAGCCACTCTCGACCAGCAGCGGCAAACCCGCCCTCTACCGGGTCGCCGACAGCAACCTGCGCCTCTACCTCGCCATCCTGCGTGACGTCCACAACCTCACGCGACGCGGGCGGCCCGAAGCCGGCAACACCCTGCTCCGCAACCGCTGGACCAGCTGGCGCGGCAAAGCCGTCGAACCACTGGTCCGCGCCTCGCTGGAGCAGGCCGCTGCCAGCGGCGCCCTGCCCTGGCCGGAGGCCCATGCTGTCGGTGGGTGGTGGAACCGGCAGTTCAACCCCGAGATCGACCTCGTCGGCGCCGACCGGGGGCCGGTCGCCTCACAGATCCACTTCTGCGGATCGCTGAAATGGCTCGGGACCCCGTTCGACGCCCGCGACCTGTACGAACTCCAAGAAGGTGCCCGGCGCGTCCCCGGCTACGACCCGGCGCACACCGGGCTGATCGTCGTCACCCGTTCCGGCGCCACCCTGCCCACCGGCGTCGTCCAGACCATCTGGGGCCCCGATGATGTCGTAGCGGCCTGGCAGGCCTGAGGGAGCGGCGGAAAAATGGACGGCGAGATGGCAGTGCGACAGTTGCGGCTGATCGCCATCGACAGGCTCGTCGGTTGCGAGGTCGGCTCCGACAAGTTGATCCGAGCCGGCGTGGACGCGCTCCTGGCCGGGGTCGCATCGCCTTCGCTGCCGATGCTGGCGGGTTTGACGCGGCGCGAGGAGCCGGAGGCGCGAAGCGTCTTCGACCGCGTCGCCGACGAACTCGGCCTGGTTCCCGAGGAGCTTCCGGCGGAGCCCACGGCCCGAACGTGGGCGCTGGTGCGATGGTGGGCGGAGTTGATCGTCAACGGCGAGCTGACCGCCGAGGAAGGGGGCCGGCTGATCTGGCGGCACGGCCGGCCTTTTCTGGGCAGCTCCGAAGAACTGCGGCCGCTGATGGAGAGCATCGTGCTGCATGACGACGAGATGAGTTCATGGTCGATCTGGGATGCCGAGTACGTGTCGCGTAATCGGGCGACCGCGGCCGCCGTCATCGCACAGGCGCAGGCGTTCCTGTCCGCCACCCGATGACGGCTGCCGGACGGACGGGATGGTCGGGTGCCACGGCGTCGTGCTTCGCGGATTCTGATCGTGGGCGCGGACAGGTTCGTGTGGTCCGTCGGGCACCTTCACGACCGGGTCGACGCCCCGGGCCGGCCGCCGGTCTACCTGGACTGCCGGGACATCCTGAAGATCCGTCGGCACCGAGCCCGGGGGCTGCTCGAAGTCGTCTTCCGGGAGAAGGCGGACGGCCCCCTGTCGAGTGGCGCGGTGCTCAGCGGTGCCGGTCGGGCGTTGAACCTGCACGAGCCCGGCACCGCGCGGGCGTTCCTGGACGAGGCGTTGCGGGGCGGCTGGCAGCCCGACCATCCGGCGCCGGTCGAGGTCGACGGATGGGTGCTGTTCGACGCCGTCCTCGGCCGTCGCCGGATGCCATGAGCAGGCGCGCCCGGCCGGTGGGCCGGGCGCGCCCGAGATGGTGCGTTACTGGCGGTGGACGCCGAACTCGTAGAGCGAGTAGCCGTACGCCGTGGCGCGGGCCGTGTTGTTCACCCGGACATAACGGGCGGAGGCGTTGATGGCCAGGTTGTCGAAGCCGCCGTTGCCGGCCGTCGTCGAGTACACCGTGGTCCAATTCGCGCCGTCGTTCGACGTCTGGACCTGGTACGACGTGGCGTACGCCGCCTCCCACGCCAGCGACACGTGGTCGAACGACTGGACCGAGCCGAGGTCGACCTGCAGCCACGCCGTGTCCACCCACTCGCTCGCCCAGCGGGTGCCGTAGTCGCCGTCGACCGCGTAGGACGGCAGCTGCGGCCCGTTGGTGCCGGTCGGCTGGTAGGTCGACGCGGTCACCGTCTTGCCGCGGGCCAGGTTGGTGCCGGGCAGGGTCGGCGGCACGACCTTGAAGGAGCGCTGCTCGATGCCGACGTTGCCCTGGCCGTCGTAGGCGTACACGTAGACCTTCCAGACGCCCAGGGTCTCCGGCGCCCGTACCGTGAACTTGCCGTCCGCGGTCTGGGTGTAGGTCAGATACCGCAGCCCCTTGTTGTTGTTGATGTGCTTGTCGCTGGCCATCAGGTTGTAGCGGATCGCGTCGCCCTGCGGGTCGGACGCGCTGACCTCGACCGTGAAGGTGCCGCCGGCCGGCACCGCCGACGGAGTGCCCACGGTCATCGCGGAGATCTCCGGCGCGGTGTTCGGCACCGGCTGCCCGGTGTACGCCTCGCGCAGCGCCGCGTACCCGAGCCGCCGCCAGCCGCCGGTGGTGGTGTTCAGCCACACCCCGCCGAAGTCGTTCTCCAGGCCGTAGTGGAACTCGGTGGCCCCGAGCGCGACCCCCGCGTGCCCCTTGATCGCGTTCCAGCTGTACGTGTAGCCGGCCTTTTTCTGCAGGTCGCTCGGCTCGGTCGGCACCCCGTTCGCGTCGTTGGGCACCTCCCATTCGCCGGCCGGGCCACCCTCGGTGAGGATGTACGGCTTGGTGTAGCCGCCCGCGATCCAGTCCCGCTTGACCGTGTCGATCGCCCCGTACGAGTTGACCGCGAGCAGGTCGAGCGCCGGCGAGTACTGCTTGTAGTACGTCCACGCGTGGGTGTACGCGTCCGTCGAGGTCACCGGGTGGTTCGAGTCAGCCGCGTGGATCGCCTCGGCCACCTCGTTGACGAACTTGGCGTAGCCGACCCGGCGCGCCTCCACCTCGGCGGCGGACAGCCCGTAGTTCTGCATCTCCAGGATCACCTCGTTGCCGACGTCCCAGAGCAGCACGCCCGGCCGGCCCTTGAGCTCGTTCACCTTGGCGACGATCTCCGACTTGACCGCGTTCTTGTACGCGGTGTCGTTCACGTAGTCCGCGCCGTGGTTGAGCCAGAGCCCGACGATCACCTTGATCCCGAACCGGGCGGCGGTGTCCAGCAGCACCGGGGTGTTGGCGTCCGGTCCCCAGATCCGGATCGTGTTCACGCCCATGTTCTTCAGGTCGCGCATGTACCCGTCCGCGGCGCCCTGCGGCGGACCGTACGTGATCCCCTTGACCGGCCAGGGAGTGCCGTTCACGGTCAGCGTCCAGTTGCCCTGGGTGCCGGTGACCTTGACGACGCTCGGCCCGGCCGGCACGGCCGGGTCGGTCATCGCGGCGGGCGTGCTGCCGGTCTGCTTGGACACGGTCACCGAGTCGACGCTGAGCACGCCGCCCGAGGTGGTGTCCGCGGTCGGCGTGGTGAAGCCGGCCACCGCGTTCGGCAGCGAGCCGCCGATCGCCAGGTCGAGCCGCAGGTAGAAGCCGTGGTGCACGGCGGCGTTCCACGCGGTCACGCCGACCTGGGACTCGCGGACCACCCAGGTCTGCTTGCCGTCGAGGTAGAACCGGATCTCCTCGTCGGTCTTGGTCCGGTCGATGACCTGGGAGTACTCGTGGTAGCCGGTCTGGCAGCCGACGCAGGACGCGAACCCGGAGGACCGCCCGGTGTACTCGGCGCACGGGCCGTCCGGGGCGGTGCCGCAGTGCAGCGTCTGGGCGAGCTGGTCCCGGCCGTTGACGTCGGTCATGATGTCGGTCTCGCCGACCGACGGCCAGTTGGTGTAGTTGCCGCGGTAGGCGGCGCCGGTGGCCCGGAAGCCCGGCCAGTACCCGGCGCCGTTGGTCACGCCCGGCTGCTTGAGCACGGCGCTGAACTTGAGCATCTCGCCCGGTTGCGGGGTGAAGTCGGTGCGCTGGGTCTCCAGCCGGCCTGAGGTCCACTTGCCGCTGCCGTCGCGGATCGCCTTGATGCTCAGCTTGCCGCTGCCGTCGAGCGCGACGTTCGCGGTGGAGTCGCTGGCGGTCTCGACCGAGCCGGTGCCCCAGTTGGCGGCGCCGCCCGGGTACTGGGTGCCGGTGCGCAGCAACCAGTTCGCGGCGCTCGGTGAGGTGCCGGCCGTACCGTCGAAGGTGTCCTGCCAGACGGTGGTGAAGTTGGGGTCCTGGGTCGGCGGGGTGGTCGGCGTGGTCGTGGTGCCGCCGCTGGTGAGGACCTTGAACTCGTAGAGCGAGTAGCCGTAGCCGCTGCCCCGGACGGTCCCGTAGAGCCGGACATACCGCCCGCTGCCGGAAACACTCAGGTTTTCCGTGCCGCCGGCTCCGGTGGTGGTGGAGTAGGCGTCGGTCCAGGTGGTCCCATCCGGACTTGTCTGGATTTTATAAGATTTCCCGTACGCGCCCTCCCACTGCAGGACGACGCCACAGATCATCTTCGTCGCGCCCAGGTCGACGCGGATCCACTGCGGGTCGGCGAAGACGCTGGACCAGCGGGTGCCCGCGTTGCCGTCGAAGGCCTTGTCGGCGGAGACGTCGGCGCCCTCCTGCGAGGAGGCGGTGGCCGGCTGACCCTGCGCGGCGTTGGTGGCGCACTCGCCGGTCGGGGTGCCGCCGAGCGAGCCGTAGACCTTGAACTCGTAGAGCGAGTAGCCGTAGCCGCTGCTCCGGGCAGTGCCGTAGAGCCGGACGTAGCGCCCGGTGCCGCTGACCGTCAGGTCCTCGGTGCCGCCGGCGCCGGTGGTCGTCGAGTAGACGTCCGTCCAGGCAGTCCCATCCGGACTTGTCTGGATCTTGAAGGCTTTACCGTACGCGCCCTCCCACTGCAGCGTGACCTTGCTGATCGTGGCCGTGGCGCCCAGGTCCACCCGGATCCACTGCGGGTCGGCGAACTGGCTGGACCACCGGGTCCCGGCGTCGCCGTCGAAGGCCTTGTCGGCGGAGACGTCGGCGCCCTCGACCGACGAGGCGAGGGCGGGCTTGCCCTGGGACAGGAGCGTGTCAGCGGCGCTCGCCACGGTCGTCACGGCAACCGTGGCCAGACCCAGCAGCACGGCGAGGACGCCTGCCAGCAGGGCCGGTCTTGGTCTCTGTTTCATGATCACACCCCACGGGGGACGGCATTTCGGGATACAGGGAAAGCGCTCTCCAAGCGAACGCGATTGTTTCGCTCATGTTGCCGGAGGTCAATACTTCCCATTGACATCACCGGTTCCGGAACTGCAAGCTCCGCCCGTGAAACCGAATCCCCGGCTCCTTGTCGCAGCCCTGCTGCTCGGCGTGGCCGCCTGCGGCTCCCCCACCACGCCGGCCGCACCCACCCCGCCCTCGGCGCCCGCACCGGCCGCTTCGCCAGCCTTCGGCGGCACCGACCTCGCCTGGATCGAGATCAACATCGCGATGGACGAGGAGCTGCTCCCGCTGCTCGCCCTGACCCCCGGGAGCAGCCCGCTCAAAGAGCTTTCCGCGCAGGTCAAAGCGTTCACCGACGAGGAGCTGGCGACGCTGCGGCAGCTGCACGCCGAAGCCGGGCTGCCCGCCGAGAACCAGCACAAGGGCATGCCGATGCCCGGCATGGTGACGCCGTCGCTGCTCGCGTCGGCCACCGCGGCGCGCGGCGCCGGCTTCGACGCGCTGCTCGCCAAGGCCCTCCGGGAGCACCTGGAGCAGGGCAAGCAGCTGGCCACCAGCGAGCGGTCGGCCGGCGCGGAATCCCGCACGAAGGCGCTCGCGGAGCGCATTCTGAAAACTCGCGAGAGCGCCCTGGCGAAGCTACAAAAAGATTTCTGAAATAGTCGCCGAGAAAGTTGTTATCGCATCTCGGCGACCGCGTCGCGCGGCTCGGCGGGCCGTCGAAGGATGGCCATCGCCTCGGCGACGCGGTTATCCACATTGACGCGCTGTCCACAGGGCTGGCCCGCGCGGCCGCATCTTCGCGCGACGCTGTCTCTGGGCAGGCCCCCCTGGGCGGGCGGGGATCGAGAAGTGGCCGGATCGCTGCACGGCGGGCCAGGAACGCGCCGGAACGGGCACGGACACGACGGAGCCGGCCGGCGCGGCGCTCCCGCCGTACCGAAAAAGGGTGTGCTGCCTGCCCGGAGGAGTCCCCACAACCTCCGGGCAGGCAGCGGTCAGAGGGTTACGGCAGCTCGTAACGCTCGTTGAGCGCCGCCCCGCGCTCCGGCTTGTACTGGTCGAAGCCACGCGGGTTGCACTGCAGCCCGCCGTTGATGCAGTGCCTGGTCAGGGCGGCGAGCACGGCCGGGTCCCACGCGTTGTAGACGTCGTAGTGGAAGGAATAGCCGCGGCCGCTGGCGAAGCGGACGTTGGCCAGGTTGCCGCTGACCGGCCAGGCCATCTTGAACTCGATCATCGGGACGGCAACCGGGTGGTCGGCCGGGCAGACGCCGACGATCGGGTACGCCATGTGGCTCTTGTGGTCCGGGGTGTCCAGGTGGATGCCGTCCCAGCAGCTCGGGGCCTGGAAGCGGACGTTGAGCTGGGAGCCGGCCACGCAGTTCGCCGGGATGTCCCACTGCCGGGTGAGGTCGCCGCACTCGAAGCCCTCGACCGCGCCCGGGTGGTTGCGGAACTCGTCGAGGGTGGAGTTCGGGCTGCCGACCACGTAGCGCAGCCCCGGCGGGAACGGCCGCACGCTGGTGTAGTCGATCACGCCGCTCTTGTAGTAGATGACCTGCGGGCCGTCCGGCTGCACGGCGGTGGTGCCGTTGAACAGCGTCGGCATCCAGTAACCGGTCTTGTCACCCGGGGTGATGCAGGACGTGCCGCCGGCCTGCAGCGAGGCGAGCGTGGTCATCGCGTTGGTGGTGCGGTTGCCCATGAAGGTGTGCGAGTGCGAGGCGCCGGGCAGGTTCGGGAAGACGATCGGGTCGTCGCCGAGGTTGGTCCGGCTGACCGAGCAGTTCGCCTGGAACTCGCGGTGGGTGACCGGCGGGTTCTGCGCGGGCGGGGTCGCGGTGGACGGGACCACCCCGGTGACCGGCGGGTTCGCGTAGACGTAGCCGGGGCCGTCGGTGGGCGGCGGGGTGGACGACGACGTTCCGTAGACCTGGAACTCGTACAGCGAGTAGCCGTAGCCGGTGCCGCGCTGGGTGCCGTACATCCGGACGTAGCGGCCGGAGCCGTTGACCGCCAGGGTCTGCTTGCCACCGGTGGCGGTGGTGGTGCTGTAGATCGTGGTCCAGGCGTTGCCGTCCGGCGAGGTCTGGATCTGGAAGGCCTTCGCGTACGCCGCCTCCCACTCGAGCTTGACCTGCGTGATCGTGGCGGTGACGCCGAGGTCCACGCGCAGCCACTGCGGGTCGGACCACTGGCTGCCCCAGCGGGTCTCGGAGCGGCCGTCGACCGCGGCGATGGCCGGGGATTCGCCGTTCTCGGTGGACGAGGCGAGCGCCGGCCGGCCCTGGGACAGCAGGGTATCGGCCGCGTAGGCGGACTGGGTGACGGCCAGCACGGTGCTGACCAGAGCGAGCGCCGCTAACGGCGCCAGCAGCTTCTTCTTGTGCACGGGGGATCTCCCAAGGTTCGAGGACGGTGCGTACGCTTGGAGAGCGCTTTCCAGTCTTCGAGCCCGCCCGCGCTCCCGTCAATGGTTTGGGGTTCCGGAACGTGGCGAACCGCCCCTGGAGCGGCGAGGGCGGAAAGCGCTCTCCATCCCGTGCTATAAACACCGCATGCAGACGCACCGGCTACCCACGCTCGAGGACGTAGCCCGAGTGGCCGGCGTCTCACGGGCCACCGTCTCGCGCGTCGTCAACGGCATCCGCAACGTCGACCCGCAGCTGCACGAGCTGGTCTGGAGCGCCGTCGAGCAGACCGGTTACGTGCCCAACCGGATGGCCCGCTCACTGGTCACCCGGCGCACCGGCACGGTGGCCCTGGTGGTCTCCGACTTCGAGACGCACGACGACGACCCGTTCATGAGCCGGTTCTTCGCCGACCCCTACTTCGGCCGGATCGTCGGCGGCCTGATGAGCGTGCTGCGCCCGGCCAGCACCCAGCTGGCCCTCCAGATGGTCGGCGCCGACGGGCACAAACGCCTGGTCGGCGACCTGCGCAACGGGCAGGCCGACGGCGCCGTGGTGCTCTCCCTGCCGGCCCGCGACCCGCTGCCCGGCCTGCTCGCCGAGGCCGGCATCCCGGCCGTGCTGATCGGCCGGCCGCCCGAGCCGGTCCCGATCAGCTACGTCGACCTGGCCAACGAGACCGGCGCCGCGATCGCCGCCGACCGCCTGGCCGGGCGCGGTTGCCAGCGGATCGGCATGATCTCCGGCCCGGCCGACGTGCCGGCCAGCCAGGACCGGATCACCGGTTTCCGGCGCGCGATGGCCCGGCACGGGCACGCCTGGGTGCCGACCGTCAGCGGCAACTTCACCCAGCGCAGCGGCGAGGAGGCGATGCGCGAGCTGCTCGCCGCACACCCGCAGCTGGACGGCGTCTTCGTGGCCAACGACCTGATGGCCCTCGGCGCCCTGCTCGTCCTGCGGGACGCCGGCAAGCGCGTCCCGGACGACGTCGCGGTGGTCGGTTTCGACGACAGCAGCGCCGCGCTGGCCGCCCGACCGGCCCTCACCACGGTCCGGCACCCGCTCGAGGACATGGCCGCCGAGGCGGCGAAGGTGCTGCTCACCCGCATCGAGGACCCGACCTCCCGGGTCAGCTCGGTGATCTACGAGCCGTCCCTGGTGGTCCGCCAGTCCGCCTGACCGCCGATCACTCCCGGTCCGCTCCGGTCCGGCTCACCCGGCCGCCGACGAACGGTCCGCTGCGGTCCGGCTCACCCCGCCGCCCACGAGCGGCCCGCTCCGGCTTGCTGCCGCCGCTTTCCGGTACGCCCCGAGCGCCCCGCGCCCGGCAAGCGGTCCGTCGTCGCGCCGGCCTCGGCGGGACGGCTGCGCGCGTACCCCTGATCGGCGGTCGCAGGACGAAGCGGACCGCGCGCGTCCGTGTGGCCCGCGTGCGAGTGGGTAGGCAGAGGCGAGACCTTCCCGGCCTGCGGACTGTGACGTCGCAGATACTTTCTAAAACCTATAGGGTCGATATAGATTGAGGCCGGTCGTCGGAGAAGGCGGGGAGGCCAGCGCTTGTCCTGCCCGTCTTCGTGGCCGCTGACCTGACTGTTTAGCCTCACAAGCGCACGCCCGACGGTAAGGAACCGCGCATGACCATCTCGCAGACCCCCGCGACGTTCGCCACCAACCAGGACCTGGACCCGATCCGGCTGCGGCAGGCGTTCGGCGTGTTCCCCAGCGGGGTGGTCGCCGTCGCGGCCGCGGTCGACGGGCGGCTCGTCGGGCTCGCGGCCAGCTCCTTCACGTCGGTGAGCATCGATCCCCCGCTGGTCTCCTTCTCCATCGCGAACACCTCGAAGACCTGGCCCGACCTGCGCCGCGCCGACCACCTCGGGGTGACCGTGCTGGCCGCGCACCACGACACGATCTGCCGGCAGCTGGCCGGGGCGGTGGAGCACCGGTTCGACGGGGTGGCCGCCTCGGTCAGCGACGACGGCGCGGTCACCATCGACGACGGGCTGGCCCGGTTCGACACCACGATCTACCGCGAGGTGGAGGCCGGCGACCACACCATCGTGCTGCTCCGGCTGCACGCCGTCGACCACCCGGTGGACCGGGAGGGGCTGCTGTCGCCGCTGGTGTTCCACCGGTCCGCGTTCGGCCGCGTCGCCGCGGAGTGACCCGACTCGACCAGGGCGGGCTGACCCTGCGTCAGCTGGGGCCGACTGTCTACCTGCCGTCGGCGGTCTACTCCACCGGGTTCGGCGCGATCGCCCCGGTGGTGGTGCTGTCGGCGACCGGGCTGGGCGCCTCCCCCGCCGCCGCTGCCCTGGTCGCCGGGCTGCTCGGGGCCGGGCAGATCGCCGGCGGGCTGCCCGCCGGGGTGCTGGTCGACCGGTTCGGCGAGCAGCGGACCATGCTCGGCGCGGCCGCTCTCGGGCTGCCCGCGCTGGTCGCCTGCATGCTGGCCCGGGACGTCCGGCTGCTGGCCGTTGCGGTCTTCCTGCTCGGCATCACCGGGGCGGCCTGGGGGCTGGCCCGGCACGCGTACCTCACCGAGGCGGTCCGTCCGGAGCTGCGGGCCCGGGCGATGTCGACGCTCGGCGGGGTGGGCCGGGTCGGCACCTTCGCCGGACCGTTCCTCGGCGCGCCGGTGGTCCACGTGCTCGGCGTCTCCGGGGCCTACCTGGTGGCCGCGGTGGCGGTCACCGTGGCCGCGGCGCTGGTCGTGGTGCTGCCACCGGTGCCGCACGACCGGCCGCACGCCGGCCCGCTCGACCGGCCCCGCCTGACGACGGTGCTGCGCGACAACGCGCCCGTCCTGCGCACGCTCGGCTCGGCGATCCTGCTGGTCGGCGCGCTGCGGGCGGCCCGGCAGACGATCCTGCCGCTGTGGGGCGCCGGGCTCGGACTGTCCCCGGCGACCATCGGCGTCATCTACGGGATCTCCGGCGGCGTGGACATGCTGCTGTTCTATCCGGCCGGGCGACTGATGGACCGGCGCGGGCGGCGCTGGGCGGCGGTCCCGGCGATGGCGCTGCTCGGGCTGGCCCACGCGCTGCTGCCGCTGGCCGGCGGCGCGGCCGGACTCACCGTGATCGGCCTGCTGATGGGCGTCGGGAACGGGCTGAGCGCCGGCCTGGTGATGACCATCGGCGCGGACGTGTCGCCGGTGGCCGGGCGGGCGCGGTTCCTGGGCGCCTGGCGGATGTGCTCCGACCTGGGCAACGGCGGCGGGCCGCTGCTGATCGGCGCGGTCACCGCGGCGGTCTCGCTGCCCGCGGCCGCACTCGTGGTGGCCGGGGCCGGGGCGCTGGCCGCGATGCTGCTCGGCCGCTGGGTCCCGCCCGACCGACCGAGCCGAGCGCCCTGAAAGCCGGACCCGCACGGTCCCGACCGGGCTGGACCCGCTGAACGCCGGACCCGCACGGTCCCGGCTGGGCGTCAGGGGTGTCTCGACGTCGTCGAGACACCCCTGACAGCCAGCTCGAAGCGGGACCGGACCGCGGTCTACACCGAAGCGGACCGGGGGCTGAGCTGCGCGGCCGCGGACGGCGACGGCGCGGTGGTGCGCTGGGGCCGCGGCGCGGCGGAGTGGTCGGCGAAGGACCACGGGAGGGCGGGCACCGAGCGGAACAGCGGGCGCAGGTCGGCCGGGACCAGGTGGGCGAGCTGCTCCGGGCGGATCCCGCGGTCGGCGGTGTTCAGCTCGGCCAGCACCACCCGGGCCAGGAAGGCGGCGTCCGCGCTGTCCGCGTAGAGCCGATCGGCGACCCGGGTGAGGAACCGGCGGACGTCGAGGATCTCGACGATCCGGCCGGGCTCCGGGATCGGCAGTCGTTGTCGCAGCTCCTCCGGCAACCCCGCGGTCAACCGGCGGTAGGCCGGGGCCGGGAGCAGCTCACTCAGCACGCCGAGCACGGTCGTGACGACCCGGCGACTCTCGTTGCGCCCGTGCAGGCGCCCGTTCTGCTGGATCCGGGTGAGGAGATCGTCGTGGTTCATCAGGCGCCTCCCTGTGTCCCGCACGGCGTTCCCGTGCCGGGGGCGCCTGTCTACCCGGCCTAAAAAGATCCAAACCGGACTGTCAGCTACTTAACTCAAGGTCCGGTGCCCGGTACGGCCGGAGCGCTCCGGCCGTACCGTAGAGCG
Organism: Actinoplanes octamycinicus; assembly: GCF_014205225.1. Classification (NCBI taxonomy): domain Bacteria; kingdom Bacillati; phylum Actinomycetota; class Actinomycetes; order Micromonosporales; family Micromonosporaceae; genus Actinoplanes; species Actinoplanes octamycinicus. The sequence goes on from NZ_JACHNB010000001.1 coordinate 8,351,194, forward strand.
GTTTTATCCCTCCACGCCGGTGGCGGTGTGCGCGGCGCCGACCGGCTTGGACTGCGAGGAGCCGCGCTGGCGCAGGTAGATCGCGAGGATCGCCATCGAGGCGACCGCGAGCAGCTCGGACTGCCAGTTCTGCAGCGTGCGGTTCCAGAAGTCCGGCTCGGTGACGTAGGTCGCCCAGGTGACCGGGTCCTGCAGGTCGCCGAGCTGCTCTTCGTTGTACGCCGCCCAGCCGGTGATCGACTGGCCGAGCCAGGAGAGCAGGAAGATCAGCCCCATCACCAGGCCGAGCGAGTTGGAGAAGAGCCAGAGGCGGAAACCACTGGCGCGGGCCCACTTCGGTGAGCGGGCGTCGGCGAAGTGGCCGACCTTCTGGTCCCGATCCGACTCCCGGCCCGGCTTGTCCAGCTCTTTGGACTCCGGCGAGCCCTTCTGCAGCAGCCACACGGTGAACCAGATGTAGAGGAAGAACTGCAGGTACTCGGACTGCCAGTTCTCCAGCACGTCGACGCCGAAGCTGGCCGAGGTCAGGTAGCGGCCCAGGCCGATCTCCGGGAGGCCCTCGCTGAGCTGCTGCTGGTTGAAGTCGGCGTGTCCGGCGAAGGCCTGACCGACCAGCACGATCAGGAAGAGCAGGCCGAAGACCAGGCCCAGCGAGTTCTCCCGCAGGAAGCGTCTCATCGCTGCAGCACCCCCAGCGCGGTGAAGTAGATCAGGCCGGCCGCGACGACCAGCAGGAGCAGGATGAAGAGCGCGCGCATGTCAGCTCCCCTGCAGGGTGCAGTCGTAGGGACGCTCGCCGCGCGAGGTGCAGCCGGCCGCGACCACCCGCCAGCCGTCGTCGAAGACTGCCAGGAAGAGCGTGTCGTCGGCGAGCCGCACCTGCGCCCACTGGCCGTAGACCGAGGTGCCGACCACCCGGCCGGGCTCGGGCAGTTCCTCGTCGAGGATCGCATCCGGACACGGCTTGCCGGCCGATTCCTCCAGCTCCGCGGTGGTATCCGGGGCGAGGGTGGCGCAGGCCTGCGGGCCGTTCTGACTGGCGGCCGCGGCGAGCAGGCGGGTCGCGACGGCGGCCGCCGCCTCCTCACGGCCCCCGACTGAACCACAGCCCGCCAGCGGAAGGAGCGCCGCGGCGGCGATGATCAAGGTCCGTTTCATGCCGCGCTGCATGCCCGGGAACGAGCTTTCTCAATCACACGAGGGCGCCGGACCACCCTGCGGTGATCCGGCGCCCTCGTGCCGTCCGGCCTGGTCAGCCCTTCGAGATGGCGTCCATCAGGTCGCCGACCGGGCGGTCGGGCAGTGCCCGGGCCACGTCGGCCAGAGCGACCATGCCGACCAGGTCGTGCCCGTCGATGACCGGAAGCCGGCGCACCTGGTGCTGACCCATGGTGCGCAGGATCTCGGTGGCGTCGTCGTCCGCGCCGATCGTGACCGGCTTGCCCTCGGCCAGCTCGCCGGCCGGGACCTCGGCCGGATTACGACCCTTGGCGATCGCTTTCACCACGATGTCGCGGTCGGTGATCATGCCCTTGAGGCGATTGTCATCGCCACAGATGGGCAGCGAACCGACATCGAGATCGGCCATTTTCTGAGCGGCGTCGGCCAGCGTTTCCCGTTCACTCACACAAACCGCACCGGGAGTCATGATCTCGCGTGCGCTTGGCATTTCTCCTCCTGACGATTTCATCGTGCGGACAGGAACTCGGATACCCGGCATCGGCGCGTTCAACCGACCGTTCCGGATCAGTTCCGGGCGGCCTGCCGGGTCTGCTCGGTGGCGTGCTGGGCGGAGTCCTGAGCCTGCGCCTTGGTGGTCTGGGCCGCGTCCTGGGCGGTCTCCTTGACCTGGGCGGCGGCGTGCTGGACGGTGCCGGTCAGCTCGTCCTTCACCTCGGCGGCCAGGTCCTTGACCTGGTCGGTGAGCTCACCGCTGTTCTCCTTGAGCTGCCGCCCGGCGCGACGCTCGGCCTCGGTGACCGGGATCAGCCCGGCGGCCAGCAGGCCGACGCCGAAGGCGATCACCCCAGCGGCAAGCGGGTTGCCCTGGGTCTGGGAGGCCACCGCCTGCGGGGCGCCGCGTACCGCGTCCGCGGCCTCGTGCGCCTTCTCGCTCGCGGTGTCGCCCAGCCGGGACGCCTTGTCGCCGACCGAGTCACCCAGCCGGGACGCCTTGTCCTGCACCGTGCCCACCGCCGAGGACGTGGTGTCACCCACGTGGGAAGCGCTGCCCATCACCTTCTCCTTCACCGTGTTCCACCGCCGCTTGGCGACCCTGCTCGGGCTGGTCTTCTCGGCGAGCAGGTCGACGTCGCGGGTCAGCGACGCGCGGGTCTGCTCGATGTTCTGCCTCAGCCGGTCGGGTTCTTCAGCCATTGCGCGTCCTCCTTGAGGGTGTCGACGGTGCGCCGTGGCATCGGGTCCACGGTCTTGAGACGGTTCTTGCCGGTCACGTAGAGGACGGCCGCGACGATGCCCCAGATCGCGGCGACGATCAGGGCGGCCCAGCCGGCCGGCATGACGGCGTCCAGGCCGAACACGGCGGCGAGGCTGAGCAGCAGCACGGCCAGGTAGCCGGCGAACCCGGCGCCGCCGAGCATGCCGGCGGCCTTGCCGGCCTTGGTGGCTTCCTGCTTGATCTCCGCCTTGGCCAGTTCGACCTCTTGGCGGAACAGCTGCGACAGGTCGTCGCTGATGTTGCCGATCAGCTCACCGATCGACGTCTGCGCGACCCGGTCCGACTGGTCCGGGGGAAGCGAGCTGGTCACGGCCGCGGCTCCCGGGTCCCGAGCGGGTACTCCTCGGCCACCGGGTACTCCTCCGGCAGCACCACGGGGGTGCCGGTGCCGGTCGAGGCGTACTCGGTGCCGGTGGTGGCGGTGGCGGGGGTCGGCGTGTAGCCGGTGCCCGCGTAGTCGGCGCCCGCGTAATCGGCGCCCGCGCCGGTCGTGGTGGCGTAGTCACCGGCCGGCGGCACCGACGTGCTCACCGTGCTGTAGCTGTCCGAGACCGGCTTGCGGTCGGTCCCGGTCGTGGCGCCGGAGTCGGCCTTAGCCACGCTCTTGCCGAGCCGGCCGACCACGAAGCCGGCCGCGAGGGCGGTCGCCAGGAACGCGCCGGGGCGGCGCCGGGCGAAGTCCTGCACCTCGGCGAGCACCCCTTCGGGGCCGTTGCGGTCCAGGTAGTCGGCCAGCTGCCGGCCACCGTCGGCGACCCGGGACACCACGGCCGCGGCCGGGCCGTCGGTGCGGTCGCCGCGCATCTCGTCGAGGTGGTCGGCGGTCTGCCGGATCGAGCCGACCAGCCGGTCGCTCTGCACCTTGGCCTGCTCACCGAGCTTGTCGCGCACCTCGCCGGCCACGTTGCGGGCCTGCGCCCCGGCCTCCTGGCTGACGCGTCGCACCTGCTCGGTCGCGGTGTCCTTCACCTCGGACACGGCCTGGCCCGCCGCCTGCTTGCCTTCCACGGCGACGTGCTTGGCCTTCGCGGAAGTGTCACCGGAAGAATCACCCGGCGCATACGCGCCGGTCGGTAGCTCACTCACGTTGCCTCCCTGTCAGCGGGTCATTCGCCACATCGAATGCCCAGCGGCCGGAAAACAAATCCAGCAATTTTCCGCGGATGATCTGGAAAGCGCCGGGTATTCCATTCCTTCTGCTACCGGGAAACGCGCGCCGCGATCACACCTCGCCGACCCGGGCCAGTGTGTCCCGCCGGGTCCGGGTCGCCTCGGCGGTCAGCCTCATCGCATTGTCGTTCATCCCGACGACCCATTCCCCCGAAGCGGCGAAGCTGCCCGACGGGACCTCGTCGCGCACCGCCACCGGATCGGAGAGCATCCGGCGTACGAGCTGCCCCTGCGGCGGTCCCTGGCGAGACCGGTCAGGCAGGTCGGCGGCACATGTCTAACCCGGCACGATCGCGGGAACAGCCGCACGGTGACAACCGAGACCACGCCGAGGACCCGCTGGCACGCGATGAGCGTCGCGCTGGTGGCCGGCTTCATGACCCTGCTCGACATCAGCATCGTCAACGTGGCGCTGCCGTCGATCCGCGCCTACCTGAACCTGGGCTCCGGCGAGCTGCAGTGGGTCCTGTCCGGCTACGCGCTCACCTTCGGCCTGCTGCTGGTGCCGGCCGGCCGGTACGGCGACGCCCGCGGCCGGCGTAACGTCTTCATCTTCGGCGTAGCCCTGTTCACCCTGGCCAGCGCGGCCGCCGGGCTGGCCACCAGCGCGCTGTGGCTGGTCGTCGCCCGGCTGGTCCAGGGCGCCGCCGGCGGCATCGTGAACCCGCAGGTGTCCGGCCTGATCCAGGAGCTGTTCGAGCCGGCCGAGCGGGGCCGGCCGTTCGGGCTGCTGGGCGCGACGATCGGGGTGTCCACGGCGGTCGGGCCGCTGCTCGGCGGCCTGCTCATCCAGGTCTTCGGGACGGCCGAGGGCTGGCGCTGGATCTTCTACATCAACGTGCCGATCGGCCTGGTCGCGATCGCGCTCGCCGCCCGCTGGATCCCGGCCCGGGCGCGGAAGGAACGGGAGACGCTCGACCCGGTCGGTGTCACGCTGCTCGGGGTCGGCGTCTTCCTGCTGCTGTTGCCGCTGGTGCAGGAGCGGGAATGGTCCGGGCCGGCCAAGTGGCTGCTGCTGGTGCCGGCCGCCGCGGTGCTGGCCGGGTTCTGGGCGTGGGAGCGGCGGTTCAGCCGGCACGCCCCCTCGGTGATCGACCTGGAGCTGTTCCGGGTCCGGTCGTACTCGCTGGGCACCCTGGTCGGGGTGCTCTACTTCGGCGGGTTCACCTCGATCTTCTTCACCTACACGCTGTTCCTGCAGAACGGGCTGCACTACTCCGCGCTGCAGGCCGGGCTGGCGATCACACCGTTCGCGCTGGGCTCGGCGGTGACCTCGGCGCTGGGCGGCCGCAAGGTGAGCGAGACCGGCCGCACGCTGGTGGTCGCCGGCCTGGTCACGGTCGCCGCCGGGCTGGCCGGCACGATCCTGGCGCTCACCCTGGTGAGCGGCTCGGCGGCCGGCTGGGCGACGGTCCTCCCGCTGCTCGTCGCCGGGCTGGGCAGCGGCCTGGTGATCAGTCCGAACCAGACGATCACGCTGTCCGAGGTGCCGGTACGGCGGGCCGGGAGCGCGGCCGCGGTGCTGCAGACCGGGCAGCGGATCGGCACCGCGGTCGGGATCGCCGGGGTGGGCGCGGTCTTCTTCAACCGGCTCGACCACCACCAGGGCGACTGGGGGCTGGCGTTCCGGACATCGCTCGCCGTGACGATCGCCTTCGTCGGGGCGGCGCTGATCGCCGCGGTCGCCGACGTGCGGGCCGGCCGCGTGGACGATCGCGTATGCGCGGAGGACTCCTGACCATGGCTCGTCCACGCCGGCTCGGGTGAACTCAGGGCATGACAATTCTGGTTCTGGGCGGGACAGGCAAGACCGGGCGGCGAGTGGCGCGACTCCTCGCGGGGCGGGACGTACCGGTACGGATCGGGTCGCGAGCGGCACAGCCGCGGTTCGACTGGGAAGACCCGGGGACCTGGACGGGGGCGCTCGACGGGATCGACGCGGTCTACCTGTCCTATCAGCCGGACCTGGCGTTCCCCGGCGCCACCGAGACGGTGCGCGGCTTCGTGGAGCAGGCGGTGAAGCAGGGCGTGACCCGGATCGTGCTGCTCGCCGGGCGCGGGGAGCCCGCCGCCGAGGACGCCGAGGACGTGGTCAAGGAGTCCGGGGTGCAGTGGACCGTGCTGCGGTCCAGCTTCTTCGCGCAGAACTTCAGCGAGGACTTCTTCCAGCCGGCCGTGCTGGCCGGCGAGATCGCGCTGCCGGTCGGCGAGGCCGCCGAGCCGTTCGTGGACGCCGACGACATCGCCGAGGTGGCGGCCGCGGCGCTAACCGACGAGCGGCACCACGGGCGTACCTATGACCTGACCGGACCGCGCCTGCTCACCTTCGCCGAGGTGGCCGCGGAGCTGTCCGCGGCCACCGGCCGGGAGATCCGGTTCCTGCCGGTGAGCAAGGCCGACTATGTCGCGGCGCTGCGCGCCGAGGGGCTTCCGGAGGAGTTGGCCGAGCTGTTCGCGCTGGTCACCGACGGCCGCAACGCCCATCTGGGGTACGGCGTGCAGCAGGCCCTGGGCCGTCCGGCACGCGACTTCGCCGGCTACGCCCGCAACGCCGCCGCGACCGGGGTCTGGTCGTGACCGTGACCGCCACCCGGTCCCGGGCCGGTGTCCTCACCGGCGTGCTGACCGCCGCGCTGGTCTGCACCGGGCTGATGGCCGGGATCTTCTTCGCCTTCACCGTCTCGGTCATGCCCGGGCTGCACGAGACCGACGACCGCACCTTCGTGACCGCCATGCGAGGGATCAACGCGGCCATCGAGAACGGCCTGTTCGGTCTGGTCTTCGTCGGGGCGCTGGGCTTCACCGGGCTGGCCGCGGTGCTGCTCGCGCGATCCGGCCGGCGGGCCGCGGCCTGGTGGGCGGGCGCCGCGGCGGTGCTCTACCTGCTGGTGCTGATCCTGACGATGGGCGTCGAGGTGCCGCTCAACGATCAGCTCGCCCGGGCCGGCGACGACTTCGCCCGCGCCCGCCACGACTTCGAGGGCGTCTGGGTGCCGGTCAACGACCTGCGCACCGTGCTGACCGCGCTGGCGCTGGCCTGTCTCGGCCCGGCGCTGGCCAAGCGGACGGCCGGCGTGTCACGGTGATCCCCGTGGACACGCTGACCGGCCTGCTCGACGGGACCCGGGCGCGCGGCGCCTTCCTGCTGCGCACCGTGGTGGAGCCGCCGTTCGCCCTGCGGATCCAGGATCAGGCGTCGCTGACCCTGGTCACCGTGGTGCAGGGGACGGCGCAGATCATCCGGGACGCGCCGGTCGCGCTGCAGCCCGGGGACGTGGCGGTGATCCGGGGCCCGGAGCCGTACACGGTCGCCGACGACCCGGCGACGCCCTGGCAGACGATCATCCAGCCCGGCCAGGTGTGCACCACGGTGGACGGTGTGCCCCGCGAGCACCTCGGGGTGCGCAGCTGGGGTGACCGGGTGGCCGGCGGGACCGAGCTGCTCACCGGCACCTACCAGCTGCGCAGCGAGGTGAGCCGGCGGATGCTCGAGGCGCTCCCGGCGATGCTGGTGCAGCCGGCCGCCGCCACCGACCGGACGCTGGTCGGGCTGCTGCTCACCGAGATGGCCGGCACCGCCCCGGGCCAGGAGCTGGTCCTCGACCGGCTGCTCGACCTGCTGCTGGTGTCGGTGCTGCGGGCCTGGCTGGCCAGCCCGTCGGCCGGGACCCGGCAGCAGGCGCAGCACGACCCGATCGTCGGCCCGGCGCTGCGGCTGCTGCACACCGCGCCGGAGGAGCCGTGGACGGTGGCCGCGCTGGCGGCGAAGGCCGGGGTGTCCCGGTCGGCGCTGGCCCGCCGGTTCACCGACCTGGTCGGCGAGCCGCCGATGGCCTACCTGACCGGCTGGCGGCTGGCCCTGGCCGCGGACCTGCTGCGCGAGCCGGACGCGACGATCGGCGCGGTCGCCCGCCGGGTCGGTTACGGCAGCGCTTTCGCGCTGAGCGCCGCCTTCAAGCGGGAGCGCGGGCAGAGCCCGCAGGACTACCGGCGCGAGACCGCCGAGGGCCAGGGCAAACACTTCACGACGTACGACCCGGGCGTGGTCGTGCTGGACAGCGCGTCCTGAGGCTGGCGGCGGGTTCGTAGGGTGACCGGATGAGTGCTGGGGAGTCTCCGCTGGCCGGGGTGCGGCGGGAGATCGACGCGATCGACGGTGAGATGGTGCGGCTGCTGGCGGCGCGGGAGGCGCTGGTGCGGCGGGCCGGCGCGTTGAAGGCCGACGAGCAGGCGGTGCGGGCGCCGGCGCGGGTCGACGAGGTGATCGGGAAGGTGCGGGCGCTGGCCGGGGAGGCCGGGGCCTCCCCGGAGGTGGTGGAGCGGGTCTACCGGGCGATGATCGGCGCGTTCATCGATCTGGAGCTGGCGCAGCATCGAGATAACCGGCGGCCTTGACCACGCAGTCGGTGACCGCCTGCCGGGGGTCGCCGCCCAGGCTGGCGATCGCGACCAGGCTGGTGAAGACCACGTCGGCCAGCTCGGCGACCACGTCGTCGACGGTGTGCGTGACGCCCTTGCGCGGGTTCTGGCCCTGGGCGCCGATCCAGGCCTGGGCGACCTCGCCGGCCTCCTCGGTGAGCTTGAGCAGGCGCAGGGTCAGCTCGGCCGGGCCGGCGCCGTTCCGCGCATCCAGGTGGGCGCGCCAGCGGTGGGCCTCGGACCAGATGAAGTCGTCGTCGGGCATGCCGAGATCATGCCGGTGGCCGCGGCCCGCGGGGCTGCCGGCCGCTCGTTTCGTCACACCCGATGGGCATCGTGTTCCCGGCGGGCATAGCCTGGCGGGGTACCGATCAGCAGGAGGAAAGATGCAGCGCAGGACCGACCTCATCGAGGACTTGATGAGCCGCTTCCCGCACGTTCCGCGGGAAGCGGTGATCAAGGAGGATCTGCTGCGTGGCGGCCTGGCGTTCGACGACGCGGCGCTGACCGACAACGAGAACGGGGACGTCAAGCCGAAGTCCTACTTCATCTTCTCGTTCGACCACCGGACGCTGCCGGAGCTGGGCGAGGCGGCGCTGCGCCGGCCGCCGGAGGAGATCGTGCTCACCGGCGGGCCCTATGACCTGCGCCGCACCGTGGTGTCGGTGCGCACCAACCCCGAGTCGCCGTACCGGGTGAAGCCGGACGCCGACGGCCGGCTGATGCTCTTCCTGGACGACCGGCCGATCGCCGAGGTCGGGCTGCCGCCGATGCCGGACTACTACCGGCACACGCTGGCCAACGGCAAGCAGGTCATGGAGGTGGCGCCGACCATCCAGTGGGGCTATCTCGTCTACCTGACCGTCTTCCGGGTCTGTCAGTACTTCGGCGCCAAGGAGGAGTGCCAGTACTGCGACATCAACCACAACTGGCGGCAGCACAAGGCGGCCGGGCGGCCCTACACCGGGGTGAAGCCGATCGAGGAGGTCCTCGAGGCCCTGGCGATCATCGACAAGCACGACACCCTGAAGACCTCGACGGCGTACACGCTGACCGGTGGCAGCGTCACGTCGCAGGTCGGCGGCAAGACCGAGGCCGACTTCTACGGGCAGTACGCGCAGGCGATCGAGGAGCGCTTCCCCGGCCGGTGGATCGGCAAGGTGGTCGCCCAGGCGCTGCCGCGGGCCGACGTGCAGCGCTTCAAGGACTACGGGATCCAGATCTACCACCCGAACTACGAGGTGTGGGACAAGCGGCTGTTCGAGCTCTACTGCCCCGGTAAGGAGCGGTATGTCGGCCGCGAGGAGTGGCACCGCCGCATCCTGGAGTCGGCCGAGGTGTTCGGCCCGCGCAACGTCATCCCGAACTTCGTGGCCGGCATCGAGATGGCCGAGCCGTTCGGCTTCACCAGCGTGAACGAGGCGATCGACTCGACCACCGAGGGCCTGGAGTACTTCATGTCCCGGGGCATCACGCCGCGGTTCACCACCTGGTGCCCGGAGCCGACCACCCCGCTCGGCAAGACCAACCCGAACGGCGCGCCGCTGGAGTACCACATCCGGCTGCTCGAGGCGTACCGCGCGACCATGGAGGCCAACGGCCTGACCAGCCCGCCCGGCTACGGCCCGGCCGGCGCGGGACGCGCGGTCTTCTCGGTCAGCTCGTTCATGGACAGCCTCCCCGCGGAGGACTGAGTCCGTTCTCGTCAGCGTGGGCCGCCGGATCTCCGGCGGCCCACGCTCCCGTTCTGCAACCTCTTTGCCCTCAGCCAAGCCCTGCAACCCGGGTGAAACCCGCCGATCGAAGCGGGCACCCCCGAAAAGCAACTTGGCGAGAGGTCATCTGATGAGCATCCGGAACCGCGCGACCGCCCTGGCGTCCACGATTCTCGCTTCCTCTCTCCTGTTCGGCTCGGTGCTGGCGGCCTCCCCGGCGCAGGCCGCCGAGGGCACCGACACCACCGCGGTCGCGGCCGTCGCGCCGACCCTGGCCGGCCGGCTGGCCGCGGTGAAGGTCGCCAAGACGATCAACTACTACCCGTCGAACGCCGGCTGGTCGGCGATGTGGACCGGCTTCGACCCGGTCGCGATCGACGCGGACCTGGCCAAGGCCGCCGAGCTGGGCGCCACCAACGTGCGGGTGATCGTCTTCCCGGACGCCTTCGGCTACCCGGCCCCGAAGGTCGAGTACACCGAGAAGCTGCGCAAGTTCGTCAGCATCGCCGACGCCTACGGGATGACCGTGAAGTTCACCCTCTTCGACTGGTGGGAGGGTTACAGCGACGCGGCCCGCAGCATCGCCTGGGCCAAGGCGATCCTCGACCCCTACAAGGACGACCCGCGGGTGATCGCGGTCGAGCTGAAGAACGAGTTCCAGCCGGCCAACGCGGACGCGGTCGCCTGGGTCCGCCAGCTCATCCCGGCGGTTCGGGCCGCCGCCCCGGCCATGCCGCTGACCCTCTCGGTCGACGGCGGCACCGGCGCCGCCGGCATGGCGAGCATCAAGGCGTCGCTGGTCAACACGCCGCTCGACTACTACGACTTCCACTTCTACGGCAACTCGGAGCGCTCGCTCGCCGAGATCCGCAAGGCGCAGGCCGCGGTCTCCCCGTCGCCGATCGTGATCGGCGAGACCGGCGTCAGCAGCAGCGCCACCAGCGAGGGCGAGCAGGCGCTCTACCTGGCCCGGGTGTTCCGCGCGGCGACCGAGGCCGGCGTCGGCTCGGTGGCCCCGTGGACGCTCAACGACTTCTCGGCCGGCGCGATCCCGTCGAACTCGACCGTCTCGACGATCCCGGCGCAGTACACCTTCGGGCTGTTCCACGCGGACGGCTCGGCCAAGCTCGCCGCCTCCGTGGTCCGCACCGCGTGGACGACCGGCACCATGCCGAACAGCTTCCTCAACCTGAGCTTCGAGGCGGCCGACGTCGACTCGCCGTGGAAGCGGAACCTGCCGGACGCCGGCACCGGCGTCGTCACCGGCGACATGCCGCGCGTCGGGGCCCGCTCGCTGAAGTTCACCGGCACCACCCGGACCAGCGCCGGCCTGCCCTCGATGCGGGTCGCGCCGATCACGCCGGTGCAGCCCGGCTACAAGTGGCGGGCCGAGGCGTTCGCCCGTGGCTTCAACGCGACCGGCATCACCGAGATCTCGCTGAGCTGGTTCGACGCCAACGGCAAGTGGATCAGCGAGAGCACCTCGAACCGCCTGCCGGTCGGCAACACCACCTGGACCAAGCTGGTCGTCGACACCGTCGCGCCGGCCGGTGCCGCCGCGGTCCAGCTGCACCTGAAGAACGCCGACAACACCGGCACCGTCTACTTCGACGACGTCGCCATCTCCTGACCCGCTCCTCGTCCTCGCTCTCGTCACCAAGACCCGGATCCAGAACTTCAAGATCAAGAGAATGATGACTCGGATCCGCGCTGATCACCGATCGTCGCTCCCGCCAGGGACCCTTCCGGGCCGGGCTGGCCGCTACGCGTCCAGAACGCCCGGCCCTCCAGGGCGACGTCCGCGGGTGGTCGCGGCGCTCTAGTGTTCGGTCCGTGGATGCCAAGACCCAGGAACTGCGAGACGCGCACGACGTGCTGGCCGACTTCTACGTGAAACACCTCGACGGGCAGTTGGCGGGCGATCCGATCGAACGTTCGATGCTCGACCTGTTCAGCGAGATGGTCCTGACCGTCGGGAACGACGTTGCCGACATCGGCTGCGGGACCGGCCGGCTTCTCCCCTACCTGCGGGATCGTGGCCTCAACCCACGAGGGGTGGACCTCTCCCCCGGCATGATCGAGACCGCCCGCCGTGACCACCCCGAATTCCGCTACGAGGTCGCCGACCTCCGGGCGCTGCCCTTCCCGGACGCCTCGCTCGACGGTGCCGTCTGCTGGTACTCGCTGATCTTCCTGGCCCCGGAGTCCCGGGAGGCCGCCTTCAACCAACTGGCCCGGGTGGTCAAACCCGGCGGCTTTCTGATCACGGCGTTCAAGGACGGCGACGGCCAGCAGCGTCGCGGCGGCCGTTCCACCGGCACCGGTGTCGAGTTCGACACCTACTGGCTGTCCGCGCGGGAGATGGAGGACCGGTTCGCCGCGGCCGGCTTCACCAAGATCTTCCTCGGGAGCCGCCCGTTCGAGACCTATCCGGCCGGATACATGCTGGTCCAGCGAAACGTGTGACCGATCACCTGGCCGGCCAGGAGACGCGGTAGATGGCGCCGGCCAGGTCGTCGCTGACGTAGATGGCCTGGTCCGGCCCCTGCACCGCCATCACCGGGCGGCCCCAGCGCTTCCCGTTCTCGTCCTGGAAGCCGGTCAGCAGCGTCTGCTGCGGACCGAGGTTCCCACCCTGCCAGGCGAAGAATGACACCTCCGGCGCGCGGGGCGGCGTCCTGTTCCACGAGCCGTGCACGCCGACCAGGGCGCCCTTGCCGTAGGGCGCGGGCAGCCCGGGCGCGGTCGCGAAGCTCAGCCCGAGCGGGGCCGAGTGCGCGCCCATCCCCTGCTCGACCGGCGGCAGCACGGCACAGTCCAGCTTCGTGCCGTCCGGGTTGAGCTGCACGTCCCGGTCGAACGCCTTGTCGGTGTCCGGGTTGCAGTACGGCCAGCCCAGATCCCGGCCGGGCGTCAGTTTCGCCAGCGGCTCCAGCGGGTGATCGTTCACGTAGTCGGTCTTGACCTTGCCGTCGGCCGGGTCGGCGATGTTGTCCCGGTTGTTGACCGCGGTCCAGACCGCGCCGTCCGGGGCGACCGCCAGGCCGGTGCCGTTGCGCACGCCGCGGGCGAAGGTGGCCGGGGTGCCGCCGCCGGCCGGGGCCCGCAGGATGGTGGCCCGCTCCGGGCTGGCCTCCCGATCCTCCACCGACACGTTGCCGGTCGAGCCGACCGAGATGTAGATCGCGCCGTCCGGCCCGACCGCGACGCTCTTCAACGCGTGCGCGTAGGCGCCCCGCAGGTCGCGACTTTTCGCGTCGGGGAGGCCGTCGACGACCACCTTGCGCCGGGACACCTTGCCATCCACGTACTGAAAAGTGTTGATCTGATTGCTTTCGGCCACGTAGAGGGTGTTGCCGGCGAAGGCCAGGCCGTGCGGCTGGTTCAGCCCGCTGGCCAGGGTCTGCTGCACCGGGGCGCCGTCGGCCTGGGCCGGGGTCAGCTCCAGCACGTCACCGAACTTGGGCCGGGACACCAGCAGCCGCCGATCCGGGGTCCAGGCCAGCAGCCGCGCCCCGGGGACCCGGGCGAACAGCGAGACCGACCAGCCGGCCGGCGCCTTGATCCGGTGGCCGTCGAACCGGACGGTGGTGGGGACCAGGCCACCGGCCTCGGCCGGTGGCTCCGCCGTCGCCGGCCCCGCCGTCGCCGGCCCCGCCGTCGCCGTCCCCGTCGTGGCGGCCGGTGCCGGCGCGGCGGCCGGCTCCTCCGCGGCGGAACACGCGACCAGGGCAAACCCCAGGCCGCCGGCCATCAGCGCACGCACCGCTCTCGTCACCCTGCGACCGTACCCGGTGAGCCCGCGCCGCGGCTGTCCACTCTTCAGCGTGGCGGCCGTCCCGCGGTGGCGTGCCCTGGCGCGAACCACTCCGGGAGCGGTCGCAGCGGCGGCCATCCGGCCGGAACCGCGGATCGCGTAACGTTGACGGTCGCGCCCGCACCAGGAGGAACAGTCGATGACCATCTACGGCCGCGGCGGTGTCGACGTCCAGGACCGCCGTCGTCTGCATCCCGGCGTGCTGGCGCTGGTCGCCGTCGCGGGTGTCATCGTGGTCGCGGCCCTCGGCTACCTGATGTTCCGCTCGCCGCCGCGCGCGCCGCAGAGCCCGGCTGCGGCCTCGCTGCCCGCCGCACCGGTCGCCTCCCCGCCGGCGCCGTCCGAGTCGCCCAGCCCGGCCGCGCCCACCGGCGTCACCGCCGGCTCGTGGCTGGTCACCCCGGCCGGCGACAAGGACGACTTCCTGGTCGCCGACGGTGAGTACGCCGCGATGTCGGACGAGCCCGCGCCGCTGACCGTCGTCGCCGGCCTGGCCGACGACGCGTGCGTCTCCTTCCGCAACGAGAGCGGCGAGTACCTGCGGCACTTCGATTACCGCCTGCGCTTCGACCGGGCGGACGACGCGGACGACGCCGACCTCTTCCGCAAGGACGCCACCTTCTGTCCCGAGGACGACCAGCCGGCCGGCACCTTCCGCCTGCGCTCCAAGAACTACCCGGACTACTTCCTGCACCGCCGGGACGACGACTCGCTCCACATCGACAAGCCGGACGACGACGCCGACGACTTCGTCGAGGAGACCTCCTTCAGCCTGCGCTCCCCGGCGGACTCCTGACCGCCCGGGCCGCGGGCGGTCAGGACGGGTACTCGATCAGGCGGATCACCGGGATCTCGCGGTCGGTCTTTTTCTGATAGCTCGCGAAGCGCGGCGAGAGCGCCACGATCCGCTGCCAGGCCCGCTCCCGCTCGGCGCCGTGCAGCTGCTCGGCGCGGACCTCGAGCGTCCGGCCGCCGATCTGGATGTGCACCCGGTCCGGGTGGGCGCCGATGTTGTAATACCAGGCCGGGTTGCCGCGGGCGCCGCCGGCGGAGGCCACGATCAGGCGGCCGCCGCCCTCGGCGCGGAACCAGGCGACCGGGTTCTGCCGCTCCAGGCTGGACCTGCGGCCGATGGTGATCAGGATCAGCGAGCCCGACTCCCCGCTGTCGTCGCCGGACGAGCGGCGGATCCGGCGCATCGCCAGGCCGTTGAAGAATTTCAGCAACTAGCCTCTCGGCTGCCGCGCCCCGCGCGTGCCGTTCCGCGTGTCGAACGCCATCTGCTCTCCTCGCTGGTCGTCGAGCGGTCCTGAGCCGCCGCGCACACCGCACATCAACCTAGTTCGCGCCATCGAGAACCGCTGTCCCGCAGGACCCGGATCAGACCAGGCGGCGGATCTCGCCGTAGGCACGGTAGAAACCGCCGCGGGCGGCCTCGCGCACCCCGGTGACCACGAAACGGCCGCCCGGCTCGCGGATGCCCTTGGGGAACTGGACCTGCCAGTCGGTGTGGTAGCCGGAAGACAGCACGCGGACCCGCACCCGGCCGCCGACCTCGACGCACTCGACCAGCACCCCGTCGGTGGCGTCGTGGACGATCTCGACCGTGGTGGACGGGGCGACCTCGGGCATCCGCGGCGGCGCCTTGACGTCGACCGCCTGCGGCACGGTGCCGGCGACCGCCGAGCGGATCGCCGCCTCGCTCGCGTCGATGCAGGCCAGCGAGCCGTCCGTGGTGACGATGTAGAGCCGCTCGTCGTGGTACTGCATCGAGTAGGCCGAGCCGCAGCCGGTCGCCAGCTTCCACAAGCGGGTGCCGTTGGTGTCGAAGCAGTAGATCGACGACGCGCTGTCACCGGCGAAGACGTAGCGCCCGTCCTCGGCGGTGGCGCACGAGTACACCGCGGCGTCGCACCGGTACGTCTGCCGCCGCGACCCGTCCTTGCCCAGCTCGGCCACCTCGCGGGTGGAGGTGCCGGCGTACAGCGTGTCGCGCTCCTGCCAGCCGAACAGCACCGGCCCGGTCTTGGTGTGCCACAGCTCCCGCCCGGTCCGCCAGTCGTAGCTGGTCACGCCGGCCGAGTGCCCGTGGTGCACGGCCGTCGCGTCGCACCGCACCATCCAGGCCGAGCTGCCCCGACCGGGCCGCTGCCAGAGGAACTCGTCCTCGTGGTCGATCGCGGAGATCCCGCCGCCCGCGTCGGAGACGCCGAGCACGCCGTCGTGGATGTCCAGCCAGTAGATGTCGATCTCCGGAGCGATCCGGTAGGCCAGCCGGGGCACCTTGCCGGAGAGGTCGTAGACGTTGCCGTCGTCGCAGCCGGCATAGATCCAGCCGTCGTCGGCGACGATGCACTTCACCCCGTCGGGCAGCCGGAACTGCTGCCGCACCGTGGCGTCGTGGCCGAGCGTAGTGATCAGCCCGCGCTCGTTGCCCACCATGCAGACGTCGTCGTCGACGAAGATGCCGAAGGCCGGGCTGCCCGACGCGTAACGCCACAGGATCGGGGCGCGGGTGGTGGCGGTGGAGCGGGTGCTGGCGATCTGGCGGCGGGACACCGAGCGTTTCTGCCGGCCGCCGGGGACCGCCGGGGCGTACCCCTTGCGGACCTTCTCCCCGATCTTCTTCGACGCCTCGGCCCGCGCCTTCTCCGGCGTGGTGAACGACGACTGCTTGACCTGGCCGCGGTCGCCGATCCGGCCGTAGCGGACGGTCAGATCGGTGCCGTCGACAGTCACCTCGTAGAACTTGTGCGCGCTCCCGCTGTCTTCGGAGAGTTCGAGGTACGTCGTGTCGGCAGGCATCACAGCCACCCTTCGCCAAGTGCTCCGTCAGAGGATGCGAGGAACCTAGCGACCGGGTACGACAAAACCGCGAAAGCTCCGCTCAGGACGGGTACGTCAGGGTGCGCGACCGGTCCTCGGCGAGGCTGGCCAGCCGGATCAGCTCGGGTGCCCCGATCGCCGGATCCACACTGGACAGCCAGATCACCGAGCGCGCGGTCAGGTAGACGATCTCGCTGATCCCGTCCCGGGCGCGCTGCAGGGTGACCGGCCGTCCGTTCAGCACGGTGAGGGTGGTGAAACCGCAGCTGTCGGCGGCCTGCTGGTAGGTGGCGGCGAAGGAGCTGTCCGGCGCGTAGAGCACCACCTGCTCGCGCACCCCGCCCAGGGTGACCGAGAGCCAGGCGCGGCCACCGAGCGCGTAGAGGTCGTTCTCCCCGGTCCACGGGAAGGTGTCGCACCGGTCCGGCTGGACCGCGACCCCGTCGCACCGCTCGGCGGGCAGCACCACGAACCGGCTGACGGTGACGTTGTCGTCCGGCCCGACGTCCGCGCCGCGCAGGGTGGTGCCGGCCGGCGGCGCGGTGGCGAGCCCGCACCCGGCGGCCGGCGAGGTGCCGCCGGTGGCCGGCTGGTCGGGCCGGGCGCTCTGGTCGGCGCACCCGGCCAGCAGCAGGGCACTGATCATCGCCACTGCCGCGCGGTTGCCTGACATCCGATTTCCTCGACCCTGCTCCGGTGAACGAGCAGAGCGTACCGGCTCGCCTCGGATGCGCCCCGCCGGACGACGGCACCTTCCGTTCACCCGGGGCGGTTAGCCTCCCGACCCACCATGCCTCCACGCCCGCACCGCATCCTCGGCCGTCTCGCCGCCGTCCTGGTCCTGCTCGCCCCGGCGGGCTGCACGACGGTGGCGACCCCGGCCGCCCGTCCCAGCCCGAGCCCCAGCCGGGCCGCAGTCGGAGCCGCTCCGAGCCCGCCGGGCACCGCGTCCGCGGTGCGGAGGAAGCCGAACATCGTCTTCGTGCTCACCGACGACCTGTCGACCGATCTGGTGTCCTACATGCCGAGCGTGCTCGCCCTGCAGCGGGACGGCGTCACGTTCACCGACTACACGGTCACCGATTCGCTCTGCTGCCCGTCCCGGGCGTCCATCCTCAGCGGCAAGTACCCGCACAACACCGGCATCGTGAAGAACAACGGCACCGACGGCGGGTTCAAGCTCTTCCACCGGCGCGGCGAGGAGAACGCCACCCTGGCCACCGACCTGAAGTCGGCCGGGTACCGGACGGCGTTCTACGGCAAGTACCTCAACGAGTACTGGCCACGGGCGACGTTCAACGGCGGGAAGTCGTTCTACGTGCCGCCGGGCTGGGACGACTGGGCCGTCGGCGGGAGCGCCTACCAGGGGTTCGACTACGAGTTGAACGAGAACGGGAAGGTCCGCCGGTACGGCACCGCGCCGCGGGACTACCTCACCGACGTGCTCTCCGCGAAGGCGCAGCGCTTCATCACCGCGTCGGCCGCCGCCGGGAAGCCGTTCCTGGTCGAGGTGTCCACCTTCACGCCGCACCTGCCCTACACCCCGGCGCCGCGCGACGAGCAGTCGTTCCCCGGCCTGACCGCGCCGAGGAGCCCGGCCTGGGACACCGTGCCGGTCGACGCGCCACGGTGGCTGATCGACCACTCCCCGATGCCCGCGTGGGAGAAGCGGATGATCGACACCAGTTTCCGCAAACGGGTCCAGTCGGTCCAGGCGATCGACCGGATGCTGGCCGGCCTGCGAGCGACGCTCACCGCGGCCGGGGTGGCCGGCGACACCCTGGTGGTGTTCAGTTCGGACAACGGCTACCACATGGGCGAGCACCGGCTGAACCCCGGGAAGATGACCGCCTTCGAGACCGACATCCGGGTGCCGCTGATCGCCGCCGGCCCCGGGGTGAAGCCCGGCCACGTCGTCGAGGCGCCGGCCGAGAACGTGGACCTGCGCCCCACCTTCGCCGAGCTGGCCGGCCTGCCGGCGAACCCGCAGATCGACGGGCGCAGCCTGGTGCCGCTGCTCGCCGGGACGCTGCCGCACCAGTGGCGGACCACCGCGCTGATCGAGCACAGCGACCCGGCCACCGATCCGAAGGACCCGGACTACAACCGCTACTCGGAGAACATCCCGCCGTCCTACGACGCGCTGCGCACCACGGCGTTCACCTACGTCGAATACGTGGACGGCAGCCGCGAGTACTACGACCTGCGCTCCGATCCACACCAGACGGTCAACCTGGCGAGCGGCCTCGACCCGGAACGGCGCACCGAGCTGCACGAAGCCCTGCACGCGCTGAACACCTGCGCCGGCGCCCGCTCCTGCTGGGCCGCCGACCGGCTGCTCGGCGAGCGGCCTTCGCGCTGACCGCCACGGCGGGCGCGGTGTGCGAGGATCGGGCGAGAGCCGCCTTCCGGCTTCGGCCGGGCGGGCCGGCGGGAGGAGGACGACACGGCGTATCCGACGAAGCCGCTGCCCACCGGGGTGCTGCGGATGATCGCGGAGCACTTCCGGCTGGGGCGGGTGGTGGCGTGCCGGCCGGTGGCGACCGGGGTGATGAACCTCAACTGGCGGGTGACCACCGACCGCGGGGACTTCGCGGTCAAACGGGTCACGGATCGGCCGCCGGAGGCGTTCCGGGCGGCTCAGCGGATCCTGCCGGGGCTGGCCGAGCGGGGCTTCCCGGTTCCGGCGCCGCGGTGGACCGGGGAGGGCTCCGCCCTCCTGCAGATCAATGGCTTCCGGTACGCGGTCAGCGAGTGGCTGCCGGGGGCACACCCGTCCGGGAGCGG
This sequence comes from Actinoplanes octamycinicus, assembly GCF_014205225.1. Lineage (NCBI taxonomy): Bacteria > Bacillati > Actinomycetota > Actinomycetes > Micromonosporales > Micromonosporaceae > Actinoplanes > Actinoplanes octamycinicus. The sequence continues at coordinate 8,370,386 of NZ_JACHNB010000001.1, forward strand.
GCTTGACCCCGCGGCGTGCGGGCTGCTCGGGGACCTGGCCGGACGGCTGCACCTGGCGCTGGCCGAGCTCTGCCCGGCGGCCCCGGCGGTCCTGCCCGACCGGCCGGCGGACGCCGACCGGACCCGTGCTGAGCTGCGCCGGTACGCCGGGCTCGCGGCTCGGCGGGACGACCGGTTCGACCGGCTCGCCGGCGCCGAGATCGAGCGGCGGCTGGTGTTGCTGGACACCGCCGCCGGGCAGCGTCCGCCGGACGCGGACGTGACGCCGTGCGGCTGGACCCACGGCGACCTGCAACCGCTGAACCTGTTGATGGACCGGGGCCGGGTCACCGGGGTGCTCGACTGGGACCGGCTCGGCGTGCGGCCCTTCGGGCTGGAGGTGCTCCGGACCGTGACGATCATGTTCAGCGCCGGCGGGCGGACCGCGCTGGACCTGGAACGATCGGCCGCGTTCGTCCGGGCATACCGGGCGCGGGTGCCGATCACCGCCGACCAGCTCGTCGACGCCGCCGACCGGCGCTGGTGGGCCCTGGCCACCGAGACCTGGCCGCTCAAACGGCACTACGACGACGGCGACGACCGGTGCGACCAGCTGTTCACCACGCGCAGCACGTTCCTGCACTGGTGGTCACGGCACCGCGCCGGCGTACGGACAATGCTGGTCGAGGCAAGCGGCCGGTGACGTGCCGCCGGCCCGTCGCCGGACGGACCCGGTCGTGGTCACCGGGAGACCGTCGCGGTGACCGGGTCGAAGTCGTCGCGGGCCTCCGGGTAGTGCGCCTCGAAGGCGGCCGGGATCATCAGGCCGTCCGGGTCGAGGTCACGGTATTCGTCGTCGAGGCGCTGTTCGTCGAGCCGGGAGATGGCGGCGGCCGGGATGTCCCGCAGCAGGCGGGCCAGGCTGTAGAGGCCGAAGTATTCGGCGGAGGAGGCGGCGGCGAGCAGCTCGGCGGGCGAGAAGCGGCCCGCCGTGACTGCCGCGCCGCTGTGCAGCAGCACCCCGTGCACCTGCAGCAGCCTGCTCAGATGCTGGTCGCCGAGGCCGGTGCCGTCATGGGCGCAGGCTCGGTTCCACACCCGGTCGACGTCGCGCATCCCCCGATGATCGCGCGTCCCGGACGCCACGGAGGCGGATTCGCGCCAGGCCGCCGAGGTGCACCAGGGCGACCAGGCCGCCGAGGGTGATCACCGCGCTGATCGGCCAGCCCAGATCGGGGGTCCAGAGCAGGGCCTGACCGAGGTCACCGCCCAGCACCGGTGGCAGGGCAGCGGCGGCCCCGGCCAGCGCCAGCCCGGTGAGAGCCCAGCACACGGTCGTCGCCGTCCGCCGCTTCCGGCGGGAGCGGAGCAGGAGCACGCCGAGCAGGACCACGACGACGGCCAGCGCGTAGGGCGTGGCGTCGAGCAGCGCGGCGCCGCCGACCGGCTGCGGTGCGCCGCCCCGGATCAGGCGGAGCACGTCGAAGGCCGCGGCCGCCAGCGCCGGGTCGCGGAGCGGGCTGTACACATCGGCCAGCAGGACCACCCCGATCCCGGCCTCCGGGGCGAGGACCACGTGCGCGAAGAACCCCGGGGTGGCGCCGGCGTGCCAGACCGCCCGGACGCCGTCGACCCGGCTCTCCCGCCAGCCGAAGCCGTATCGCGAGCCGCCGCCGATGTCGGCCCAGCCGGTGCAGCCCGGGCAGTCGGTGAGCATGGCGCTCGCGAAGCGGGTCATCGACTCCAGGTCGGCGCCGAGGTAGCCGTACGGGAGGCCGGAGGTGTCATAGCCCGCGTCGAAGGGGCGCGGGTGGCCGAACCAGTAGCGGTGTCCCGGCGGCAGCGCCGACGCCTCCGCCGGGGTGGTGACGACCCGGCGCATGCCGAGCGGGTCCAGCACCGCCCGGTGCAGGTAGGTGCTGAACGGCTGGCCGGTGACCTGCTCGACCATCGCCCCCAGGACCATGTAGTTGGCGTCGCTGTACTCGTGGGCGGCGCCGGGCGGGTGCTCCGGTCGTACCGAGGAGAGGTCCCGGACCGAGCGGGCCAGGCCGTCGCGGGAGTTGTCGAAGCGGTCGGTGCGGCTGGCCCACTGCGCCAGACCGCTGGTGTGGGTGAGCAGCTGGCGGACGGTGATCCGGGCCGCGGCGGCCTCGTCGGCGAGCCGGAACCAGGGCAGGTGCGCGCGCACCGGGTCGTCGAGGTGGATCCGGCCGGTCTCGGCCAGGCGCAGGACCGCGGTCGCGGTGAACGGCTTGGACACCGAGCCGATCAGGAACGGCGTCTGCGTGGTGGTGCCCCACGCGCCCTGCCGGAGCACGCCGTCGCGGCTCACCACCGCCCAGGCGAGCCCGGGGATGCGGTTGGCCGCCTGATATCCGCGCAGGTAGGAGTCGATGTCGGCGGTGACCAGCGGGGCCGGGACCGGGAGCAGGAAGGCGAGCAGGAGTGCCAGGAGCCGCATACGTGATCCCCCATAACCGTATGACGATACGATTATGAGGAAACCATACGGGTATATGGTTATGCAATGCCTCGCACCGCGGACCACGACGCCCGCCGCCGCCAAGTCGCCGATGCCGTCGAGCGGCTGGTCGCCGACGAGGGGTTCGGCGCGGTCACGGTGGCCCGGACCGCGGCGCTGGCCGGGATCTCGGTCGGCCTGGTGCAGCACTACTTCCCGAGCAAGGACGAGATGCTGCGGCACGCCTTCACCCGGCTGCGCGACCGGCTCGACGAGCGGGTGCGGGCGCAGGTCAAGCGGGACGACCGGGCCGGCGCCCGGATCGAGGAGATCCTGCTGCGGGCGCTGACCGGGCTGCTGCCGCTGGACGAGCCGCGCCGCAGGGAGTACCGGGTGGAGCTCGCCTTCACCGGCCGGATCGCCGACAACCCGCAGCTCGCCGAGGTGCTGGCGCGGAGCAACGCGCAGGTGCGCGCGGCGCTGGCCCAGGCGGTGCACAACGGCAAGGAGTGCGGCGAGGTGCCGGCGGAGACCGACGCGGCGGCCGCCGCCGGACGCCTGCTCGCCCTGCTCGACGGGCTCAAGCTGCACGTTTACGGCGATCCGGCGGCGGTCGCGGCGAGTGACGCGCTGGCCGCCGAGCTGAGCCGGATCTTCCCCGGCCGGTGCGTCAGAGGGTGAGGATCCGGGCCAGCATCACCGGGCCGGCCGGAGCGGTCAGCGAGAGCACCGTGCGGACGTCTCCAGGACCTTCCTCGACGGTACGACCGTCCGCCTCGACCCCGATCGACAGCAGCGGCGCCTCGTCCGGGGTCACCTCGCCGACCGTGATCGCGGCGGCGAGCGGATCGTGCAGCGGGATCTCCCGGACGCCGAGCACCTGCTCGTACCCGCTGAAGTAGACCGGGACCATCTCGGCCAGCGCGCGGTGCAGCGGCGTCCCGGCGGCGCGTAGGGCCTCCCCGTCGGCGACGGTCCAGCGGTGCTGCATGGTGACGTCGAGCGGGACCAGGGTGACCGGCCACGGCGCGGACAGCACGGTGGCGGCCGCGGCCGGGTCGTGGATGATGTTCGCCTCGGCGTGCGGGGTGCGGTTGCCCGGCACCCGGACCGCGCCGCCCATCACGGTGACCCCGGCGACCAGCTCCGGCAGGCGCGGCTCGGCGCGCAGGGCGGCGGCCAGGTTGCCGCACGGCCCGGTGGCGATCACGTGCAGCTCACCGGGGTGCCGGCGGGCGAGGTCGAGGAGCAGCGCCTCCGCCGTACGCGGATCGGGGTCCTTCCCGACCGGCAGCGCGACCTCGCCGATGCCGTTGCCGCCGTGCACCGAGACCGCGTAGGGGTGCTCGCCGGAGCCGACCGCGACCGGGATGTCGTCGCGACCGGCCAGCGCGAGCAGCCCCAGGGTGTTCGCGGCGGCCTGCGGCGCGGTGGTGTTGCCGTTGACGGTGCCGATCCCGGCCAGCGTGACGTCCGGATGGGCGAGCAGGTAGGCGATGGCGAGCGCGTCGTCGATGCCGGTGTCGCAGTCCAGATAGATGAGCATGTACCAGTTCTACAGATGTTGCACCCCGCCGCGCGATCCGGTGCAAACCATTGACAGCTATGGATGGCGAGCCTAGGTTCGGCGGTCAGGAAAGCGCTTACCTGCTGCACGAGACATCCTCATCCATCCCCCGTTGGAGGAATCCCCATGTCTCCCTCGCGTCGCACCGTCCTCGCGGCGGCGACCGCAAGCGTCCTGGCCGCCGGCGGCACCCTGGCCGCCACCCCGCTCGCCGCGGTCGCCGCCGAGTCCAGCCCGGTCGGGTTCGCCGGCCTGAACGGCGGCACCAGCGGCGGCTCGCCGGGCACCGTGGTCACGGTGACCACGGCGGCCGCGCTCAAGTCGGCGCTCAGCTCCGGCACCTCGCAGACCGTCCGGGTGTCCGGCCTGATCGCCATCTCCGGCATGTACAGCGTCGCCTCGAACAAGACCGTCCTCGGCGTCGGCTCCGGCTCCGGCATCACCGGTGGCGGCCTCACCCTCTCCGGCGTCCGGAACGTGATCATCCGCAACCTGGTGTTCCGCAACGCCGGCGACGACTCGATCAACGTGCAGGAGGGCACCACCAACGTCTGGATCGACCACAACGACCTGTCCAACGGGTACGACGGGCTGATCGACATCAAGCGTGGCTCGGACTTCATCACGGTGTCCTGGAACCACCTGCACCACCACGACAAGTCGATGCTGCTCGGGCACAGCGACGACAACGGCTCCCAGGACCTCGGGCACCTGCGGGTCACCTACGTGCACAACTGGTTCGACGGGACCAACCAGCGGCATCCGCGGGTCCGGTTCGCCAACCCGGTGCACGTGCTGAACAACTACTACAGCAACATCGGCTCGTACGGCGTCGCGTCGACCGAGAACGCCGGCGTCTTCGTCGAACGCAACTACTTCGAGAACGTGGCGAAACCGACCGTCACCCAGACCGGCGACTCGGGCTCCGGCAACCTCAAGGTGCTGAACAACTACCGGGTCAACTCGGGCGCCGAGCAGGTGCGCAACGGGGCGAGCGTGGCGGCGATCCCGTACTCGTACACGCCCGAGGCGAACAGCTCGGTGAAGGCGACCGTCACGGCGGGCGCCGGCACCGGCAGGATCTGACGTCCCCCGACCGGCGGCGCCCATTCCCCGGGGCGCCGCCGGGCAACCTTTCCGGCCCGCCGACACACCTGGGGACAGACCCCGTCCCCGGAAGGATTTCCCCGATGCCGCTGTCCCTCACCCGCCGCGGGCGCACCGTCGCCGGCGCCGCCTCGGTCGCCGCCGCTGCCGCCCTGGCCGGCACCATGCTGACCGGAACCGGTCAAGCCGCCACCGCCCTGACCGTCGCCGCCGACGGCACCGGCGACTACACCACCATCCAGGCCGCGGTCGCCGCCGCCTCGACCGGCACGGTGATCACCATCAAGGCCGGCACGTACCAGGGCCAGGTGAAGATCCCGGCCGGCAAATCCGGCATCACCCTGCAGGGCGCCACCGGCAACTCCGCGGACGTGATCATCACCGGGAACACGCCGGCCTCGACCGCCGGGACGGCCGGCAGCGCCACCGTCCACAACCTCGCCCCGAACAGCACGATCAAAGGCCTGACGATGCAGAACACGTACGGCAAGGGCAGCCAGGCACTGGCCTTGTACGCGGCCGGCGACCGGCAGGTCTACCGCAACGTGCAGATGAAGGGATACCAGGACACCTTCCTGTCCTGGGGCGGCACCGGCAGCGCCCAGGTCCGCCAGTACGTCTACAAGTCCTACATCTCCGGCGCGGTGGACTTCATCTACGGCAACGGCGCGGTGGTCGTCGACAGCACCACGATCGAGTCGGTGAACATCGGCTCCACGTCGAACAACGGCTACATCACGGCGGCCGCCACGGACGACAGCAACGCCTACGGCATCCTGATCACCCGGTCCACGCTGAAAAGCTCGGCCGCCGCCCAGACGGTGGCACTCGGCCGCTGCTGGCACGCCGGCAACGCGGCGGACGCCATCGGCCAGGTGGTGATCCGGGACTCGACGCTCGGCGGCCACGTCCGGCAGGCCGGCGCCTGGCAGGACATGAGCGGCTTCTCCTGGAAGACGTGCCGCTTCAAGGAGTACAACAACACCGGCGCGGGCGTCACCAACGGCACGCCGGACCGGCCGCAGCTGACCGCCGCCGCGGCGGCGAACTACACGGCGCAGAAATACCTGGCCGGCGCCGACGGCTGGAACCCGATTCCGTAGGCGCGGCGATCCGCGGCGTCCGGCACGGCGCGGGAGCGGGTCGGGTATCGTCCTCGCTCACTGTCGAGGAACGGGGTGCCGGTGAACGGAATACGGTGGACGTGCGTCGCGGGACTGCTCGTCCTGGCGACCGCCGGGTGTTCCGCGGATTCGCACGCCGCCGCCGCGCCGCCCTCGCCCGCTCCGGCGCACACCTGGCAGCGGATCACCCCCAGCTGCCCGGCGATGCAGTCCCCGCCGTACGGCATCGACAGCACCGGCAAGCGCGCCGAGGACGCGGTGGCCCTCGGCGAGCAGCAGGTCATCGACCAGGTCGCGCCCGGCGCGACGTTCGAGCACGCTGTCTGCCGGTACTCGGATCCCGGCTTCAACTCGCCCGGCATCAACACCGACGTGAAGATCTTCACCGGCGACGCGGGCATCGCGCAGGCGACCGCGCTCTTCGACCGGGAGGAGACGGCGGCGAAGCGACTCGGCGTCGACTACGCCGACGTGCCGGCCCTCGGCGACGACGCCTTCGCCTGGTACTTCGAGCCGGAGCTGTACCTCGCGGCCCGATCAGGCAACGCGTACGTGGTGGTCCGCACGACGCCGGGCCCGGAGGCCACCGCCACCTTCGACAAGCTGCAGCCCCTCCGCCAGCAGATCCCCGCCCTCACCCCGGTCATGACCGACGCCCTCAACGCCCTCCGCTGACCTCCGCCCCGGGCACGTCAACCCCCGTTCCCCGCGCTGCGGATCCGCTACGGTGCAGGTGTGCCGACGATCTATCAGGTCCGCGGATACGTCCTGGAGGAAGCGCTCGCCTGGTTGCTCCGCAACAGCGGCTATCAGCTGATCGTCACGGCGTCACCGAACAGCGGCCTGGCCTCCAACGGCGCCGGCCTGACCGTCCGGGGACGCGGCGCCGACCATCAGGCCGACGTGCTGGGCGATTTCGCGTTCACCCCGCCGTTCTCCCTTCCGATCCGGATGTTCGTCGAGGCCAAGTACTACGGCCGGGCTCGTCCGGTCGGCCTCAACCTGGTTCGCAACGCCTGGGCGACGGTCGCCGACATCAACGAGTTCCCCGTGGCCGGCGGCCCGCACGGCCGATACCGGTACGTCTACGCCTTGTTCTCGCGGTCCGGTTTCACCGACGACGCCCAGCAGTTCGCGCTGGCACACCAGATCAGCCTGGTCGATCTGTCGCTGCCGATGTTCGCCGCCCTCCGGCGTGCCGTCCGGGAGGCCGCGGACAGCGTGCTTCCGCATGTCGGCGGGGCGGGCGGGACAGCCACGATGCGAGCGGCCTTCCGGTCCGTTCTCGGGACCGCGTCCCCACCGCCGGACCTCGCCGGCTCGCCCACCGTGCCGGCTCTGCACGACGCCGCGACCGCCATGAAGGCGCGGCTGGAAGCCTACAACGGGGGCGAGTTCCTGCTCGCGTTCCCGCCCGCGCCGTTCATCCTCACGCTGACCGGCACCACGCCGGCCAGTGTCGAGCAGTTCACCGGGTACGCGGAACGGCATCCCGAACACGATGTCCACCTGCGACGCGACGGCGCGCCCTCCTCAGGGTCGGGGCAGGCCAGCCGGTGGCTGCTCTCGCCCGCCGCGGCGCCGGCCGCCTACACGCTCACCTTCAGCCTGCCCGAGCACGTGGAGGGGTGGATCACCGACGAGACGGACGGTCGCGCGAACACCCGGTGGCTCAAGCGCACCCTGCTGTCGGCGATCATCATCTACCGCTGGGTCGGCGAGGTGCCGAAGGTGTACCAGCTCCGGTACACGCCCCAGCGACGCTGACTCAGCCTTGGCGGACAGAGCCCGTCGACGTGCCGGTCCTCGGCTGGGCGAGGCAGTGCAGCAGCCAGACGCCGTCGGTTTCGATGGGCCACACCTCGATGCGCCACGTCTTCATCGCCTTCGGTTTGCGGCTGTGCTGGGCGATCGTCGTCGCGGAGCAGGCCTTGGCGACGTCGGGCCGTTTGAGCAGCGGGGCAGCGTCGCTGAGTTTCGGCGGTCCGTCGGGCAGCGGCGTCGCCAGGAACGTCTCCCAATAGTGGGTGCCCGGGCAGAACGCCGACACCGGCGGGACCGCTTCGGCGCCGTTGCGGGTCAGGCCGTTCCAGCACATCGGGGTGGCCGGGCAGAGCACGGCGCCGCACTGCTTGAAGCCGGATGGGACGCCGCTCGGGGTGCTCGCGCTGACCTTCGGGGCGGCGGCGGCCGGGGCCTTCGCGCCGTCCGGGCGGAACGCGATCCCGGCGGCGACACCGGCCACCACCAGCACGGCCAGGGCAGCGGCCAGCAGCTTCGTCCGGTTCGCGGCGGCGGGCCGGGGCGCCGGGGTGGCCTCGGCGCCGAGCGGGATCCGGCGGGCCGCGTCGGCCAGGGCCAGCGCTGACGGCCAGCGTTTCTCCGGGTCGGCCGCGAGGGCCCGCCCGACCAGGGCGAGCACCGGGGCGGGCACGTTCACGCCGATCGTTTTCGGACTCTGCTGGATGCGCTGCAGGGCGACCGCGTAGGGGTTGTCACCGACGAACGGCCGCTCCCCCGCCAGGCACTCGTAGGCGACCAGCCCGAGCGCGTAGACGTCGCTGCGCCGGTCGACCGGCTGCCCGAGCACCTGCTCCGGCGACAGGTAGCTGGGTGTGCCGAGGATCGCCCCGGACGCGGTGACCCGGCTGGCGTCCTCGTGCCGGGCGATGCCGAAGTCGGTGATCACCACGCTGCCGTCCCGGCGCAGCAGCATGTTCGCCGGTTTGATGTCGCGGTGCAGGATGCCCTGGTCGTGCACGGCCTGCAGCCCCTCGGCGGCCTGCGCGACGATCCGCATGGTCTCGGCCGGGTCGAGCCGCCCGTCGCGCTGCAGCCGCTGCGCCAGCGACTCGCCGTCGACGAACTCCATCACCAGGTAGGTGAGCCCGTCGGCGCGGGTGAAGTCGTGGATCGACGCGACCGCGGGGTGGTTGACCCGGGCCATCGCGGTCGCCTCGGCGGCGAACCGGCGCACGAAGTCCGGGTCGCCGGCCGCCGACGGCAGCATCGTCTTGACCGCGACGGTGCGCCCCAGGGACTCGTCGACGGCCCGCCAGACCTCGCCCATCCCGCCGGCGCCGAGCCGGTCCTCCAGGCGGTACCGGCCGCCCAGCCGCATCCCGGCCCGCAGGCCCATGTCTGAGTGCACGCGCGCAGCTTAGAGGGCGAACGATCGATACCTGAAGAGCGACCGCCGAAAACCCGGATTCAAGATCAACTTCCGGATATCCGCAGGTCCGCCCAGGTGCGGATCGCATGCTCCCACGCGGGCCGAGGACGGCGATCCGGCGCCGGTGACGAGGCGTTTTGCCGCGGAGCGAAGCGGAGCCAGTCAGCTCAGCGTCCAGAACGATCGCCGCCCTCCGCACTGTCCGCGGGTGGTCACCGACACCCCGGCCCGCCGCCGGCCCGCCGCACGGTCACGGTGCCGGCTGGGTCTCATGGGTGTCTCAAGGTCCTTGAGACACCCATGAGACCCAGCCGGCGAGCCGCAACGCGCGTCACGAGCCGTTGCGGGTTGCGGTGTCGCGCGCTGTCCGGCGCGGTTGCTCAGTGGTGGAAGCTGGCGGCGGTGGCGCCGTCGTGCTGCGGGGCGTGCTGTTTCTCCAAGCGGGGCAGCTGACGTTTCAGGTCGTCGATGAGCATGTCGGCGAGGTCGTGGGTGAAGCCGCGCCGGACCACCACGCGCAGCGCGGACAGGTCTTCCCGGTTCTTCGGGAAGCGGTAGGCCGGCACCTGCCAGCCGCGCTCGCGCAGCGCCCCGGAGACGTCGAAGACGGTGAAGTTGTCGATCCGCGGGTCGAGTTGCAGCGCCAGCACCGGCAACTGGTCACCGCGGGTGAGCAGCTGGAACGGACCCAGCTCGGCGATCCGGTCGGCGAGCCGGGTGGCCACCTCGCGGGAGTACGACTGGACCCGGCGGTACCCGGCGTGCCCGAGGCGCAGGAAGTTGTAGTACTGCGCGACCACCTGCGCGCCGGGCCGGGAGAAGTTCAGCGCGAACGTCGGCATGTCGTCGCCGAGATAGTTCACCCAGAAGATCAGCTCCTCGGGCAGCGCCGCCGGGTCGCGCCACACCACCCAGCCGACGCCCGGGTAGACCAGGCCGTACTTGTGCCCGGACGCGTTGATCGAGGCGACCCGTGGCAGCCGGAAGTCCCAGACCAGCTCCGGGTCGACGAACGGCGCCACGAACGCCCCGGACGCCCCGTCCACGTGCACCGGCACGTCGATCCCGGTCCGCTGCTGGTAGTCGTCGAGCGCCCGGCAGATCTCCTCGACCGGCTCGTACGATCCGTCGAAGGTGGAGCCGAGAACCGCCACCACCCCGATGGTGTTCTCGTCGCAGTACCGGACCGCCTCCTCGGCGGACAGGTGCAGCCGGTCCCCCTCCATCGGCACCAGCCGCATCTCCACGTCCCAGTACGCCGCGAACTTCTCCCAGCACACCTGGACGTTGATCCCCATCACGAGGTTCGGCCGGTCGGCCGGCGCCCCGGCGGCCCGGCGCCGTTTCTGCCAGCGGCGTTTGAGCGCCAGGCCGGCCAGCATCGCGGCCTCGCTGGAGCCGGTCGTCGAGCACCCGGTGGCCTGGGTCGCGTCCGGCGCGTTCCACAGCTTGCTCAGGATGCTGACGCAGCGCATCTCCAGTTCCGCGGTCTGCGGGTACTCGTCCTTGTCGATCATGTTCTTGTCGGCGCACTCGGCCATCAGCCGGTCCGCCTGCGGCTCCATCCAGGTGGTGACGAAGGTCGCCACATTGAGCCGGGCGTTCCCGTCCAGCATCAGCTCGTCGTGGATGATCTGGTACGCCGCCTCCGGCGGGAGCTCGTCGTCCGGGATCGCGTGCCGAGGGATGACCAGTCCCTCGATGCCGAACCGGGGGTCCAGCGACATCTCGTCGCGCCCGGACCGCTGGTTGCTCGGATGCTTCAGCATGTCAGCCTCACTTCTCCGCGCCGAGGGTCAGCTTGGTGCTCGCCTTCTGGCCGTTGCGGGTGTAGTCGACCGTGATGGTGTCGCCCGGGTTCTTGGTCAGCGTCACCGCGGCCAGGTCGGTGGTGCTGGTGACCGGGTTGCCGTCGATCGAGGTGATGATGTCGCCGGCTTGCAGGCCGGCCTTGGCGGCCGGTCCGCCGGGCACCACCGAGCGCAGGTAGACGCCGCCGCTCGGCACGGTCACCACGCTGACCCCGAAGTAGGCGTGGGTCACCGTCCCGGTCTCGATGATCTCGTCAGAGATGGACTTCGCCAGGTCGACCGGGATGGCGAACCCGAGCCCGATGTCGCCCGAACTGCCCCCGCCCGACTCGGACGCCGGGATGGTGGCGCCGGCCGACGGCACCCCGATCAGCTCGGCCGCGCAGTTGACCAGCGCGCCGCCGCTGTTGCCCGGGTTGATCGCCGCGTCGGTCTGCACGGCGGAGACGAGCAGCGCCATCTCGCCGTTGTCGCCGGGCACCTGGATGGTGCGGTCCAGCGCGCTGACGATGCCCGAGGTGACCGTGCCGGACAGGCCCAGCGGCGCGCCGAGCGCGACGACCGGCTGGCCCACCTCGACGTCCGCCGACTTGCCGAACGGGATGACCGGCAGGTCGTTCTGCCCGTCCACCTTGATCACCGCGAGGTCCGCCTTGGGGTCCCGGCCGGTGATCGTGGCCGGCACCGTGCGGCCGTCGTTGAACAGCACGGTGACCTTGCCGCCGTTGGCGGCCAGCGAGATCACGTGGTTGTTCGTGAGGATGTAGCCGTCCTTGCGGATCACCTCGCCGGATCCGGTGCCGCCGGCGTCGCCGTTGCTGGCGCTGATCGTGACCACCGAGGGCAGGGCCTTCTCGGACACCTGGGTGGCGTCGCAGACGCCGGCCCCCACCTGCTGCTGGACGGCGGCCGGGGTCTTCTCGTCCCGGTCGGTGGTGCCGGCGATGGCCGCGCCGATCACTCCGCCCAGCACGGCTGCCGCTGCCATGCTGACCCAGAGCTGCCAGCCCCCGCCCCGTCTGGTGTGCTCGCTCGTGCTGTCCGTCATCCGTCCAGCAAAGGACACGGCCGGTGCCGGAGACATCACCCTCAACGAAGGATGTGCGGCCGCCTCCGGCCCGCGAAGTTGGACCTCATGGCAGTAGAGGCAGTGAAGACCGAGGCACCCGCCCGTTCCGGCCTGGTGCTCACCGCACTGATCGTGGTGGCCGCGGTCGCCAACCTGAACCTGTCGGTGGCGAACGTCGCCCTGCCGTCGATCGGCCGGGCGTTCGACTCGTCGCAGACCACCTTGGACCTGATCGCGGTCGGCTACTCGCTCGGCCTGGCCGCCTCGGTGCTCTACCTGGGCGCGCTGGGCGACCGGTACGGGCGCAAGCTGATGCTGCTGCTCGGCATGGGGCTGTCGATCCCGGCGTGCCTGCTGGCCGCCTACGCGCCGTCGGACGGCGTGCTGTTCGGCGCCCGGGTGCTCGGCGGGATCTCGGCCGGCCTCGCCTATCCGACCACGCTGGCGCTGATCACCGCGCTGTGGTCGGGTGCCGGGCGTACCAGAAGCATCGCCTTGTGGTCGGCGATCGGCGGCGGCGTCGCCGCGCTCGGTCCGCTCGTCGCCGGCGCGCTGCTGCAGAACTTCTGGTGGGGCTCGGTCTTCCTGATCACGCTGCCACTCGCCGTGCTCGCCCTGCTGCTGGCGTTCTTCCTGGTGCCCGGCGGGGTGAACGAGACCACCGAGCCGGTCGACAACCTCGGCGGCCTGCTCTCCATCGTGCTGGTCGGCTCGCTCATCCTGTCGATCAACTTCGCGCCGGTGCCGAACAAGGGCACGCTCACCCTGGTCCTGGCCGGGATCGCCGTGGTCGCCCTGGTCGTCTTCGTCCTGCGCCAGCGGGTCGCCCGGAACCCGCTCTACGACCTGCGCGTGGCCGGTCGGCGGATCTTCTGGGTGGCGGCCTGCGCCGGGGTGATCGTCTTCGGTTCGCTGATGGGCTCGGCCTTCGTCAGCCAGCAGTACCTGCAGAACGTGCTCGGCTACTCGACCTTCGAGGCGGGCGCCGCGTTCCTGCCCGCGGTGATCCTGATGGTCCTGGTCGCGCCGCAGTCGGCCAAACTGGTGGAGACCCGCGGCGCGCGATTCACCCTGCTCGTCGGATACGCCTTCCTGCTGCTCGCCTTCGGCTGGATGCTGCTGTTCTGGACCGACGGCAGCGCGTACTGGCAGATCGGTCTGGCCTACGCCTTCATCGGGGTCGGTGTGGGCTTCGCCGGGACGCCGGCCTCGCACTCGCTCACCAGCTCGGTGCCGGTGCGCCGGGCCGGGATGGCCTCCGGCACCGCCGACCTGCAGCGCGACCTGGGCGGCGCGATCCTCCAGTCGGTCTTCGGCGCGCTCCTGACGGCCGGTTACGCCTCGGCGGTGACGGCGGCGGTCAACACGCAGGACCCGGGCGCCTCGGACAGCGTCCGGAACATGCTGACCAAGTCGTTCTCCAGCGCCACCGACGCCGCCCAGCAGTACCCGCAGTACGCCGGCCAGATCACCGCCGCCGCCAAGCAGTCCTTCCTGGACGGGGCGGACTGGGCGTACACGGCCGGCATCATCGCCATCGCGTCCGGCGTCGTCCTCGTCTTCTTCCTGTTCCCGCGCCGAGACCGGGAACAGCAGCTCCTCAACGGCTACCACACGGAGGACTCCTGATGGCCGACCAGCAGCATGCCGACGTGATCGTGATCGGAACCGGCGCCGGGGGCGGCACCCTGGCACACAAGCTCGCCGGGACCGGTAAACAGGTCCTGATCCTGGAACGCGGCGACTACCTGCCCCGGGAACGGGACAACTGGGAATCGACCGCCGTCTTCGTCAAGGGGAAGTACCGCGCGCCGGAGTTCTGGCTCGACGCGCACGGCGACGAGTTCCCGCCCGAAGTGAACTACTACGTCGGCGGGAACACCAAGTTCTACGGCGCGGCGCTGTTCCGGCTCCGGCCGGAGGACTTCGGCGAGCTGCGGCACCACGGCGGGATCTCGCCGGCCTGGCCGATCACCTACGCCGACCTGGAGCCGTACTACAGCGAGGCCGAGCACCTGTACGGCGTGCACGGCCGGCACGGCGAGGACCCGACCGAGGGCGCCGCGAGCCGGCAGTACCCGTACCCGCCGGTCCAGCACGAGCCACGCATCCAGGAGCTCAGCGACAACCTGGAGAAGCTCGGCCGGCACCCGTTCCACCTGCCGATCGGGGTGAACCTGACGCAGGACGCGATCGGCCGGGCCACCCACGACAGCGTCTGCATCCGCTGCGACCGGGTGGACGGCTTCCCGTGCCTGGTCGGGGCGAAGTCCGACTCGCACGTGCGATGCGTGGAGCCGGCGCTGCGGCACGACAACGTCCGGATGGTGACGAACGCGTACGTGCAACGGCTGAAGACCGACCCGGGCGGCCGCACCGTCACCGCGGTGATCGCGAAGATCGGCGAGGAGACGGTACGGTTCACCGCCGGCATCGTGGTGGTCGCCTGCGGCGCGGTGAACTCGGCCGCGCTGCTGCTGCGCTCGGCGAACGACAAGCACCCGCGCGGGCTGGCCAACGGCTCCGACGTGGTCGGCCGGCACTACATGCGGCACAACAACCTGGCGCTGATGGCGGTCTCCCGCGAGCCCAACCCGACCCGCTTCCAGAAGACCCTGGCGGTGCACGACTGGTACCTCGCGTCGGACGACTGGGAGTTCCCGATGGGCGGCATCCAGATGCTCGGCAAGTCGGACGCCGAGCAGATCCGGGCGAACGCGCCGCGGATGGCCGGCAAGCTCTCCCCGGAGATGCCGTTCGAGGTGCTCGCGCACCACGCGGTCGACTTCTGGCTGTGCGGCGAGGACCTGCCGCTGCCGGACAACCGGGTGACCCTGGAGGCGGACGGGCAGATCCGGCTGACCCTCGACGAGAAGAACAACACCGAGGGCGTCACCCGGCTGCGGCACCAGCTGCAGAGCATGCTCGGCGACCTCGGGATGCACCCGCACCGGCTCCTCGACCACAGCATCTACCTGCACAAGGGGATGCCGATCGGGGCGACCGCGCACCAGGCCGGGACGGTGCGGTTCGGCACCGACCCGGCGTCCTCGGCGCTGGACGAGAACTGCCGGGCGCACGAGGTGGACAACCTCTACGTCGCGGACACCAGCTTCTTCCCGAGCATCGGCGCGGTGAACCCGTCACTGACCGCGATGGCCAACGCCCTGCGGGTCGGGGACCACATCGCCGAGCGACTCGGCTGACTCCTCCCCCAGTTCCCCGCGCTGGTCCAGCCGGAAGAGCAGGATCAGCGCGGGGATCACCAGCACCAGCGCCGCCACGAACCAGATCAGCAGCCACCGCAGGGTGACCGCCGAGGCGGCGCCCTCGCTGACGGTCAGCGTGAACGGCAGCAGATACGGATACTGCGCCACCGCCCAGGCCCACACCAGCGCGGCGATCCCGGCCGCGGCGACCAGCCGCATCAGCCACACCCGGATGCCGGTGGCCAGCAGGAACGACCCGGCCAGCGCGAGCACGCTGAGGACCAGCAGGGGCCAGCCGCGGCTGAGCAGCCGATCGGCCATCTGCGGGTTGTCGACCCGCAGCGCGATCAGGGCGGCGACGCCGGCCAGGACGCCGGCGCCACCGGCGACCAGCGCCCGGGGGCGGAAGTAGCCCAGCAGGTCCGGCATCGCCTGACGGCGCGCCTCGGCCAGCAGGTAGACCGCCGACACGTACGCCCCGACGGCGACCGTCAGCAGCCCGATCAGCAGGGCCGCCGGGTTGAGCCAGCTGGTCACCTCGTTGCCGGCCGCGTTCCCGGCCGGCACCCGGCCGGTCACCACCGCGCCCAGCGCGGTGCCCAGCCAGAACGGCGTGAGGAACGACCCGACCCCGAACACCCAGCCGGCGACGTGCCGGACCCGGGCCCGGGTCGCATCCTTGCTCATCGCGAAGCCGGCCGCGCGCAGCACGATCCCGAGCAGCCCGAGGGCGAGCGGCACGAAGAGCGTGGACATGATCGCCGCGAACGCGTCGCCGAACGCCGTCCAGCACAACACCAGCAGGTAGATCAGCCAGACGTGGTTGGCCTCCCAGACCGGGGTGATCGCGTTGTCGATCAGCGACCGGGGCCGCCGCCCGCGCTCGCTCCCGCCGGCCGTGAGGTCCCAGATCCCGGCGCCGTGATCGGCCAGCCCGGTACACGCGTAGAGCGTGACGGCCAGCACCATGACCGCCGCGACCGCCGTGGCCGCGCTCATTTCAGCACCTCCGGGCGCGGGCCGTAGACGGCGTCCTCGTCGTCGGTGCGGTCGCTGGCCCGCCATCGCCGCGACATCGCCCGCAACACCGCGACCGTGCCGACCGCGAGGACCAGATAGAGCAGCAGCACCACGGTGAAGCTCACCCACAGGCCGGTCGCGTTCGCGTCGGTGACGGCGTCCTCGGTCCGCAGGATGTTGTAGACGACCCAGGGCTGCCGGCCGACCTCGGTGACGATCCAGCCGCACTCGACGGCGATGTAGGTGAGCACCCCGGAACTCGCCGCGAACCACAGGAACAACCGGTTGCCCGGCACGTCCCGCTTGCGCCAGTAGGCGATCCCGAACCAGAGCGCCAGCAGGATCAGCACGGTGCCGATGCCCGCCATCGTGTCGAACGCCCAGTGCACGATGGTGACGTTCGACGGCTTGGCGTCCGGGAACTGGTCGAGCCCCGGCACGTAGGTGTCCACGCTGTTCCCGGCGAGCAGGGAGTCCAGCCCCGGGATCGAGATACCGCCCTTGACCGTGTTGGTGGCGCTGTCGTAGATGCCGTAGAGGACTTCCGGCTGGTGGGTGCCGGAGTTCGTGACCACCTCCATGGCGGCGAACTTCGCCGGCTGGTCCTGGAAGATCGCCACCGCGATCAGGTCGCCGACCACGAACTGGATCGGGGTGAGCACGGCCCCGATGGTGAGCGGGATCAGGATGCCGAGCCGGTGGTACCGGTCCCGCCGGCCACGCAGCCACCCGACCACGTAGATCGAGGCGAGCGTGAACGCCGCCGCCATGTACGCGGCGAGCACGAAGTGCAGCAGCTCGTACCAGAGCGCGTCGTTGAAGATCGCCGCGATCGGGTCGACGTCGGTGATCTCGCCGGTCGGGCTGATCGTGAAACCGGCCGGCTGGTTCATCCACGCGTTCGCCGAGATGATCGAGAAGGCGCCGACCAGCGCGACGAACGGGATCGGCACGCCCAGCCAGAAGTGCGTCCAGGGACGCAGCCGCCGCCACCCGAAGATGTAGATGGCGACCAGGATGGCCTCCAGGAAGAACCCCAGGCCCTCGATCGCGAACGGCAGCCCGAACACCTCGCCGAACCGCCCGGTGAGCCCCGGCCAGAGCAGGCCCATCTCGAACGAGAGCACGGTGCCGGAGGCCGCGCCCACGGCGAACAACAGGCCGGCCGCGTGCGACCAGCGACGGGCCAGCCGGAGCGCCACCGAGTCGTTGCGCCGCAGACCCTTGTAGTTGGCGATCAGCATCATGGCCGGGAGCGCGACCCCGAATGGCACGAAGATGATGTGGAACATCAACGTGAACGCCATCTGCTCGCGCGCGGGAAGCAACTGGGCGGGCACTGCCAGCACGGTCGGATTCACCCTTTCCACACTGGCCAGCGGTCCCCGGCCGGGCCATCCTCCACAACGGATGAAATGGCGGAGGCGAGCGGCTGACTTCATCCGATCCGGAGGAAGCCGCCGCCGGCGATGTCACCGACGATGAGCCGTGGAATCCCTGCGGAAGGAGCCACGGATGGCACGGGTTCTCATCGTCGGCGCCGGGTTCGCCGGTGTGGCCTGCGCGCGACGTCTGGCGGACGAGCCACGCGCCGAGGTCACGATCATCGACCGCAACGGCTACCACCAGTTCCAGCCGCTGCTCTACCAGATCGCCACCGCCGAGCTGGCGCCGCAGGACATCCGGTTCGACCTGGACGAGATGTTCGCCCGGCACGCCAACGTCGAGACCCGCACCGGCGACGTGGTGGCGATCGACCCGGAACGGTCCACGGTGACCCTGGCCGACGACACCACGGTCGAGGCCGACGTGATCGTGCTCGGGGCCGGCGCGCAGCCGAACTTCTTCCACACCCCCGGCGCCGAGCAGTTCACCCTGCCGCTCTACAGCCTGGCCGACGCCGAACGGGTCCGCGGCCGGCTGCTGGAGCTGTTCCGCGACGTCGCCGCGAAACCCGAGCTGGCCGAGGAGGGCGCGCTCACCTTCGTGGTGGTCGGCGGCGGGCCGACCGGCGTGGAGACGGCCGGGGCGCTCGCCGAGATCGTCCACGACGTGATGCCGCACGTCTACCCGCACCTGGCCATCGCCGGCGCCCGGGTGATCCTGGTCGACCTCGGGCACACCGTGCTCACCGCGTTCTCCGACGAGGCGCACGGCTACGCGGTGCAGCAGCTGCGACGGCGCGGGGTGGAACTGCGGCTCGGCGTCTCGGTCAAGGCGGTGACCGCGGACCGGGTCACGCTCAGCGACGGCACCGTACTGAAAACCCAGCTCGTGGTCTGGGGTGGCGGCCAGATGGCGGCACCGCTGGCGTCCCGGTCCGGGCTGCCGCAGGGGCGCGGCGGGCGGATCGACGTGGAGCCGGATCTGAGCGTGGCCGGCTTCCCGCAGGTCTACGCGCTCGGCGACGTGGCCAACATCCCGAACGGTGACGGCACCGCGCTGCCGCAGCTGGGCAGCGTCGCCCAGCAGGCCGGCGACTGGGCGGCCGGCAACATCATCGCGGACATCGAAGGCACCGGCCGGCAGCCGTTCCACTACCGGGACAAAGGGATCATGGCGATGATCGGCCGCAAGGCCGCGGTCGCCGAGATCGGGCCGCACCGCCACGAGCTCAAGGGCCGGTTCGCGTTCGCCGCCTGGCTCGGCGTGCACGCCCAGCTGCTGGCCAACGCGGGCGCCGAGATGCGCGCCTTCGCCTCCTGGCTCGACGACTTCTATCTGCGGCCGGCACACCGCTCGGCCGAGCTGCTCGACCCCGCCACGATCGACGAACCGCGCATCAGCAGGAGGGGACACCATGGCACCGACAACCGGGCCCGCTGACGTTCTGGTCATCTTCGGCATCACCGGCGACCTCGCCAAGGTGATGACCTTCCGCTCGCTGTACCGGCTGGAACTGCGCCGGCTGCTCGACTGCCCGATCATCGGTGTCGCGGTCGACACCTGGACCCAGGACGACCTGGTGGCGCACGCCCGGGCCGCGATCGAGGGCACCGGCGAGAAGATCGAGGAGGAGGCGTTCGAGCGGCTGACCGGCCGGATGAGCTACGTGCACGGCGACTTCGGTGACGCGGCCGTCTACCAGCGGGTCGCCACCGCCATCGGCAGCGCCCGGACACCGGTCTTCTACCTGGAGATCCCGCCGTTCCTGTTCGGCCGGGTCACCCGCGGCCTGGCCGAGGCGGATCTGGTACGCGGCGGGCGGATCGTGGTGGAGAAGCCGTTCGGGCACGACACCGAGTCCGCGGTCGCGCTGGCCGCCGAGATCCACCAGCACGTCGACGAGTCGCAGCTGTACCGGATCGACCACTTCCTCGGCAAGATGGGCCTGGAGGAGCTGATCTACTTCCGGTTCGCCAACTCGCTGCTCGAACCGGTGTGGAACCGCAACTACGTGGAGTCCGTCGAGATCACCATGGCGGAGAGCTTCGGCGTCGAGGACCGCGGGCACTTCTACGACCCGGTCGGCGCGGTCCGCGACGTGGTGGTCAACCACCTGATGCAGGTGGTCGCGGCGGGCGCGATGGAGTCCCCGGCCGGACAGAACCCGGACAGCCTGAAGAACAGCCAGCTGGCGCTCTGGCGGGCGGTGGCCGCGGCAGATCCGGCGCACTACGTCCGCGGGCAGTACCAGGGCTATCGCGAGATCCCCGGGGTGGCGGCGGACTCGGCGACCGAGACGTACGCGGCGATCCGGCTGGAGATCGACAACTGGCGCTGGTCGGGGGTGCCGTTCTTCATCCGGACCGGCAAGCGGATGCCGGTCACCCAGACCGAGTTCCGGCTGGTCTTCAAGCGGCCGCCCAAGCTCGGCCTGCGGACCCCGAGCGGCTTCCACCGGCCGGAACCGGACGAGCTGGTGGTCAAACTGGACCCGTCCACCGGGCTGCGGCTGCGGTTGCAGGCACACCGCTCGGACGCGCCCGGGCCGGAGCCGGTCACCCTGGACATGGAGTTCGCCCAGGAGGGCGGCGAGGGGCCGACGCCGTACGAGGTGCTGCTGCACGCGGCCCTGCTCGGCAACAGCACCCGCTTCCAGCGTCAGGACGGCGTCGAGGAGACCTGGCGGATCATGCAGCCGCTGATCGACAACCCGCCGCCGGTGGAGACCTACGCCCCCGGCACCTGGGGGCCGCCCGGCGCCGACCGGCTGGTCGCCGAGCACGGCGGCTGGCACGGCCCGTGGATCGCCGGCTGATCAGCGCACCGCCGGGGGCCGCCGGCCGATCAGCGCATCACCCCGCCCCTGCTGATCAGCGCACGACCCGGGCCAGCCGGCGCACCGCCTCGTCCATCAGGTCGGGCGGGGCGGCGGCATAGGTCAGCCGCAGGTGCGCGGCCGGCGGCTCGGCGGCGAACCAGGGCCGGCCCGGGAAGACGATGACGCCCTCGGCGGCGGCCGCGGCGGCCAGGACGGTGTCGTCGGCGCCGTCCGGCAGCCGGACCCAGAGGTGCAGGCCGCCGCGCGGGATCACCGGCGGCACCAGCCCGGGCAGGTGCCGGTGCAGGGCGGTGAGCAGCGCATCCCGGCGGTGCCGCAGGTCGCGGCGCAGGCCACGCAGGTGCCGGCCCCAGGCCGGGCCGGTGACGAACTCCAGCGCGGCCTGCTGCAGCGGACCGGCCACGAAGAAGTCGTCGAGCAGCCGGGCGGCCCGCAGCCGGGCGCCGGCCGGGCCGCGCGCGCCGATCGCGGCGATCCGCAGGCCGGGCGCCGCCGACTTGGTCAGCGACCGCAGGTAGACGACGTGGCCGGCCGGGTCGTCGGCGGCCAGCGGCGGCGGGGCCTCACCGTCGATCACCAGGTCGCGGGCGTAGTCGTCCTCGATCAGGAAGGCGCCGTTGGCCTGGACCGTGGCCAGCACCGCGGCCCGCCGGTGCCCGGCCAGCGTGGCACCGGTCGGGTTGGCGTGCAGCGGCTGGCAGTAGAACATCCGGGCCCCGGTCCGGGCGAACGCCGCGGCCAGCTGGTCGGGCAGCACCCCGTCCCGGTCGGCCGGCACCGGCACCACGTGCAGCCCGCTGGCCCGGGCGGCGGCGAGCGCGCCCAGGTAGGTCGGCGACTCGACGAGCAGGGTGTCGCCGGGCGCGGCGAGCGCGCGCAGCGCGGACGACAGGGCGGCCTGCCCGCCCGGGCAGATCACCAGGTCACCGGCCCGCAACCGGCCACCGGCCTGCCGGGCGAACCACTCCCGCAGGTCCGTCCGGCCCTCCGCCGGGCCGCGCTGCCAGGCGGCCGGCTGCCGGGCCACCCGGGCCAGCGCGGCGCCGAGCGCGGCGGCCGGCTGCAGCTCGGCGTCCAGGTAGCCACCGGAGAGCGGGATGGCGCCGTCCGGCGGCAACGCCAGCAACGCCTGCATCTCGCTCTCGCCGAACCGGCGCGGGCCGAGCGCGACCGTCTGCCAGGACAGGTCCGGCGCCCGCGCCGGCTCCGGCCGGGCGGCCACGAACGTGCCCCGGCCGGGCCGCGCCTCGACCAGCCCCTGCGCCACCAGGAAGCGGATCGCCTCGCTGACGGTGACCGGGGAGGCCTGGTGCGCCACGGTCAGCTCGCGGATCGAGGGCAGCCGGGTGCCGGGCACCGACCCGGACGCGCGAGCACGGAGATCTTGGATAACGCGCTGGGCTGCGTTACCGTCATTCATGAGAGAACAGAGTAGCGCTACTGCCCGCAGCACGGTAACGGCGGGCCTCGCCCTCGGGGCGCTGGGCGTGCTGGCGTTCAGCCTGACCCTGCCGATGACCCGGGTGGCGGTGCGCGATCTCGACCCGTGGTTCGTGGCGTCCGGCCGGGCGGTCGGCGCGGCCGCCCTCGCCCTGATCTACCTGGCCGTGACCCGCGCGCCACGTCCCTCCCGGACTCAGTGGGTTCGGCTCGCGGTGGTCGCGCTCGGCGTGGTCGTCGGCTTCCCGCTGTTCACCTCACTGGCGCTGACCAGCCAGACGTCCTCACACGGCGCGGTCGTGGTCACCGTGCTGCCGGCGATGACCGCGGTCCTCGCGGCGCTCCGCGCACACGAGCGGCCGCCGCTGCCGTTCTGGCTGGCCAGCGGCGGTGGCCTGGTCGCCGTGCTGGGCTTCCTGGTGACCACCGGGACGGTGCGCGGCGGGCTGGGCCTGGCCGACCTCTACCTGCTGGCCGCGGTGGTGCTGTGCGCGCTGGGCTACGCCGAGGGTGGGGTGCTGGCCCGGGACCTCGGCGGGGCCCGGACGATCTGCTGGGCGCTGGTGCTCGCGCTGCCGGTCACCCTGCCGGTCGCGATGCTGGCCGGCCCGTCGGCGGCCACCGGGACCAGCTGGGCGGCGTTCGGCTACCTGACCGGGGTGTCCATGTTCCTCGGCTTCTTCGCCTGGTACACCGGGCTGGCCAAGGGCGGGATCGCCCGGGTCGGGCAGATCCAGCTCGCCCAGCCGGTGCTGACCCTGCTCTGGTCGGCGCTGCTGCTGGACGAGCCGGTGACCGCCGCGTCACTCGGCGCGGCGGTCGTGGTGCTGGGCTGCGTGGTGCTGACCCAGCGGACCCGTCACGACCGGCGGGTGAGCTTCCACCACAGCGAGGGCTCGCTGGTGGCGGCGTCGGCACGGAGCGGGACGCGTACCCCGGCCGCCTGAACCTCGCCCACCTGCTGCCCGGCGGTGACCAGCGAACCCGGTGTCGCGGTGGTGGTCTTGACCGGGACCGCGAGGCCGGGCCAGCCGACCACCTTGAGCGGCGACGCCGGGGTCACCGTGACCGACGAGCCCCAGGCGGTCCGCACCGAAC